>CACXBB010000012.1 GCA_902765735.1 uncultured Eubacteriales bacterium | reverse complement strand
CCTTGACTTAGCCCCACTAAGCCTGCGGAAAATCGCCTTGAAATGCAGCCAAATCCGCTCGAAACTGCATCTCCCGGCATTTAGAAACACACTCTAGTATTCTCATCACATCTCTGTGTGCTACCAGTATACCAGAATTAACATTGAATGTCTACCGCTCAAAATACAGTTGAACCGACCCTGTTTTTTTGGTATAATGTTAAATGGGATAAAATGATTGGGAGGTGGACCGATGGCGGGCAACAGCAACCCGGGTGCAATGCGCCTCGGCGTCCTGTCGGACACCCACGGCCTCCTTCGCCAGGAGGTCTTGAACCGCCTCGCCGGCTCCGACGCCATACTCCACGGCGGCGACGTGAACAACCAGGGCATACTGATCACCCTCGGCGGCGTCGCCCCGGTGTACGTCGTGCGGGGCAACAACGACAGGGACTGGGCCGACGGCATCCCCCTGTCTCTGGACTTCACTCTCGGCGGCATCCGCATATTCATGACGCACAAAAAGCGGGATCTGCCCGACGACCTGTCCCCCTACGATCTGGTGATCTACGGCCACAGCCACCGCTACGATGAGGCGCGGCAGGGCCGCACCGTGCTCCTCAACCCCGGCTCCTGCGGCCCGCGGCGGTTCAACCAGCCCATCACGATGGCCCTCGTCGATGTGAAGGACGGCAAAATCAAGGTGATGCGCGTCGACATCGAGGACAAGAACCGCATCAAAAACCACACGGTCAACCTCAAGGCCCAGATCGAGACCGTCATCAAGGAGACCCAGAAGGGCCGGCCCGCCGTGGAGATCGCCGCGCGCCGGGACTGGGACGTGGGGCTGGTGGAGCAGATCGCCCGGCTCTACGTGACGCACCCCGGCGTGGACGCCGACGGCATCATGGCAAAGATGGGGCTGTGAGCCCCGGCGGGATATTCGAATGACAAGCGACGATACGGAGGCGGACGCATGAAGGACGGCCTGATCTTCACCAACGAAAACTGCATCAGCTGCAACAAGTGCGTCAGGGTCTGCACCTCCCCCGGGGCGAGCTACGTCCAGACCGACGGCGCCTCCTCCGTGGTGCAGATCAACGCGGACCGCTGCATCTCCTGCGGCGCGTGCTTTGCGCTGTGCGACCACGGCGCCCGCGACTACCGCGACGACACGGACGCCTTCTTCGCCGACCTCAAGCGGGGCGAGCCCATCACCCTGCTGCTCGCCCCGGCCTTTCGCGCCGCCTATCCGGAGGAATACGGCGCCATACTGGGCGGGCTGAAGGCGCTGGGCGTGCGGCGCATCGTCTCCGTGGCCTTCGGCGCGGACATCTGCACCTGGGCCTATCTGAAATACATCCGGGAGAAGCAGTTCTACGGCGGCATCTCCACACCCTGCCCGGTGGCCGTGTCCTACGTGGAGCACTGCCTGCCGGAGCTCATACCGCGGCTGATTCCGGTTCAGAGCCCCATGGTCTGCGCCGCGATCTACTGCCGCGAGGAGCTGGGGATTGCGGACCGGCTCGCCTTCATCGGCCCCTGCATCGGCAAGAAGCTGGAGACGGACGCCTATGGCGACAGCCCCGTGCACTACAACGTCACCTTCCTCAAGCTGATGGAGTACGTGCGCCGTCACGGCGTGTACGGGCCCGACGCCACCGACGAGATCGAGTACGGCCTGGGGTCCTTCTACCCCGCGCCGGGAGGGCTGGCGGAGAACGTCCGCTGGTTTTTGGGGGACGACACGCTGATCCGGGTGGTCTCGGGCAAGACCTATCTCTACGGCTGGCTGAACAAAAACGCCGGGAAGTTAGCCCAGTCCAGGACCCCCTTTCTGATGATCGACGCGCTGAACTGCCAGGAGGGCTGCATCGAGGGCACCGCCGGCGAGGCCGGGCTGTACGAGGAGGACCGCATGCTCTGCGCCATCCAGAGGATCCGCACCGAGAGCAAGCGCGACGACCCGGATTCCCCCTGGAACCCCCGGCACACCCCGGAAAAACGGCTGGCGCTGCTGAACCGGCAGTTCGGCAGTCTGTCCCTCTCCCACTACCTGCGCCGCTTCGTCAACCGCAGCGGCGATTGCGACCTGCGCATCCCCACGGAGGAAGAGGCGGACCGCATATTCAACGAGATGCACAAGCGCACGCCCGAGTCCCGGGAGATCAACTGCTCGGCCTGCGGCTACGACAACTGCCACGAGATGATGGTGGCCATCTACAACGGCTTCAACACCAGGCAGAGCTGCATCCACTACGACAAGGACGAGGCCATCCGGCTGGAGCGGCTGTCCATGAACGACCCTCTCACCGGCGTCATGAACCGCAGCGGGCTGCAGAACGTGCTGGCCAACCAGTACCGGAACAAGCCCCTGGCCGTGATCGCCGTGGACATCAACGGCCTGAAGGAGACCAACGACACCCTGGGCCACGAGGCCGGCGACCGGCTGATCGTCGATGTGGCCGCCTGCATGTCCTCGGTGTTCGGGGCAAAGCGGGTCTTTCGGACCGGCGGGGACGAGTTCATCGTCATATTGCAGGACTATACCGAGGCGGAGTGCCTCGAGGGCATCCGCCATCTCAGAGGGACGATGGCCGAGCGCGGGGTCAGCGCCTCCGTCGGGTACGCTTACAGCGACTGCTACGATTCCGGCTTCGCCGGGATGCAGGCCATCGCCGACAAACGCATGTACGAGGACAAGGACCGCTACTACCGCGAGACGGGGAAGAAGAGAAGATGACCGTACCGGCCGTCGATCCTCACGAAAATACACAGGAGGCTGCCGCCATGTATCGATTCCCGGATGATATCAGAAGCGCATACGAGTCTTTGAGGCTCCCCGTGGCCTTTTTTCAGGAGGACGGCGGGGCGCTCATCCCCCTCCTGGTTTCGGACGGCCTCTGCGACCTGCTGTGCCTCGACCGCCGCCGCCTGCTGAGCCGGCAGAAGGGCAGCGCCTGGAACTTCATCCATCCCGACGACGTCGGCAGGGTCTCGAAGGCGGTCTCCGGCTTTATCGAAAAGAAGGGCGGCTACGACATCATCTACCGGACCCGCTTCGGCGACGACGACGACTACCGCTTCGTGCATTCCGTCGGCCACCGGGAGCGCATGTCGGACGGCACGGAGCTGGTGTCCATGGTCTATCTGGACCTCACGCAGTTCCAGGACGAGTCCGAGCGGCTCTCGGCGGACTACCGCCGCTTTCAGAAGGATCACTTCTACACCGACCCGCTGACCGGCGTGCCGAACCTGAACTACTTTCGGGAATTCGCGGAGGACCGGGCGCGCGCCCTGCGCGCGGAGGGCAGGACGCCCGTATTGCTGTACACCGACGTGAACTCCATGCGCTACTACAACAACCAGTACGGCTTCGACCAGGGGGACGCGCTGCTACGGCTCATCGTCGGCAAGCTCCGGCAGGCCTTCCCGGAATCCCTGATCATGCGGGGCACCGACGTGCACTTCATCGTCATTGACGCCCTCGACAGCCGGGAGGCCGTCACGGAGCGGCTCAGGTCCGTCAACGCGCAGATCCGGAAGGAGGCCCTGGGCAACACCACCGGCATACAGGTCGGCATCTGCGTCTACGAGGCGGACATGACCACCACTGCGGCCTACGACCACGCGAAAAACGCCCTCAAGCAGATCGGCACCGACCTGAACGAGACGGACCACTTCTATTCCCACGAGGACGACAACCTCTACTGGAACCAGCGCTACATCGTGGAGAACTTCGACAAGGCGCTCAGGCAGGGCTGGATCAAGATCTACTACCAGGGCATCATGCGGCTGGAGACCGGCAAGACCACCGTGCAGGAGGCCCTGGCACGCTGGGTGGACCCCGTGAGGGGCATCATCTCCCCCGGCGAGTTCATCCCCGTGCTGGAGAAGTACCACCTGCTCTACAAGCTGGACCTGTACATGCTGGAGCAGGTGTGCCGGGACATCCCCGTCCGGGTGGCGGCGGGGCTTTTGCTGCTGCCCGTGTCGATCAACTTCTCCGGGCAGGACTTCGACTATGTGGATATCCCCACGGAGCTCAACCGCCTGTACGCCCAGTACGACATCGCCAAATACATCGGCAAGGACTACTTCATCGTCGAGATCACCGAGCAGGACATGGCCACCGGCACGGAGCGCTTCCACGAGCAGCTGCGCAGGATACGCCGGGACGGCTACAAGCTGTGGCTGGACGACTTCGGCAGCGGCTACTCCTCCCTGAACATGTTCAGCCGCTACGACTTCAACCTGATCAAGTTCGACATGGAGCTCATCCGAAACCTGAACGACCACAACGGCGCCAACCGCAGGATCATCAAGGCCATGATCGACGTGTCCCGGGAGCTGGGCATCCACACCCTGGTGGAGGGCATGGAGACCGACGAGCAGAAGCAGTTTCTGCTCGATGTGGGCTGTGAGCTGGCCCAGGGGTATCTCTTCCACCGGCCGGAACCGCTGGAATCCATACTGTACCGGCGCAGCAGGGGCCACTGCTCCGGGGCCTGCGAGACCCCGGAGGAGCGGGAGCGGCAGATCCGGCAATGGCTGGAGATGTAGCGCCCCGACGCGGATGGGGATGCCTTGCCATATATATTATGAAACTTATCGCAAAGGGGATGCGGACGGATGTCCGGATATTTTATCTACTATACGGAAGCCAACCTGGTGTGCGTGATCATATTCGGCATCATGCTGCTGCGGGACCTTTTCAACGCGGACCGGCAGGAAAAGCAGATCAAATTTGATCACGCGCTGATCGCCTTCATGCTCTACTTCATCTCCGACGCGCTGTGGGCGGCCATCATCGCGGGAATCATCCCCCGGAACCGCTTCACCGTGGTGGCGACCAACTTTTCAAACTGCATCATCATGGCCGCCATCACCTACCTGTGGCTTCAGTACGTCATGGTGGTGGAGCAGGCCCCCCACAGGGAGAGGGCGATCAACAAATTCTCGGTGATCTTTCCCTTCATCGTCTCCACGGTGGTTATGATCGCCATGTATCTGATAAACCCGCGCCTGCTGCTGAGCGACACCCTCGAGCTCCAGCCCGCCTACAACATATTCCTGGTGATCGTGCCGTCCATCTACATCACGGCGGTCATCGTCTACACCTCGCGCAGGGCGCACACGGAGAAGAATCCGTTTGAAAAGAGAAGGCACCTGTTCGTGGGGCTCTTCCCGCTGCTGGTGATCTTCGGCGGCGTGTTCCAGCTGCTCGCGCTGCCCAAGACGCCCATATTCTGCTTCTGCTGCACGATACTGATGCTGATCTTCTACATCCAGTCGATGGAGGGGCAGATTTCGATCGACCCCCTGACGCGGCTCAACAACCGCCGGCAGCTGCTGCACTACCTCACCCAGGAGAGCGGCAACCACCGGGACGGCCGGCTGAGCTATGTGATCATGCTGGACATCAACGACTTCAAGAAGATCAACGACACCTACGGCCACGCGGAGGGCGACCGGGCGCTGGTGCTGGTGGCGGAAGCGCTGCGCAAGACGGTCAACAGCCAAAGCGCGCCCGCGTTCCTGGGCCGGTACGGCGGCGACGAGTTCATACTCATCCTCCACCCCAACAGCGCGGACGAGGTCGAGCCGCTGGTCGCCGCGATCCGCGCCCGGATCGAGGAGGCGTGCCGGGCGCAGGGAACGCCCTACATCGTGTCGATCGGCATCGGCTTCGACGCGCTCCGGGACGGGGAGGACAACCTCCAGAGCTGCATGCAGCGGGCCGATGAAAAGCTGTACCTGGACAAGGCCCACGGCAAGCGGCAGGGACATACCACCCGGGCCGCATACTGACGGGACAAGGACTCCCGGGAGGGTGAACGATCATGAACCAATGCCCGCACTGCGAAAAAAACATCCCCTCCGGCACGAAGGTCTGCCCGGAGTGCGGACGCCCCCTCCCCCTGCACAACCGTGCCCTCGACGCCTTTGGCTGCACGATCCCGGCGCTGTTTCAGTTCATCCACCGGCCGGTCCGGAAGATCATCCCCGGCAGGCCCGGGGACATCGTCGGCAGCATACTGGGCTTCACCGCGGTCATGATCTACATCATCGCCCTCATCGTGCTGCTGGTCGCGCTGTTCGTGGCGGGACGGGCGCTGGTCATGGGCCGGATCGGGGAGGTGGACTGGTTCGGGGAGATCCTCGACACGCTGGATGTGCTCTCCCATACGAAGATGGGGTAGATGGCAACGCAAAACCACCGTCCGCGCGGGACGGTGGTTTTGTATTGCTTTCCTGGGGGATACGGGACGACCTCTTCCGTCCCGCCTGCGGCGGTCCACCTTCCCCTGAAGGGGAAGGCTTTTGGATACGCTTCCCTTTGCCTTCCCCTTCAGGGGAAGGTGCCCCCGCAGGGGGCGGAAGAGGTCGTACCTTCCCCTTCAGGGGAAGGTGCCCCCGCAGGGGGCGGAAGAGGTCGTGCCTTCCCCTTCAGGGGAAGGTGCCCCCGCAGGAGGCGGAAGAGGTCGTGCCTTCCCCTTCAGGGGAAGGTGGCAGCCCGTAGGGCTGACGGAAGAGGTCGTCCCCTTTACGTCACCCCTCCTGCTTTTCGAACATGCTGGCGTCCACGCCGCAGACGGGGCACTTGAAGTCCTCGGGCAGCTCGTCGCCCTCATACACGTAGCCGCAGACCTTGCACACCCAGCGGGCGGCGGGGGCGGCGGCTTCCTCGGGAGCTTCGGCGTCCCCGGCGTTCAGCACCGACTGCGCCACGGCCTCCGCCAGGGCGGTCAGGGCCTCCGCGTCGCCGTCGTCGGGGGAGGACAGTATCGTCACCTTCTCGCCCACGCAGCCGCAGCCCGTCAGGCGGTCGATGATCTCCACCATCAGGTCGCCCGCGACGGGGGACCAGCTGCCGTTTTCGAGGATGGCGAACCTGCGGTTTTGCAGGTTGTGGGCCTCCAGGTCCAGCAGGAAGTTCTTCATCGGCGTGAAGATGCCCATGTTGTAGGTGATGGAGGCCAGCACGATGTGGCTGACGCGGAAGGCCTCGGCGATCAGCTCGCTGACGTGGGCCTTGGACACGTCGTACACCGCCACGTTCTGGACCCCCGCGCGGGAGATCAGCCCGGCCACGGCGTTGGCGGCGCTCTCCGTGCCGCCGTAGATGGAGCCGTAGACCACCATCACGGCGTCGTCCTCGGGGGTGTAGCTGCTCCAGTGGACGTACTTGTCGATGATCCAGCCCAGGTTGTCGCGCCAGACCGGGCCGTGGGTGGGACAGAGCATGCGGATGTCCACCGTGCCGGCCTTTGCCAGCACGTCCTGCACCTGGCTGCCGTACTTGCCCACGATGTTGCAGTAGTAGCGCCGGGCGTCGGGCAGCCACTCGTTCTCGAAGTCCACCTCGTCCGCGAACAGGTTGCCGTTCAGCGCGCCGAAGCTGCCGAAGGCGTCGGCGGAGAACAGCGCGCCAGACACGTCGTCGTAGGTCATCATGACCTCCGGCCAGTGGACCATCGGGGCCAGCACGAAGGTCAGCGTGTGCCTGCCGGTATTGAGGGTGTCGCCCTCGCCCACCAGTATGGACCGGTCGGAGATGTCGCAGGCGAAGAACTGGTTCAGTATGACGGCCGCGGCGGCGGTGCAGACCACCTTCGCCTCCGGCCAGCGCACCAGCACCTCGGAGATGGCGGAGCTGTGATCCGGCTCCATGTGGTTGACGATCAGGTAGTCCAGCGTGCGCCCGTCCAGCGCGGCAACGAGGTTCTCGAAGAACTGGCCGGTGACGGAGCGGTCCACCGTGTCGATCAGCGCGGTCTTGTCGTCCAGCAGCAGGTAGGAATTGTACGCCACGCCCCGGGGGATCGGGTAGACGTTCTCAAAAAGCTGTATCCGGCGGTCGCTGACGCCGAGATAGGCGATGTCGTCGGTCACCATGCGCGGGCTGCCGATGCCGGCAAACTTCTTCTTGCCCTCAAAGGCCGCCGCGGCGCTCTCCTCCGCGCGCGCGGAGAATACGCCGTTGCCCAGGATGCCCGCCGCCGCGACGCCCGCCGTGCTCACCGCCGCCGCCTTCAGAAAATTGCGCCTCGTCAGTTCGTTGTTCATGGGTATACCTCCTATTCTTCACACTCACACCAGCTTCACCGTCGAGCTGTCAGAAGCCGTCCGCATGGCCTCGCTCTCGAAGCTGTCCTTGGCCTCGTCCAGCAGCGAACGGACGTCGGCGAGCAGCGCCTGGGCCTCGTGCAGCTTTTTGGAGGTCTCCTCATACCCGGCGTCCTCCGCGATGTGGGCCAGGCGATGGGTCCACCGGTATTCCAGGGCCACGTGGTCGTCCACCATGTCCAGCATCTGGGTGAACTGCTGGGTATTCACGCCGTTTGTACACATAATCAATTCTCCCTTCCTGTCTGCGACAGCATTTGATTCCTGCATTCGATCAGCCATTCGGCCACCACGTCCATGCCCTCGCCCGTCCGGGCGGAGGTGACGAATATATCGAGCTTCGGGTTCAGTATGCGCGCGTGTTCCTTCAGCGCGTCCATATCGAAATCCTCATTGAGAGGAAGATAATCGCACTTTGTCACGATCAGGGCGTCCACGACGGCGAACATCGGCGGGTACTTGCACACCTTGTCCCAGCCCTCCGGCACGGACAGCAGCATGATGCGCCTGTGGCAGCCGGTGTCGAAGTCTGCGGGGCACACGAGGTTGCCGATGTTCTCCAGGAACAGGTAGTCGAACCTGCGGCCCCCGAAGGCAGCGAACGCCTTCTTCATCATGCCCATTTCGACGTGGCAGACGCCCTTGGTGTTCAGCTCGACGGAGGGTATGCCCGCCGCCTTGATCTTCAATGCGTCCACGTCGGACTCCAGGTCCGCCTCGATGACCCCCATGCTGGCGTCGGTGCGCTTTTTGAGCGCCGCCATCAGCGCCAGCAGGAACGTGGTCTTCCCGGCGCCCGGGGAGCCCATGATGTCCAGCAGGAAGGCGCCCTCCTCCTGCCGCTCGCGGCGGAAGCGGTCCGCCGTCCGGTCGTTTCGGTCAAAAATGTCCCGTTTTATCTCAATGATGCGCGAATCGTCCATCGGCTCATCCTAACCTTCCTGTCATGTTCCCCGGAAACCGGCAAAGGGACCGGATAATTCTATTATATAGAAATCACCCGGTCCCCGCAAGTCGTTTGTGCAAGAAAAGTCATGCGCTGTGGGCGGCCTCGATCTTACTGATGTAGAATTCCATGCCGCTGACCAGCTTGTAGTCCCTGTACGCGCCGCAGTTCGGACAGGTCCAGGTGCGCTTGTCGATGGGAATCAGATGGAATTCGCCACCGCAGGCGTTACACCGCGCCATGTAGGGCGTCGGATGCAGCACGATCTCGGCGTCCTCGGCCACCGTGCCCCGGGCGAGGAAGCGGAACAGGCTCTCGAAGTAGTCCACCACGATGTCCCGCCCCTCGCCCAGCACGATGTGCACCTTCGTCACCTTTGCGGCGCCCGCAGCCTCGGCTTCCTCGGTCACGATCCTCACAACGCTGCGGACCAACGACATTTCGTGCATGTGCCGTTACGCCTCGAGGGTGGAATCGGTGAAGTCCACGATCTGGCCGCGGCGCAGGCGGTCCTTGGCGAAGTAGATGTTGCAGTCGAGGTAGTCCTCGGGCAGCTCGGGGTAGTCCGGGGTGGGCGTGAGGATGCGCGCGCCCACGGGACAGACCTTCACGCACTGGCCGCAGCGCACGCAGGCCTTGTCCATGACGCAGGTGCCGCCCTCGCCGTCCATGGTGATGGAGTGCATCGGACAGATGTTGGCGCACAGGCCGCACTTGACGCACTTGTCCTTGTCGTACTGGAGGGTGTAGGCGCTGAAGAACTGTGCCGCCGCGCCCTCGCCGTTGCAGCCGCGCCAGCCCATGAGGTTGCCGCAGCTCTCGCAGTGACAGCAGCAGATGATGTCGGCGTTCTTGGCGCAGATGGACTCCACGACCATGCCCTTGCTGATGATGTCCTCGACGATCTCGATGGCCTCATCCGGCGTGATCTGATCGCCGATGCCGTTCTCGATGAAGTACTCGGCCATCTCGCCCAGGGACAGGCAGGTACGCATGGGCTGTCCCTCCGGATACGGCACGCCCAGGGCCTCCCACATGGTGCGGCACTGGCACGGGGAGACGGTGATGGTCTTGTTGCGCTTGATGAGCGCGCGCCAGTCCTGCCAGGGCAGCAGCTTGCCGTCCTCGCAGACGTCGGCGCTGATGGGATAGGTGCGGAACAGCGGGAAGGTGGTGTCGAAGCCGGTCTCTCCGCCCGGATCGACGCCGGAGATGCCCTGGCTGTCGAACTCGGCCACCGCGGCCATGTCGCCCGCGTAGGCGCGCTGCAGCTCGCCGAACTCCCAGAAGCCGTTGATGTAGGGCATCACGGAGAAGAAGGTCAGCCCGCCGCGGCGCACGCGCCAGATCAGGTTGCGATGGGCCTGGTCCTCCAGGATCTCGGAGCACTTCTCCTCGTCGTAGCCGGTGGCCTCGGCGTAGTTGGCCACGGTGAACAGCTTGTGCAGCGGCATCTTCATGTAGTTCTCGGCGTCCTCTTCGCTCCACAGATACATGATCATCTGCCAGCTGTTCGCGTTCGGGATGGAGCCGATGCCCTTGCCCAGGCGGTTGATGCGGTTGCGCATGCGCACGTAGATCGCCGGGATCACGGTGCCGTCGGGCAGGGTGACGTCGCTGGTGACCTCGGACTCATTCAAGAGCTCCGCCATCAGCTTGTCGCTGTTCTTGACCTCTTCGTTGGCCGTCATGTTCAGGTCAAACTTGGATTGGATCACCGCGTCGGCGGCCTTCTCCGCCTCCTGCTGGGCTTCCTCCGCCCTGCCCTCCAGGCCGAACAGGCTCAAAACCGGCATCATGCCCATGCCGATGCCCAGGGCGCCCACGCCCTTCAGGAAGTCTCTTCTGCCAAGCGTCCACTTTTTCTCATTGTTCTCACTCATATGCTTCCAGCTCCTTTCATAATATGGGATTGACTGCCTTTCACGCACATGCCGCATGTGCGATGATCATCAAAACTCAACTATATGATAACATAGATTTATCAATCATACAATACCATCCGGCGGGGCAGGCGTGCTAAATCTGTGTTAACCCCCCGGGGGGGATATGATAATCAGGGAGTAGGGAGTAGGGGTTACGACCTCTTCCGGCGCTGCGCGCCACCTTCCCCTGATAGCAGTCGCGCCGCTGCGCTTACGCGCAGGCGCGACCAGCCCGCGCAACGATCCAAAGGATCGGCGCGGCGCTGCCGGCGCTTCCGCAAAGCGGAGTAGCGCCGGTGCGTAAAGGGGAAGGCTTTTGGAGGCGTTACCCTATGCCTTCCCCTTCAGGGGAAGGTGGCTGGCCGAAGGCCAGACGGAAGAGGTCGTCCCGTACCCCACAAGACAAAAGGAAACCCGCCTGCCTCTGTCGGCAGGCGGGTCAAGGGCATCACATGGGTTATTCGTCGATATAGGATACGGCCTCCTTGGCGGCGATGTAGCCGGAGTCAATGCACAGGCCGTAGCAATAGCCGGGCACATCGTAGTAGGGGCTGTAATACAGGGAGCCGTTGTCGGTGCCGACCACGTACAGGCCCTGCATGGGGGTGTTGTCGGGCTTGAGGGCGCGCAGCCTGTCGTCGGTGCGAATGCCGCCGAAGGTAGACCAGGCGGAGGGCTCGCATTGCACGGCGTAGAAGGGGCCCTGCTCCACCTTGCTCAGATACCAGGGGGCGGTGCCGAACTGCTCGTCCACGCCCTTGTCGCAGTACTCGTTGTACTTCGCCACGGTCTCGGGCAGGTCGGTCAGGCCGAAGGCCTCGGCCAGCTCCTCGATGGTGTCGGCCTTCACGAGCCAGCCCTCGCGGATGCCCTCCTCGATGTCCTCGGGCAGGTTGGTGAGGATGCGGTCCTTGAAGTAGTTGCCGATGAACCAGCTGCCCTTCTCGGGCTTGGCGCCCTTGGCGATGGTGTACTCATACAGGCCCTGGGTGCTCATGGCGTCCACGTAGGCCTGGTCCACGATGCCGTACCACGGCGCGTTGAGTATGATCTGCTCGGAGCCGTAGCTCATCGGGTAGTCGCACAGCAGGCCCTCGTTGATGAAGCGCTTGCCCTCGGCGTCCACCAGCAGGTTGCCGTAGAGGCCAAACTTGAAGGCCAGGTTCTGATCGTACTTGTCCTGCTTGGCGGGACGGGAGGCCTTGGAGTTGGTTCCGCCGTACTCGCAGGGGCAGTAGCCGAAGGTCTTGTTGAGCACCGCGCCGGCGTCGTTGGCCATCAGTATGCCGTCGCCGGTGCACAGGCTGTTGCCGCCAGCCGCGGCGTTGAGCTTGCGGGTCTTCAGGAACTTCTCCTGCAGGTCGCGGTTGCCCAGGTAGCCGCCGGAGGCGATGATGACGGCCTTGGCGTTCACGGTCACCTTGGTGCCGTCGGCCTTGCGGGCGGTGACGCCCACGGCCTTGTCGCCGTCCATGATCAGCCCGGTAGCGGTGGTGTTGTACAGCACCTCGACGCCGGCGTCGGCCAGGGCCTTCTCCCACAGCGTGACGCGCTCGTCCAGCGGGTTCTTGATCAGGTGGAAGCCGCCCTTCTCCTCAAAGAACGGGGTCTCGAAGCGGAAGTTGGCCTCCATCATGTCGTAGCCGATGCCCACGAGCTGCTCCACGGAGTTCTTGCTCTCCTCCAGGCAGCGGTGCATCAGGGCGGGGTTGGGCGTCCAGTGGGTGTAGTTCATGACGTGCTGGAACACCTCCTCGACCTCGAGGGTGGTGCCGCCCTCGCGCGCGTGCAGCACGGAGGTATCCACGGCGAAGGGTCCGGAGACCTTGATGCCGTTGACGCCCGCCACGGAGCCGGCCTTCTCCAGGGTCAGGACCTTCTTGCCCTGCTGGCCCGCGGTGATGGAGGCCATGAAGCCCGCCGCGCCGCAGCCGATGACGGCCACGTCCACGTCGTAGGTCTCGTCCGCGCCGGCCTCGACGGTGATGGTCTTTGCCAGCCACGCTTCTTTATCGCCGCCCGCTTGGGCCACGCAGTCCGCGATGGCTTCCTTCACGGCGCGGGAGGAGTTGGTCGCGCCGGTGACGGCGTCCAGGCCGCCCGCCTGGTTTTCGATGATCGCAGGAATGAGCTGATCCTGCACCTGGGAGAACAGTATCGGGGTTTCGTTCTGAGAGATGATCTCCACGCCGGTCAGGGCGGTCTCGCTGAATTCGCACTCCACGGTCACATAGCTCAGGTTGCCGTAGGCCGTCGCCTGGTACTTGCCGGGCTTGAAGGTGAAACCGGATTCCGCGAGGACACCCGCGCCAAAGAGATGACTGGCGGCCAGGCCGAGACCGGCCGCGGCGGTGCCCTTCAGGAAGCTGCGTCTGGAGATTTCACGGTTTGCCATGAGTATCATACCCTCCTTCAAAATTTATCCTCTATTATTATAATCATGTTACGTGGCAATGTCAATGATCAATCATTGCGAAAAAAAGAAGGCCAGTTTCTCTCAAAACTGACCTTCCGGGATGGCGACGCGGAAGGGGCTCGAACCCTCGACCTCCAGCGTGACAGGCTGGCATTCTAACCAACTGAACTACCGCGCCATCAATGAGTGGGCCTTCAGGGATTTGAACCCCGGACCGATCGGTTATGAGCCGACTGCTCTAACCGCTGAGCTAAAGGCCCACAACCTACCACATTGTGCCTCGACAACAGTCTGATTATAACGCAAAAATGCCGATTCGTCAATAGAATCAATCAAGATATAACACAGCCATGCCTCACCCCGTGTTACCATTCACCCATGCTATGAAAAAACGGGGGGACGACCTCTTTCGTCTGGCCTTCGGCCAGCCACCTTCCCCTGAAGGGGAAGGCATAGCGAAACGCATCCAAAAGCCTTCCCCTTCAGGGGAAGGTGGCACGCGAAGCGTGACGAAAGAGGTCGTCCCCCGATTTCCGCCATCACAGGTGAATGGCAACATCACATCCCCGCCATGATCGCGTCCCTCAGCCGGTCCAGCGCCTCCCTCAGCGTGGCGCGCGGGCAGGCCAGCACGAAGCGCTGGAACTGTGCGCCCTCGGCGCCGAAGATGTGCCCGTCATCCAGCCACAGCCGGGCCTGATCGGCCACCAGGTCGTGCAGGGCGGAGGGGGTCAGGTTCAGCGCGGAGAAGTCCACCCAGGCCAGGTAGGTGCCCTCGGGCTCGATCAGCCGGAGCATCGGCAGGTTGTCCCGCAGGTATCCGCGCATGAAGTCCACATTGCCCCGCAGGTAGTCCTTCAGCGCGTCCAGCCAGGGCGCGCCGAAGCGGTAGGCCGCCTTGCACGCCGCCTGCCCCACGCCGTTCAGGCCGCCCCAGCCGGTGCGCCCCAGCGCGTCGGCAAAGCGCCGGCGCAGGGCCTCGCCGGGGATGAAGGCGTTGGACGCCTGCAGGCCCGCCAGGTTGAAGGTCTTGCTGGGGGCGGTGCACACCACACAGCGTTCCGCCATCTCCGGGATCGCCCGGACGAAGGGCGTGTGCGGGTGCTCCGGCCAGCTGAAATCGCAGTGGATCTCGTCCGAAACCACGATCACATCGTGGCGCAGGCAGATCTCGCCCATGCGCCGAAGTTCCTCCGCCGTCCACACCCGGCCGGTGGGGTTGTGCGGGCTGCACAGTATGAACATCCTGACCCCGCCGTCCACGATGGCCTTTTCGAAGGCGTCGAAATCGACCTCATAGCGCCCGCCTTTGAGCACCAGCGGACACTCCACCAGCTTCCGGCCGTTGGCCTTCACCACCCGGAAGAAGGGCGGGTAGACCGGCGGCTGGATCAGCACGCCCTCGCCGGGCTCGGTGAGTCCCCGCACGGCGGTGGCCAGCGCGAACACCACGCCGGGGGTGGGCACGATCCACTCGCGCCGGGTGGGCCAGTCGAAGCGGGCCTCAAACCAGCCCGTCACCGCGTCGAAGTAGTCCTGCTTTTGGCCGGTGTAGCCGAATATGCCGTGATCGACGCAGGCGCGGATTGCCTCCAGCACCTCCGGCGGGGCCTGGAAGTCCATGTCCGCCACCCACAGCGGCAGCACGTCCGCCGGGAGGCCGTGCTCCACCGCGAAGTCAAACTTCTCGCAGTCCGTGCCGCGGCGGTCGATCACCCTGTCAAAATCGTAAGTCATGCCCTTTGAACCTTCTTCTTTTTCTTCTTCGGTTTTTTGGACCGTATGAACCTGCGGAACGCGGGGAACCGCTTCGCCAGCGCCCGCACGATGGCGATGGCCAGCTCCGCCGCGATGATGCCCACGATGATGCCCGCCAGCACGTCCGTGGGGTAGTGCACGCCCACGTGAAGCCGGGTAAAACATATCAGCAGCGCCAGTATCAGCGCCGGGACGCCGGCCCGCCTGTCCAGCAGCCTAAAGATCACCCACGCGCAGGCCAGGGCGTTGGTGGCGTGGCCCGAGGGGAAGGAGAAATCGTGCTGCTTTTCGATGATCAGTTCCAGCTCCTCGATCAGCTCGTAGGGGCGGATGCGGGCCAGCCAGTTTTTGAGGATCACGTTGACCACGATCAGGCCGATCGTCATCGATATGGCGCTGGTCACGCCCGCGCGACGGGTCTTGCGGAAGCACAGCATCATAAGGGTCAGCACGATCCAGAACAGGCCCTTGTCGCCCAGATGGGTGATGAAGATCATGACGGGGTCCAGTATCGGGTGGCGCACGTTGTTCTGCAGCCAGAGCAGTATGGATGCGTCAAAGTTGAATATCGGGGTCATGCCTGCCTCCTGTCATACCTTTCAAACATCGCCATCGCCTCCTCCGCGGAGCACATGCCCGCGGTGGCGCTGGGGTCGCTCAGGGACGCCGCCGCGGAGGCGATGCCCAGATCGACGGCCTTGTCGAGGGTCCAGCCCTTCTCCGCGCCGTAGAGCACCCCGGCGCAGAAGGCGTCGCCGGCGCCCACGGAGCCCTTGATGTAGCCCTCGGGCAGGATCAGGCTGCCGAGACTGACGAAGCGGTCGTTCTCATCCAGGCCGAAGCCGCCCTCAGGACAGTGGATCACCGCCCAGGTGGACACACCCATGCGCTTCATGGTGTGAAGCGCCTCCGGCAGGTTCTCGAAAATCAGCGCCCCGGCGTCGTCCCGGAGCCGCACGCCGGTGGTCTGCTCGGCTTCGTACTCGTTGATGACGCAGTAGTCGGTGTACTTGAGCGCCGGGGGCACCAGCCGCCTGAAGCGGTCCGACGCCTCGCTGACCACGTCGATGCTGGTCTTCAGGCCGTGGGCCTGCGCCGCGTGCAGCAGCTTCGCCATCTTGCTGCCGTATACCTCGTCCGGCTGGTCCAGCGCGTCCAGCAGCAGTATGTAGCCGATGTGGAACAGCCGCGCCGTCACCTTGTCCCAGTCGATGTCCGCCTCCGCGAACCGGGCGTTGGCGCCCATGTAGGTGAAGAAGGTGCGCTGCTTGTTCTTCACGTCGGCCATCACGTTGCAGAAGGCCGATATGCCCTCCCGGATCACGCAGTCCAGGTTGATGTTGGGATACGCGCCCAGCTCCCGCAGGATCAGGTCGCCCTCGGCGTCGTCGCCGATGCGCCCCATGGCGAACAGCGGAAGCGCGCTGTCCAGCTTCGCCAGGTCCACCACCACGTTGCACACCGCGCCGCCGGTGGAGCGGGCGATGCCGTCGTGGATGTGCACCAGCTCGCCCTGCCTGGGCCATCCCTCCACGGGATAGGTGATGTCAACGATCATATTGCCTGCGACGCAAATGCCCCTGCGCATGAATATCCCCCCGTTCATTGTCGTAAATTGTCGCCTGTATTATAACATATCCGCGCGATGTATGGCAACGTCACGCCGACAGCTTTTCGATGGCGTCGCCGAAGTACATCTCCCGCTCCGCTTTGGAGAGCTTGAAGGTCTTGCAGAGGTCCTGGATCAGCCAGGCGGGGCGCTTGCGGGCGTAGCCGATGATCTCCTCGACGTAGCGCTTCCAGACGTCCTTTCTCCAGTTCCAGCGCTTGCAGTTGAGGGTCATCTCGGACTTGATCAGCTCCGCCCGCGCCATGATCTTCGCCTCCACGTTCTCACTGGACAGCGTGGTGGCCAGCAGCTGGCCGAAGCGGGTGAGGAAGTAATCCCGCACGTCCCGGTTGGACATCAGCTGCCTGAAGGGCGTGGTGGTCTGGGTGGTGATGGTGCCCACGGTGTCCCTGAACCAGTCGCCCACGTTGTTGCGGTCGAGCTGGAAGCTCAGGTCCAGGTCGAAGAACGCCCACTTCCAGCGGGGGTCCTCCCTGGGCGAGCAGTAGAAGCGCACGTTGTTCATGTCCTGGTTGTTGGTGTACATCTGCAATATGACGTAATCGAGGTAGTTCTCGATGTCCATCATGCCGCGCAGCTTTTCGACGTTCTCATCCCGGGACAGGCTGTGGGATTCCACCCACCGCATCACCTTCGTGTACTCCGGGGTGCTCTCCCCCGTGCCCTCGCCGATGAGCACGCCGTCGGGATCGCTCCAGCCCTCGAACTGGGCGATGGAGAATTTGTCGATGCGCTCCCGCATGTTGTACAGGCCCCAGTACTGGCCGTTGATGTAGACCACGCAGGGCTCCGTCTCCTGGTACATCACCGTGGTGTCCGCCGCCAGGGCGGTCAGTATGGAGTCGCGCATCTTGGTCTGCTCCACGTCCTGGCCCCCGGCGCGCAACACGATGTTCTTGTAGCGGTCGTACTCCCGGTTGGAGAACAGCTTCGCCCGGAAGCGGGTGTCCCCCGTGGCCCGCTTGGCGTTCAGCTTGAAGGACTTCTGGGCGTAGTTGACCCGGCTGTGGTGGCCGATCAGCTCAAACTCGCAGTTCTGGCCCACCAGCTTGGTGCCGTCCGGCTCGTAGATCTCCGCGTAGACGGTGAACTCGGTCTTGGTGCCGGTGTTGAGCACGCCCCGATCGCCGTTCAACTGGCCCGCCTTGCCGATGATGGACACCAGCCGCAGGGTGTGGGGGCCGAATATGTAGGTCACGGTCGTGACCGGCGTGGGGATGTGGTCCTCCGCCGCCGCCACGGCTTTAATGAAGGTGTGGGAGCTGAGCTCAAGCGGGCCGGCGTACAGCGCGGAGTCGGCGGTGGGCTCGGAACCGTCGGTGGTGTAGTAGATCTTCGCGCCGGGGTCGGAGCTGAGCGCCAGGCTGATCTGCTTTTCCCGCACCACCCCGGGGGGCACGGAGAAGGCGATGTCCCTGGTCACCCCGGCGTAGGACTTCGGGGCGTTGGCCTTGCCGGGGGTGAGCTCGGCGAAATACCGGTAGCCGGCATGTCCCTCCGCCCGGCCGTAGCTGACGTCCCTGTGCTGATCGAACAGCTTCACCCGGTCCACCAGCTTGCCCTTGGACGTGGACAGGCACACCATCTCGCCGTCCGAGAGCGCGAAGGGGGCCTCGTAGTCCGCCTTGATCTGAGGCTTGTCCGCCTTTTCGCCCTCCCAGACCACGTCGGAAGCCTCCGCCCCGGTCAGCGCGATCACCGCGTAGCCGTTAGCCCTCAGCCGCGCGCCCTCGGGGAACTGCCACTTGCGGGGCTTGGCGGGGTTGTCGGAGAGGCCCATGCCGGACAGGTCCACCGCCGACTTCCCGGCGTTGTGGATCTCCACCCAGTCGGGACCCTCGCCGGAGGCGCAGATCTCGTTGATGTAGAGCCCCCGGCTGTTGGTCAGCATGACGGTCGTGGCGCTCCGGGCACCCTCGGGGGTGTTGGGATAGCCGGGCGACGGGTCCAGCAGCGCGGTGACGCCGCCGTCCGCCTCCCGGGACAGCGACTGGTCCGCCACGGCGCTTACGTACTCCACGTAGGACACCGCGTCCCCCTGGGGGTTGTACAGCCGCACGGCCTCGCCCTTAGAGGACAGCTTGAAGTTGGTGTGCAGCCTGCCCGAGGGGTTCTTCCGGTCCTTGCCGGAGGCGAACACCACCAGGTACTCCCCGGGCTGTATGGTGCGGGAGGGGAACGGCCACTTCTTGCGGTTGATGTCGTCGTCGGACAGCACCCAGCCCGCCAGATCGACGGGCTCGGGGGAAGCGTTGTACAGCTCGATCCAGTCGGAGAAGTCCCCGTCCTCATCGCCCAGCGTGGCGCGGTTGACGGGCATGACCTCGTTGATCATCAGGCCCTGCGGGTCGAACGCGGGCGTCAGGCCGGCGGCGTAGTCGGTTTCCATGCCCAGCGCCGTGTAGAACGGCACGCCGGAATAGCGGCCCGTCTCGGGGTCCCGCAGGAACACGTCCTTCTTGCCCAGGGCGGGCACCTCCAGCACCGAGAGGTGCTGGTGCGGGTCGGCCAGTATCAGCATCTCGCCGTCGTTGGACAGGCCGAAGCCGGTGAACTCCTCGTCCCCGGCGTAGCCCTCCGGCGCCTCGGCGCAGTACACCCGGCGGCTCTCCCCCGGGTTCAGAACGCCCGCCCTGAGCGCGTAGGCGTCCCGCAGGTCGCTGTCGTCGGTCAGCTTCCAGCCCCGCAGGTTGACGGGCTTCTCGCCGATGTTCTGAAGCTCCAGCCAGTCGTAGTACTCGCCGTCCACGCTGTAACAGGCGGCGGGATTGGAGGTCATCAGTCGGCTGACCACCACCGGCAGCACGTAGCCGTCGTTGAGCTCGTCGGGCAGCGCAAATACCGCCGCGCACGCCAGCAGCCCCATGGCCGCCGCGATGCCCAGCGCCTTCAGCCACTCCCCCGGCGATATGCGCGGGGTCATGGGCTTCCAGTTTGTACTGCCGTTCTTCGTCTTGCTCATGATGATCCTTTGTGATTAATGATTCAGTCGTCCCGAGAAACGGGAAGTTGTCGGGCTACGCCCGAGAGTGGAGAGTGGAGAGTGCAGAGTGGAGATAAAGAATGCCTGAGAACGAAGCGACGTGATTTCCTGTCACGAAGCACCTCTATTCGCGGGAACATTGATTGTTATTCCCGCAATGCTATGTGCGCGGCTAACTATATCTCCACTCTCCACTCTCCACTCTCCACTCTCATACAAACTCCAATTTCCCATCAGGACTGAACAGTTACCTCTGTGATATAGAATCGGACGTGCTGCGCACGAATTGATGGCGCAACACGTCCGAACAGTTGGCGCGCGTCAGCGATTGGACGCAGCTTTGGTTGGTTTAGGCCTTGCCGTCGCAGCCCAGCACGTCCACCAGCTTGTGCTCGACCATTTCCTTGATGGCGATGCGGGCGGGCTTGAGGTACTGGCGGGGATCGAAGTGATCCGGATGCTCGGTGAAGTGCTGGCGGATGCAGGCCGTCATGGCCAGGCGCAGGTCGGAGTCGATGTTGATCTTGCAGACCGCGCCGCGGGCCGCCTGCCGGAGCTGCTCCTCGGGGATGCCGACGGCGTCGGGCATCTTGCCGCCACAGGCGTTGATGATCTTCACGAACTCCTGCGGCACGGAGGAAGAGCCGTGCAGCACGATCGGGAAGCCGGGCAGACGCTTGGAGACCTCCTCCAGGATGTCGAAGCGCAGCGGCGGGGGCACCAGGATGCCCTTCTCATTGCGGGTGCACTGCTCGGCCTTGAACTTGTAAGCGCCGTGGGAGGTGCCGATGGCGATGGCCAGGGAGTCGCAGCCGGTGGACTTCACGAACTCCTCCACGTCCTCGGGACGGGTGTAGGAGGAATCCTCGGCGGACACTTTGACCTCGTCCTCAACGCCGGCCAGGGTGCCCAGCTCGGCCTCGACGACAACGCCGTGATCGTGGGCATAATCGACGACCTGCTTGGTGATCTTGATGTTTTCCTCAAAGGGCAGGCCGCTCTTGTCGATCATGACGGAGGTGAAGCCGCCGTCAATGCAGCTCTTGCACAGCTCGAAGCTGTCGCCGTGGTCCAGATGGACGACGATGGGCAGATCGAAGCCGGCGGTCTGCTCGGCATCCTCGATGGCGGCCTTGATCAGATGCATCAGATAGACATGCTTGGCATAGGCGCGGGCGCCCTTGGACACCTGCAGGATCAGCGGCGCGCGCTTTTCGATGGCGGCCTCAGTGATGCCCTGGATGATCTCCATGTTGTTGACGTTGAAAGCGCCGATGGCGTAGCCGCCGTCGTAAGCCTTCTTGAACATCTCGGTAGAAGTAACAAGAGCCATATAAAACACTCCTTCTCTATAAGTTGATTTCATTATATCAGTTGGAATGTATAAAATCAAGTGGGCGTGGAAATTTCATGCCGTCAATACTTCATAAACCTGGGGGCGAAGGCGGCGGCCACCTTGTAGACGGGGTTTTCCATGCGGCGCTTGACCTTGTCCAGCATGTCGCGGATGGGGATGTGCTGGGGACAGTGCTGCTCGCACCGACCGCACTTCACGCACAGCCCGGCGTTGGAGCGCACCTTTCTCAGGGTGGTGCACATCATGTACTCCCGCATGCCGCTAAACAGGCTGTCGGAGAAGCTCGTGTTGTAGGCCGAGAAGCACATGGGGATGTCCACGCCCTTCGGGCAGGGCTGACAGTAGCCGCAGCCGGTGCAGCCCACCCGCACGCCCTTGGCGATGGCCCCGCGCACGCGGTCGTAGAGGGTCAATTCCTCCGGGGTCAGATGCCCGGGCAGGCTCTCGGACGCCACGCGGCAGTTCTCCTCCACCTGGGAGATGTCGTTCATGCCGGAGAGCACCACCGTCACCTGGGGATGGTTCCACACCCAGCGAAGCCCCCACTCCGCCGGGGAGCGCCGGGGCTGCGTCCTTTCGACCTCATGAAGCGCGTCCTTCGGCAGGAGCCCCGCCAGCTTGCCGCCGCGCAGCGGCTCCATGATGATCACCGGCAGGCCCTTTTCGTGGGCGTAGTTTAGCCCGTCGATGCCCGCCTGGCTGTGCTCGTCCACGTAGTTGAACTGGATCTGGCAGAAGTCCCAGTCCCAGGCGTCGATGAGCGCCTTGAACTGCAGCGTGCCGCCGTGGAACGAAAACCCCACGTTGCGGATCGCACCTGAGGCTTTCTTCGCGGCGATCCATTCCTTCAACCCCAGCTCGCACAGGCGCTCGAAGCTCCTGGCGTCGTTCATCATGTGCATCAGGTAGTAATCCACGTGGTCGGTTTTGAGCCTGCGCAGCTCCTCGTCGAAGAAGGTGTCGAAATCCTCCCGCTTCTTCACCCGGTACTGGGGCAGCTTCGTGGCGATGTTCAGCCGGTCGCGGCAGTGGTACGCCTGCATGAAATTGCCCAGCGCTTCCTCGCTGCCGGGGTAGATGTAGGCCGTGTCGAAGTAGTTCACGCCCAGCTCCAGCGCCCGGTTGAGCTCCCGGTTGGCCTTCTCCTGGTCGATGCCGCCGCCCTTGCGGGTGAAGCGCATGCAGCCGAAGCCCAGCGCCGAGAGCTGCTGACCGTTTTTGGGGTTGGTTCTGTATTGCATCGGTGTCACCTCTAATACACTTTTTCGGTTCTTCCGCCGACTTCCCTCGTGATCCCGCACACCTCAAGCCGTCCGCGCCGCCGACGGATATCCACCGTCAGGCGGGCCTCCCCGGGGAGCATGACCATCATGGCGTTGTCGGGCGCGCCGTCGTCGCCGAAATAGACGGCCCCGTAGAGGTCCTCCCGGCTCAGGTGCACAACGGGCACCCGGCGCGCGTCCAGCCGCTGCCAGCCGACGAAGGCGATGTCCCCCGCCCCCAGCGCCCCGACCGGCGCCGTCAGCCTGTCCAGGGGCAGAAGCGGCGGGGTCTGCATCACGTCGTAGATCCTGCAGGCCTCCAGCAGCAGTTCGCGGAGCCTGGCCACGTGCGCCGCCGCCCGGGCGAGGTTTTCCCCCGTGGGCAGGTACAGCCCCCGGCCCACGCGCCGGAGCGCGGCGGGGTCGAAGAGCGTCGGCGGGCCCTCCAGCGGCGCGCCGTCGATATACGTAAGCCCGGACGCGTCAGCCTCCCGCTCCACCGTGCGGATGTCTCTGTCAGAATACAGGTCCCCCCGGTAGTGGTGCCGCAGCTCGTGCTGCAGCGCCTCCCGCTGGGCGTCCCGGGACAGCCGGGCGTTCAGGTAGATGTTGACGAACCCCTCCTCGTCCACGGATATCAGCCCGCCCGCCTGCACCGGCAGGTCCACCAGCCGCACGCGGCAGTTCTCCGGCAGCGGCAGCTCACGCGGGCGCGTCGTCGTCGCGCCCTTCCCTTTTGATCGGTCCACAGCCGTCGCCTCCCGTCTCCCTCTGCCTCTATTATAATGACTGCCCGCCCCCCTGTCCAGCGAAAAATCCCCCGAACGCGCATCCGGCGTCCGGGGGATTGGGTTGTGCATCGGTATTACTTGCCAACGCTGAACTTGACCTTGGTCTTCTTGCCGCCGCGCTTGGCGGTGCAGGTGATGGTGACCTTGCCCTTCTTCTTGAAGGTGACCACGCCGTTCTTGACCGTGGCGACCTTCTTGTTGCTGGTCTTCCACTTGAAGGTGGTGTTGGTTCCCTCGGGAATGACGGGGGTCAGGGTGACCTGATCGCCCTTCTTCACGTCGGTGGTCGCCGGGGTGACGGTCACGCTGGTGGGGATCGTCGGATCGGTGACCTTGATCGTGACCGTCCTCTTCTTCTTGCCCACCTTGAAGGTGATCTTGACCTTGCCGGCCTTCCTGAAGGTGATGTTGCCGTTCTGGTCCACGGTGGCGACCTTCTTGTTGCTGGACTTGAAGGACTTGCCCGCCGCGCCGCCGAGGTCGAGCTGCGCGGTCGTGCCGGGGGCCGCGGTGATGCCGGTCTTGGTGTTCTTCGCCGTGGCGGTGATGACAGGCGTCGCGGGAGTGGCGGGAGCCGGGGCGGGCGCCGGAGCGGGCGCCGGAGCGGGCGCGGGGGCCTCGGCCTTCTTTGTGATGATCGTCACGCCCTTATCGCACGTCAGGCGCCACGAGTCGTCACCCCATTCATCAACATAAGGACCGTAACCAACCCAATCTGTTTTACCATCTCCATCGCTGTCAATATCCTTCGGAGCATTAGGATCAACAGCCGTGTTAAGAACATCACAATTTGAAATGTCCAGCGTTTTCAGATTGGGATTGCCTTCACACCACAATTCTGCCAGTTTCCTGTTTTTCGACAGATTAAGCTCAGAAAAGGCATTGCCCCAGCAATTCAATTGCTCCAGATTCGCGCAGGGGCTGACATCCAACTCGGTCAGACCATTACCGCCGCAACCCAGCCGCTTAAGACTTGGAAAAGCGCTGACATTCAGCGCAGTCAGGCCCAGCTCAGCACACTGCAGATCTTCCAATTTCGTGTTCTTGCTCAGATCTGGCAGAGCATTCAAACCGGTCCAATGAATCCACAATTTCTTCAAATTGGTGCATGTACTGACGTTAAGCGTGGTCAAATTCTTGTTACCGCTACAGCCCAGCACCTCTAAATTTGTGCATCCGGTAACATCCAGGTTCACTAAGCTCGTACAATCGTTGACATGGAGCTCTTTTAAATTAACCAGTTTATCCAAGCCCGTCGGGTCGCTGAAGGTCGATCCGCCCAGATTGAGAGTCGTCACATTCTGGTTTTCCGCAAGGGACAGTACATCATCCCCATCATCAAACGCCTTGAGCGCATTCAGTAAAACCTGATCGGGGAAGTTTTGGTTGTCCAGTACAATATCGCCGGCGGCATAGAGCGCGTCGCTTTCCGCAACGCTGACTTCCTCTCCAAGCGTTTCGGTGAAATCGGCATCTTCCCCGTCCAATTCCATGTCGGACGCTTCTTCAACACTGGCCTCAAAGGCTTCGGCGATGATCAGTTCTTCTACGTCTTCCACGGTGTCGTCGGATTCGGCCTCGGGCTCCGCGGGGGTCTCGTCGGGTTGGGCGGGCTCCGCGGGGGTCTCGTCGGCGTTCACCGCATTGGTGACGACGGGTTCCCCCGCGGGGGCCTCCTCCATCATCGCCACGGGGGTCAGCAGCAGCGCCGCGATGAGCAGCGCCGCGAGCCACTTTCCAAACAGGTGCTTCATGTGTTCTTCCTCCCTTTTGTTATGGTCTAAGCCTTATTTTAACATTGGAAGGGCGAAAAAGTCACGCGACATTTTGTCACATCCGCGCGACATTTTGTCACATCGGCCTTTTTTTGATGGATTTTGCCTCAAAACGGGCCAAAAACGACGCGGGGACGCCGAATCGACGTCCCCGCGCAGCGCGGTATGATGATGGGGTAACAAAGGGTCAGAACTCTATGAGCGTGTAATATGCGTTGGGGGTCACGTCGGCGTCCTTGCCATAGACGGCGATGCCGACGCGGCCAAACTCGCCCTTGGGATAGCCGCCGTCCATCGACAGCGTGCCGTAGGCGGGGATATCCGGCTCCAGACCAGAGCTCCTCAGGTCCTCGGCCGTGAGGGTGAGCATCTTTACGCTGTTGTTCCGGATGCCCTCCACGCTGGCCTCGATGCGCTCCACATTGAAGGGTTTGCCGTTGCGCTCGGTCAGCGTGAAGCTGTAGCGCGAATAGGTCGACCCGCCGGAATTTTCATTCCACGTGCGGCTGTCGATGCTCAAGAATGCTCTGTCCGGGTCGTTGGCCGTCTCCTTGCGGTACTGTTCGGCATCGAAAGCGCTCCTCCCGGGCCTCAGGAGGAGAAACGCCGCGCAGATTAGCGCCGCGCATACCAGCAGCGCCGCGCCGACGATGCGCCATCGCTTTTTGGCGCGGACCGTCGTCCCATCCGGAGAAGGGACGGCGGGCGCGTCATCCGGCGTCGGCGCATCCGCTTCCCGGGGGATATCCGGCGCGGATTCGGGGCTGTCCAGCGTCTGGTCCTGCAAAAAATCGTAATCCAGCAGCTGCGACAACCGGCGAAGCGAGGCGATATCGGGCTCGGTGCGCCCGCGCTCCCAGGAGGACACGGTAGTCCGGGACACGTTCATCGCCGCGGCCAGCACGTCCTGGGTCATGTCCTTATTGCGGCGGCACTCGATCAGCTTTTCAGCGAAATGACCCATGGAACTCAACCTTCCGTCATGCGATTATCAGTCGGAATAGACCACGGCGAAGGTGCCGAAGCGGTCGGCATTGAAGTCGATCACCAGCCTGCCCTTATGCGGGGTGGCCTGGCAGACGAGCTCCGCGCCGTCCTTGACGCGCACCAGCTCGGCGGCGGAGCCCTTATGGTTGCCGTCCAGCGTCACGGCGACGGGCACGGCGGGTCGGACCGGCACGCCGTTCAGGCTCACGTTGACGGCGTAGAACCGCACGTCCGCGCCCGCTTCGCCGGGGATCTCGCCCAGCATGGCGAGGCAGGCGGCATAGGCGTCGGTATCGGGCTCAATCTCGTAGAACTCCAGCTCCGCGCCGTCGGGCACCATGGCCTCGGCGGTGTAGCTGACGCTGGCGCTCTGCTTGCCCTGCTTGGCCTTGAGCGTGCCCTCACGGTACTCCAGCGTGCCCGCGGCGTACAGGCACACAGGCTCTGTGACGTCCTGGGTGAAGCTGAACGCGCAGGAATGCTTGTTGTTTTCGAAGGTCGCGGCGCCGTTCAGGGCGACGGAGTCGGACATGCCGGCCACGCCGGTCATCAGGTCCTTGCCGCCGGTCAGCTTTTCATTGAAGGTGACGGTCAGCGCCACGGGGGCCTGGGCCTCGACGCGGGTGCCGTCCTCGTCCACGAAGCCGATCTTCATAAAGCGCGCGTAGGCCAGCGCGCTGCCGGTCAGCGCGTTTTGCAAGTCGCTGAGCATGCGGTCGTAGCCTTCGTCGCCGGGCTTTATCTCCCGAACGTCCAGCTCGGCGTGGACCGGGATCTTCGCCTCCGGCTCCACATGCGCCGCAACGGTGTAGCCATCGTACTCGGCGCTCAGGTCGCGGGGCAGCTTTTCGAGCTGATGGTCATAGGCCTTGTTTACCAGGCCGAAGCCGATCATGGTGCCGTCGTTGATGCCGTAATACTTGCCGTCGTACACCGCGGCGCCCTTGCTGTTGCCCTCGATGGTCCTGACGCCCTTGACCTCGCCCTCGTCGTCATAGTCCAGGGCGAATATGATGCCCACGTGGTCGGAATCGTTGTCGCCCTCCCAGTCGAAGAAGGCCAGATCGCCCACCTTGGGGGTGTAGCTGTTGCGCGGCGCGTACAGGCCCACCTTCTTGAGCTGGTTGATCCAGCGCTGGCAGTTCGAGGCGTAGGGGAAGTCCTTCTCCCCGATGCCGGCGTAGTGCAGGCAGAAGCAGGCGAACATGGCGCACCATTCCTCGTAGGGCATGCCGGCCCAGTCGCCATAGCGGGTGTAGCCGGAGATGCCGCCGTCGTACTTGACGCCGAAGTCCTTGCTGCTCTCCTTGTAGCCGATCTGGGATTTGGCGATGGCGATCAGGTCCTCCGGCCAGACGCCGGTCTTCTTGACGCCCTTCATGGTCGCCTCCCACTCGGACTGGCTCTCGGGATCGTGCACGGCGCAGGGGATGGTGGCGCTCTTCTCGGCGGTGCGGCCGAACACGTCCACCACCGCCGCGGACACGCACACCTCGCTGACCCTGCCCTTGGCGGGCACGTCGAGGGTCAGGCTGGGGGTGAACTGATCGGTCTCAAAGAACTTCTTGCCGCCCAGGGTGGCCACGATGCAGGCCTTGCTCAGCTCCAGCCCCTCGGTGACGGACAGCGTGAAGCCCACCGAGTCGCCGCCGTGGCAGCAGGGGGTGTTGGCCTTCACGGACAGGCTCAGCGTCGGGGCGTTGATCGAGGTGACCGAGGCGGACGCGCTGACCTCCTCGCCGGAATCGCCGGTAGCGGTCAGCTCAAAGGTGTAGCGCCCCTCCAGGGAGGCGTTGAAGGCGTAGTGGTCGGCGCCGGAGGACAGCGAACCGGAATCCGCCACGCCGCTGGGACCCATCAGGGTGTACCTGAGCCTGGCGGCGTTGTGGACGGTGAAGCTGAAGCCGGCGGACTCGCCCATCATCACGGTGGACTTCGTCGCGCTCAGCGCGGCGATCTCCGGCGGCAGGGGCTCGGGCGTCACCACCGGCACGGGCGTCGGGGTGGGCGCTTCGGTCTCCTGGGGCGCGTCGGTGGGGGCGTCGGCGGGGACGTCCGCGGGGGTGTCGGCAGGGGTGTCCGCGGGGGTCCCGTCGGGGTTTTCCGTGGGATTGTCCGCGGGCGCCTCGGTCCCGGCCTCGCCGCCGTCCTCGCTATGTACCCTCTCCTGGGACTGATCCTTGGATTCGCCCTCCCCGGGGGCTTCCCCGGTGCCTTCCGATGCGGGGGCGTCCTCCGCGGCGGTGTCGTCCGCGGGTTTCTCATCCGACGCGGGTGCTTCCTGCGGGGCCTTCTCGCCGGTTTCCTCCCCGGATTCGTCCCCGGTTTCCTCTTTGGTGGCTTCCTGCTTGGACTCGTCCTTGGATTCCTCCTGCTTGGACTCCTCCTGCTTGGATTCCTCCTTGGTGGCCTCCTGCTTGGACTCCTCCTTGGTGGCCTCCTGTTTGGACTCCTGCTTGGACTCCTCCTTGGTGGCCTCCTGTTTGGACTCCTGCTTGGGCGCCTCCTGCTTGGGCGCCTCCTGCTTGGGCGCTTCCTTCGGGGCCTCCTGCTTCGGTTCGGGCTGGGGCTCGGGCTTCGGTTCCGGCTGAGGCTCGGGCTTCGGTTCCGGCTGAGGCTCCGGCTGAGGCTCCGGCTGCGGCGCAGGCTGGGGCTCCGGCTGCGGTTCGGGTTGCGGCTCGGACTGCGGCGCCGGCTCGAGGACAGGGACCTCCGGGGCCGCCTCCACGATCTGGGGTTCGATGACCTCCTGGGGCTGTTCCTCCGCCCACGCGGGGATGCACACGCCGTTTACCGTCAGCATCGCCGCGGCAAGCAGCACAGCCAGCGCTCTCTTAATGCTCATATCGTGAAACCACCTTTCCCGCAGGGGCGAAACGCCCGCGCAGATATCTATACCACAATTCTATCATATTATAACACAGTTTGAAATACCTGTCCATATTTGTACATAAGTGCCCCATTCTTTTACCGGCTGCATCACACTTCCGTCACAAAAAAAACCACCGTGCCCGATCCTTCGGACACGGCGTGTCATGCGATTTCCGGTATCAATAGGAGAAATCAAGGGTGTCGAAGATGTAGTCGTTAGCGTCATAGAACGCCACGCCCCACTGGACGTCCTCGCCGGTCACGGTGCCCCGCACGGGGCCGGACTGCGTGTACTCGATCGCGTCGAACTCGACGGAGCCGTTGTCGCTGTACAGCACGGCCAGCACGGCGTCGCCGCCGATCACGAGGTCGAAGAACACCTTGTCGCCGACGTCGGGCTTGATCACGTACTGGGAGGGATCGATGGGGCCCTCCTCCTCCGTTACTTCCTCGCCGTCCTCGCCGGTCTCGCCGGCATCCTTGGCGGCGGCGTCCTTGTCGTCCTTCTCGTCCTTGTCGTCCTTCTCGTCCTTGGCGTCCTTCTCGTCCTTGGCGTCCTTCTCGTCCTTTTTGTCCCCGGTATCCTTGTCGTCCCCGGCTTCCTTGTCGTCCCCGGCTTCCTTGTCGCCTTCCTCGCCCGCTTCCGCCTCGGGCTCCACGACGACGTCCGTGATTCCGGGCAGGTTCTCCAGGTCCTCGTCGTCCTCCTGATCCTCCGCCTCCGGATCGACCGGCTCGGCGTCGATGTAGTACAGGCCGGAGACGCCGTAGTCGCCGCCGATCACGGGCACCCAGGCCTCGTCGCCGGAGATCTGCAGGCTGTCGAGCTTGCCGCCCTGGGCGGTGAAGCAGCCGGGATCCATCAGCACATAGTAATTGTGGCTGTTTTCGCCGCCGAATTCGAGGCTCTTGGACAGCTTCATCTCCACCACGCAGCCGCCGCCCCACATGAGATCCCGAAGCTCGCTCTCGTTCATGGTGCGAATCTGCACGCTGTCCTTGTCCGTGAAGTCCACGCTGCAGACCTCCACGGGCTCCTCTTCGCCCTCCACCTTTTCATACAGGTGCACCATGCCCTCGCCCAGCTCCAGATCCTCGCGGGGCAGGAACATGGCCAGCACGTTGCAGAAGCGGGAGGCCGGCAGCTTGGCGCGCGGGAACAGCATGATGTAGCCTATCGTCTCCGACAGATTCACCTCGGGCAGCTGGGAATAGGGCTGCGCCGCGCTGCGGCCCTGGGGCCACTCCGCCGCGAGACATGCGCCGCCAAGCGCCATCAGACCTGCCAAAACCAGAGCAATCAGTCTCTTCATAGGATCTTCTCTCCTTCCCGAATGCGCCGCGCCACCACCACAAAGCGCCCGTTGTGCCGCCTTGAGTGGTCGCAGGTGGTCAGTGTGATGAATTCGTCCCCGAACTCGACCTTCACGCCGGTGTCATAGATTTGGTTGGCCTTGATCTCATCAAGCCACATATCGGCGTCCATCTTGTACTGTATGTCCGCGCTGTAACGGAAGCCCTCTTCGTTTTCGTTGTAGTCGGCGGAGTAGAACGCGCCGAATATGACGTAGCGCTTGCGCGCCATCAGCGTGTCGAACTCCACGATCTTGTGGGTCTCCCAGTAGGCCTTGTCCTTGTATTTACCCAGGCGTCCGAACATCGCGCCGCTGTTCATGTGGTGGCCGCTCAGCACCAGATTGTAGCTGGGGGTGTAGGGGTCGCACTTGTCCTCCAGTATGATCTGGCCGTTGGCGTTGCTCCTGCCGTAGAAATCGTGGCTGAGATAGAACGTGCGATCGTCGGACTGCACCACCGGATAGTCGATGTTGGTGTCGTCGATGTAGAGCCAGCCCACCAGGTCGTTGTTCAGCGCGTAGATGTCCTTCAGCTCCGGCAGTATGCTGTTCTCGTCCAGCCTGATCTTCTGCTTGTCCTTGTAGGTGGACGGGCCGTTGCGGATGCTGCGGTCCGGCGTGGGCGAGGGGCTGGGCCCGGGCGTCGGCGTCGGCGTGCTGGTGGCGCGCGGCGTCGGCGTCGATATGAAGGCGTCGTCCAGCAATAGGTCCATGATGCCCGGCGTCGGCGTGACCGGCGGCGCGGTGACCGCGTCCCTCTCGGGCGGCTGTGCCGCCGCCTCCGTCTGTGCGGCCTCCGGCTGTGCGGCTTCCTTCTGCGCGGGCATCTCCGGCGGCTGGGTCACCGTGTCGGGCTGCGGCTGCGCCGTCTCCGTCGCCGCGGGCGCCTCCGGCTGTGCGGCTTCCTCCGTTTGGGCGGGCATCTCCGGCGGCTGGGTCACCGTTTCCGGCTGCGGCTGCGCCGCCTCCGTCGCCGCGGGGGCTTCCGGCTGGGCAGCCTCCGTCTGTGCGGGGGTCTCCGGGGCCGGTTCTCCGGTCGTCTCCGGGGCCTGCGCCTGTTCGGGGGGCGCCGCCTCAGGCGTCTGCGCTTCGGCGTCCATGCCGATGTGCTGCTCCTCCATGACCTTTCGGCGCATATTGGACAGCTCCTCCAGCTCGTTGTTGTTGCTGTCCAGCTCCAGCTTGTAGCGGATGGGGTAGGACAGCGCCACGCCGATGCACGCCACAGCGATCAGAATCAGCAGCACCTTGAGAATCTTCATACTTGATATCCTTGAAAGCGGTTTTCACAAATGATGCCGCGCCACAGGACGCGGCATCACAGGGATGTTGGTTTATACCGTATTGTTCTTGCGCTTCTTGTTGACGACCACCAGCACGATCAGGGCGATCAGCGCAGCCGCGCCGATCCCGCCGAACACGATGGGATACAGCGGCAGCTCGTCGCCGGTCTTGAGCGGACGGCCCCACAGCGGCGTGCCGTAATCGCTCAGCTCCATCATGTCCTCCAGCTCCTCCTCGTTGAAGCCGGCCAGCGGCGTGCCGTACACGCCCAGCTCCGTCAGCTCCTTCTTTGCGGGGCGCAGGCTGTTGGTCACGATGAGGTCCTCCACGCGGCCAGAATAGCCGGTCACGGCGTCCTCTGTCAGGGTGTAGGTGTATTTGTTGTTGTAGCCGTCGTCCACCGGGATGTTCTGGAAGGTGAACTGCCAGCCGTTGGCCGCGGTGACGGTGCGGCTCTCGACCTTTCTGCCGTTGCGCATCAGGTTGACGACGATGTAATTCGGGCGCTTCTTTTCCGTGTCGTCATCGTCCTTCCAATCCTTGCGGCCGCTCAGGCTGGTGTACTCCTTGGGCGTACTGGGAATCAGCTCGTTGATGATGCTGGTTTTGCCGACGGTCTTGGGATCTTTGTAGCCCTCCGGGGTATCGATCTCCTTCACGGTGTAATCGTACGATGCGCCGTTGGCATCCAGCTTGGGCAGATTGCCGAAGCTATAATTCCAGCGGCCGGCGCTCTTGCTGCCACTGACGGTGATCCTCTGGATCTCCGTGTCGTTTCGCATCAGCGCGACGACGATGGAATCCGGGCGGGTGTCGTGGGTGTTGTTATCGTCGTGCCAGATCTTCGCGCCACTGACGTTGACCTCCGGCGGGGGCGTCGGGGTCGGCGTCGGGGTCGGGGTCACTTCAGGCGTCGGCGTGGGTACGGGCGTCGGCGTGGGCACGGGCGTCGGCGTGGGCGCGGTCGTCGGCGGCGGGGTGGGACGGTTGTTGACAAACTCAAAGGTCAGCGGATTGTTGGCGTTATTTGAAACCGTCAGCTCCTTCTCCTTGCCGTCGTCGCCCGACGCATAGGACACTTTGGGATTTTTTTCAGGTATCTTGCTCTTGTCCTCGACAACCTTGTACTGTCCGAATATCAGATCGTTCAGTTGGACGGAATTGCTCTTGCCATTGGTGATCTTGATCGTGACATCCGTTCCGTTGGGATAGCTCGGACCCACCACGGTGAAATGGTAGGTGCCGTCCACCTCTTTGCCGGTGGTGGATTGTCCGCCATAAGTCACGCTCTTTACGATCTTCAGGCTGCCGGTAGTCTGGTCGTTGACGAAGCTGACCTGCACCGGATTCTCCCGCGTCGTGCCCGCCGTGATCTTGACCTCGCGCTCGACGCCCTCCTTCGCCTTCATGCCCTTGGGCAGACCGTCGGTAATCTCCTTGATCTTGTAGGTGCCGGGCATCAGCTTATCGTAGGACCAGCTGTTGGTAGCGTTCGGATCAGTGCCGTTAACGGAGATTTGGAAGGTCATGCCGTTGAGATAGTTCTTGCTCTTGGGATGCTCGGAGGGGCCGGTAATGGAGAACTTGTAAATGCCGTCCACGGGCGCGGAGAGCACCGGCTGGCCGTCCTTGTACACGGTCTTCTTCACCTGGATAGCGCCGTATTCAGGGGTATGCTTGTTGGTGATCGTATAGTCGTTTACGGTCTTGGTATAACCGTCGACCGCATCCTCATCGACCCTGTATGTATAGGTATTCCCATCCTCATCCTCAGCGTCGAGGGCGGTCCATTTGTAGGTCCACGCGCCCCCCTCCTTCGGCTTATTGATGGTGACGGTTTCCACCTTTTCTTCGTTCGCGCCGTTCTTCTGCCTGTACAGCGTCACCTTGATGGACTGCGGCTGGAGCTCGTCGAAGTCGTCGTCATCGTCCCAGACCTTGGTGACCGTGATCGCGGTCTTCCCGGGCGTCTGGTAATCGCGCTTGGCGGTCACGGTCAGATTGTAGGGCTCCGGCTCGCCCAGAGAGGGCACGGCGATCAGAGAACCCGCGACGGACAGCTTCTTCGGCCGAGAGTTCGCGTTCTTCCTGATGTAATAGATGCCGGCTTCAAGGTCCTTATAGACAATGGTGCCCGACTCATCCGTCTTCTTGTTCTCGACATAGGGCGTGACGGGGGTCTTGCCGTTGAGCACCGCCTCGATCTTGCCGATCATGGCGTTGACCTCTTCGGTCGTCCATGCGTCCTTTTTGTCCACGGCAAAGTCATCCTTCAGGATCGTAAACTCCTCCGTGGGTCCCCACGAGGTGTGTTCGCCTGTGGGCTCTGCGACGCGGTATATCTCAAATTCAATATCCTTGAGATTCTTGAAGCCCTTCTCCTCGTCCTTGGGCACTGTGAAGGCAATCGTGCCCGTCTCCGCCAGCGCGGAAACGCCGGACAGCAGCAGGCATGCGATCAACAGATATCCCAGCAGTTTCCGAATCCTCTTTGTCATACCAGCATCCCCCATTATGTCATCGTTTCGGATTCTTCAGGCCATATTTGCGTTTGGGCCGGATCAGCAGCATCAGCAGCAGCCCGACCGCGAAAACCGGCGCGGCGCACACCAGCGCGCCCTGCCAGTCCGGTGTCCTTTCAGCGCTGTCCCCCAGGGCCAGCACGTCCACCAGGTCCTCCAGATTGGAGCGCACCCCGCGCACCAGGAGCCGGTGGCTGTTCACGCCGTAGGGCGTGCAGGTGACCAGCGTCAGGTAATCCCCGCCCTCGATGATGGACATGTACTCCATCTCATGGGGCAGCACTACCGAGATCTGATCCACCTGATAGACCAGCAACTCGCCCAGCACGTTCAGATAGATCACGTCGCCGCGCTGTATCTGGTCCAGATCGGAAAACAGCTTCGCGCTGGGCAGGCCCCTGTGGCCGGCGATGCCGCAGTGGGTGTTCTCGCCGCCCACCGGCAGGCTGGTGCCCTCCATGTGCCCCGCGCCCTGCGAAAGCCCGACGTCCCCGGTGCCGTGATAGACCGGCAGCCGGACGCCGATTTTGGGTATTTCGATGATCCCCATGATGCCGTCCCCGTTGGGATTGAGCAGGGACTGATACTCCGCCGAGGAGTCCGTGGCGGCCGCATCGAAGGCATCCTTGATGTCCGTGTTCCTGATCTCTTCATTGTACGCACGCGCCGCGGCCATCATCTCCGTGCCGGCCGTGGGATCGACGGCATCCACCTGGCGGGTGTAGGAGAGTATCCTGCGGTTGTTGAGGAACTGACTGTACTGGTCGCTGACCGTGGGGTAGAGCAGCATCGCGATTGCGGAGATCAATATCACCGCGATCAGTATACTTATCGCCTTTGTCATAGCATCATTCCACCAGGCCCATGGCGTACACCGGCCAGACCACCAGCACCGGACGCGCGATCACGTCCGCCTCCGCCACCATGCCGAAGCTGCGCTGGCGGCTGTCCACCGAGAGCGACCGGTTGTCGCCCAGGGCGTACATGCGCCCGGTGGGCACCACCACGGGATACACCAGATCGCTGTATATCAGCCTTCCGGCGGTTTCCTCCCGATTGACAATGATCTCATCCCCGCCGGTGTCGATCTGATCGCCGCCCAGGCCGATGACGCGCTTGACCAGCATCGCGGAGCGCATCCGCCTGTAGGTTTCGCCGTCCGGCGGCACGTTGTAGTTGATGAGCACCAGGTCGTTGCGGCCGACGCGGCGCATGTCCTCGGGGATGATGCCCGCCAGCTTGTCCAGCGTCGTCTGCCTGAAGCAGAGCACCATGGCGCCGCTTTGCAGCGTGGGGCTCATGCCCGTGCCCTCGATTTTGACCAGCATAAAGCCCTGGCTGTAAACCAGATAGCCCAGCGCCAGCGAAAGCGCCACGATGAACATGAACACGTTCTGCCGGTGGCGGCGGTAGCGCGCCTTGCGCGTGCGCCGTATCTCCCTCTCCGCGTTTTCAGCCGAAGGCGCCCAGTCGCTCTGCCTCCGCCTGATCCAGGCGCGGCGCGCGCTCAGGCGCGTTCCCTTTCCTGCCATTGACGCCTCCGAATCCGTTCTTCCGGCCCGTCATCCGCGCTTGATCCTGCGATTTCTGCGCCCGGTGGAGATCATCATGATGATGAACAGCACCAGCAGCATGGGCGCTGCGAAGATCGGCGCCATCAGCCGGGGATCGATCTGCGTGGCGTCGGCCACGACCTTGATGATCTTCTCCAGCTCGGCGTTTTCCGTGCGGTGGCCGCGCACCAGCAGGCGGTGGGTGTTCACGCCGTAGGGGGTGCAGGTAACCAGCGTGCAGTAATCCTGCTCGGGGTCGATGGCCAGGGCGTCCAGTTCCTCGGGCAGCACGATCAGTATCTGATCGATCTCGTAGGTCATGATCTCGTCCAGCACGCGAATGACGAACAGGTCGCCGATCTCCATCTTGTCCAGATCGGTGAACAGCTTGGCGCTGGGCAGGCCCCTGTGGCCCGAGAGCACGGCGTGGGTGCCGGGCTCGCCGATGGGCAGGCTGGTGCCCTCGATGTGGCCGATGGCGATCTGCAAAACCGCCTCGTCCGTGCCGTGGTAGATCGGCAGCGTGCAGTCGATCTTCGGCACCTCGATGTAGCCCATGATGCCGGACCCCGTCAGGTTCAGCAGGCTCTCGTAGTATGCGTAGTCCTCCTCGCTGAGCAGAAAGCGATTGGGCTTTTTCGTCAGCGCCTCGTTGTAGGCCCTTGCCCGATCCCATTCCTTTTCGTAGTCCATCGGGTCCACCGCTTCCATCTGCTCGATGTAGCTGGCGATGGCGCGGGATTGATGGAAGGAATTGTAGTAGTCGCTCAACGTCGGATACAGCAGTATCGCTATGCCCAGCAGCAGTATGAATACCAGCAGTATTGTCGAAAGGTGTTTTTTCATTTTTGCGCCTTTCCGCCGGATCGGGCACTGCGCCCGCCCCGGTATCCCACGAAGCGCCTCCTCCGGACGGTAACGCCCCGCCTGTATACAAAACGAAGCCTTATCCGCGCAGGCATAAAGCATTTTTCCGCATTTTTAACCGTTACCATTATACACCCCGGCAAAAATGCTGTCAATCGCGGCGGGTTTACGAAAGGTCCGCAATCTTGACAAAAACAAGAAAAACGCAGCGACAGACGGCACGCCGCGGGGAGGCATGCGGAGCATCGACCGGTCCGGGCGACGGACGCGGCAGCCTGTGCCCATTGCACCGATCGTACCTATTAATATTCTTCTTTATTATAGCAGCATATCGTTACTTTAATGGTTACGCCCCGGCGAACATGCTCCAAATCGGCAAAAAATCCCCGTGCGTCAAGGTTAAATGGAGGCTTTCCGGTCCCTGATCCTTTGATACAGCCTTCTGCCCAGCTTCGCGCCGGGCTTCTCGACCAGATATGTGACCAGCGCCGCCAGCACCAGCGCCGCGGCAAAGCACAGAAGGGTATAGTGGAGCTGCCAGGGCATCTCCCCGGCCATGTTGGGGTTCTCGGTGGCCTGATAGGCGGGGATGCGCCACCTCTTGAGCATCACCGCCAGCCACTGGTGCCAGATATAGAAGTTGAAGGACACGCCCGACAGAAACCGTATGGCGCGGTTGGAGATCACGGCGCGTATGGGCGCAAAGGTCACGCTGCCCCCCAGCAAAAACGCCGACGCGCACAGCGAGAACAGCCAGCGCCACCTGAGCTGCCCCAGCCGCAGGGCGTCGTAGCCCGACACCCGGGCCTGGCGCGTCAGTATGAGCCACGCGGTCCACACGGCGACCACCGAGAGCGCGAGCCCCGCCGCCGCGATCCAGCCGCGCCGCTTCTCCACCCTGCACAGCCGGGCGTACACATGGGCCGCCAGCATGCCGTTGGCGTACACCACGAGCATGTTGGGCAGGCGGTTCACGTACAGCGTGGTGTCCTGCATGGGCGCCGTCCACAGGAACATGAAGCTCAGCCCCGCCCCGGTCAGCGCGGCGTAGGTGAGCAGGGGGCGCTTTTTGAACACCGGGGCCAGCACGGGCAGCAGCAGGTAGAACTGCACCTCCACCGCCAGCGTCCAGAGCACCACGTTCATGCGGGTGGCGGTGTAGGAGAAGCCCCACAGGTTCTGCACGAACCCCAGGTGGGCCAGCAGGTCCAGCCACAGCCGGGGCGCGTCGGTGAAGCCGGGGTCCCTCAGCGCAAAGACCAGCATCACCGTCAGGCACAGCCAGTAGCTGGGCAGTATCCTCAGCGCCCGCCGCAGGTAGAATTCCCCGGCGGGGCGCGCCTTTCCGTTGGCGTAGGGCAGGTAGCACAGAAATCCCGACAGCGCCAGCATCATGTCCACGAACATGTAGCCCGCGCGCACGCCGGGGGTGAAGTCCAGCCAGCGCCCGCCGAGCTTCAGCGCGGGGCCCAGCCAGGACTGCTGCCAGATGTGATACCATCCCACCATCAGTATGCAGACGACCCGCAGCAGGTCCCCCGCCGCGGCGTAGTCCGGCTCCGGCGGGGCGAGCCAGCGATCCTTGAACCCCTTCACCGCTTCACGACCTCGCCGAAGGCCTCCACGAGCCGCCCGGAGGCCGCGCACAGGAAGCCGCCCTTCATGTCAAAGCTGAAGGGCTCCGCGAACACGTTCGCCACCGCGCCGCCGGCCTCCTCCAGGATCACGATGCCCGCCGCCACGTCCCAGGCGTGCAGGCCCAGGTTCCAGTAGGCGTCCTGCCGCCCGCAGGCGGTCTGGGCGATGCACACGCAGGCGGAGCCCTCAATGCGCAGGCCGCCCACGGCCAGCCCCACGCGCTTGATGCGCTCCAGGTTGCCCTCCCGCCGGGACAGGTCGGCGGCCGCCACGTCCGCGGACACGAAGGCGTGGCGCAGGTCCGCGCAGCCGGTGGTGCGGATGGGCTTGCCGTTCAGATAAGCGCCCTCGCCCCGGGCGGCGACGAACAGCTCATCCCTCTCCGGCAGGTAAATGGCCCCGGCGACGGCGACGCCGTCCTTCACCAGCCCGATGGAGGTGGCGTACAGCCCCAGATGGTGGATGTAATTGACCGTGCCGTCCAGCGGGTCGCACACCCAGCAGAAGTCGCCGCTGTTGAGGATCCCGGCCACCTCGGCATCGGACAGGCCGTCCTCCTCGCCCACGAAGCGGTGCTCCGGAAAGCGCACCTTCAGGCGGGACGCGATCAGCCGCTGGGACTCCCGGTCGGCGTTGGTCACGAAGTCGAAGTCGCAGCCCTTGTTCTCCACCGCCAGCCTGTGGCCGTCCGAAAAGTGCTTCAGAAACTGCCCCGCTTCCCGCGCGATCTCCCCCGCGGCCCGGGCGTAAATGTTCTCCATGTCAGCGTTTCCCTTCCCTCGAAATTACCTATTATTATAGCAGGCGTTTCGGGATAAGGCAAGGGGGTGGTGAGGGAGTAGGGAGCAGGCAGTAGGGAGTAGGGGTTATGTGAGGCGTAGGGGCGATCCCCTGATCGCCCGCCGGATGGCGCAATTACATTAAGTTTTGAATTGTTGCCGTCAACCGCCTCCAAATCCCTTGAATAATGGGCTTTTTTTAATTATAATTATTTTTGGGGAAATTTTTGGAATTGACAAAGCGCGGAAAGGTTTGTTTCGACAGATGAAGTGGATCGCAAGCGCCGCCTTCGGCATGGAGGGCATGACCGGGCGGGACCTGAAGCACATGGGCATGCAGAACGTCCGGGTGATGGACGTGGGCGGGGCGATGTTCGAGGGCGACTTCGCCGACGCCTTCCGGGCCAACCTGTGGCTGCGCACCTGCGACCGCGTGATGCTGGTGATGGCGCAGTTCGAGGCCCGCACGTATGAGGAGCTGTTCCAGGGCGTCAAGGCCGTCGAGTGGGAAAAGCTGATGCCGGAGGACGCCGCCTTCCCCATCCGCGCCAAGTGCGTCAAGTCGCAATTGATGAGCCCGTCGGACGTTCAGAAGATCGGCAAGCGCGCCATGGTGGAGCGCATGAAGTCCGCCTATCACGTGGACTGGTTCAGCGAGACCGGTGTGACCTTCCAGATCGACATCTCCATACGCAACGACCTGGTCACCGTGGCCGTGGACACCTCCGGGGAGCCGCTGTCCAAGCGCGGCTACCGCACCTGGAACGGCGAGGCCCCGCTGCGGGAGACCCTGGCGGCGGCGCTGGTGCTTCAAAGCCCCTGGCACCCGTGGCAGCGGCTGTACGATCCCTGCTGCGGCACTGGCACGATCCTCATCGAGGCCGCCTTCATCGCCATGAACCGCGCCCCCGGTCTGACCCGCAGGTTCGCCATGGAGGCCTGGCCCTGCGTGCCCATAGAGGCCTTGAACGACATCCGAAGGGAAGCCCGGCTGAAGTACGAGGAGGGGGCAAAAAGGCCCATCCACATCGCCGGCAGCGACATCGACCCCGAGGCCATCGAGCTGGCCCGCCGCCATCTGAAGCAGGCGGGGCTTGCCGGGCGCATTGAGCTGGAGGTCCGGGACATGCGGGACGTGAACCTGTCCGGCGAACAAGGTGTGTTCATCGCCAATCCCCCCTACGGCGAGCGGCTGGACAACCTCCGCGCCGCCCACGCGGTGGCGAAGCAGCTCGGGGCGCTGCAAAAGCGGCATCCCGGCTGGAAGCTGTGCGCCTTCTCCGCGGACATGGGCTTCGAGCGCGAGTACGGACGCCGCGCCACGCGCCGCCGCCGCTACTACAACGGACGCATTGAGTGTGAATACAGGATATTCGAGTAAGAGGTGTATCTATGAAACCCATCTTCAACCGCGCGCCGCTGACGCCCAACGCGCTGTCCCCGCTGCCGCTGGGCGCGATCCGGCCGGAGGGCTGGCTGCTGGACCAGCTGACCACCCAGGCGGAGGCCGCGAAGGCCCGGCTGGACGCGCTCTGGCCCCAGACGATGGACGTCGCCACGCTGTGCCGCCTGGACGGGCTGGTGCTGCTGGCCTGGACGCTGGACGACGGCGTCCTCAGGGACCGGGCGCGCTGGCACATCGAGGCGCTCATCGCCAGCCAGCGCGAGGACGGCTGGTTCGGCCCCGGGGACAACGCCGACACCTGGCCCCTGGTGGCGGCGCTCCGGGCGCTTCGGCACTACTTCGCCGCCGAAAACGACCGCCGCGCGCTGGTGCTGATGGATAAATTCTTCAAATACCAGTATCTGAACCTGGCAAATCATCCGCTCAGGGAGTGGTCCGTGGCCCGGGGCGGCGACAACATGGAGCTGGCGCTGTGGCTGTACAACCTCACGGGGCAGAAGCACCTGCTGGAGCTGTGCAGGCGGCTGCGGGAGCAGACCCTGGACTGGCCCACCTACTTCCACACCTTCTCCAACACCATGCCCATGAACAAGTCCCTCAAGTGGTCCCGGCTGCGCGAGGCGCTGGAGGAGGAGCGCAACGAGGCGCTGGAGGGCGACAAGCGGCCCTATTTCCACACCCAGTATCACCTGTCTCAGGGCGTCAACATCGCCATGGGTCTGAAGACCCCCGGCGTGATCAACCTGATCAAGTCCGGCTTCAAGGAGCAGGGCGGCTTCCGCTTCGGCTGGGAAAAGCTGATGAAGTACCACGGCCTGGCCAACGGCATGTTCTCCTGCGACGCCCACTTAAACGGCTCCAACCCCACCCAGGGCGTGGACACCGGCGCGGTGGCGGAGCTGATGCGCTCCCTCGAGACGCTGCTGGGGCTGGGGGACTTCGCCCCGGAATACGCCGACATCCTGGAGAAGATCGCCTACAACGCCCTGCCCGCCGCCTTCACCGCCGACATGACGCTGAACCAGCAGTGCCAGCAGGTCAACCAGGTGAAGGTCTCCGAGGAAGCGCGCCACTTTTACAACCTGGAGGACCGTGCCAACCTGTTCACCGATGAGGAGGCCCCCCTGGGCTACCCCACGGATCTCCAGCAGGGCTGGCCGGGCTTCGCGGCCGCCCAGTGGTACATGACCTCCGACGGCGGCCTGCAGGCCGTCAGCTACGCGCCCTGCGCGGTGCGGGCCGTCGTGGGCAGCGTGCCCGTGCGGGTGAAGGTGTCCGGCGGCTATCCCTTCGCGCAGTCGGTGGAGATCGAGGTCTCCGTCAGGCAGCCCTGCGAGTTCCCGCTGTACCTGCGGGTGCCCTTCTGGGCGCGGCAGCCCATGATCTTCCTGCCCGACGGCGAGATCATGCAGGTGCGTTCCGGCGAAACCTCCTGCGTGCGGCGGCGCTGGCGCACCGGCGACGTGGTGCGGCTGGAGCTGCCCACCGTGCCCCGGGTGACCAAGTGGTACCACCAGTCCGGCGCGGTGGAGCTGGGACCGCTGCTGATGGCCTGGCAGCCCAACGAGGACTGGGAGACCCTGCCCGACGGCAGCCGCCGGGCGTCCACCGGGGACGACTGGAACTGGGCGCTGATCCGGGAGGAGCCCATGAAGGCCGTGTATGACGACGTTCCCGCCGCCTTCGGCAAGGGTGAGGCGCCGGTGAACGTGCTGGTCAAGGCCGTGCCCATCGACTGGCCCATGGACGGCGGCAGTTGCGCCAACGTGCCCATGGTGCCCCGCATCGACCCCGCCCGCGCCCAGGTGATCGAGCTGATCCCCTACGGCGCCACCGCCCTGCGCATCGCCCAGTTTCCCCTCGGGAGGGCAGAGCCCGCCCGCAGGTAACGTACATACATATGACGACGGAGAAGCCGTTCAGGCTTCTCCGTCGCCATATGTGGGCGGACGCCAATTATGGCGTCCCTACGACGGGCTCAGGCTCCCCTGCGCAGGGGGAGCTGTCAGCGTAGCTGACTGAGGGGGCGCATCATCGGCGGACGCCAATTATGGCGTCCCTACAAAATCACTCAATCAGCATCGCGTCGCCGAACGAGAAGAACCGGTAGTTCTCCCGCACGGCCAGACGGTAGGCGTCGAGTATGCGCTCACGGTCGTAGAACGCGGAGACCAGCATCACCAGCGTCGAGCCGGGCAGGTGGAAGTTGGTGATGAGGGCGTCCACCATCTGAAAGCGGTAGCCGGGCCTGATGAATATGTTGGTGTCGCCCCGCATGGCCCGAACCCTGCCACCCGCCGCGGCGGACTCCAGGGTGCGCACGCTGGTGGTGCCCACGGCGACCACCCGGCCCCCGCGCGCCCGGGCGGCGTTGATGCGCTCGGCGGCGTCTTCGGTGACCTCGAAGTACTCGGTGTGCATCTCGTGGTCCTCGATGTTCTCCGCCTTCACCGGGCGGAAGGTGCCCAGGCCCACATGCAGCAGCACCGGCACGATGTCGATGCCCTTTTCCCGGATGCGCGCCATGAGCTCCGGCGTGAAGTGCAGCCCCGCGGTGGGCGCGGCGGCGCTGCCGTCCTGCTTCGCGTAGACGGTCTGGTAGCGGTCGCGGTCCTGCAACTTCTCGTGAATGTAGGGCGGCAGGGGCATTTCGCCCAGCGCGTCCAGCGCCGCCTCAAAGGTGCCCTCGCACTCGAATTCCACGATGCGCCCGCCCGCGTCGGTGCTCTCCAGCACCCGGCCTCTCAGCCGGCCGCCGCCGAAGATCACCTCCGCGCCGGGCTTCAGCTTCTTCCCCGGGCGCACCAGCGTCTCCCAGCGCTTCGGGCCCACCTGTTTGAGCAGTAGCACCTCGCACGCTCCACCTGTCGGGCGTTCCCCGTACAGCCGCGCCGGGATGACCTTCGTCTCGTTGATCACCAGGCAGTCGCCGGGGTTTAAGTAGTCGATCACGTCGTAGAAATGCCGGTGCTCGATCTCTCCCGTGTCCCGGTGCACCACCAGCAAACGGCTGTGGTCCCGGGGCTCCACCGGGGTCTGCGCGATGCGCTCCTCCGGCAAATCGTACATAAAGTCGGACAATTTCATAGGTTTTTCCCTTTTACAGATAGCCGTACCGCTGTTTGTTCTCCAGCAGCCTGCGCCAGTTCCGTTCCTCCCGCAGAACGCGCAACACATGAATCGTATCATCAATGACGACAAAGAAGATCAGCGACGGCGAAAAGATGTCCTTATAGCATCATTGTCTTGCGGTCCGCGCGAATCCCGCGAACCCTGTCCATGGCTTCCTTCAGGGGAAGCTCCTGGCCGTTTTCCATATCGTTGATGCCGCGCTCAAGCGCATGAAGCAGCGCCTTGTCAACATCCTGCTTATCCAGTGAAATGACATTCTCTTTATCCATTCGGCACGCCTCCTTCACGACACCAATATATCAGCTGCGGCCCGATGTGTCAATACATCCGCGCCCTCAGAACTCCATCTTCATCTGTTCATTGCCCTCACCCTGAGGACGGGCCATCTTCACGCCCATGTGGTCGTAGGCGGCCTGGGTGCAGACGCGGCCCCGGGGGGTGCGCATCAAAAAGCCCAGCTGTAGGAGGTAGGGCTCGTACACATCCTCGATGGTGCTGGCGTCTTCGCCGGTGGAGGCCGCCAGGGTGTCCAGCCCCACGGGCCCGCCGCCGAACTTCCTGATCATGGTCATGAGCATGGTGCGGTCCACGTGATCCAGCCCCAGTTCGTCCACCTCCAGCATATCGAGCGCCTCCCGGGCGATGTCCACGGTGATGGCGCCGTCGCCCTTGACCTGGGCGAAGTCGCGCACCCGGCGGATCAGCCGGTTGGCGATGCGGGGCGTGCCGCGCGACCGGCTGGCGATCTCCAGCGCGCCGTCGCGGTCGCAGTTGATCTTCAGGATGTTGGCCGACCGGCGCACGATCACCGAGAGCTGCTCCGGCGTGTACAGCTCCAGCCGGAAGGTGATGCCGAACCGGTCCCGCAGGGGGCTGGTCAGCATGCCCGCCCGGGTGGTGGCCCCGATCAGCGTGAACTTCGGCAGGTCCAGCCGGATCGACCGGGCCGACGGCCCCTTGCCGATCATGATGTCCAGCGCGTAGTCCTCCATGGCGGGGTAGAGCACCTCCTCCACCTGGTGGGAGAGGCGGTGGATCTCGTCGATGAACAGCACGTCGCCCGCGTTCAGGTTCGTCAGTATCGACGCCAGATCCCCCGCGCGCTCGATGGCCGGGCCGCTGGTCACGCGGATGTTGTGCCCCATCTCCGAGGCGATGATCCCCGCCAGCGTGGTCTTGCCCAGTCCCGGCGGGCCGTAGAGCAGTATGTGGTCCAGCGGCTCGCGCCGGGCGATCGCCGCCTGCATGTAGACCGTCAGGCTCTGCTTGATTTTCTCCTGGCCAAAGTATTCCGACAGCGAATGCGGCCGCAGCGATAATTCCGCCGCGTCCTCCTCCTCCCGGAAGCCCGTGGTGATGACCCGTTCCTCGTCCTGCATGTGGCTCCTTCCCGGGGGTTACGCCAGGGGGCGCCGCCCCCTGGACCCCTGCTCAAGGGTCATTGACCCTTGAGAATCCCATTTAATATTTCCCCCGCGCCGCGCCAGCGGCGCGACTGGGGGTTCTCAGGGGATTCAATCCCCTGAGCAGGGGGGCGTGGGGGGACAGCGTCCCCCCGTTTCCCTGCCGCAAACCTGTTTGCGGCGATTGGGGTTTCCAAAGGGGCTCAGTCCCTTTGGCAGGGGGGTGTGGGGGGACAGCGTCCCCCCACCGTCACCCCTTACCGGCCCCGCCTGCGCAAAACCTCCCCGGCGAACACGCGCAGCGTGCGCACGCGCAGGGCGAAGCAGGAAAGCGCATAGGCTGTGAGCGACGCCGCGGCGCACAGCGCCAGCCGCAGGAACACCCGGCCGGTGCCGAAGGCGGGCGGCAGGGCGCGGTTCATCAGCGCGCACACGCCCATACATATCAGCGCCGACGCGACGATCCTTAAAAGATCGGGCAGCGCGGCCCCGAGGCCCAGCCGTCCGAAGCGCTTTTTCAGCAGTATCAGCATGGTGCACATGCCCGTCGTCCCGGCGATGGAGGTGGCCAGCGCCAGGCCCCGGGCCCCGATGATCCGCCGCAGTATCAGGTTTAAAACGATGTTCAGCGCCACCACCAGGCAGGAGACCCGGAAGGGGGTCTTCGTGTCCTGGAGGGCGTGGAACATGCGGCTTAAAAAGTCGCGCAGCCCGAAGGCCGGCACGCCCACCACGTAGCACACCAGTATGGCCGCGGTGACCTCCACCGAGTGCATGTCGAACCGCCCGCGCATGTAGGCGAACTTGATCACGTCCATGGACATCACCACCGCCACCGCCACGATGGGCAGCGCCACCAGCGCGATCACCAGTATGCAGCGCCTGAGCACCTCCAGCATGCCCTTGTCATCGTGCCCGGCGGCCAGGCGGCTGAGCTTCGAGAACATGATCGTCGTCAGCGGCACCATCAACACTCCCAGCAGGAAGGTGATCAGCCGGTAGGCGTAGCTCATGGCGGAGATGTCGCCGGGGTTCAGCCCCGAGGCCAGCGCGTGATCGATCATGTGGTTCAGCTCGCTCACGCCCATGGACAGCATCGCCGGGCCCGCCAGCGTCAAAAGCCGGTGGAAGCGCCTGTCCGAAAAGTCCAGGACCGGCGTCCACGTGAACCAGCCGTTCAAAAACGGTATCAGTATCAGGAATTGCAGTATGTTCGCCGCGAACACGCCCCAGCCCACCGCCAGTATGCCGTAGCGCGCGGAGAAGACCACCGCCGCCACGATCACGCACAGGTTCAGCGGAAAGCCCGTCAGCTGCGCGGCGACGTACTTGTCCGAGGCGTTCAGCAGGCTCGCCAGGCTGATGGAGGTGATGTTGAACACCAGCGACAGAAGCATGATGCGCACCAGGTCCACCGTCATGGCGGTCTTGCCCGGGTCGAAGCCCACGTAGATCAGCCGCACCAGCGGCCGCGCCAGCAGGAAGAACAGCGCCGAGATCACGGTAGCCGCCAGGGCGAAGAGGTTGATGGTGTTGGAGGCGAAGTGGTTCGAGTGCCGCAGGCTCTGCTGCTCCCGCTCCTGCACGTACAGCGGGATCAGCGTGGCCGATATGCAGGAATTGAACAGCAAAACCGGCAGATAGAACAGGCTGTACGCCGACACGTAGGCGTCGTTGGCCATGCCCGTGCCGAAGTAGTTCGCCAGTATCATGTCCCGGATAAAGCCCGAAACCTTGCTCAGTATGATGACCACCGTCACCAGCATGGTGGTCCTGAATACCCGTTGACCGCGTGCCAAGGCAGTCCCTCCGTCATAAAAAACTCCATTGGATACTATACCACACCCGGGTTAAAAACAACAGCGTCCCGCAGACATATGTCTTAATTTTATCCCGCGTTCGGTAACCGTTCAGCATCCCCGAGAAACGGGAAGTAAAGAATGCCTGAGAACGAAGCGACGTGATTTCCTGTCACGAAGCACCTCTATTCGCGGGAACATTGGTTGTTATTCCCGCAATGCTATGTGCGCGGCTAACTATATCTCCACTCTCCACTCTTCACTCTCCACTCTCATACAAACTCCAATTTCTGACTCCTGACCAGTAACACAGTTCGATCTTTCCGCCCACGGAAAACGCCTGTATTCCGTCAAAAGACACATTTAACTCAAGCGTCACACGCATTTGACATCAGCGGTGTACTATAATGAAGTCCATGCGCGGCGAAGTATGCCGTGTTCAAATAATATCCCGAGGGGGAGATCAGTATGAATCGCGTGTACAATTTTGCGCCGGGTCCCTCGATGCTGCCGGAGGCGGCGCTTCGCCGGGCGGCGGAGGAAATGCTCAGCTACAACGGCTCCGGCATGTCGGTGATGGAGATGAGCCACCGCTCAAAGGCCTATCAGGACATCTTTGACGAGACCGAAGCCACGCTTCGCGCGCTCATGCACATCCCGGACAGCTACTCCGTGCTGTTTTTGCAGGGCGGCGCGACGGGCCAGTTCGCGGCGGTTCCGCTGAACCTGCTCTCAGAGGGCGGCAGCGCCGACTACGTGGATTCCGGCAACTTCGCCCACGGCGCGCTCGTCGAGGCGAAGAAGTACGGCGACGTCCGCTGCGTGGCCTCCTCCCGCGAGGAAAACTACATCCGCATCCCGGAGCTGGACAGCGCAAAGTTCAACCCGAAGGCGGACTACTTCTACATCACCACCAACAACACCATCTTCGGCACCCGCTATGCCGAGCTGCCGCAGACCGGCGACGTGCCGCTGGCGGCGGACATGTCCTCCAATATCCTAAGCGAGGTCTATGACATCAACCGCTTCGGCGTGGCCTACGCCGGCGCGCAGAAGAACATCGGCCCCGCCGGGCTGACCATCGTGATCGTCCGAAAGGACCTGCTGGGCCGCGCGAAGCCCACCTGCCCGAAGGTGTTCGACTGGACCGTCATGACCGACAAGGGCTCCATGCTCAACACCCCGCCCACCTTCGCCATCTACATGGCGGGCCTGTGCATGAAGTGGCTCAGGGACCAGGGCGGCGTGGAGGCCATCGAGAAGGTCAACATCGAAAAGGCAAAGCTGCTCTACGACGTTCTGGACGATTCCAAATTCTATCGCGCCGCGGTGCTCCCGAAGTACAGAAGCCGCATGAACGTCACCTTCACCACCCCCAGCCCCGAGATGGACGCCGCCTTCGTCAAGGCTGCCGCCGCCGAGGGCATGGTGAGCCTGAAGGGCCACCGGCTGGTGGGCGGCATCCGCGCCAGCATCTACAACGCCATGCCCATCGAGGGTGTGAAAAAGCTGGCCGAGTTCATGAAGAAATTCGAGGTTGAAAACAAGTGATGTACAACGTCAAGAAGATCAACGCCATCTCCCCCGTCTATCACGGCATACTCTCCAACGGGGAATACAACGTCACCGCCGATGCGGAGAACCCGGACGCCATACTGGTGCGCTCGGCGAACCTGCACGACATGCCCATCAACGACAACCTGCTGTGCGTGGCCCGGGCCGGCGCGGGCGTGAACAACATCCCGCTGGACAAGATGGCCGAGCACGGCGTGGTGGTGTTCAACTCCCCCGGCGCGAACGCCAACGCCGTCAAGGAGCTGGTGCTGGCGGGCCTTTTGCTGGCCTCCCGGAAGATCTCCGACGGCATCGAGTGGTGCAAGACCCTCGAGGACGGCGAGACCACCGTGGAAAAGCAGGTGGAGGCGGGCAAGAACCGCTTCATCGGCCCGGAGCTCGAGGGCAAGACCCTGGGCGTGGTGGGCCTGGGCGCCATCGGCGTGCTGGTGGCCAACGCGGGCGTGGCGCTGGGTATGAACGTGCTGGGCTACGACCCCTACATCTCCGTAGACCACGCCTGGCACCTGTCCCGGGCGGTCAGCCACGCGCTGTCGCTGGAGGACGTGATCGAGAAGAGCGACTACATCACGCTGCACGTGCCGCTGATGGACTCCAACCGCGACATGATCGACGCCGCGGCGCTCTCCCGCATGAAGAGCTCCGCCGCGCTTTTGAACTTCTCCCGCGGCGGGCTGGTGAACATCCCCGACGTCAAGGCCGCGCTGGATGCCGGCGCCCTGCGGGTGTACGTCACCGACTTCCCGGAGGCCGCGCTCATCGGGCAGCGCAACGTCATACTGACCCCCCACCTGGGCGCCTCCACCCCCGAGAGCGAGGACAACTGCGTGCGCATGGTGGCCCGGCAGGTCAACGACTACATCAAAACCGGCTCCATCGTCAACGCCTGCAACTACCCCAACTGCCCCCTGGGCAAGCCCACCATGCCCCGCGTGGCAGTGCTGCACAAGAACATCCCCAACGTCATCGGCGGCATCACACAGGTGCTGTCCGAGGAGGGGCTGAACATCGAAAACATGGTCAACCAGTCCCGCGGCGTCTACGCCTATACCGTGCTGGACGTGGCCACCCAGCCCAGCGACGCCCTGATGGAAAAGCTCAGAGCGCTCCCGCCGGTGTACCGGGTGAGACTGTTGATGCCGTAAGATAAAGGGACGCCGACGGCGTCCCTTTAAATTGGAAATGGGAAATGGGGAATTACAGAGTGCCGCTGCCGCCGCCACTGTTGTGATTCCCCACGGGGCATCCGGGGCACGACCTCTTCCGTCAGCCCTTCGGGCTGCCACCTTCCCCTGAAGGGGAAGGCTTTTGGATGCGCGTCAGCACCTCCCGTAGGGACGCCATAATTGGCGTCCGCCCTGGGTCGTAACCCTCATTTCCCATTTCCCATTTCCCATTTCCCATTCTCCAAACAACACGGAGGCCCACATGACCAACGCACTGTGTACATCAACGCTCCTCCTCCCCCGCCCGGGCATCGACCTGGCGAAGTGGTCCGTGATCGCCTGCGACCAGTACACTGCCCAGCCGGAATACTGGCGGGAAGTGGAGGCGATCGTGGGCGACGCGCCCTCGTCGTTGCGGGTGACGCTTCCGGAGGCGTGGCTTGACGAATCCGCGACCCGCATCCCGGCCATCCGCGCGACCATGGACGCCTACCTGCGAAACGGCGTCTGGCAGACGGCGGTGCGCGACGGCTTCATACTCACCGAGCGGACCACGTCCTCCGGCGTCCGGCCCGGCCTGATGGCCTGTCTGGACCTGGACCGGTACGACTTCAACCCCGGCGCGAGGACCCTGATCCGCCCCACCGAGGGCACGGTGATCAGCCGCGTGCCGCCGAGAGCGCGCATCCGCGCCGGCGCGGCGGTGGAGCTGCCCCACGTGATGATGCTGATCGACGACCCCGGCATGACCGTCATCGAGCCGCTGCTCGCCCGGCGGCAGGCCCTGCGCTCGCTGTACGACTTTGAGCTGATACAGGGCGGCGGACACCTGCGCGGCTGGGCGGTGGAGGACGCGGACGTTCAACGTGTTTTCGCCGCCGTCGATGCGCTGAGCGCGAAGGCGGACGGCCTGCTGTACGCCGTGGGCGACGGCAACCACTCTCTGGCCGCCGCGAAGCAGTGCTGGCTGGACCTTAAGGGGACGCTTTCCCCCGCCGAGCGGGAGAACCATCCCGCCCGCTATGCCATGGTGGAGCTGGTGAACCTCGCCTGTCCGGCGCTTGTGTTCGAGCCCATCCACCGGCTGCTGACCGGCGTGGACCCGGCGGCCCTGATCGCGGACTACCGGGCGTACCTCGCGGCCAACGGCGCGGACGAGGGCCCGGGCGACGACCTGATCGCCTTCGACATGACCCGCGAGTGGCGTTTCCGGTCCACGCCGCACCCCCTCCGGCTGCTGCAGAATTTCCTGGACGACTACCTGGCCGATCATCCCGGCGCGAAAATCGACTACATCCACGGCGGCGACGCTCTCCGGAGGCTGGTCAGCCGCCCGGACGCCATGGGTTTCATGCCCCGGGCCCTCGGCAAGTCGGAGCTGTTCGGCTACATCCGCCGGTGGGGCGTGCTGCCCCGCAAGACCTTCTCCATGGGCGGGGCGAACGAGAAACGCTACTACCTGGAGGCGCGCAGGATCATACCATAGTAAAACGGACGCTCGAACGAGCGCCCGTTTTATTCGGCTCTTCACGGAAAGCTGTGGGATTACGCAGGGACTCCCCCAGTCTTCGCTGACAGCCCCCTCGGAGAGGGGGCCATGACGGGGGCCTTTTGGCGGTAAAACCGGCATGGAAGCCTCCCTCCCCGAGGGAGGTGGCTCGGCGAAGCCAAGACGGAGGGAGTCGCATCCCACAAGTTTCCGTGATGAACCTTTTATTCTGCCATGACCTCCTCAACTTCGCCCCGTATCACCAGCGTGGCCCTGTCGTCGGCGGGGGTGGGCTCCCGGTTGATGACCACCAGGTTCTTGCCGTGGAAGTAGTCCAGGAAGGAGGCGGCGGGCTCCACGGACAGGGAGGTCCCCGCGACGATCAGCGTGTCACAATTGGATATTTCCCGGCACGCGCCCATGCAGGTGTACTTGTCCGGGGCCTCGCCGTAGAGCACCACCCAGGGCTTGATCACGCCGCCGCAGCGCTCGCACCGGGGGATGCCCTGCGAACGCAGTATCTTCTCCATGGGGTAGAAGGCGTTGCAGTCCATGCAGTAGTTTTCATGGACGCTGCCGTGGATCTCGTACACCCGCCGGTTGCCCGCGGCCTTGTGCAGACCGTCGATGTTCTGGGTGACGATGCCCCTGAGCTTGTCCTGCCTTTCCAGTTCGTACAGCGCGCGGTGGGCGGCGTTGGGTCTGGCCTCCGGGTGAAGCATGTAGCTTCGGTAGAAGTCGAAGAACGCCTCCGGGTGCAGGTAGAAGAAGGACTGGCTCAATATCATCTCCGGCGTCAGATCGCCGAAGCGCCGCCGGTACAGCCCGTCGTCGGAGCGAAAGTCCGGGATGCCGCTGGCGGTGGACACCCCCGCGCCGCCGAAGAACACGATGCGGCGGGAGCGCTCGATGATGGCATGAAGCATATCAAAAACCCCCGTCAGCCAAGGACCGGCTGAACATCTCCTCGGTGAAGCCCTTGCGCAGCACGCACAGCCGGAGGAACGCCGCCTCGATGTCGTCGGTCATGCCCCGGTTGAGCCAGTCGGTCACGAAGCCGAACACCTCGCACTTGTAGCCCTGTATGATGGCGGCCCTGTCCGCTTCGGGGATCTTGCGCCCGGCCAGGGCGTTGTCGATGAAGTTGACGACCACATGGTCGCAGATGTCCATCAGGTAGCGCTCGTAGATGTCCCGGTTGGCGGAATTGTAGATGTGCCATATGGCGCGGCGGTGTTCCTTGCAGTGGCGCATGGCGGCCTCCACGCACTCCTCCAGCGAAGATATGCCCGACCCCGCGCCCACGATGGCGTCGGCCTCGGATTTCACGATCTCCTCCACCAGCTCCGGGATGTCCGAAAAGTGATAGTAAAACGTGTTGCGGTTGATGCCGCAGTCCTCCACGATGTCCTTGACCGAGATCTTGTTCACGGGCCGCTCATCCAGCAGGCGGATGAAGGCGTCCATGATCGTCCTGCGTGTCAGCGATGCCATTTGCGTGCCTCCTGTCCCATCCATTATACGGCCTTCCGACGCCCGGCGCAAGCCGGTTTTTGCTATATTTTCCCGGCTGTGCTTCCTCTTTTCTTAAAACCATCAACAAATGGATAATACTGTCTGGCGCAGATTATTAATTTTGCTCAAAGCGCGTTAGACGTTTTCACAAAAAAAAGGTTGAAAAATTCACCTTCGTTTGTTATATTGTAAGCGTACCGCAGGCATGCGGAATAACTCAGAATAGGAGGATATAATCATGGCGAAGATGAAGCAGCAGATGTTCCTGCAGTTCAACGAGCAGGAAGTCGAGCTCAGCACCGTTGAGGCCAATGTGAAGAAGGAGTGGAAGGACGCCGGCAAGAAGCTGACCGATATCGAAACTCTGGATATCTATGTGAAGCCTCAGGAAGGCAAGGCGTACTACGTCGTCAATAAGGAGATCGAGGGCAAGGTCGATCTGTTCTGATCCGACCTTCCCGATTGGCTCATTGCTAAGGGCAATGGGTCTTTTTTTAATGGGGAATGGGGAATGGGGTTACGACCTCTTCCGTCTTAATGCCTGGTGGCATTAATCCACCTTCCCCTGAAGGGGAAGGCTTTTGGATGCGCTTCCCTTTGCCTTTCCCTTCAGGGGAAGGTGGCAGCCCGAAGGGCTGACGAAAGAGGTCGTCCCTGCTTCTGCCTGTGAATATGGTTCAAGCTTCCCGCCGCCGGGCTCACTCAATTTCCCATTTCCCATTCCCCATTTCCCATTCTTCTGAAAGCAATATCCTTGACCACCTCCCCCGCCAGCACCATCCCCGCCACGGCGGGAACGAAGGCGGTGGAGCCGGGCACGGGCTTTCCCTCCGCGGGCGCGGCGGTCTGAACGGGCTCCTCCCTGGAGTAGACCACCTTGACGCCCCGTATACCGCGCCTGCGGCACTCCCGGCGCATCACCCGGGCCAGCGGGCAGACCTCGGTGTCGTGGATGTCCGCCACCTCGAAGCGGGTGGGGTCCAGCTTGTTGCCCGCGCCCATGGCGCAGATAATTGGCACGCCCGCCGCCTTGGCCCGGAGGATCAACTGCACCTTGCCGGTCACGGTGTCGATGGCGTCCACCACGTAGTCATAGCGCGAAAAGTCGAACTGACCGGCGGTGTCCGGGCCGAAGAACACCCTGCGGGGGGTGACTTCGCAGTCCGGGTTGATGTCCCGGATGCGCGCGGCGGCGACGTCCACCTTGGGCATGTCCACGGTGCTGCGCAGGGCGACGATCTGCCGGTTCAGGTTGGACAGGCTGACCACGTCGGCGTCCACCAGCTCCAGCGCCCCCACGCCGCTGCGGGCCAGCGCCTCCGCCGCGTGGCCGCCCACGCCGCCGATGCCGAACACCGCCACCCGGGCGCACGCCAGGCGCGCCATGCCTTCCTCGCCCAGCAGCATGGCGGTCCTCGCGAACGCTTCGTTCATATTGATCCCCCTCTTTGCACATCAGAATTGAAGTGGCGGCAGCGCTTGACACGCCGCCGCCGGTGCTGTATAATGGTCTTGCGACAGGGAAGCACTTTCGCCCAAGGCAACTTCGAAAAACCCTGTTTTCGCAAACATTACCTCGTAAAGAACCCTTGTTTTACAGGGTTTTCCGAAGTAAGGTATGCGGCAAAGTGAGGTTTTTCGAGGTCCGCCCAAGTGTTTACCTCGGTAAAAAAGCCTCCGAGTAGCCGCTAACTACCCGGAGGCCCTTTTCATCTACGATTTCTGTTGTACACAGAGATCACGAGACTTGCAACGGCAATCAAAATCGCCAACAATTCAACGTTTGTCATGCCATCACCTCCCGCCTTTTGTGATCAGCGGGAGCGCTTCCGGGCTTTCGCCCTGCCATTTCCAGCGGCTTGATTATAGCATATTGTTGTATTAAAATCAATCCTCACCCGTCTGTATCATGGCGCGTTGTTTTCAATGCCGCGTATGGATTGTCAAATTATCTTCGATTTATTCAGAGGAATATATGCTATAATAGATTGAATGATTGCACGGGGGTAATTGACCATGCGATGGGACATTGGCATAGATCTGGGCACGCAGAACGTGCGCGTGGCGGAGCTGAAGCGCGGGCCGGTGCTGGACTGTCCGGCGGCGATGGCGTTTCGGGAGGGCAAGATGTCGCCCATCTGCGCGGGCGAGATCGCACAGCGGCTGATCGGGCGCACCTGCGAGGGCGTATCGGTGCACTATCCGCTCTCCGACGGCGTGCTGGAGAACAATTTCTATGCCGAAAGGCTGTTCCACTGGCTGTTCCAGCGCTCCGACATACTCAAAAAGCGCCGCCACTACGGCACCATCATCTCCTGCCAGCCCTTCGCCCGACCGGTGCAGCGGGACGCCCTCCTGAACGCCGCCATCGAGGCCGGCGCGGCGGAGGCCATGCTGGTGCGCTCGGACGTGGCCTCGGCGCTGGGCGCGGGGCTGGACATCCTCTCGCCCGAGGCCCGGCTGCTGATCGACATCGGCGCGGGCAAGATCTCGGCCACGCTGTTTACATACGGCCGGGTGGCGGCCTACGGCTATCTGCCCTACGGCCTGAACCGCATCGACGAGCGCATACAGCGCATCACCCGCATGCGCTCCGGCTACCGCATCGGCTGGGCCGCCGCGGCGGAGATCAAGCACACCCTGGGCAACGCCATGCCCGACAAGGCCCCCAAGGACATCATCATGCACATGATCGGCATCAGCATGACGGACCGGCTGCCCATGACCTTCGACGTGGAGACCCAGCCGGTGCTGGACGCCTGCGAGGACGTGGTGTCCGAGATCGCCAGGATGTGCCTGGCGGTGGTGGACGCCGCCCCCGAGGGCCTGTCCGCCGACCTCAACGACGTGGGCGCGGTGCTCGCCGGCGCCGGGGCCGGCATGACCGAGATGGACCGCCGCCTCGGCCAGGCGCTGGGCATCCCCTGCCGCGTGGCCGACGCCCCCGCCACCTGCGGCGTGCGGGGCATGGCGAAGATCATCGAGGACCCGAAGCCCTGGGCCGCGATGATGCAGGGAAGGCAGACACGTTCGGTATGGAGATAACAACTGCGAGGTGCCCATGAACCGCATCGTCATCGCCGGGAACCGGCGGCTTGAATACACTCTGATACAGACCGTGCGCGCGAGCGTGCTGTTCCAGGCGCTGCCGGAGGGCGCGATACGGGTCTACGCCCCCAGGGGCATGCGGCTTCGGGACATCGACCAAATGGTGCGGGAGCGGGCCGATCAGCTTATACAGATGGGCCGCGCGGTGGACCAAAGGCTCAGCGAGGACCGGCGCAACCACCCGGTCAGCGACGGCTCGACGATCATGATCGAGGGCGTCCCCCACGTCATACGGCTCTCCCGGGCGGGGCGCGTGCGGGGCGAGGTCCAAAACGGCGCGCTGTGCCTGAGCCTGCCCCGGCCCGAGGACGACACCGCCGTGCGCGCCGCCATACGCGCCGTGCTGTCCGCGCGGGCCCTTGTGCGCATACGGGAGCGCCTCGACCACTACGCCCCGAGGATCGGCAAGACCCCGGGCCGCGTCGCCATTCGCGAGCAGAAGACCCGCTGGGGCAGCTGCTCCGGCAAGGGCAACCTCAACTTCAACTGGAAGCTCATCATGGCCCCGCCGCCGGTGCTGGACTACGTGGTCATCCACGAGCTGTGCCACCTGTGGGAGTTCAACCATTCCCCGAAATTCTGGTCCCTCGTCGAACAGCAGATGCCGGAGTACCGGGTGTGGAAGAAGTGGTTGAAGGAGCATGCGGAGGATCTGTACTTGTAGATAATTGGGAATTGAGTTACCGGCTGCCGCGCGGAAACTTCGTAGGGACGCCATTCATGGCGTCCGCGGATAGAGGAGTTACGACCTCTTCCGTCATTTGCTGCGCAAATGCCACCTTCCCCTGAAGGGGAAGGCATCGTAAGGGCGCATCGGCGCCCCTACGCCGGTCTCCCGGCATTCTGTAATTCCCAATTCCCCATTCCCAATTCCCAATTAATCCTCGTCCAACTGCCCCGCGATCCACTCCGCCACCGCCCTTGCGGCGTGGCCGGTCTCGCTGGCGCCGAAGAACGCCAGGCATTTGCGGCAGTTCTCCGCCCCGTCGATGGGGCGGGAGAGTATGTCCATCAGCGCCCCCTCATCATGCGCGACGATGAGGGGCGATTTGTCCACATCGAAGTAGAAGGCGCGCTCCCGGTGGTAGTCCCCGACGTCGGGCTGGTAGTACACGGCGGGCCGCCCCAGCAGCATGAAGTCGCCGCCGATGGAGGAGTAATCGGTGATCACCATGTCGCAGGCGGTCAGCAGCGCGCTGACGTCGTGCCAGTCGGTGACGTCCCGGGCGGCGTCGGAGCGTATGCCCAGGTTGAGCTCGTGGCTGCGGGTCAGGCACAGCCAGCTTTCGCCGGTGGCCTTTTCCAGGGTCGCCTTCACCTTCTCCAGGCTCAGCGCCGCGTTCAGCTTTGCGCCGGAGGACGCCGCCCGGAACGTGGGCGCGTACAGCAGCACCCGGACGTCGGGGGGGATGTCCAGTTGTTGCTTCACGGACGCCGCCAGCCCCTCCGGAGGATGCACCAGCAGGTCGTTTCGGGGGTAGCCCTGCTGCATGATCTCGCCTTTATAGTTAAAAGCGCTGCGGTACACGCGGCTTCCGAAGTCGGAGCCGGACACGCACAGGCTCAGCCAGCCGCTCTCCCGCCGAAAGTCCTTCCGGTCCGGCCAGAGGTCCAGCCCGATGCGCTTGAAGCCCCGGTCACCGTGCCAGGTCTGCACGTACTTCTGATCGGGGAAGATGCGCATCCAGGGCAGCACGTTGGCGTTCTTGACGATCACCCGCGCGGTGGCCATGGCCGCCACGCCCCTCGGGGAAAAGCGGTACACCCGGGTGATGTAGTCCGGCACCGGCTGCTTGAGCCCCTCCCGGTTGACCCGGAACACCAGCTTCGCCGACGGGCATATCTCATGCAGCGCCTCGGCAATGGCCCGGGGATTGTCGTCGCACAGCGCGCCGTTGAAGCTTGAAAAGTACACCGTGTTCTTCTCCACGCCGCGCACCGCGTGGCACAGGCGCATCCAGCCCGCGTAGATCGGATACGGCGCGGACCGGATGGCGCTGGCCAGTATGTAGGTGAAGCGGGTCTTCTTGAGCAGAGCTTTGAGGGTCATGGTTGCCTCCGGGGGATTATTAGGCAATAGGGAATAGGCAATAGGCAATAGGAATAGCCGGGTAACCTCCTATTGCGTATTCCCTATTGCCTATTGCCTATAATAGCATCCCCCACATCGTCATGTCAATCCCCCTCCACCGGTATGGAGATCCCGGCGGGCTTATCGTCCTTTTTCGTGGCGCGGCGCAGCTCGGCCATAGCCTGTGGGATGAGCTCGATGAGCCGGTCCACGCTCTGGCAGTACTGGGCGGGCACCAGCCGCACCTGATCGCCGGAGGACACCAGAAAGCCCATGGGCTGCACGGTGACCCCCGCCCCCGCGCCGCCGGCGAAGGGGATGTCGGCGTCGGCGGTGTCCGCGTGCTTCTGCCGAAGCTGGCTCTCGCCGTACTCGCCGCCGCCCGCCACGAAGCCGAAGCTCACCCGGGAGATGGGGATCAGCGTGGCGCCGTCGGGGGTGCCGATGGCCTCGCCGACCACGGTGTTCACGTCCACCATGTCGCGAATGCTGTCCATGGTGGTGGTCATCAGGTTTTCAATCGGGTGCTTATCCATGGAAATTCCTCCTCTGTCAGGATCATGATTGCCGCAAGGATAATCTGCCCCGAGCGCGCCTGAATCATACCGGACATTTCGACCGCGGCCTGCTCCGACGCGAAATCGGGCCGCACGTCCACCCGCATGCGCCGCACCCGGCCCCGCAGCGCCCGCGAGAGGCCGACGATCGCGCCGCAGAGTATGGCGGTGGCGGCGGCGTCTCCCAGCGCCACCCGGCCGGTGAGCTCCATACGCTCGATGTGAAGCCGTACAAGCAGCCGCAGAACGCGCCTGATATCCGGGGAGGACCCGCCCTGTCCCGGGGGCGCAGCCAGCTCCCTGTCCGCCTGCCGCCGCGCATAGCGCCGCTCGAACGCCGAAAGCCCCGCGCCCACCCGCAGGCCGTCCACACGCACCGCCAGGTGGACCGGTATCGCGCACAGGTAGAACAGCGCCTGAAGCGCCGCGACAATGTTGACGATCAGCGCGAACACCCCCTCGTTTTCGCCTTAGTTTTTCCTGATTGTCCCGATAAATTCTATTTTCCGGCATCGAACGTATGTTATAATTAGAGTGTGTTTCTAAATGCCGGGAGATGCAGTTTCGAGCGGATTTGGCTGCATTTCAAGGCAATTTTCCGCAGGCTTAGTGGGGCAATAGCAGTCGCGCCACTGCCGAAGGCAGGCGCGACCAGCCCGGGCGCAGCCTCCGGCTGCCAGCCCGGCGCTGCC
>CACXBB010000011.1 GCA_902765735.1 uncultured Eubacteriales bacterium | reverse complement strand
GCTGGTCAAAGCCGCAAATCTGGTAAAGGCACCTGTTGAACGCATCCGCCAGACGGTAACCCAGTTGCCGGTCGCCCACTATGATGAGACCGGCTGGCGCGTCGCCGGGAAGCTGCATTGGCTGCACTGCGCCTGCAATGAGCAGTGGCGCTATTACACCGTACAGGAAAAGCGCGGCCAGGAGGGCATCACGGATATGGGCGTGCTGCCGAACGCCAGCGGCGTGGCGGTGCATGACTTCTGGATGCCCTACAAGAAGTACGCCAATGTCGATCATGCCATGTGCTGCGCGCACCTGGAGCGGGAACTGGTCTACGCCCATGAGACCGGCAACCAGGACTGGGCCGGGCTGCTGCGGGAGTTGCTGCAAACCCTGTGCCATCGTCGCAAGGTGCTTCAATCCGAAGGGAAAGAAGTCTTCCCGGAGCAGGAATTGGCGGGTTACCTTGAACGCTACGACAGACTGGTCGACGAGGGGCTTGCCGCCAATCCCATTCCGGAGCGCACTCCCGGAAAACGCGGTCCCAAGGCCAAAGGCAAATTCAGGTGTCTTCTGGAGCGCTTCCGCGACTTCAAGGATGACATCCTGAGATTTGCGAGGGATTGGCGCGTTCCCTATACCAACAATACCGCTGAAACTGCAGCGAAGCCTCCAGCCACGGGCGATTCGCTGCGCAAGGGTCAAGGAGAAGGTTTCCGGCTGCTTCCGCACCAAATCCGGCGCAGATGATTTCGCGCGTGTCCTCAGCTTCATTTCCTCGGCGGCTCTTCATGGCGTCTCTTCTTTTGATGCCATCGTTGCCGCATTCCGGGGTATGGCTGTTGGAGTATTATTCGGGGTAGACTGAACAGTTACGTTTCAAGAAGGTATCCACGGACATTCCCGCAGACGCCCGCCGTTGCCCGTCCTACTGCGGCGATTGCGTCGCCACAGGCATGAGTTGCTGGGACCTGAAGCGCGGTGAATCCGTGGTTTTCAACGAGCACTGAGAGGAGGAGCACCATGACAAACCTGATCGAGCGTTTCCTGAACCAACTCGCCGCGGAGGAAAAGTCGCCGGAGACGCTGGCGCACTACGGCGAGGAGCTGAGCCGCTTTGAGAAGTGGCTGGGCGAGCGCTACAGCCTGTCCCTGACCGAGGCGCACGTCCCGGAGGTCACCGCCGTCATGCTGAGCGAATACTACCAGGAACTGTACGCGCGCGGGCTGAGCGTGCCGACGCGGAACAACTATGTCGTTATCCTGCATCGTTTCTTCGACTATCTGGCAAGGCTGAACAAGGTGCCCGAGGATGCTTCCCGGGTGCTGCGCTGCGTGAAGGACAAGAAGGCGCGGCAGAAGCTGGCGAAGGCGCAGGAGAAGGTCTATTCCGCCGAGCAGATTGCGGCGCTGCTGGACCGTCTGGAGAATGGGTCCGATCGTCTGACCGACTACCGTGACCTCGCGATCATCGCCCTGATCCTCGGCAGCGGCATGCGGGCTTCGGAGGCGTGCAACCTGAACATCTGCCAGCTGCGCGATATTCAGAATGGCGTCGTTTGCTGCAAGCGCAAGGGCGGGGAGATGTCAGAGGTCAATGTCGCGAGCTTCGTCTATCCCCACGTTCAGCGATACCTGCTGCTCCGCGGCAAATGCGCCCCTGACGCCCCGCTGTTCGTCTCCCAGAAGGGCAATCGCATGACGCGCAATGCCCTGTGGAAGTCCTTCGCCAGCAAGCAGCGGGAGCTTGGCCTCGATACCGGCGTCCACCGCTTCCGCCACACCTTCCTCTCCGATGTGGATCACCACTCCAACGGCAGTGCCGCGCTGGCCCGCGACCTCGGCGGACACAGCAGCGTGGCGATTACCAACAACTATCTGCATACGACACCGGAGGAACGGCGGGCGGCGGTGAACAGCATGAGTTATGCGAGTATGCTGGCAGAGTAGAGGAAAAGCAGACCTTTATCAAAGAGAATCGTGATTCATGGCCTTTAACATCGCCAGAGCTGCCTTCTTTTGTTCGGGCGCCAGGGCTATCCAGCAATCGAACAGCTCTTTCAGCTCGGGCGTAAGTTCTACCATTTCTTCTTCGGCAAAAAGCTGTGACATGCTGATGCCAAATCCCTTGCAGATGGTCTCCAGTGTGGCCAGTGACGGCATTGTATTCCGTCGAAAGATATTCCCGATGGTGGTCTGTGCCAAATCGCATTCCCTTGAGAGTCGGTATTCTGTCCAGCCTCGCTCCATCAGGAGCTGGTGAAGGCGGGCGTGAATGTCCATAGCACCACCATCCTTTCTATGAACATTTTACTTCCATATCAGGATGTATAATAGTAACGACTTGAAACGCATATAGATATATGCTATTATGTATTGGCTGTTGGGATCATGAACAGGCACGGGAGCGTGAAATGAGCAGAAGACTGGGAATTCTTGTGATTATCCTTTTGCTGACCGCGGGGATGCTTCACCCTGGTGGTGGTTGGGCTGAAGGACTTATGCGCCTTTACTTCCTGGATGTCGGTCAGGCTGACGCGACGATCATCATCTGTGACGATGAGGTCCTAATGATCGACGGCGGAAACGCAGCCGATTCCCGCCTGATATACGCATATCTCCGCAATACGCTGGGAATCCGGCATATCAACTACATGATCGCGACGCATCCACATGAGGATCACGTGGGAGGGCTGGCGGCAGCGCTGAATGCCTGTACTGTCGATGTGCTCTACACTTCCGTCTTGGAGTATGATTCTAAGGCTTTTAGATCCCTGATGAAATATGCCCGGAAGCAGGATACGCGCATTGTCATTCCGTCTCCGGGTGACACTTTTTCGGTGGGAACGGCAAGCGTGGTTATACTCGGTCCCATACGGAATTACGCAAACAGCAACGATATGTCTATTGTATGCAGGATTACCTATGGTGATGTCCGTTTTCTATTTGGGGGCGACGCTGAATGGGAGGCGGAGCATGATCTGGTAGAGACAGGCGTCGATTTGTCGGCAGATGTTTTGCACGTCAACCATCACGGCAGCGATACCAGCAGTTCTTATGTGTTTCTGCGTGCGGTCATGCCGACATACGCAATCATAAGCGTCGGGTCTGACAACAGCTATGGGCACCCCTCAGAGGAAGTGCTGTCCAGACTGCGCGATGCCGGCGTTACAATTCTGAGGACAGATATTTCCGGCGACATTGAGTGTGTCACGGACGGAAGCGCATGTTCCTTCATAACGCAGAAGGGCAATCTTCCATAAAAAATCCCATGCCCGTAATCATTATAACGGTCATGGGATTTTCCTTTGCGGCTGTACACTTTTTTGCTTTCAACTCTTCTGGATACGGGTGAGAACGTCCAACCGGCGCGCTTTTCGCTGTCGAGTTTCTTACGGGCCTTCTTGCTTAGCTTCTCCCTTGGAATAAACCTGTTCATGCGATCATCCCTTTCGTGAATTCTGCATTTTAGACGATCGAATTTTCATATAGTTCCGCATACACTACAGACAAGATGAGATTGTTCTTGGTTTCAAGTATATGCCTTTGAGATTTTGAAATAGATTCAACAGAATAAGCTTTGGTCGTGGCATGGGACGCAGACGTCAGACCGTTGGTCAAAAAAAGCTCATTGTCACTCAAAAGAATGTATGCTATAATCCGCAATGCTTGTCAAAACAACAGCAGAGCGAGGATTTGGATTTAATCATTGTTTAACATCGATTTCTGCAATTTCAATCCCTCCGCTGTGTCCCTCTATAGATAGAGGGGTAAGTAAGCACCTCAGAACGAAAAGGAGGACAACAGTATGGCAATCCAGATTCACAAGGCAAAACGATCATAGGCGAAGCTCAAGCTGGGCATCGCGGGACCTTCCGGCAGTGGAAAGACGCTGAGCTCCCTGCTGCTGGGGTACGGGCTCATCAAAGCGGCGCATCCCAGCATGGCGGAGGCTGACATTTGGGAGAAGCTGTGCGTGATCGACACGGAGAACGAATCCGGCTCACTGTACGTCGGCACCGTGGTCAACGGCGTGCGCGTGGGCGAATACCTGACCATCAACCTGGAGGCGCCCTTCAGCGCGGCGCGATGAGCAGGTAAAACTGCTTTTGGAAACAATCCGTGATCTTCCACCATATCTCTTTGTTATGATAGGACTATATGCGGGATTGAGACGGGAGGAGATATTAGGCCTTCAATGGGATTGTGTTTTCTTGGATAGAGCTGTTCCGTATATTTCAGTTCGAAGAGCGTGGCATCCAGATCATAACAGGCCGGTCGTTACGACGGATTTGAAGACGAAGGCAGCAAGAAGGGATATCCCGATTCCGAAATGCCTTGTGGACTGCTTGAGTGCAGAAAATGAACGATCAACATCAAAATACGTAATTTCAAACAACAAAGGCGAACCACTGTCCGCATCGCAGTTCCAGAGAATATGGAGGTATATTACGATTAGGAGTACCAGGGAGCGAACAATCTATCGATATGTCAACGGCCACGCTATCAAGAAGCAGTTTAAGCCGAAAACAGGAGAGAAGTGCTCCAATCGTCCGAAGATCGTATACTGCATTGACTTTGATGTTAGTCCGCATTTGCTGCGACACACCTATATTACGAATCTCATTCATGCGGGTGTTGATCCGAAGACGGTTCAGTATTTGGCGGGTCACGAAAACAGCAAAATTACTATGGACATTTATGCAAAAGTGAAGTATAATAAACCAGAACAGTTGCTGGCTGTTGTGGATGCCGCTTTTACAAACGGTGAGGCTGTCGCGACTACATCCCAGCCGGATGAGCAGTGACGACTTCGTTTCGGGGTTTCCGACAGGTGGTTAAATTCTGGGGGAAAAATTCCCGTATGGCTCGAAAAGCCTGTAATACCAGGGGTTCTGGCGTTCGATGCCAGTCAAGTACGGCCTGAAGGCCGCCCGTCGCGCGCCCCAGTTCTCCAAGCGCTAAGGAGAAATCAAAACCCCCGATGGCTCAAGACCTGTCGGGGGTTTTCTCTGTCCTGCTGATCGTTCAGATTGTTGGAAATATCATACCTTAACGGCAATCTGTTCCCAATCCTGGTTGGAGATACTGAGGGCATCCTTCACCTGCTGGTCAGAAAGGCCGAGCTTGGCTTTCAGGCTCCGAACGGACTCGATCATATTATTCAAACGCCCTTCTGCGCGCCCTTCAATGCGTCCCCTCTCCAGCGCCTCATTGCGCATGTCTTCCATGGCCTTGCACATTTCGCTAACCCCCTCCGGATTCTCCTTATAATAACGTGATCTTTCCGCCAGTATGTCAAAGTGCATATCGTCGGGGTCGCTGCACAGGAAATCGTGCATCAACTTCCCCAAGTCGTCCTCTCCCTGATACTGACCGTTCACATAGAGGATGTGTTCCCGGTCGTTAAAAGGTGTATTTGTGGCAAGATTCATTCTATCGATGGGGTAGAGCCCGACGCCTTTCCCGAAGAAGTCGCTTTCAGTGACAAAGATCGTGTAGGTTTCGGGAAGGTCTTCAAACTCCTGTCCCGCATTGAGCGCTTCGATGTCCATGGCGGCGGAATGATACCTTGCCCGTTCGGGACGAGCGCCGATGTCCGCCCGCTGGATCTCCATGTCATATTCCCTGTTCTCGCTGTCTATGCCGTGAACGTCCAAACACAGGGAACGCGTGCCGAGCAATCGTTTCAGATCCTTTTGCGTTTCCTCGTGCGTCAGTATCAGGTCCGGTTTTCCGGTAATGATGTGAAGCACAAACTGTGCCAGTGGCAGGTTGTCGTGGAAGAGACAGCGCATGAAGGTATCATCGATGGGTCGGAAGCCGCGCAGTCTTTGCAGATCCTCTTCGTGGTATCTTGCATTGAGATATTCATTATTGATTTCCATGGATCAATGCCTCCACAGCGAGCGCTCTATGGCTATTCTACCATGAATACATCTTTTCTGCATGTGTTTCCTATTCCGGGCGAGGGGATAATCTTTTTTATTTCCGGGTGAACATGAACACAAACGCAGCGACCAGCAGGGCGGCGGCGGTGCAAAGGGCGGGGATGGGGGAGAGGAATGTCCCGGCGACGAGGCACAGCGCCCCGCACAGGCAGGCTCCGGGCATGGCCTTCAGGTGGACGGCGCCCCAGTTGCGCACGCTCCGCATCGCGGCGGCTGTGCGCAGGCCCCAGACGCTCTTATATCGGATGCGGGGCAGCGCGCGCCCGTAGATCCACAGCGCGATGCCCGCGGCCATGGCGGCGGTGTGCAGCCGGACCTGCGCGTCGTATGCGGCGTTTTCACGCTGGGAGGCGAGCACGGCGAGTATGGCGACGACGTCCAGTATGAACAGCACCGGCGCGGCGAGGGCCTCCAGGGTCCTGCGGTGCAGGCCGTGCCCGTGGCCCGGGCCCTCCGCCAGGTCGAGGCGATAGGCGCGCAGCCAGGTGCGGTCCAGCATGAGGTCCGCCGTGAGCAGCGCGAGCGGCCACAGCATGATGACGGGCCGGGGCATCGCGGGGCCGCCGGGCCAGAGCCGGGCAAAGTCGCCCACGCCGGGATAGCCCAGGCACACCGCGCACGCGCCGAGGTACTGGCACGCGACGTAGAGCGTGTGGATCGGCAGGGTCAAACGCCTGCGACGCCGGTTTTCCATAAACTGCCTCCGTATCGCCAAATCTCACAGACCATTATAGATGGAAACCGCCACGATGTCAATGATGTAAAAACTGTGACAGAATCGACATCAATAAATTAAATATATTGGTTGCCTTCGGGGTTGAAATGTGGTAAAATAGCCTCAAATGGCAAAGCCTGATTGGCATTTGTCAAAAAATGAGGAGGAATCACCCATGAAAAAACTGCTTGCCCTGATGCTCGTCGCCATGCTGACGCTCTGCTGCTTCAGCGCTCTGGCCGAGGACGCCTTTGCCGATAAAGGCAACTTCACCATGATCGTCGGCCACGCCCAGCCCGAGGGCAATCCCCGCTGGGTCTCGATGGAGAAGTTCGCCGCGGACGTGGCGGAGCGCACCAACGGCCACGTGACCGTGCAGGTCTACGGCAACGGCCAGCTCGGCACCGAGAAGGAGATGCTGGAGCAGGTCGTGCAGGGCGTGACCCAGGGCATGCGCGGCGGCCAGTTTGACTTCAGCCCCCGCCTTCTGATGTTCACCCTGCCCTTCCTGACCAACACCCGCGCCCAGGTCACCGCGCTTCTGCAGTCCGACCTGGCCAAGAAGGTGTGCGCCGAGGCTGAGGAGACCACCGGCACCGTGATCATCAACCTGTGCGACGCCGGCGGCTATCGCCAGTTCTCCAACAACGTGCATCCCATCACCAAGCCCGCCGACCTTGAGGGCCTGAAGATGCGCACCAACGGCATGAAGACCATCGACATGACCTTCATCGCTCTGGGCGCCACCACCACCACGATCCCCTATGCCGATCTGTACATGGGCCTCAAGACCGGCGTCGCCGACGGCCAGGAGAACCCCTGGGTCAACGTCGAGGGCATGAAGTTCTACGAGGTGCAGAAGTACTTCACCGAGGTGAACTATCAGTTCCATCCCGATCCCTTCTATGTGAACGCCCAGTGGTGGAACAGCCTGCCCGAGGAGTTCCAGACCATCATCTCCGAGTGCGCCACCGAGATGGGCGAGTACAACGACCAGCTGATCGACCAGAACAGCAACGCCGCCAAGCAGACCATCATCGACTCCGGCGCGGAGGTCTATGAGCCCTCCGCCGAAGAGCTGGCCGCCTTCCAGGAGGCCTGCCAGGGCGTGTACCAGCAGTGCGTGGACGAGGGCATCTGCACCCAGGAGGAGCTGGAGGAGATGCTGGCCATCGTCGAAGCCGCGAAGTGATCCGGCCCCGGACAAGCGCGAGGATCAGGGCAAATGCCCTGACCCTCGGTTTGTGTATCAGGAAATACCATCTTTTGAAAGGATAGTGATGTCTGATGAGCGACACCGGCAAGCCGAGGAAGTCCGTCGGCGAGTGGATCATCAGCATATATACCGGCATCGGCGCGGTGGCGATGGGGCTTTTGGCGGTGATGGTGATCTTTACGGTCATCTGCCGCTACTGCTTCTCGCTGAGCTGGAAGCAGGTGTCGGAGTTCAACGTGACGCTGTTCGCCTTCACCACCTTCTGGGGGCTGGGGCTCAACGTGCTCAAGGACGAGCACGTGGCCATCAACATGCTCTACGACGTGCTGCCCCCTGCCGTGAAGCGGGCGGTGCGCTGCCTGATACTCGTCATCATGCTGGCGGTGGACTGCGTGTTCACCCGCTTTGCCTGGGAATACACCCAGAAGATGGGCATGCAGATCAGCCAGGGCATGGAGATCCCCATGCGCTACATGTACGGCATCATGCCCGTGTGCGGCGCGCTGGCCGCGGTGTGTATCGTGGCAAAGCTGATACTGGCCGTCCGCGCGCCCCGCAGCGCCTACGAAGCAAAGGAGGGTGACGCCAAGTGATCATCATCTTCCTGCTGCTGGGCCTGGTGGTGTTCGCCGCCATCGGCGTACCGCTGGCCTTCGCCATCGGCGCGTCCTGCATCAGCTACATGTCCGTGAGCACCCCCATGTTCCTGTCCATGATCCCCCAGCGCGTGTGGAACGGCGTGTACAGCGAGCTGATGATCGCCATGCCGCTGTTCATGCTGGCGGGCGAGCTGATGAACGTGGGCGGCATCACCAACCGCATCATCAATTTCTGCATGGCGATATTGAAGCCCATCCGCGGCGGCCTGGGCGAGGTGAACATCGTCGCCTCGATGATTTTCGGCGGCATCTCCGGCTCCTCCGTGGCCGACACCTCCGCCCTGGGCTCCATACTGATCCCCGCGATGCAGAAGGAAGGCTATCCCGCCGACGCCTCCGCGGGCATCACGGTGGCCTCCTCCACCATGGGTATGATCATACCGCCCTCGACCCCGATGGTGGTGTACTCCATGGTCTCCGGCGGCTCGGTGGGCGCGCTGTTCATGGCCGGTGCGGTGCCGGGCATACTGATCGGCCTGACCCAGTTGGTGCTGGTCTACATCATCAGCGCCCGCAAGGGCTGGCACCCCGCCCGCGAGAAGTTCGACGCCAAGCAGTTCTGGAAGGCCGTGCTGGCGGGCATCCCCGCGCTGCTGATGCCGCTTTTCATTATCGTGTGCGTGTCCGGCGGCGTGTGCACGGCGTCCGAGAGCGCCGGCGTGGCGGTGCTGTACTCGGTGGTCGTGGGCTTCTTCATCTACCGGGAGCTCAAATGGGCGGACATCTGGACGGCGCTCAAAAAGACGCTGATCTCATCGTCCTCCATCATGATCATCATCGGCTTTACCCAGATATTCACCTGGATGCTGACCATGGGCAACGTGCCGCAGATCGTGGCCAACTTCTTCCTGTCGCTGAACATGCCCTACTGGGGCGTGGCCGTGGTGTTCGACATACTGATACTCATCATCGGCACGTTCATCGACGTCTCCCCGGCCATACTGCTGCTGACGCCCATCATGCTTCCTGTGATGAACAGCTACGGCTTCTCGACGCTCCAGTTCGGCGCGATGATGATCACCGGCCTCGCCATCGGCCTGGTGACCCCGCCGGTGGGCATGTGCCTGAATGCCTGCAACAAGATCAACCGCATGCCGATCATCGACATCTTCAAGGGCGCGCTGCCCTATGTGATCTGCAATGTGATCGTGCTGATCTGCATCAGCGTCTTCCCCGGCCTGACCACCGCGCTGCCCATCGCCATGGGCTATACGCCGTGATCGGTACGGATACCATCATAAGGCAAATGCCGCGGAGCGACCCTCCGCGGCATTTGCATATTAAAAAAGCCCGAAAACCGCAGTTTTCGGACATTTCGCAGTGCCCCATCGGGGATTCGAACCCCGGACACCCTGATTAAAAGTCAGGTGCTCTACCGACTGAGCTAATGGAGCGCGTTGGCTGGGGCGGCAGGGGTCGAACCTGCGAATGCGGGAGTCAAAGTCCCGTGCCTTACCGCTTGGCTACGCCCCAATATAAAAAAGGCCGCCAATCAAAAAAATGGGGTGAGTAGTGGGGCTCGAACCCACGACCTCCAGGGCCACAACCTGGCACTCTAACCAACTGAGCTATACCCACCATAACTGGCGCGCCAGAAGGGACTCGAACCCCTGACCCACGGCTTAGAAGGCCGTTGCTCTATCCAACTGAGCTACTGGCGCAGTCTGAGACGTCTGGGAGAACAGTTCCCGCCGACAGTAAGTAATTATAGCATCTTTTGACGATTTTGTCTATATCCGCTGATCAAATAAACCAACATTTTACCTTATGATGTTATAATGGATCATCAACGAAAGGGGGGCTTGCGATGGCTGGAAGGATCGCCGCTGTGATGCTGGCGTTGATGCTCATGACGGGCGCGCGGGCCCAGAATCTCTACGCGGTGCAGGTATCGGGGGTGGCCGCGCTGGTGGATCATGACGGCGTGGAGGTCGTGCGCGAACCGGCGGCGGACAGCGCGTTTGCCGTCAAGCCGGGCGCCCTGTACGCCCTGGGCACCGTGGGCAGCTACGGCCTCTACGACGCCTCCGGGAAGCCTGTGAACGCGGAGCGCTTCGACATGCTGGAGGCCGTGGAGGACGCGGTGCTCTACCGGCAGAACGGGCTCTACGGCGCGATGGATCTAAACGGCGGGGCGCTCATCCCGCCGGTGTGGGCCCAGCTCACCTATGCGGGCGAGGGGGCCTTCCTGGCGCTGGAGGGGGACATCTACGACGACCTGCCGGACGAAATGATCTGCGTCACCCCCGACGGCGCGCGGCTCACCACTGGCAGCTTCACCGCCGACGGCCTGCACGCCTTTCGCGACGGCCGTATGCCCTTCATGCTCTCGGACGGGCAGTACGGCTACGTGGACGGTCGGGGGCGGCAGGTCATCCCGCCTGAATGGCGCTGGGCGGGCCCCTTTGCCGAGGGGGTCGCCATCGTGTCCGACGGCAGGGAGATGGGGCTCATCGACGCGCAGGGGCAGGTCGTCGTGTCGCCGCGCTATATATGGATGCGGCGGGGCGAGGGCATCATCGTCGGGCTGGACGCGGAGGGCCGGGCGGACGTGTACGCCGCCGACGGGTCCGAAGTGCGGTTCACAGTCCCCGTGAGGGCCGACGCCGTTGAGGTCTGCGGCGCATACATAGCGATACGGTCCGGGGATACAGCTTATCTCTATGACGCCGCCGGGACCTGCCTGCACGAAGGCCCCGCAGGCACGCTGTACACCCCGGGGTTGGACGGGCAGGTGATCATCTCCGAAGGGGAATGGGGCGAGGCGTGCCAGTATGTGATGAATCCCGACGGCAGCGCCGCCGCGGCGTCGTATCAATACATCCTCCCGCTGTGCGGCGGGCGCTACGCCTTCATGACCTTCGGGCGGCGGGCGTCAGAATACGCCTGGTCTCAGGCGGACTGGGACTACGACGGCGCGCGCTGGGGCCTGATCTCCGCGGACGGGCGCGGGATACTGAGCGCGGAATACGACGCGATACTGCCCGCGGGGGACGACCGGCTGGTGCTGATCACGGGGGACGCGGTGATCTTCGCGGACCTCGACGGCAACGCGCTAAAGACGTGGCCGGTCACCGAAACAGCAGCGTCCAGTTCCGAAGCAGGCGCCTGAAGGCCTGGCGGATGTCCAGCTTTTCCACGGTGTTGACGGCGACGAGATTGCACTGGGCGATCACGCCGCCGTCGCTTTTGATGGCGGCGGTGCCCAGTATGTCCCCGGCGCGCACCGGGGCCTCGGCCTGGTCGGGCAGGGTGACCATGACGTCCACCGGAGCGCCGATGCGAACCGCACCGGAGAGCCCCTCCGCCGCGGCCACGTTGACCGCCCGGTCCATGCCGTTGAGCACCGGCAGCGCCCGCACCACCTCCCCGGGGGCGTAGGCCTGCTCCAGCCGGAAGCTGTCGAAGCCGTAGTCCAGCATGGCGGTGGCCGTGTCGAACCAGGTGGGGCAGTTGAGCAGCGCGCCGATGAGCTCCAGCCCGTCCCGCTTCGCCGAGAACACCAGGCAGCGCCCCGCCTTGCTTGTATAGCCGGTCTTGCCGCCGGTGGCCCCCTCGTAGGTGCTCAGCAGCTTGTTCTTGTTCTCCAGCACCCGGCTGTACTCGTTGCCCACCCAGGGGATCACCTTGCGCTTCGTGCCGGTGATGGTGCGGAAGGTCTCGTTCTTCATGGCCTCCCGCATGATGCGCGCCAGCCCCAGCGCCGAGGTCTTGTGGCCGTCGGCGTCCAGGCCGTGGGGGTTGACGAAGTGGGCGTCGGCGTTGAGCTCGGCGGCCCGGGCGTTCATCATCTTCGCGAAGGCGGGCACGCTGCCCGCGACGTGCTCCGCCACCGCCACCGCGGCGTCGTTGCCGCTTCGAAGCATCAGGCCGTAGAGCATGTGCTCCATGGACAGCTTTTCGCCCTCGGAAAGGTACAGCGACGTGCCCGTCACCCCGGCGGCGTTCTTGCCCGCGGTGACCGTCTCGTCCAGCGCCGCGTTCTCCAGCGCCAACAGCGTGGTCATCACCTTGGTGGTGGAGGCCATGGGGTACTGGGCGTCGGCGTTTTGGTCGAACAGCACCCGCCCGCTGGCGGCGTCGATCAGCACCGCGCCCTTGGCGGCCACCGTCAGCGCCTCCGAGGCCGACGCCCCGGGCATCATCAGCATCAGTATCAGCACCAGCGCGATTCGCTTCATGTCCGCCTCCGCATTGCGATTGATCTGACGTAATTGTAAGCAGCGCGGACGCGAAACATGACAGGGCGGGCCGAATCCCCGAGGGATTCAGCCCGCCCTGTCATGCTTTATCAGCCTTCCACCACTTCTCCGCTCAGCGCCGCCGCGCAGCCCGCGCGAAAGCCGGAGGCCAGTATGGCGAAATCCAGCGCGGCGTCCAGGGGGTCGGCATCATCGACGCGCAGCGAGTGGATCACCTCACTGAACCGGTTGCAGAAGGCGGTGTAGAGCGCCTCAACTGTCTGGCCCTCCCGCAGGGCCAGCATGGCGCGGATCTCCTCCATGGCGGACACCTGCTTTAAGGCCACGATCATGATCAGCAGCGCGATCTGCTCCCGGCTGTACTTCTTGCCCGCGGGGCGGGGGATCAGGCGGCTCTTGACGTAGTTGTTGATCATGGCGGGGGACAGGTATTTCTTCATGTCCGCGCCGTAGAGCGGCTGGTAGATGCGCCCGATGAAGGTGATGACCTGATCCATGTACAGCCCGAGGTCCGGGATCTGCTCCCAGGGCACGGGCGCAAAGGCGTTGATTTCCTGAAATCCGGGGGCCACGGCTCCCATCTCCCTTCTATCTGTCCGGCTCGATCTTCAAGGGTTCCACCGACAGCGTGCGCTGGTGGGTGTAGATCACGAACCCCGGCTTCGCGCCGCCGGGCTTTTTGACATAGCGTCTCAGGGTGTAGTCCACCGGCACCCGGGAGGACGCGCCGCCCTTCGAGTACGCCGCCGCCAGCCGCGCGGCCCAGCCGATGGTGGCGTCGTCCGGGTTCGGATCGACGATGATCACGTGGGAGCCGGGCATGTCCTTGGCGTGCAGCCACACCTCGTCGGGCTGGGCGGTGAAGGTCAGCTTGTCGTTTTGCAGGTTGTTCTTGCCCACCAGCACCACCCGGCCCGAGGGGGCGGTGAACTTCATGGGCTTCGAGGGCGGCAGCTGCTTTAGCTGCCGGCGGCTGCGGTTGGGCTTCACGTAGCCGAACTTCTCCAGCTCCTGCCGAAGCTCGAACAGCTCCGATTCCTCCCGGCACTTGGACAGGTTGTCCATCTGCCCCTCCAGGTAGTTGAGCTCCGCGCTTGTCTTTTCGATCTGCTCCGCCGCCAGCGTCTTGGCGTTTCGGGCCTTTTGGTAGAGCTTGAAATACTTCTGGGCGTTCTGGCCGGGGGACAGCTTCTCGTCCAGCTCGACGGTCAGAAGCGGCATGTCCGGCTCGTAGTAATTCGGAAGGTCCACGGACTTCATGCCCTTCTGTGCCAGGTGCAGGTTGGCGGTGAGCAGCTCGCCCTTCAGGCGGTACTCCTCCATGCGCTCGCTGCCCAGCAGCGCCTCCCGCTGCAGCGCCAGCTTGCGCTCCAGGCGCTCGATGTTCTTCTTGAGGGTGCGGTGGATGGCGGCGCTCTTTTGCTGGATGCGCTCGTTCATGTCCCGGGTGCGGTAGAAGGCGTCCGCCGCCTCGGAGATGGTGGGGTAGGGCTCCGCGCGCAGGTGGGCGCGGCTTCGGTACTCGAAGGCCACCACGTCCGCAGGCGCGCCGGTCTCGTCCAGCAGCACCGCCGGGGCGATGTGCCCGGGGATGGCCCGTAGATTGTCCGCGATGCTTGCGCAGCAGGCGCGCAGGTCGATCTCGTCGGAGTGCGCCTCCTCGCTGCCCGTGGCGCGAAACGCCAGCTCCCGGGCGGTCTGGGTGGACATGCCGCTGACGGTCTGCGCGATCAGTTTGTGCAGCCGGCCGTTCATGCCCGCCATGGCGGCGTAGAGCGCGTCGGCGGTCACCGCGTCGTAGTCGAGCTTGCCGTGGGCCGGGGGCAGTTCGTACCGAAGCCCCGGCAGCACCTCGCGCACCGAGGAGATCTGGTCGTTGACCCGGCGGGCGCTGTCGATGATCCTGCCGCCCTCGTCCACGAAGATCAGGTTGGAGTGCTTGCCCATGAACTCGCAAATCAACCTCTTGCGGGCGGGGTCGCCCAGCTCGTCGCGGTGCTCGATCTCGATTTCGAGGATGCGGTCGGCGAGGATCTGGCGTATCGCCGCCACCCGGCCCCCCACGATGTGCTTGCGCATCAGCATGCACAGCGCCGGCGGCTCCAGCGGGTTGTTCTTTTTGACACGGGTCAGGTGCGCCCGGGCGCAGTTGGCCGTGGCGGACAGCAGTAACTGGCGGTTCTCGCCGTTGTTGCGGACGGTCAGTATGATCTCGTCCCGCTCCGGCTGCACCACCTTCGCAATGCGGCCCCCCACCAGCGCGCTGCTCAGCTCCCGGGCGATCAGGCCCAGCGTCAGTCCGTCCATGGGCATGGCTCTTTCCTCCGACAATAAACAGATATAACCATTATAACGCAACAGGACGGATTGCGCAACCGCAATATCTGTGATAAAATATCAGTAAACACGGTTTGGGGTTGACGTTTGTCCATGTTGTCAGGAAGCGGGGGACGACCTCTTTCGTCTTAATGCCTGACGGCATTAATCCACCTTCCCCTGAAGGGGAAGGCTTTTGGATTCGCGTACACTTGCCTTCCCCTTCAGGGGAAGGTGCCGAACGCAGTGAGGCGGAAGAGGTCGTCCCCCCACAAACTCCCCTGACAGGTAAATGGTGACGGTCCGGCAAATCGCGCATACCTTCCGGTGCGGCGGAATAGATTGAATCGAAACGCATGTCACAAGGAGGGTTCCGAATGAATATCTCACAGAATCAGAGAAAGGTCTACTATCTGGCGCTGGCGCTGATACTGGTCGCCATCGCGCTGATCAGCACGTGGTCGCTGTGGCTGAAGCCGGCGGACTCGGCCTCCCTGGCCGCGCCCACGCCCACCGCCGCGCTGCAGGCTACCCCCGCCCCGGCGGCGACAACTGCCCCGGAGACGACGACCACTCACACCGTCACGCCCGCGCAGGCGGCGAAGAAGACCTCGACCATCGTCTACTATCAGGACAACTACGGCTATCTGGTGCCGGTGATGTGCTCGGTGCCGCTGGCGGACGGCATCGCCAAGGCCACGCTGTCGATGATGGTGCAGTCGCCGGACAACGACATGCAGGCCGCGCGGCTGGGGCTTCGTACGGTGCTGCCGGAGAACACCTCCATCGACTTGGACATCTCCGGCGGCCTCGCCCGGATCGACCTGGGCCGCGAGGTGCTGGACATGGCCGACGCCGCCGCGGAGAGCAACATGATCGACGCCATCGTGCAGACGCTCACCGAGTTCGACACCGTGGACCGGGTGGAATTCCTGATCGGCGGGCAGAAGCGAGAGAAGCTGACCCACGGCACCGATGTGTCCAAGACCTTCACCCGGGGCGACATCAACGTGGAGTCCATGGAGCCCACCATGAGTGTGACCGACGCAAGCCCCGTGATGCTGTACTTCCCGGCGGATTCCGGGGCGGTGATCGTGCCGGTGACCCGCATGGTGGAGGGCCAGTCCGACATCAACACCGCCGTACTGGAGCTGGCCAAGGGTCCCACCGGCGACGAGATGCTGGAGAGCGTGGTCCCGGCGGGCTGCGGACTCATCGACGTGAAGGTGGAGGACGGCGTGGCGAAGCTCAATTTCACCGGGGAATTCGTAAACCTCGTGCAAAATTCCGACGGCGGCCGGCTGGCGCTCAAGGCGCTGGTGCTGACCTGCACGCAGTTTGAGGGCGTGAAGTCGGTGGAGATTTACGTGGACGGGCAGAAATACGACGCCGCCCAGGGCGAGCTCGGCGTGCCGAGCTTCATGAACATCGCCGATTCGATCTACTACGAGGCCATACAGACCCAGTCGAACGCGCTTTTTGAGATGGATTGATAATACGGAAGGAATGATACCCCATGGATACGATGGACAGGGCTTGTGACGCGCTGCGCATGGTGCGCATCGTGCCGGACTATACGGAGATGGCGGCGGGGTCCGTGCTGATCTCATGCGGCAGGACCCGCGTGATCTGCACCGCCTCGGTGCAGGAGGGCGTGCCTCCGTTCCTGAAGGGGAAGGGGAAGGGCTGGCTGACGGCGGAATACGCCATGCTGCCCGGCTCCACGTCCACGCGCAAGCCGCGGGACGGCGTCAAGAAGGACGGCCGCAGCGTGGAGATCCAGCGGCTCATCGGGCGCTCCCTGCGCGCGGCGTGCGACCTCACGCGGCTTGGGGAGCGCACGATCTACATCGACTGCGACGTCATACAGGCCGACGGCGGCACCCGCACAGCCTCCATCACCGGCGCGTTCACGGCGCTGTGCATCGCCGTGGACAGGCTCATGCAGGAGGGCAAGCTGGTCGATTCGCCTATCATTCGGCAGGTGGCGGCGGTGTCCGCCGGGGTGATCGACGACGTGTGCACCCTCGATCTGGAGTACGCCCAGGACAGCCGCGCCCAGGTGGACATGAACATCGTCATGACCCGCGACGGCAAGGGCGAACTGGGCTTCGTGGAGGTGCAGGGCACCGGTGAGGGCCGCTGCTACACCCGCGGGGAGCTGGATCAACTGCTCTCGTTGGGCGAGAAGGGCTGCCTTGAGCTCATGGAGGCCCAGTGCGCCGCCCTGGGCGAGCGGGCGCAGGTGATCTGCCGGAAGCCCCGGCTGGTGATCGCCAGCAACAACTTCGGCAAGCTGAGGGAATTCAGGCAGATACTCGGGGAGCGCTTCGACGTGGTCTCCATGCGGGAGACGGGCGTCGAGATCGACGTGGAGGAGAACGGCGAGACTTTCGAGGCAAACGCCCTCATCAAGGCCCACGCGCTGATGGACATCTGCCGCTGCGCCACGCTGGCGGACGACTCCGGGCTGTGCGTGGACCAGCTGGGCGGCCGGCCCGGCGTGCACTCCGCGCGCTACTGCGGCGTCCACGGGGACGACGAGACCAACAACCGACTGCTCCTGAAGGAGCTGGCCGACAAGCCGAAGCCCCACAGGGCCCACTACGGCGCGGTGCTGGCGCTTTGCCGGCCCGGGCATGAGGACATCGTGGTCTACGGACGGTGCGACGGGCAGATCATCGACGAATACCGGGGCGACGGCGGCTTCGGCTACGACCCGCTGTTTTTATCCGACGACCTGGGCGTGACCTTCGCAGAGGCGTCGCCGGAGGCCAAGAACGGCGTGTCCCACCGGGCCCGCGCCGCGCGGATGGTGCTCGACAGGCTGGAGGCCGAAAATGGTTAGGCTGGGGGTCGTGTCCGACAGCCACCAGAGCAGGTTCTGGACGGAGCGCTTCCTGGAGGTCGCCAACCGGGAGAAGTTCGACGCGGTGTTCCACCTGGGCGACGGCGAGGCCGAGGCCCGCTGGCTGTCCCGGCGGCTGAAGATGCCGATGCAGTTCGTGGCGGGCAACTGCGACATGTTCTCCAAGGTGGGTCGGGAGGTGTTCGCCAGCTATGAGGGGCACCGCATACTGGCCTGCCATGGGCATCTGCACGACGTGAAGTGGGGGCTTGATCAGCTCTCCTATTACGCCGGGGAGCACGGCGTGGACATCGTGCTCTACGGCCACACCCACGAGGCCGCCGCCCAATACGTGGGGCCGGTCATGATGGTCAACCCCGGCGCGCTGATGCGGGGGCGCTACGCGGTGCTCACGCTGGACGGCAAGCGCGTCATACCCACATTACTTGAATTGTAGGAGGAGATACGGATGATCCGGCATATCGTGATGTTCAAGATCAAGGATGAGTTCAAGGACGAGATTCCCCGGCTGGTGAAGAATTTCTACGGCATGAAGGGCAAAATCGAGGGCATGGTGGACCTGGAGGCCGGCGCGGACGTGCTGCACAGCGAACGCAGCTACGACCTGGCGCTGATCACGCTGTTTGAGACCCGGGAGGCCTTCGACGCCTACCAGACCCACCCGGTGCACCTGCCCGTGAAGAAGCGCATGCACGAGGTGCGCAGCGGCTCGGTGGCCTGCGACTTTGAAATCTTGTAGCGGTTCATTCCCGGACTCCCTCCGACCCGCTTCGCGGGCCACCTCCCTCTAAGAGGGAGGCTTATCGACACTGACAGGGATGCTCTCGGCACCAAAAGGCTCCCTCTCCGAGGGAGCTGTCAGCGAAGCTGACTGAGGGAGTCCACTCAGACCGGACGGAACAGTTACGAAATCTGACACGGAGGCAATACCATGGAACGCAAGGCATTCATCATCCGCGCTGAAAACGGCGCGGCGCTCGGCGATTGCGCCGACGAACTTCGGGCGCTGGCGCGCAGAGAAGGGGTGGACAACTTCTCGGTCTGGGGGATCGGGGATCTGCTGCTGTGCTACGGCGAGGACGCCGGGGACGGCGCGGCAAAGGTGTGCGAGGCGATACTTGCGAAGCTGGACGGCGCCGAGCTGCTGGCCGCGCCGGGGAGTATGCGGCTCATGTACCACGACATCGGCATCGTGCGCGAGGACAAGTCCCTCATCCGCCACCGGGTGTTCTGCACAAAGCTGAAGCCCGGCTGCGCCGAGGAGTACAAGCGCCGCCACGACGCGCTGATCGCCGAGCGGGGCGACGCCGTCTCCGAGGGCCCGGACAGCAACTTCACCATCTGGTACGGCGCGGGCTACATCTTCGGCTACTGCGAGAAGGTCAAAGCCTTCGACCACGAACCCACGGAGGCGGAGAAGGCCGCCGATATCGCGTGGGAGACCCGCCAGCTGGAGATCATGGACTGGCTGACCGACGACGTGGACTGGATCACCGGCCAGAAGCACCCGCATATCCGGCGGATCGTATAAACGACGCGCGGCGCGAACCCTCACGGAATCGCGCCGCGCGCTTATATGGTTCAGTCCATCAATCCCGCCACGTTCTCCGCGCGGTAGCCCAGCTCCTCCCGGAGCGCCTCGCGGTCGGGCAGGGAGGACATCAGCACCTTGGTGTTGCCCTCGATCACCACGCCCTCCATCGCCGCGGGCACGATCACCGTGCTGAACGGGTTGAGCGTCATGGACTCCCCGTCCCAGTGAAGCGCGCACTCGCCCAGGGGCGTTAAAAGCAGCATCCTGCCGGAGGGCAGGGGCATCTTGCCCGAAATGTTGAGGCGGCAGAACTCGAAGTGGGTGTTGGAGATGTAATAGGTCACGCTGCCGCCCTTGCGAAGCACCGTGGTGCCCTCGTTCTTATAAAGCGCCAGGTCGGGATCGGTGACGTCCAGCGCTTGCTCGGGGTGTTTTTCCCGGGGCTGGCCGTCCCTGTCGGTGCGGTCCCAGTCGTAGAGGCGGTAGGTGATGTCGCAGGCGTCCTGCAGCTCGTAGCACTGTATCTCCGAGCCCAGGGCGTGCACCATGCCGGCGGGGATGTAGTACACGTCGCCGGGCTGAACGTTCACCCAGCGCAGGTGCTCGCCGACGCTGCCGCCGTCCAGTATCGCCTTCAGGCTTTCGCCGTCGGTCTTCAGACCGTAGACCATCTTCGCGCCGGGCTCGGCGTTCAGTATCACCAGACCCTCGTTCTTGCCCCGCGCGCCGCCGTGTGCGCGGGCGTAGGCATCGTCGGGGTGCACGTGCACGGAGGAGGGCTCCTGGGCGTCCAGCAGCTTGAGCACCAGCGGGAAACCGCCCTCGATGGGTCCGGTCAGGTCTTCGCCCCAAAGCTCCACCATACGGGTCAGGGATTTGCCTGCGTGGGCCCCGTTGGCGACCATGCTCTCGAGCCCCTCCAGCGTGGAGACCTCGAGGCTCTCGCCGGTGTTGTCCGGCGCGTCCTTCATGAAGACGTCGCGAAGCATGTGTCCGCCCCAGGGGGTTGCCTTGCCGTAACGGAAGGCGGGCGCCATCAGCAGTGGGTAGAGGTTCATGAATTATCTCCTCCTTCTTGCAAATGCCCGTGGTGTCGGGTATACTGTTCATATACAATTTACCATTTTGTTGCGTAACTGTCAAGGGAGAGGGGCGGAAAACTTGCCGCAAATTCACGTGGTCAGCGTTCGGACGCTGGCGGAATACGCCATGGAGAAGGGCGACCTGATCCCCGGCGGCGCGTCCTACGCCCGCATGCGCGAGGGCGTCAGGGGCCATCAGGCGCTGCAGGAGCTGCTGCCCGCCAGCTGGCAGGCGGAGGCGCCGGTCAGCCGGGACATCGGGACGGGCGGCCACATACTGCGCGTGCAGGGGCGGGCGGACGCCGTGTACGTCGGCCCGGATGTCGTGTGCGTCAAGGAGATCAAGACCACCGGGCGCAATCCCGACACCATCATGAAGTACGATCATCCCGTGCACTGGGCCCAGGCGGAGATCTACGCGGCGATGCTGTGCCTGAATCACAGCGTGGACCGCGCCGAGGTGACTCTGACCTACGCCCGGATGGACGGCCGGGTGCGGGAGTACCGCGAGGAATACGACGCCAGGACGCTCGATAAACTGCTGACGGGCTATGTAAAGCTCTATTTGGGCTGGATCACGGCGGTGGACGACTGGAAGGAGAAGAGCCGGGCGACGCTTGAACACTTCCGCTTTCCCTACGACGACTACCGGGACGGCCAGAAGGAGATGGCGAGGGCCACATTCCGCGCCATGAAGCGGGGCGCAAACGCGCTGATCGAGGCCCCCACGGGCATCGGCAAGACGGCGGCGTCGCTGTACGGGGCGCTCAAGGCGCTGGGGAAGGGGTACATCACCGCCGTATTCTACCTGACCGCCCGCACCACCGGCCGCCGCGCCGCCGAGGACGCCCTCGACAGGATGCGCGCGCAGGGGCTGGCGATACGGTCCGTGACCGTCACCGCCAAGGAGAAGTGCTGCCTTCTGGACACCATGGACTGCATGGGCTGTCCCCACGCCATGGGCTACTACGACCGGCGCAGGGACGCCCTCAGGGCGGCGGTGGGCATGCAGAAGCTGGACGCGGAGGCCGTCCGCGCGCTGGCGGAGGACTACGGCCTGTGCCCCTTCGAGCTGTCGCTGGACATCTCCGAGACGGCGGACGTGATCATCTGCGACTACAACTACGCCTTCGACCCCCGGGTGCGCATCAAGCGCTACTTCGACACCCGGTCGAAGGCCGGTCTGCTGGTGGACGAGGCCCACAACCTCCCGGACCGGGCGCGGGAGATGCTGTCGGCGAACCTGAGTGGACGGCGTCTTTATGAATTGAGGAAGCGCGTCGCGGCCTTCGAGGGGAAGGAGAGCCCCATGGTGCGGCTGATGACCGAGCTGCTCAGGTCGCTGCGAAGTGAGGATGACCAGGAACCGGAGGCACTGTCCGACCTGCCGGAGGGGATCGTGGAGGCGGCGCGGCGGTTCGCGGAGGCGGCGGGGGAGCTGAACAGCCCCGAGCCGGACGTGCGGGAGTTCGTGTTCGACGTCCAGTGGTTCGTGAATGTGTCCAGGCGCTTCGACCCCGAGTGCTACCGGGCGATGACGCTCCCCCAGGACCGCTGGCTGCTGGTCAGGCTGTGGTGCTACGACCCGTCGAAGCACATGCGCCGGGCGCTTAAACGGGTGGGCGGCGCGGCGCTGTTTTCCGCCACCCTCGCGCCGATGGACTTCTATGCCGCGCAGCTGGGCGCGGACGGCGAGGCGGACGAGGCGCTCCGGCTGGAATCGCCGTTCCCGCGGGAGAATCTGAAGGTACTGCGGCTGCCGGTGTCGGTGTCGCTTCGGGACCGGGAGTGCACCAGGCACACCGTGGCGCAGGTGATCCACACCATGGCGGAGGCGAAGCCCGGCAACTACATCGCCTGCTTTCCCTCCTACGCCTACATGACGCTGGTGTTCAAACACTACCGCATGCTATGGCCCTATGACGATGCCGTCTGCCAGGAGGCCCACATGACTGAGCCCCAGCGCATGGCCTTCATCGAGCGCTTCAAGCCCGCGCCGGCGCGGAGTCTGGTGGGGTTCATCGTGCTGGGCGGGGTGTTCGCGGAGGGCGTCGATCTGCCGGAGGACCGGCTGTCCGGCGCGGCCATCGTTTCCACGGGCATGCCGCAGCTGAGCTTTGAGCGGGAGACCCTGCGCGAACTGCTGGACGACGCCGACGACGGCGGCATGGACGCGGCCTACACCTACCCCGGCCTGAGGCGGGTCTTGCAGGCCGCGGGGCGCGTGATCCGCACCGAGACCGACCGGGGCGTGGTGATTTTAATGGATGTGCGCTACCGGCAAGAGAAGATGAGGGAGCTCATGCCGCCCCACTGGGACGTGACGGACGTGGGGAAGCTGAGCGAACTGAAGCGGGAACTGGAGGGGTTCTGGAGGGCAACAATGTTGTAGGGTAACGGGGGGACGACCTCTTCCGTCACGCTTCGCGTGCCACCTTCCCCTGAAGGGGAAGGCATATGGAAGCGCTGCCAAAAGCCTTCCCCTTCAGGGGAAGGTGGCTGGCCGCAGGCCAGACGAAAGAGGTCGTCCCCCTTGTTTGCTCACTCCGCCGTGGCGATGTGCACCGCCACGCGGACGTCTGCCTCGGGGAAGCGGGCGCGCCAGTCGTATTGGAGCCAGTCGTCCAGCGTGGCAAAGCGGGCGGCGGCCTTCGCGGCAAAGCCGAAGGGCTCCACCCGTAGGGCCTTGCATTTATCCACGACCTGCGTGATCGCTCGGGCGACGGCGGCCTCCGCGCCCGCCGGGTCCCCGGGGTTTTCGCTGACGAGGGAGACGGAGACGTCTATCCGCATTTTATCGCCGTCGCGCCGCGCCCGCACCCTCGGCGGCAGGGCGGAGGACAGCGCCCACACCCTGCCGTCGGCCTCGAAGCCGAAGGCGTCCACGCGCCTTGTCAGCAGGTTGAGGCAGAGGGTCTCCGCGCCGTCCAGCCGCCCCACGCACACGCCGTCCCGGAAGAGCGCCGTGCCCAGGTACTGCCGGGAGGAGGCGGTCCTGGTCTGCGCGTTGAGGGATGACTCGTCGGTCTCTATGACGGCGGCCGCCGCCTGCTCCCCGGAGTCCGGGAAGCCCCACAGCCCGGTGGGGTCGGAATAACAGGACAGCGTGGCGTAGTACAGGTCGGCGAAGGTGGAACCCGGGATGAAGCCGTGGGCGGCGTAGTGGCGGAACATGGCGCTGATGTCGCTGGAGAGGTGGCTGCCCAGCAGCGTCTCCTGGCCCTCGATGAAGTCGCCCGCCCGCCCCTCGCACACCACGAAGCCCGCGGTGGCGTACAGGTGCCGGGTGGTCGCGATCTCCCGGATGAGCGCGGGGAAGTCCGCACCGGTCGCCAGGGCTTCGGAGACGATCAGCAGGTTCAGGTGGCTCAGGTTCAACTCCCGCGCCGCGGCCCACTGCAAATGCTCCATGGCCTGGGCGTAGTCGTCGCCCCCGGCGGTGAGCACCAGGTAGGGCTCGCCCTTGCCCACGGCCCCCTCGCCGCCGGAATCGCCGTGGCCGATGCGGGGGATGCGGATGGTCAGGTCGATCCCTCCGGCGGGGGTCTTATCGACGCCCATCACCAGCGCGTAGGCCTGGTTCTCCACCTCGCCGGTGACCGCGCAGCCGGTCAGGGCGGGGATGATCATCAAAAGCATCAGGACTAAGACGCGGCGCACGGGGCTTCGCCTCCCTTCACGAGCCAGAGGGTCAGCGCTGCGGCGGTCAGCGCGTGGTACAGATAGGGCGCGAGCTTCAGCGTTGCGACCGCGCGGGACACGCGAAGCAGCGCCAGCGCGAACACCGCGGCAAGCCCGAGCGCCATGCACGCGCCTTCTTTGACGTTCGGCAGCAGTTTGCGGGTCAGGGCGCAGGCGGCGACGCTCTCGAAGCACATCAAATGAAGCATCCCGCCGAACCAGGCGACGATCATCGGAAGTTGCAGGTACAGCGGCGCGCGGCCGTTGGTCAGCAGGGTGTCGATGCGGGTGAAGCGGGTGACGGCCTCCGATGTGAAGGCCGGGGCCATCATCTGTCGAAGCGCCACCAGCCCCGCCGCCACTGCGGTGGAGACCAGCAGGCCCCGAAGCAGGCGCCTGAATCCGATCTCCTCCCGGCAGATGCCCGCGGCGCTTCCGGCCAGCAGCACGTTCCAGCCCGCCGCGCGAACGCCCGCGCGGAGTATGCCGCCCCCGCCCGCGCCGAACCAGGGCATGAGCCATCCGGCGTTGTAGTAGGGGAGCTGGTAGAGTATGACGATGAGCATCAGCGCCGCGAACAGTCGTGTCCAGATGCGGGCCGCGCCGCCCAGCGCGTCGCCGCCCAGCCACGCGCAGCGCAGTATGGCGGCCAGCAGCGGCAGCATCAGGAAGACGGGGGCAACGTGGTTGAAGGCCAGGCAGCTCTCCGAGTAGGCCGTGCACTCCACGGTGCAGGCGGCGTCCAGCGCCAGACCCACGAGCAGCGGCAGTGCCAGCGCCCGTCGCGCCGGAGGCCTGAGTCGGCTCATCAGCCACACCGACGGCAGGGACAGCGCAAGCCCCAGCAGCGCGGCCATCCACCCGGCGTTGGCGGCGTCGGCGGTCTCCAGCGTCAGGCCGTAGAACAGCCGGGAGGTCAGCGCGGCGATCAGGCTGGCGGAGGCGGCGCTTCTGGACATCTCAAGCCTCATCCCGGTGCGCCTCCATCCAATTGGGCTGTTGGGCATAGGGCATGGGCCGCCGCTGCATGCGGGTGGGCAGCCTCAAAAGCAGGTCCGGGTTGTGGGGCCGGGGCGGGGCGACGGGCTCCGTGTAGGGCACCCCCAGCGAGCGCATGCCGCAGACCGACGCGGTGATGCAGAAGCCCGCGATGCAGATGCCGTACAGCCCCAGCAGCGCCCCGGCCAGTATCACGAACAGCCGGTAGATGACCAGCGCGATGCTGAAGCTGTATTCCGGCGTGGCGTAGTTGCCCAGCCCCGTGATGGCCACGATGATGATGAGTATCGGGCTGATGATGGACGCCGCCACCGCCGCCTGGCCCAGGATCAGCGCCCCCACGATGCCCAGCGCGCCACCGATCTGACGGGGCATGCGGGTGCCGGCCTCGTTGATCAGGTAGAAGGCGAACTCCATGATCAGTATCTCCACCAATATGGGGAAGGGCACGTTCACCCGGGCCTCGGAGATCGAGACCAGCAGGCTCATGGGAATGAGGTGCATGTGGTAGTCGGTCATGGCGATGTACAGCCCCGGCAGAAACACCGACAGCAGCATGCCCGCCACACGGATGAGGCGGAGGAAGCTGCCGTACTGCCAGCGGGCGAAGGCGTCGTCCGGGGCGTGCATCAGGTGAAACACGCTCACCGGCATGACCAGCGCGCAGGGGGAGTTGTCCGCCAGTAGCGCCACCTGGCCGTCCGCCAGGCAGGCCGCCACGCGGTCGGGGCGCTCGGTCTGCAATATCTGGGGCAGCAGCGCCGAGGGCCTGTCCTCGATCAGCTGCCCCAGCGCGCCCGCGCCCATCACCGTGGGCACGTCGACGCGCTTGATGCGAGCCCTGAGCCGATTGACGATCTCCGGGTCGGCCACGCCGGACAGGTACACCAGCGACAGCCGGCAGGGCACCGCCGTGCCCACGGTCATGGCCTCGGTGACCAGGTGCGGCGAGGGCAGGTAGCGCCTCAGGAGCGTCATGTTGGTGCGCAGGCTCTCCACGAAGCCCTCCTGCGCCCCCAGCACCACCGATTCGTTGGTGGTGCGGTCCACCGAGCGCGCGGGATAGCCCCGGGTCTCCAGTATCAGCGCCGCGTCTGCTCCCTCCACCAGTACCGCCGTCATGCCGGTGACCACCGCGTCCAGTATCTCCGGCACGCGCTCCTCCGTGTCGCACTGGGCGATCTCCACGACCCGCTCCATCAGGCTTTCCGGCGTGATGGGCAGGGTCTTTTCGGATATGTCCGCGGCGCACGCACGCAGGATGAAGTCGCTGATCTTCTGGTCCGACGCCATGCCCTCGATGTAGATGACGCATAAGCGCGTCCCGCCCGCCATGAATGGGCGAAAGTGGGCGTCCGAATTCACGTCCGCGTGCAGGAGGTTCCTGAAATACGCGATGTTTTCGTTAAGATCGCCCGACAGCACGCCCTGCGCCGTTTCGACTTGCGCACGATTCAATGACGCCGCCTCCCTTGCGTTTGATGAGTATCATTATGTCCAGATGGAAGACGGATTATGACAAAGAAGGGAGACGGAGCCAAAACGATGTAGGGGCGGCGATGCGCCGCCCGTCGTGAAGTACATTGCGTTTCGTACCCCGGCGGGCGCCGCATCGGCGCCCCTACGCATGTTCCAAGAATCTGTCAGCGCTGTGCGACAGTCTCAACATCAATTCTCAATTCTCAATTATTCAATTCTCAATTCATATCATCCCGCCTCCAGCATATTCTCCGGCAGCGTGGAGGTCAGGGTCAGCAGCGAGATCTGGGGACCGTTGAAAAGGCGGAAGGGCATCAGCGGTACGGCGCCGTTGTTGGACATGCCGGCGGTGATGTACATCTGGGTCTCGTCCACGCTGCTCAAGCCGCAGATGGAGGACTGAGCCGGGAACCAGCCGCCGCGGGGCAGGGTCTTGTCCGGCACGTAGAGCGCCCCGATGAAGGGCAGCCGCCACACGCCGTTGCAGTAGTGTCCCGCCAGTACCAGCTCCGGCGGCAGCAGGTAGCGCTCGTCCACCTTGTGGGACTCCGAGGTGTAGATGAAGTCCTCCGCCGGGGGCTCGTGGGCCAGCGCGATGTGCAGGTCGGTGGTGGCCATGTTGATCTCGGCGTCGTAGAGCTTCTGCATCAGCTGGTAGCGGTAGTCGGTCATCGGCAGCGTGTTGTAGTCCGCCGAGACGCCGGAGATCACGCCGTCCACCTCCTGCTCGGTCTGGGCCTTCCAGTATTCCGCGGTGGAGACGGTCTCGAGGTTGAGCATTGTCACCGGGGACACCCACAGGTTGGCGTCCTTGACGGGCAGCTTGACCGGCGCGTCCACGTAGTTCGCCCCGCGCTCGACGGCCCCGAGGATCCAGTCCGCCAGCACGATCTGCGACAGCGTGCCCGTGATCTGCCGGGGGGATTCCACGTAGGGGCCGGGGTCGCAGTCGCCGCAGATGAAGTACACCTTCTCGGGTCTCTTGAGCCCCTCCAGGAATTCGTAGAAGGGCTGCGGGTCGCCGCCCTTGCCCACCATGTCCCCGAGGCAGAAGATGTAGTCGTAGTTCAGCGCGTTGACGGTGCGCAGAAGCAGGCTCTGGGCGTCGCCGAAGCGCCGGCCGTTCATATCGGACAGCACCACCACCCGGCAGCCCTCCAGCGCCTCGGGCAGGCCCACGATGGTCACCTTGTTCTCGGCCACGGTCAGGTTGCTGTTGTTGAGCATCACGCCCACCGCCAAGAGGGCGATGATGCCCGCCAGAAACAGCGGCCAGAACCGGATCTCACGGCCGAACAGCCTGAGGGGCTTGAACAGGCTGTCGCTGCCGGTGGCGCTCATCAGCTCGAAGAGGGAGCGATAGCCCTTGCGCCGCCGGGCGGCCTTCTTGCCGCGGGCTTTGGACTTCGAAGCCTTCGCCTTGACGCCCTTTTTTGCCTTCCCGTCGCCCTGCTTCGGCTTAGCCTTTTTGCGCCTTAGGGGGATGTCGCCCTCGTCGCCGTAGAGGCTGGACTCGTCCCGCGCGGCCTGGTCGTCGGCGTCCGGTCGGGGCACGTTCACCTTCCGGCGCTTTTTATTCTCAGAATCAGGCATGAAAGAACCTCACATCACACAATTCATCTATTTTATTATAGTTTCTTTTTTTCAATCTGGCAAGCCGTGACAAAATATGTTATAATAAATATAACGCATGGTCCACGGAGGCGGATGAACATTGGCAAAGGCAAAGACGATCTATGTGTGCTCGGAGTGCGGCTACGAGACCCCGCGCTGGCTGGGCAAATGCCCGGAGTGCGGCAGCTGGAACACATTGACGGAGCAGGAGGCCGCCCCGGCCTTCCTGAAGAGCGACGAGAAGAAGCTCAAGCGCGCGCCGGGCGCCGACGCGGAGGCCCTGCGGGTCGACGCCATTCCCGACGAGGCCATGGAGCGCAGAAGCACCGGCATCGGTGAGCTGGACAGGGTGCTGGGCGGCGGCGTGGTGGACGGCTCGCTGGTGCTGGTGGGCGGCGACCCCGGCATCGGCAAGTCCACGCTGCTGACCCAGCTGTGCGCCAACATGTCCCGGGACGGCGCGTGCGTGCTGTACGTGTCCGGCGAGGAATCCGCCCGGCAGGTGAAGATGCGCGCGAAGCGGCTGGGAGACGCGGATTCCGGGTTCTTCGTGCTGTCGGAAAACGACATGAACACCGTGGAGAAGCGCATGCAGCAGCTCTCCCCGTCGGTGATGGTGGTGGACTCCATACAGACCATGTATCGCCCGGACATGGCCAGCGCCCCGGGCAGCGTGTCCCAGGTGCGGGAGTGCGCCGCCCAACTGATGCGGCTTGCGAAGCTCAGCGGGTGCAGCGTGTTCCTGGTGGGGCACGTGACCAAGGAGGGGGCCATCGCAGGTCCGCGCATACTGGAGCACATGGTGGACGCCGTATTGTACTTCGAGGGCGACCGGCAGCACCAGTACCGGCTGCTCAGGGCTGTGAAGAACCGCTTCGGCTCCGTCAACGAGCTGGGGATGTTTGAGATGAGCGAGCGCGGCATGCTGGAGGTTGAGAACGCCAGCGAGGCGCTGCTGTCCGAGCGGGCCCACGACGCCAGCGGCGCGGTGGTGATGTGCGCCATGGAGGGAACACGCCCGCTGCTGACGGACGTGCAGGCCCTGGTGGCCACCACCGTGTTCGGCAATCCCCGGCGCATGGCCAGCGGCGTCGATCAGGGCCGCCTGGCGCTGCTGCTGGCGGTGCTTGAGAAGCGGGTGGGCCTGAGGCTCTACGACCAGGACGTGTACATCAACATCGCCGGAGGCATGTCGCTGACCGAACCCGCCGCCGACCTGGCGCTGTGCGCGGCGGTGGCGTCCTCCCAGAAAAACCGCGCCATCGGCGGCGACTGGGCCGTGATGGGGGAGGTGGGCCTCGCCGGAGAGGTGCGGGCCATCGCCCAGGCGGACCGGCGCGTGTCGGAGTGCGCGCGGCTGGGCTTCAACAACCTGATCGTGCCGAAGTACAATATGAAGGGCCTGCGCGTCCCCGAGGGCATGCGCGTCGTGGGCGTGGAGACGGTGTGGCAGGCGCTTGCGGAGCTGGGGCTCATGGACAGATCCCGGCTCAATCATTGACGATTTACGGATACGCTTGCTATCGTGATGAAAGGAAGGATGATATGGCACTGACGGTACAGGAGGCACGGGCCCTGCTCGACAGACTGCCCCGGGCGAGACTGGGCTTTTTCCCGACACCGCTTATGCGGCTGGACAGGCTGTCTGAGAAGCTGGGCGTCTCGGTGTATATCAAGCGGGACGACTGCTCCGGCGTCAACCTGTTCGGGGGCAACAAGGTGCGCAAGCTGGAATACCTGCTGGGGCAGGCCCTCCGGGACGGCGCGACGCACGCCGTCACCTACGGCGCGACCCAGTCGAACCACGCCATGGAGACCGCCTGGGCCTGCCGCAGGCTGGGCATACAGCCGATACTGTACCTGACCGCGGTGGTGCCGCCCAGGCCGGAGGAGATGCGCGCCAACCTGCTGCTGGATCACATACTCGGGGCGGAGATCCACATCGTGCCCATCGAGCCGGGCGAGACCGAAGCGGACGCCGAGGCGCGCTCCTTCGAAATGGGCGCAGCCCGGGCGGCGGAGCTGAGCGCGGCGGGGTCGGGGTGCGCGGACATCCCCATGGGCGGCGCGAGCGCGCTGGGATCGGTGGGCTTTGCCGAGGCGATGGTTGAGCTCAGGGCGCAGGCGGACGCGGCGGGCCTGCGGTTTTCGCGCATCTACCATTCCACCGGCACCGGCGGCACCATGGCCGGGCTGCACGCGGGGCGGGCCATGCTGGGCATGGACGATACGCAGATCGTCTCCGTCGCCGCAAGCCCGAAGGACGAGGCGGCCTACATCGACAAGGTGGTCGGGCTGACCCGCGCGGCGCTTGAGCTGATCGGCAGCGACGCCGCGCCGGACCGGGAGGCCATGCGGGTCAGGCTCGATCAGTGGCAGCCGGGGTACGAGCAGCCCAGCGCCGCGGGCAGCGACGCGATCCGCCTGCTGGCGCGCACGGAGGGGCTGTTCGTCGATCCCGTCTACACGGGCAAGGCGCTGGCCGGGCTGCTCGCCGACGTCGAGCGCGGCGACATACGCCCCGGGGAGCGCGTGCTGTTCTGGCACACCGGCGGCGCGACGGCGCTGTTCGCCGAGCCGGAGATATTGGGGGATGTGACATAAAAAAGGGAGCTGTCTCAAAACGGACCAACGCAGGCAATTCGCCGTAGGGGCGACATTCATGCCGCCCGCGGACGCCATAAATGGCGTCCCTACGGATGGATTACACCGTATGATCGTCGTTTTGAGACAGCCCCGTTTTTATCATGCTGCCCCAACCATGATGTTGTAGATCTCGGCGGCCTTCTTGCCGCGCTTGACGGCGCTCTCCTCCTTGTTGGCGGGGATCTCGTACTTGAGGCACACCCAGGAGCCGGCGCTGTTGGCGGCCTCCGGGCAGTAAAGGCCGTTTATGTTTTCGTTCCGCCAGCCGGTGTAGACCTTCTTGTAGTCGCCCTGGAGGTCGTAGAGTATCATGTCGTGCTCGGCGGCGATGACCTGGTCCTTGGTGATGGTGGGGTTTCCCTCCCCGGCGTACTTGCGGTAGAGAGCCACCAGCTTCCGGGTGCGCCCGCCGGTCCACTGGGTGCAGCCCAGGCCGAACTTGCCTTGCCAGCCCTTCGGCTTGCCGTTATTATCTACATAACCATCGGATTGTCCGTTAAGTAATTGTCCGTTTGTGAGCAGGTCCATGAAGGCCTGGAGGAAGTTCAGATCGATCTCCCAAACGTACTTGCCGGAGAAGTTGTTCCAGTAGAACTTCTCGTCGCCGAAGCGCAGGTGCTTGATGGAGGGGCCGGTGTAGGCGGCGTATTCCTCCGGGGACAGGTACACGTCGGTGACCACATAGTTCCCGTTCGCGTCCTTGGTGTAGTAATCGCCGCCGTCCAGGAAGCAGAAGTACCGGGGGCGCTTCTGGTAGTTCTTGATGTACTTGCTGCTCTCGAAGAAGCCGTAGCTGCCCTCGGAGTAAATGTTCGCGCAGACGCCCGCGGCGAAGGAGCACTCGAAGCCGTTGTTCATCAGAAGCTCGGCGACGTTGCCCAGCGCGTTGCGCTTCGAGCCCAGCGACGTGGCGGCCCGTATGTTGGCGGCCATCTGGGCATTGGACAGCGCCGGCGGCGTGCGCTTTGCCAGATCGTCGGCGGTGGGCGGGGCCGTGACGGTCACCGTGCAGGTGGCCTTCTTGCCGTTGAAGGTGGCGGCGGTGATGGTCGCCTTGCCCGGACTCAGCGCGGCCACGTTGCCGGCGGCGTCCACCGAGGCGATGTTGGCGTTGCTGCTGGACCAGGCGATGGCCGAGGCGGTCTTGGCGGGCAGCGTCGCCGTGAGCGCCGCGCTCTGGCCCGCCTGCAGCGACAGCTTGCTCTTGGACAGCGTCACCTTGCCGGGAGCCTTGACGACCTTCACGGTCAGCCTGAACTTAAGCCCGTTGTGGGTCTTGACGGTGATTTTCGCCGTCCCCTTCTTCTTCGCGGTCAACAGGCCGTTCTTGCTGACGGAGACCACGCCCTTCTTGCTGCTGGAGAATGTAAACAGCGCCGCCTCGCCCGCGCCCAGCACCGGCTGGAGCTGCAGCTTCTCCTTAATGCCCATGCTGATCGTGGCGGCGGGGAAGGTGAGGCTCGTGGGGGTCGTGCCGTTGAGCACCGTGACCTTGCAGCTCGCCTTCTTCTTATTGAACGTGCTGGCGGTCACCCGGGCCGTGCCGACGCCGACGCACTGCAGATTGCCCGCGGCGTCCACCGTGACCACAGCGGGGTTGTCGCTTGCCCAGGTGATGGCGGAGGCGGAGCCCTTGGACAGCTTCGCCTTCATCGCGCGGGTCTCTCCCAGGCCGACGATCAGCTTCTTCGGGGTCAGGCGGATCTTCGAGGGGGCCTTCACCACCTTCACGATGCAGGTGGCCTTCACGCCGTTTGCGGCGGTGGCGGTGATCTTTACGATGCCCTTCTTGCGGGCGTGCAGCACCCCCGCGCCCTCCACCCGCACGATGGCGGGCTTGCTGCTGGTCAGGGTGGCCTCCACCGGGGCGCCGGTGTCGGCGGACAGCACCGTCAGAGGGGCGCTTTCGCCGATGCCCATGTAGATCTTCGGTGCGGAGAAGGTCAGCGCGGAGGGCGCGGCCTCGAGGGCGGCGGCCTCCGACGATTGCGCCTCGGCGGCGGGGGCTTCGGCGGGCGCGCCGGTCTCCTCGGCCTTGGCGCCGTCCGCCTCGGCCTGGGCGATGCTGTCCGCCGCTGCGTCGGCCTCGTGGGCGGCGGCAGGCTCCTGCGCGACGTCCTCCGGAGCTTCTTCCGCTTTGTCTTCAGCCGCCTCAGGTGCGGATTCTTCCGACTTGTCCTCTGTCGTCTCGGGTGTGGGTTCTTCCGACTTATCCTCCGTCGTCTCAGGAGTGGATTCTTCCGACTTGTCCTCCGTCGTCTCAGGAGTGGTTTCTTCCGCTTTATCCTCAGTCACTTCGGGTGCGGGTTCTTCCGCTTTGTTTTCGACTTCCTCGGTTTTGGTCTCTTTTGCTTTATCCTCCGCTGCTTCGGGCGCGGTTTCTTCCGCTTTTTTCTCCGTCTCAACGGGCACGGATTCTTCCGCTTTTTTCTCCGTCTCAACGAGCGCGGTTTCGGTCCCCTTGTCCTCCGCCGGTTTGGACACAGCGGCATCCTTTGAAATCACGGGGGTCTTTGCCGCAGCCTGATCTTCCGGCGTCTTGGCGGCCTTTGGGTCGGTAGGCGCCTCCGCGACCTTTTTCTCCTGCGGCGTGGCCTGCGCCTCCGTGTCCTCCGCCGCCTCGGGCGCGGCCTGCTCCCCGTCGGCCTCCGGCTCGGCGGGGGTCGCTTCGGCCCCGTTGACGGCCTTCGCGCCGGTCAGGGGGGCGGTCGCCGGGGGCGTGACGGTGGCGGCGGCGGGCGTCGTGGCGTCGTCCGTTCGGACATCGTCCGTTCGGGCATCGTCCGTCCGGGCATCGTCCGTTCGGGCATCGTCCGTCCGGGCATCGTCCGAAGCCTCGGGCATCGTTTCGTCCGTCTCGGGATCGCCGCCCAGCTCAAATTCCTCGGATACGACGACGTCGTCCACCGCCTCCGCGACGATCAGCTCGTTATATGGGTCCACCGCGAACGACATCTCCGCCAGGCCCGCCGTCGTGAGGGCCAGCGTAAGCGCCGCCATAACGGATATCGCGCGCTTCATCCAACTCTTTTTCATCGCTAAATCACCCTTTTCTGTCAATCCCGGGAAACCCGGAGCGCCTCGGGGCAGCGCATGTATAACCACATCTATATTATCATAATATTTCAAATATTTCAATTCATACACAATTAAATTACAGATTGACATATAATTGACACAAATAGCTGAACATAAGACCTTTTCAGCCGAATGGGTTGTAACAATATTGGTTTTGTGATAGACTATACACAATATAAGATGAGACGCAGAGGTGAACATATGAAGCAGTCAAAGGCGATCATCGTCAACAGAAACCCGGAGGCGTTGCGCGTCGCGGCGGGCTCCGCGCGCATCTCCACCCAGCAGGGCACGGCCATGGAGATCTACGCCCGCAGCCTGGGGGACGCCAGGGACCTGAGCCTGATGAACAAGGTGCTCTCCAGCGGGCACAAGTCCGTGATCGAGCACCAGACCGTGAACATCGCGTTCAACGATGTGTCCGTGCTGGTGGAGCAGTTCGTGATCGAGTGCCGGCTGGCGTCGTTCACGGTGAAGTCCCGGCGGTACGTGGACTTCGGCGCGGCGGGCTGGGTGCGCCCCGAGGGGCTGACCGGCGAACAGGGCAGGCTGTACGACGAGGCCATGTCCGCCCGGTTTGAGGACTACCGGCGGCTTCTGGAGCTGGGCGTGCCGAAGGAGGACGCCCGCTTCGTGCTGCCGTACTGCCTCAGGAGCAACTTCTTCATGACCGTCAACGCCCGGGAGCTGATCGCGCTGATCTGCGCCATGCTGTACGGGCGGGGGAAGGGCTTTGCCGAGGTGGAGGCGCTGGGGCGTCAGCTGAAGGCGCAGTTCGACGCCATGTACCCCGGCGTGATCGACGCCGAGGCCGCCCGGTATGCCGCGTATGAGCCCCTGCCGATGCCGACGGGGCTTGATGCGGGCGCGGACCGGGAGGGGGACGCCGAGCTGATCGACGCACCCCGGGACGCCGAGGACCTGCTGGGCCTGGCGCTGGAGTTCACCGGGCGCTTTGCCCCGAGGGCGTTCCCGGACGTGAAGCGCGAAAACCTGCGGGCCATGCTGACCGACGCGCGCCCGAGGGAGCTGGAGGCGCTCAGCTACACCTTCCGCATCCGGCGCGTGTCGCTGGCGTGCGTGACCCACTTCACCCGGCACAGGATGGTCTCGCTGCTGGTGCCGCCGGTGGTGAAGGGCCTGGCGGACGGGGACTACGTGCTGCCCGAGACGGTGAAGGCCGTCCCGGAGGCCGAGGCGGTGTACCGCCGCGCCTTTGAGGACCAGTACCGCGCCGCCCGGGAGGCGGTGGCGCTGGGATTTTCGATGGAGGCGCTGTCGTACTTCGCCCTGAGCGGCCACGAGATCGACCTGATGCTCACCATGAACGCCCGGGAGATCGTGCACTTCATGAAGCTGCGCACCTGCCGCAGAGCCCAGTGGGAGATCCGCGGCGTGGCGTGGCGGATGCTTGAGGCGCTGCGGGAGTCCTGCCCGGAGATCTTCGGCGGCATCGGCCCGAGCTGCGTCTACGGCAAATGCCCCGAGGGGCGCATGAGCTGTGGGAAGCCGTACAAATCCATATGGGAGGAATGAGCCATGAAGCCCGATGAACTGCTGAACGCATTGCACGTCGCCGAGCGCCTCAAGGACACCATGCGGCACTGCTACACCTCCGGCGGACGCCGGGAGAGCGTGGCGGAGCACAGCTGGCGCATGACGCTGATGGCCTACCTGGTGTCCGATGAGTTCCCGGAGGCCGACATGAACCGGGTCATCAGGATGTGTCTGATCCACGATCTGGGGGAGTGCTTCACCGGCGACATTCCCACCTTCTTAAAGACCGAGGGGGACGAGGCGAAGGAGGAGGAGCTGCTGTACCGCTGGGTGGCCGGCCTGCCGGAGCCCTTCGCCACCGACATGCGGCAGATGTACGATGAGATGGCCGCCCGTGAGACGCTGGAGGCGAAGATCTACAAGGCCATGGACAGCCTGGAGGCCGTGATCCAGCACAACGAGTCCGATCTCGACACCTGGGAGCCCCACGAGTACGAGCTGAACCGCACCTACGCCTACGATCGGGTGGCCTTTTCCGATTATCTGAAGGAGCTTCGCGCCGCCATCCGGCGGGACACGGAGGAGAAGATCGCGGAGAGCGAGAAATAATGAATCTTCACGTTCTCTTATGGGATAGGCACCTCATCCGCCCCTACGGGGCACCTTCCCCTCAAGGGGAAGGCATGACCTCTCAGTCACCGACTTCGTCGGCGACAGCTCCCCTGGACAGCAGTCGCGCCACTGCCTACGGCAGGCGCGACCAGCCCGCGCGAATCCTTCGGATTCCAGCGCGGCGCTGCCGGCGGCCCGCTCGCGCGGACGCCGGTGCGTGAAAGGGGAGCCAAGGCTGCCGCGCGTATGCAGTAACCCCATGGAAGGGGAGTCAAGGTTATCGCCTGTGAACGTAGGCTCTTGCCTCCCCTCTCAGGGGAGGTGCCGAGAGTAGCAAGGCGGAGAGGTTCTGTAAGCGATAGAGAAGAGGATTCCACAACTTGTAAAGAGCCTTTATTCCGTGAGATCGTCCACCGCCGCCTCAATCACATCCCAACCGAATCCCCGACGGGCCAGCGCCTGGGACAGCTTCGCCCGAGCCTCGCGCGGGGGCAGGGCCCCGTATCTGCGCCACAGGCTCTGTGCGGCGGCGCGGCAGGCGTCGCGCTGCTGCCCGTCGTCGAAGCGGGAGAGGGCTTCCTCGGCGTCATCCTCGGAGATGCCCCGGACCATCAGTTTGCGCTTGAAGCTGTAGATCCCCACGGGCTTCGCGGCCTGCGCCTCGGCCATGCGCTGGGCATAGCGGGCGTCGTCGATGAGCCCGGCGGACCGGAGCCTTTCCACCGTCGAGACGACGGCCGGGGCCACGTAGCCCTTGAGTCGGAGGGCGTCGGAGAGCTGCTTGGCGGTGCGGGCGCTGTAATCCAGAAGGGTCAGCGCGGCCTCGTAGGCGTCGGCGCGCTGCGCCTCGGCGACGCTGCCGAGCCAGCGCTCCGGGTCGATCTCATCGCCCTCATGCAGCGGACACTTCTCGAAGTGCGCCTTCGGCAGACGGGCGATCGTCGCGCCGTCGGCCTGCACGACCACCCGCCCCCGGTTGACCTCGATTCCCGTAATGACCGCCATGCGCGCCGCCTCCCGATAAAATATCTTTATGCCGGTATTAATTATACGCTGTTTTTCTTGACGATTCCAGCCTGTTTGTGTTATCATATATCCATTAGTGTACTGGGAGGGATTGTCCATGTCGGGACATAACAAATGGTCAACCATCAAGAATAAGAAGGCCAAGACGGATGCCGCAAAGGGCAAGATTTTCACCAAGATTGGCCGTGAAATTGTCATCGCCGTGAAGACCGGCGGCAGCGCCGACCCCGCGCTGAACAGCAAGCTGAAGGACGTCATCGCAAAGGCGAAGGCGGCCAACATGCCCAACGACAACATCCAGCGCTCCATCAAGAAGGCCGCGGGCGAGGGCGAATCCGCCAACTACAAGGAGGTCACCTACGAGGGCTACGCGCCCTGCGGCGTGGCCGTGATCGTGGAGATCGTCACCGACAACTTAAACCGCACCGCCAGCGAGGTGCGCCACATCTTCGACAAGTGCGGCGGCTCCCTGGGCGCTTCCGGCTGCGTGTCCTGGAAGTTTGAGCGCAAGGGCGTCATCGTGATCGACAACTCCAAGGGCATGGATGAGGACGAGCTCACCATGCTGGCCCTGGACGCCGGCGCGGACGACGTGGAGTACAACGAGGACTCCGCGGTGATCTACACCGACCCCAACGACTTCTCCGAGGTGCGCGACAACCTGGAGAACGCCGGGTGCACCTTCCTGTCCGCCGAGCGCGCCATGATCCCCACCACCACCACGGCGCTGCCGGACGAGGAGAGCGTTCAGAAGGTCACCAAGCTGCTGGACTGGCTGGAGGAGTACGACGACACCGAAAACGTGTATCACGACGCCGAGCTGCCCGAGGAGGAGGAAGAGGACTGATCTTCCCAGATGCAAAGGCCGCAGGCTGCCCGACGGACGCGCCTGCGGCCTTTTGTGTACGCCATTTACCCCTGCTGTGAGGAAACAGGGGGACGACCTCTTCCGTCACGCTTCGCGTGCCACCTTCCCCTAAAGGGGAAGGCTTTTGGAAGCGTTACCCTATGCCTTCCCCTTCAGGGGAAGGTGCCGAACGCAGTGAGGCGGAAGAGGTCGTTCCCCCGTGTTCTTCCTCCAGACAGGTGATATGGTATCCATTGCCTTCAATTGTTAACGTAATATCTTTATCTAACTTCTTGACGAAATGGTAATAAAGAGGTATATTGTAGACAGAGTTTATCGACAATAGTTGGCATGTGGTGCAAAAATAAAAAGATCATATGAAAACGTGTTGCCCATGACTGACTATGGAGACGCTCCCGACAATCCTGGAAAACAGCTTGTCGAAATGGAGGGTGAAAATTGTACAGAAAAGATGCGGGAGAAAATGGCAGGCACCGCGTGGGCGTTCCCTATGTCAATCCGGGAACGACCAATATCCTGAAGGAAATCGCAGAGGAAAGCAAGGACCCGGCACTGGCGCAAAGCATTTATTTCGGACCCACCGCCCTGACGCATATCAAGCGGCTGATGGAGATGGGCGGCTCCATCATCGCGGACACCACCCTGGTGGCCAACGGCATCGACATGACCCTGTTCGGCAACAGCGCGGCGAAGGTCGTCTGCTTCATCGACGACCCGCAGGTGGTGGCCCTGGCGGAGCAAAAGCACATCACCCGGGCGGAGGTGGCCGTGGACTACGGGCTCTCGATCCCCGGCATGAAGCTGATGGTCGTGGGCAGCGCCCCGGCGGCGATCAATCGCATGATCCAGCGCCGGCAGCGCGAGCCGATGAGCGATGTGTGCGTGCTGGCGGCCCCCACGGGGTTCGCAAGCGTGATCCAGCTCAAGGAGCGGCTGATGGATTCCGACCTGTCCAGCATCGTGGTGCGTGGCAAAAAGGGTGGCATACCCGTCACCGTCATGATGCTCAACGCGATCCTCCGGGAGGTCGCAAGAGAAATGAATTAATATTACCGGGCAATGAGGGCATCGCCCCTACAACCGCAGAGTGTTCGTAGGGGCGATGCCCTCATCGCCCGCTATTTCGGGACCGTGCCGGAAAACGCGGTCCGCTTTTCGTCGGAGCGCACTGTGATCTCCCCCCCGTAGCTCTCCAGGATCTCCCGGACGATGCCCAGCCCGGAGCCGTGGCCGTCGCTCTTGGTGGTGAAGCCCTCCCGGAAGATGGCTTCCAGGTTCTCCGGTGGGATCGGCGGGCCGTTGTTGGCAATTTCGAAGGTGAAGGCCTCCGGGGTCTCGGCGATGGCGACGTCGATGGCGGGGTCGACGGCGGCTCCCTCGGTCAGTGCGTCCACGGCGTTGTCGATCAGGTTGCCCAGCACGCGGCAAAGCTCCCATCCGGAGACGGGCATGTCCTGCCAGGAGGCGCGGATGTCCAGGTTCAGGCAGATGCCCCGGGCCTCGCAGTCGGCGCGCTTGGCGGCGATCAGGGCGTTCACGGCGGGGATCGCGGTGCGCAGGCTGCTGCCGGTCTTCTGGATGTCCCGGTAGACGCTCTCGATGTACTGGGCCGCGTCGTCGTACTCCCGCATCTCCATCAGCGAGAACACCACCTGCAGATGGTTCCTGAAATCGTGCCGCTGCTTGCGCAGGGTGCTGTTCAGGGCCTCGAGCTGGCGGTAGGCGTCCTCCAGCATGGCGGCCTGCTCCGCCGCGCGTCCGGCGTTGATGGCCTCGCGGATGTCCAGCACCGCGCCCCAGCTCACGATCAACAGCCCCGCCGCCAGTATGGAGATCTCCACGAGCGGACTGTCGCTCTTGTCGGAGAACAGTACCACCGCCACGGCGGCCAGCATCGTCGCCACCTGGAGGATGTTGATGACCACGGCGAACCGGGCGGCCTTGCGGATGTTCAGCGTCTTGCGCTTTGTCGTATTCATGGCTTCATAATGCCGCTGCCGGAGGCATTGTCATGTCTCCGGCAGCGCGTGTATTCCTTGCAGGCGGGCGATTACAGCTGAGAGGTGCAGTGCGGGCAGCGGGTGGCGTCGTCCGCGATCTCGCTCTTGCAGTAGGGGCACAGCCTGGGCGCGGGCTTCTCCTCCACCGGCGCGGGCTTCTTGAGCTTGTTCATCGCCTTCACGACGCTGAACAGGCAGATGGCCACGATGATGAAGTTGAACACGACCTGCAGGAAGTTGCCGATGTTCAGGGTGATGGCGTTCTCGCCGCTGCCCTTGAGGTGGACGGCGATGTGGGTGAAATCCACGTCTCCGAAGACGCAGGCGATCAGCGGGGTGAACAGATCGTTCACGATGCTGGTGACGATGTTGCCGAAGGCGCCGCCGATGACCACGCCGACGGCCATATCGACGACATTGCCCTTCATCGCAAACTCTTTGAATTCCTTAAGCATGTTTCCCATGAAAAACCACCCTTTCGTATTTGCAGAGTAATTCCAATACACACAGTATTATAGCACATTGTCGCGCGAAAATAAAGACCATCCGGCGCAAAAGACAAAATTTAGTGAAGTAAAGCAAAGTACGTCAAGGGGTACGGGCACTATATATTACAACTTATTTTATATTTTACGGGCAAAACTGTGGTATTTATTGACATTACAGGCAAAAAATGGTAACATATGCGTAATAACCATAAAGGGGTACAAGCGGATGAAGAAGAATTTCCTGGCACTGTGGGTTGCCCTGTGTCTGTTGGTGTCGGCGTTTCCGGTGGAGGCACTGTCCGAAGCCGACCTTGTGCAGGCGCAAAATATCGATGCCGAGGTGAGGGAGCAGGGCTGGGACGATGAAGCCCCGGACCTGGCCGATCTGGAGGATCTGGTGGCGCCGGAGGGCGAGGATGCCGTCATGGAGATGGACGGCCTGGAGCTCACGGACATCTGTGACGATCCGGCCAGCGGGCAGGACGGCGCGACCGGTGCGACCGGTGCGACCGGTGCGACCGGTGCGACCGGTGCGACCGGTGCGACCGGTTCTGCCGGCGCTGCCGGCGCGGAAAAAGCGCCCGCGGCAGCGACGACTCCGGCCGGCGACGCCGTGACGAAGGGCGCGGTGACCGCTGTCGCGGAGGGCCTCCCCGAGGTTTCTTCGGAGACGCCCGACGAAAACCCGGAGGAAAGCACCGACGATATTGCCGTTCAGGACACGATCGTCAAACCGGCGGAGAATGCCGAGAACAAGTCCGCACAGGACGTGACGGAAAAACCGGTGGAGAATGCCGAAGACAAGCCCGCGCAGGATGTGACGGAAAAACCGGCCGAAAAGACCGAAGACAAGCCCGCGCAGGACGTGACGGACAAACCGGCCGAAAAGACCGAAGACAAGCCCGCGCAGGAAACGCCCGAAAAGCAGCCGGCTGTCACGGAGGACGACGAACAGGCGGAGCCCGCGGTCACGGTCGAGGATGCCGGAGACGCGAAGGAGTCCGACGGCGAGGCCGGGGAGGCTGAGAATCCACAGCAGCCCGTCGAAGACCCGGAAGGCGCGCAGACCCCCGACGAGACGCCCGCGGACGGCGAAGAAAAGGAAGGGGAGCCCTCCGAGCCCTCCGAAGCGGGCGAAGAAAAGGACAAGGCCGACGCGGAATCGGATAAAACCGAAGAAAAGACCGACGAAATAACCGACGAAAAGGTCGAAGAAAAGACAGAAGAAGAGTCCGACGAGAAGACCGGCGACAAAGAAGAAGAGAAGACCGGCGACAAGGCTGACGACAAGGGAGACGAAAAGACGGACGAGAAGGCCGATGGGAACGCCGAAGCGGCAACGGCCGAGGCGGGGCAGGAGGCCACCGAGGGCGACGGGCAGGCGGAAGCCGGCGAAGAAAACCCGTCGAATCCGCTGATGGAGCCGTCCTCCACGCTGGCGCTGGACCAGGCCGCGGCGACCGTCCCCGTGCAGGGCACCGTGACGCTCAAGGCCAGCGGCGGCACCGGGGCGATCACCTGGACCTCCGAGAACGCGGCCGTGGCCACGGTGGACGCCCAGGGCGTGGTCACCGCGGTGGCCGTGGGCACCGCCCGCATCGTCGCGAAGGACGAAAGCAGCGCGCAGGCCGCCTGCGATGTGACCGTCATCGAGGTGCCGCCGGACGTGACCTTCGAGGCCGGCGAAATGCAGCTCGGCCTCCGTGAGACGCGGCATCTGCCCCGGCTGATCTGGGCCGGCGGCGCGAAGGTGTACCAGGGCACGGTGAGCTACGCCAGCTCCGACGCCAAGATCGTCACGGTGGCCGCGGACGGCCAGGTCAGCGCCATCGCCAAGGGCAGCGCGCAGATCGTCGCCACCTTCCCCGACGGCAAGACGCTCCAGTGCGCCGTGACGGTCAAAAACGCTCCCAAAAAGGTGACTTTGAAGCCGAAGAAGCGCTCCATGAGCGTCGGGGAATCCCTGCAGCTGACCTACACCCTGCCCGCGGGCAGCGCCGGCGGCGTCACCTGGTCCAGCAGCAATCCCGCCGTGGTCGCGGTCGATGCCGGGACCGGCCTGGCCATCGCCCAGAGCCCCGGCACGGCGAAGATCACCGCCGTCACGTACAACAAGAAGCGCGCCACCGTCACGGTCACCGTGTTCGCCGTGCCGACGCCGGTGGTCACCGTTGCCCCGGGCAAGGTGCTGCGCATCGGCAAGGGCGACCGGGTGCGCGTCCAGACCGCCGCGGGCGACGCCGACCCCGTGACCGGCTGCACCTCCCGCAACAAAAAGGTGGTCAGGGCCGAGGGCGGCGGCTTCCTCTACGGCGTGAAGACCGGCTCCGCCAACGTGACCGTCCGGACCGCAAGCGGCAGCGTGCGGGTGAAGGTGGTGGTCCGGCGCGCGCCGCGCTCGATCTCCGCCAGCCCGAATCCGCTGAACCTGGGCGTGGGGGAGACCTATACCCTGAGCTACAAGACCTCCGCCGGAAGCGCGGGCAGCGTGCTGTTCACCGGCGACGCGCCCTCGGTGTTCTCGGTCAACGAGGCCACAGGCCAGATCACCGGCATCGCGCCCGGCTCGGGCACGGTGACCCTCGTCAGCTTCAACGGCAAGGTGGCCACCTGCCCGGTGACGGTCCACGCCGCTCCGACCTCGGTGGAATTTGACCCCGCCCAGACCAGCGTCGGGAAGAAGCAGAAGCTGCAGCTTCAGATGAAGTTCAACGCGGGCGCGTGGTCCAACATCACCTACGAGGTGGACAATCCCAAGGTCGCGAAGGTGTCCGCGGACGGCGTGATCACCGGCGTCTCCGTGGGCCAGACCGTGCTGCGGGCAAAGACCTTCGTGCCCGGACTGTACGCCGAGACCGTGTTCACGGTGTTCGGCCCGCCCTCGAGGGTATGGCTGGAGCAGAAGGCGATGACCGTCTCGGTGGGGCAGGTGTTCAGGATCGAACCGAAGATCCCCGCGGGCAGCCAGACCACGTTCACGTTCAAGTCCAGCAGGAAGAGCGTGGCCACGGTCGGCGCGGACGGCACGGTGACGCCCCTCAAGAAGGGCACGACCAAGATCACCATCACCACGCACAACAAGAAAAAGACCACCCTCAAGCTGACGGTGAAGAACACCGGCACGGTGGACCCCGGCACCCCCCAGACGGGAACGCTGTGCCTGACCATACCGGCGCGCACCACGGGCATCGATGGCATCGCGGGCAACCTGGCGATGATCAACGACATCAAGAATTCGACCCTCGGCGAGATCAGCCGGCTGCAGAGCGCCGGGACGCTGAGCGCCGAGAGCGCCGCGCGGCGCAGGGAGATCGTCGAGAACATCTTCGCCAACTACGCCTTCCCCTGGATGACCCCCAGCCTGCAAAAGTACTGGAAGGCCGCCAACTCCGAAAACGGCGCGAAGGACTTTAAGCCGGACGTGGTGTACTACGGCATGCCCTACATTTCCGGCTCCGGCGCGAACCGGCGCTACAGCGCGGCGCTGGCCGTCTCCGAAGGGCGCTATACCGATTCCGGCCTGGGCTACTACGTGCTCAACAAGAGCAACTACCTCAACGGCAAGTACGTCGGCAACGACTGCTCAGGGCTGGTCAACGTGTCCATCTGGGGCACCGGCAGCAGCCACTCAGCGGACCGCACCGACGATATCAACAAGACCAGCGCCTACAAGACCATCAGCGATTACGGCGCGATGCTGCCCGGCGACCTGATCTGCAAGAGCAACGCCCACGTGATCATGTTCCTGTACTACGCCAACGAGGACAAGAGCACCTTCATGATGATCGAGAACGGCGGCTCCGAGGCGGGCACCAACACCGTGCACTGCGACATCAAGACCGTGGCCGGCTTCAAGAAGAGCGGGTATAAGGTCCGCAGGCTGGCGGGACTGTAAACAAAGCAAACAAAAACGGCGGGCGATCGTGGGATCGCCCGCCGTTTTCAGGTAAATTGAGAATTGAGAATGGCGGTGCAAATCCTGACGGATTTGTTTGATTTAAACTGTGCATGAAACGTTTTATGATCATTCGCAGCCCTTTTGGCTCTTCACAGAAACTTGTGGGATACTCTTCTCCATCGCTTGGGGAACCTCTCCGCCTCGCTTCGCTCGGCACCTCCCACTCCCTCCGTCTCGGCTTCGCCGAGCCACCTCCCTCTAAGAGGGAGGCATGACGGGGTACCTCTCCGCCCCCTTCGGGGGCACCTCCCCTGGAAGGGGAGGCAAGGGGGTTACGGTATACGCGCGGCAGCCTTTGCCTTCCCCTTCAGGGGAAGGTGGCATGGCGAAGCCATGACGGATGAGGTGCCCCCTTTTAGGGGAGCTGGCACAGCCGCAGGCTGTGACTGAGAGGTCATGCCTTCCCCTTGAGGGGAAGGTGCCCCGTAGGGGCGGATGAGGTGCCTATCCCACAAGATAACGTGAAGAACTTTTTTATCAAAGAAATCCGCAAGGATTTCTACCATAAATTCTCAATTCTCAATTATTCAATTCTCAATTTCACATCAATGCTTTTTTCCCATCGCCTCATGCTCCCGTGCAAGCTCGTCGTGCAGCTGAAGGGCGTTCCAGCCGACGTTATGGGGCGTCAGCACGGCCTTGAGGGGGATGCGGGGCAGCCCGGGACCGCGCAGCATCTGCAAAAAGCGGTTGAACTGCGCCTCGTTCAGATTGCACATCAGAAGCATCGGATCGGAGAAGCCGCCCGCCTCCGCCGGGGCGTCCGCGGGCGCCGCCGGGATGCCCAGCATCGCCCCGAGGGGCGTCGCAAAGCTCTCCGGGGGCACCGCTTTGACCCGGATGCCGAGGGCGGCGGCCAGGCCGCGCATGCGGGCGTGGACGTCGACGGGCAGGTTGAACGTCAGTACCGTCGCGGGGAGCATGCGATCACCGCCTGTGAGCCCGGGCCTTGAAGCCGTCGATGCGCGCGGGATCGTCGGACAGCTCGATGGTCACGTTGAACTCCCGCGTCTCGCCGGGCTCGAGGAACGTCAGCATGCCGTTTTCCCGGGCTTCCGCGCGGTTCACCACGCCGCTGGTGGTGGGCTCCAGTCCCAGCGCGTATTCGCCGGCGCGCATGCACTTCCACTCGCACAGCAGCGGGAAAACGGCCTTGTCGTAGCGCACCATGGCGGCGATGCCCAGCTTCTCGTTGTGCAGCATGGCGAAGGCCTCGCCCTCCCCGTGGCCGGTGTGGTAGTAGCACTGCTCGTCGCGGCCCACGCCGGGGGCCTCCATCACGTCGTAGTTGTGCATGCCTTCCGCGGCGAAATCGGTGCGTGGCGCGACCTGCGTCGTGGAGAAGTACGCCTTCGCGCCGTCGTCCAGCATGGGATAGCCGAAGTTGATGTGATAGATCATCATCAGCGGCTGGGTGTCGAAGCCCTGGTTTTCCACCACGTCGCGGATGTGTACCGCGTCGCGCTCGGTGTCCACGGTCATCAGCCGGGTCAGCACCATGTTGGGGCCGAACACCTCCGCCTCCCGGACCTCGCCCGCCACGCGCAGCACGATGTCGTCGCCCTCGTGGTCCTGCCAGGCGGTGACCTTCGCGGCGGGGATGTTGTCAAAGGGACCGTGCAGGCCCAGCGCCTTGCCGCCGTCCACGCCGGCGGCCCCGGCGTAGGTCAGGCCGCAGGTGGTCATCATGCCCGCGTAGAACTGCTTCAGGAAGCCGGAGGCGCCGTCCTCCTGGTACAGATGGGGTGAGCGTATGCCCACCTTGTTCAGAAGGCCGATGTTCACGCCCCTGAAGCTCAGATACGGGATGTCCAGCCCGCGGTCCGCCAGCACGGTCAGCTCGAGGCCCCGGCCGTTCTTCAGATCGAACGCCCGCACCCCGCGGGCCGGGCCGTCGTTGAACACGTAGTCCCTGATGCCGCACAGCGCCGACGGGTCGCCGCACTTTTTGCGCAATTCAAACAGTTCAGATCGTTTCATATGCCTACCTCCGTATCGGGAATGACCCATTTCTTAACAATTCATATTATAACCAATATGGGATGTGCTTGTCAACAGGGCGGTGTATGATTATAATGAAGGGGGAAGGATGATGAAATTGAGAATTGAAAATTGAGAATTGAGAAATCTGGTGGAAATCCTGCGGATTTCTTTAATATTAAAACAAATCCCGAAGGGATTTGCACCGCCATTCTCAATTTTCAATTCTCCATTCTCAATTAACGGAGGTAAAAATGGATTATATTGAGGAACTATTGACCTTTATCGGCCGTTCGCCCACGGCGTTTCACGCGGTGGGGAATATCGTGGCGATGCTGTCGGAGCGCGGGTTTCGCGCGCTCAACGAGTGCGAGGACTGGGCGCTTGAGCCGGGCGGGCGGTATTATGTGACGCGCAACCAGTCCTCGGTCATCGCGTTTCGCGTGCCGGAGGGGGAAGCGGACCACTTTCAGATCGTGGCCAGCCACTCGGATTCGCCCTGCTTCAAGCTGAAACCCGCCTCGGCGCGGACAATCAACGGCTACGCGACGCTGAACGTTGAGAAGTACGGCGGCATGATCATGTCCACATGGTTCGACCGGCCGCTGTCCGTGGCGGGGCGGGCGATCGTGAATACCGGCGCGGGGTTTGAATCGCGGCTTGTCAATCTGGACCGCGACCTGGCCCTCATCCCCAATGTGCCCATACACTTCAACCGCGAGGTCAACGACGGCGTGAAGCTGAACGCCCAGGTGGACATGCTGCCGGTGTACGGCGCGGCGGGGTCGGACCTGACGGCGCTGGTGGCGGCGGCGCTGGGCGTGAGAAAAGAACAGATCGCGGGCGCGGACCTCTACCTGGTCAACCGGGATCAGCCCCGGCTGTGGGGTGCGAACCGTGAGTTCATCGCCGCGCCGCGGCTGGACGATCTGGCGTGCGCCTTCGCCTCCGCCCGGGCGCTTGAGGAGGCCGCGCCCTCCCGCCACATGGACGTGCTGTGCGTCTTTGACAACGAGGAGGTGGGCAGCGGCACCCGTCAGGGCGCGGACTCCAGCTTCCTGCGGGAGGTGCTCGGGCGCGTCGCGGCGGCGCGGGGCGCGCGGAGCCTCGAGGCCATGCTGGCCCGGAGCATGATGCTCTCCGCCGACAACGCCCACGCGGTCCACCCGAACCACCCGGAGAAGTACGACGCCGACAACCGCGCGGTCATGAACGGCGGCGTGGTGGTGAAGTTCAACGCCAGCCAGAAGTACACCAGCGACGGCGTGTCGCAGGCGATCTTCGAGGGCGTCTGCGCCCGGGCAGGGGTGCCCGTGCAGCGCTTCGCCAACCGTTCGGACATCCCCGGCGGCTCCACGCTGGGCAACATCGCCAACACCCACGCCTCCATGAGCACCGTGGACATCGGCCTGGCCCAGCTGGCGATGCACTCCGCCAACGAATCCGCCGGGGCGCGGGACGTCGAATATATGGTAAGGGCGATACGGGCGTTTCAAGAGATGGATATCGTGATCGAGAGAGACGGCTTGATACGAATGAGGAATTAGGAGATAGGAATTAGAGTGTGTTTCTAAAATGCCTGAAGCGCATTTTCGGCGTCTTTGGCTTTGACTTAGCCCCACTAAGCCTGCGGAAAATCGCCTTGAAATGCAGCCAAATCCGCTCGAAACTGCATCTCCCGGCATTTAGAAACACACTCTAGGAATTGGGTTAGCAGCAGTCGAGCATGTAGGGGCGGCGATGCGCCGCCCGCCCAAAAGCCTTCCCCTTGAGGGGAAGGCTTTTGGGCGGGCGCCGCATCGGTGCCCCTACGCATGCCTGCCGGCATTATATAATTCCTAATTCCTCATTCCTAATTCCTAATTTCCTGTTCCAAACAGCCCTATGTTCTACGCCTTTGGCGGAAGCAGCTCGAAGTTGATCTCCCCGGCGGGCACCACGGCGCTCTGCATGCGCACCCGCACGCGGTCGCCCAGCTTGAACACGGTGCCGGTGGCCTCGCCCACGATGCGCCTGCGAGCCTCGTCGTAGACGTAGTAGTCGTCGAGCTCCGAGATGCGCACCAGGCCCTCCACCCGGTTGGGCAGCGTGACGTACAGCCCCCAGGCGGTGACGCCGGAGATCACGCCATCGAACTTGCGGCCGATCTGGTGGGACATGTAGGCGGCCATCATGATGTCGTCGCCCTGTCGCTCGGACAGCGTGGCAGCGTACTCCCGTCGGGAGCACTGCACGGCCAGCTCCGGCATGCGTTTGGCCATGCGGCCCGCCCGGTCCATGTCGCCATGGATGAGCAGCTTGAGCATGCGGTGCACGGTCAGGTCGGGGTAGCGGCGGATGGGGGAGGTGAAGTGGCAGTAGTCCGACATCGCCAGCGCGTAGTGGCCCAGCGGCTTCTCGGAATACTTCGCGCGCTTCAACGCCCTCAGCAGGTAGTGGCGAATGATCTCACGGGCGGGATGGTCCTTTGCGTCCTCCAGTATGGCCTGGAGCCTGCCCGGGTGGGGGTTTGCACCGATGTGGACGTGCATGCCGATGCCGGACAGAAACGCCTCCAGCGCGTGCAGCCGGTCCGCGTCCGGTTCCTCGTGGACGCGGTAGATAAAGGGCAGCTCGGTGCTCCGGGCCAGCGCGGCCACGGTCTCGTTGGCGGCCAGCATGAAGTCCTCGATCATCTTCTCCGCCTCGCCCCGGGGCTCGCAGAGTATGTCGGTGGGCTCGCCCTTATCGTCCAGCACGAACTCCGGCTCGTCCATCTCAAAGTCGATGGCGCCGCGGGACTGCCGGCGGGCGCGCAGCTCACGGGAGAGCGTGAGCATGTCGTTCAAGGCCCTGCGGACGTCCTCGGCGATGTCCGTCTCGCCCCCGTCCCACAGGCGGTTCACGGCCTGATAGGTCAGCCGGGCGTGGGAGTGGATCGCCGACTCAACCAGCCGGTGGTCCTTGATAACGCCGTTTTCGATGTCCATGAACAGGCTCATGGCCAGCCGGTCCACGTCCGGCATCAGCGAGCACAGGTCGTTGGACAGGCACTCCGGCAGCATGGGCACCGTAAGCCCCGGCAGGTACAGCGACGTGCCGCGCATGAGGGCGTCCTCGTCGATGGCGGTGTGCGGTCGCACGTAGTGGGACACGTCCGCGATGTGCACGCCCAGCCGCCAGCCCTTTTGCGTGGGCTCGATGGACACGGCGTCGTCGAAATCCTTGGCCGTCGCGCCGTCGATGGTGAAGGTCAAAAGGTCCCGAAGGTCCTCACGGCCCGCGAGGTCCGCCTCGGACACCGCGGCAGGCATGTCCCGGGACTCCCGCTCCACCTCGGGATTCGGCTCCGTGGCGAAGCCGTGGTCCTCGGCCACGGCCTTCATCAGCGCGCGCATGCTGGAGACGTTGCCCAGCACCCGCTCCACGCTGGCATAGATGGGGCGGTTGAACTCGGGGTACTTCTCGATCTTGAGCTGCACGATCTCGTCGTTTTTGACGAAGGAGAGGTCCCCGGTCAGCACGACGTCGTAGGGGATGCGCGTGTCGCAGGGCACAGCGGTGGCGGTTTTGCGGGCGTCACCCCGGCCCTCGCCCCTCCGGGAGCGCTGCTCGACGCGCACGTAGGCCGAAAAGCCCGTCCTGCCGCGCTTGAGGATGCTGTGCAGGGTGCACCGCGCGCCCTCCGGGTGGATGAGCACTACGTCCTCCGGCATGCAGCGCTCGTGGCCGACGGCGTTCATCGGCAGGGCGGGGTCGCCGTTTGCCGGATGGGCCAGGGGCGTGCCGTTGCGCTGGAAGCTGATGCGGGCCCTGATGAGCCCCGCGGCCTCAGGGGTCATGTAGCGCCCCTTTTTGGTCACGACGACCTCGCCCTCGGAAATCAGGGATTCGAGGGCCTCCTTCGCCGCCGGCATGGGGCATTTGAGCCGCGATGCGATCTCCTTGATGCCCACCGGCGCGCCGGACTCCGCCAATAGATTAATGATCTGCTCGTTCATCGTCTGCCACCTGCTCGGTCGGTTTGGGTTCGATGTGTATCTGCTCCACCCGGCGGCGGGCCGCCTTCTCCACGGTCACGCGGCTGTCGCCGAAGTCGAAGCCGTCCCCGGGCTGCGGGAAGCGCCCCAGCACCTCCAGCACCCAGCCGTTGACGGTCACGGATTCATACTCGCCGGGGATGTCGATCTTCTCCCTTAGGTCGTCCAGGCTGGCCCCGCCGGACACCCGCAGGCTGCCGTCGGACAGCTCCTCGATGTCCTGCACCACCTCGTCGTGCTCGTCCCAGATCTCGCCCACCAGCTCCTCCAGCACGTCCTCCATGGTGGCGATGCCCAGCACGCCTCCGTACTCGTCCATCACCACGGCCATGTGGTTCTTGGTCTTTTGCAATAGCTTCAACAGCACCGCAAGCTGCGTGGTGGGCACCACGCACAGCGGGGGCGTCATGATCTCGCGTATGGACACGCCCTCCTTGCGGGTGTAGAAGTCCTTCTCATGCAGTATGCCGATGATGTCATCCACGCTGTCCTGGTACACGGGGAGGCGGGAGTAGCCGCTCTCCTCGAAGGCGCGGGCGATGGCGTCGATGTCGTCGTCGATGGAGACGGCGGTCATGTCCACCCGGGGGGTGAGTATGTCGCCCACGGTCATGTCGTTGAACTCTATGGCGGAGCGGATCAGCTCGCTCTCGTGGGCGTCGATCTCGCCGTCATTCTCGGCCTCCTCCACGATGGTGATGAGGTCCTCCTCGGTGATACCGCGGTCGTCCGAGGGCTTGAAGATGTGGTAGATCAGCTTCTGCCACAGCGTGGTCAGGTAGATGATGGGGGTCAAAAGCCGTATGATCAGGCTGAGCATCGGGTAAAACGCGAAGGCGATCTCCTCCGGGTGCTCCTTGGCGATGCTCTTGGGGGCGATCTCGCCGAACATCAACACCACCACGGTCATCACCGCCGTGGACAGCGACACGCCACGCGGCCCGACCAGGTTCACGAAAAGCACCGTGGCCAGCGAGGCGGAGAGAATGTTGACGATGTTGTTGCCCACCAGTATGCCCGAGAGCAGCTTGTCGTATTTTTCCGCCAGTGAAAGCACCTTCTCCGCGCGGCGGTTGCCCGCGTTGGCCAGGCCCTTCACGCGCACGCGGTTCAAGCTGGTGTAGGCCGTCTCGGAAGCCGAGAAGAACGCCGAAAACAGGACCAGAAGGATCAGATAGAGGATCAATGTACCGTTGCTGTCCATTATGGACGATCACGCTCCTTGGGGGTTAGGGAGTAGGGAGTAGGGGTTACGACCTCTTCCGTCACAGCCTGCGGCTGTGCCACCTTCCCCTGAAGGGGAAGGCAACGACCTCTTCCGTCACAGCCTGCGGCTGTGCCACCTTCCCCTGAAGGGGAAGGCAACGACCTCTTCCGTCACAGCCTGCCCTATTGCCTTAATGCAGGTATTATAATCGACAAATGTTAACCGTATATTAATATCCGAGGATGAGGGAGCGCAGCGCCGCCACGCTGTCGCAGCGGTGGGGGATGTCGAGGCCATCGAGCTCGGCGGGCTTTCGGTAGCCCCAGGACACCCAGGCGCAGTCGATCCCGGCGTTTTGCGCGGTGCGGAGGTCGGCCTCGCCGTCGCCCACGTACAGCGTGTTTCCGGGGCGGACGCGCAGCCGTTCCATGATGAGTCGCGCGCCGTCCGGGGCGGGCTTTCTGGGGATACCCTCGCGCTCGCCCAGGGCCATGCTGAGCAGGCCGTCGAAATGCGCGTCGCAGAGCATCTGCACCGCGTTGTCCACCTTGTTGGAGTTCACCGCGCAGCGCACGCCACGGTCGTTGAGGGCGCGCAGCAGCGTGAGGATGCCGGGATAGGGGACGGTCTTATCGTTCACGTGCTCCGTATAGACGGCCTTGAAGCGCGCAAGCACCCCGGCGACGACGGCCTCATCCGTCCCCTCCGGCACCGCGCGGCGGATGAGCCGCGACACGCCGTTGCCGATGAAGGCGCGGATCTCCTCCGTGGTGCGCCGGGGAAAGCCGTAGGCCTCGAGGGCCGCGTTGGAGGCGTCGGCCAGGTCGTCGAGGGTGTTCAACAGCGTGCCGTCCAGATCGAATATCACAAGGGCGTATTTCATGGGCGCTTCTCCGTTTCGCTTTCGTTGATAATATCATATCAGAACAGCTTGAATGAACCGCAACCAACGGGTTACAATTTCGTTATGCAGGTGAAATCGGCGTGGAGATTGGCGGGGATGGATTGAAAATAAATGTGACATATGGTAAAATACACACTGATAAGGTGTAATAATCGGCGTCGTGTCGGCGTAAGCATTAACGACGCGGCGGGACGGAGCGATGGCATGGCGGCATATTCGGGGCTGGCGGGCCTCTACGACAGGCTGATGGACGACGTGGACTACCCGGCCTGGGCGGCATACTATCTCAAGCTGCTGGAAACGGCCTGGGTCGTGCCGGTGCGGCTGTGCGACTGCGCCTGCGGCACCGGGGCGATGTCGATACAGTTCGCCCTGCGGGGCATCCAGGTGACCGGCATAGACATTTCCCGGGAAATGCTGGAACAGGCCCAGGTCCGGGCGCGTCAAAGCGGGGTCAGGGCGATGTTCGTGGAGCAGGACATGTGCGCGCTTGAGCTGCCCCGGCGCGTGGACGCGCTGGTGTGCGCCTGCGACGGGGTGAACTACCTGCTGGACGACGAGCGTCTGAACCGGTTCTTTACGCGGGCTTATGATTCCATCCGCCCCGGCGGGGCGCTGGCCTTCGACATCTCCTCCGCCCACAAGCTGGAGCATGTGCTCGGAGACGGCTTCTTCGGCGAGGAGCGCGACGACGTGGCCTACCTGTGGTCGAACCGCTTCGATAAAGCGGCGCGCACCGTGACGATGGACCTGACGTTCTTCGTCCGTCAAAAGGGTGACCTCTACCGGCGCTTTTCGGAGGTGCACGTCCAGAAGGCCCACGAGGCGGCGCACATCGCAGCGCTGCTCGAGAAAAACGGCTTTTCCGACGTGCGGGTGTACGGCGACAGGACCTTCGACGCGCCAAAGCCGGAGGAGGCGCGCATCCACTTTATCGCCACGCGCAGACAGGATTAAGGAGAAAAAACCATGGATTTGAGAAGCCGGGACGGCATACTGAATATATCGCTGATGGGGGGACAGGCCCGGGCGATACTGATCGAGTCCACCGACATGGTGCAGGAGGCCAAGCGCATCCACGGCCTGTCGAAGATTGCCACGGCGGCGCTGGGCCGCACGCTGACGGCCACGGCCATGATGGGCTCCATGCTCAAGGGCACGGACGAGAGCGTCACCGCCTCCATCAAGGGCGGCGGGCCCATCGGCACGGTGCTGGCGGTGGCCAACGAGAAGTGCGAGGTCAAGGGCTACGTGGGCAATCCCGCCGTGGACCTGCCCCGCACCGGCAAAAAGCTGCCCGTGGGCGCGGCGGTGGGCCGGGACGGACGGCTGACGGTCATCAAGGACATGCACCTGAAAGAGCCCTACGTGGGGCAGGTGAACCTGGTGTCCGGCGAGATCGCCGAGGACTTCGCCATGTACTTCACCGCCTCCGAGCAGACGCCCTCGCTGGTGTCACTGGGGGTGCTGGTGTCGGACGAGAAGGTGGAGTCCGCGGGCGGGCTGATCGTACAGGTCATGCCCGGGGCGACGGAGGCCGCCATTAAGTCCATCGAGCTGAGCGCCGGCATGTTCACGGACATTTCGGGCACAATGAAGGAATACCACCTGGAGGGCGCGGTGAACCAGCTGCTTCTGCACCTGGAGCCGGAAATCCTGGAGCGCCGCGACACCCGCTACGCCTGCGACTGCAGCCGCGAACGGGTGGAGCGGGCGCTGATCACGCTGGGCCGGGACGAGCTTCAGGACATGATCGAAAAGCAGCACGGCGCCCAGGTGGACTGCCACTTCTGCAACAAGCGCTATCAATTCAGCGAATCGGAGCTCGCGGCGCTGCTGCGCGCGACGACCGCGCGGGAGGATCAATGAGCAAGTATCCGAAAGTGGTCTCTTTTGACCGGTCGGCGGCCTATCTTCACCATCGGGCGATGATGAACCGCCGGGACAACCACACCGTGGACGCCCTGGAGCTGATGCGCCGCGCGGTGGAGGCCTCCCCGGAGAACAGCGAATACCGGCTGGACCTGGCGGAGCTCTACTGCGAGATGGGCTGCCACGAGCAGTCGGCAAGGCTGCTGCTCGACATGCTCTCGAAAGGCAACGCCCCCAGCGAGTGCTACTATGGCCTGGCGATGAACCAGCTCGGGATGAGCGACATCACCGGCGCGAAGCAGTCGCTGGACCTGTACCGCAAGAAATCCCCCCAGGGGGCCCACGCCGAGGAGGTGGACGCCCTGGCGATGGAGCTGGACATGTACGCCGGGGGCAACCGCCCCGCCAGCCGGCGGCTGTACCGCGCCATGCGCGTGGCGGACCGGGCCTGCGAGGCGATGAAGGGCGACAATTCCGAGAAGGCGTGCCGGCTGTTTGAGTCGTCCCTTCGGATGGCCAGCGAGCAGTACGAGATGCGCGCGCTGTACGCCATGGCGCTGATGATGTCCTCGCGGGAGTCGGAGGCGCGCGCGCAGGCGGACCGGGCCTGCGCGGGCTATCCGCCGTCGGTGCGGGCGCTGTGCGTGTGCGCCCAGGTGTACAACATGCTGGGGGACCGGGCGCGGGCCGTCGCGCTGATGGAGGCCGCCGAAAAGGAGCTGCCCCAGGGTCCGGAGCTTCGGCTGATGATCTACTCCGCCGGGGAGATGGGCATGAGCGACAAGGCCGCCGAGTACGCCAGGCTGGCGCTGCAGGAGACCCCCTTCGACCGGGAGCTTTTGCACATCCGCGCGGTGGCGATGAAGCAGAGCGGCGCGCCGGACGCGGAGGCGGGCCGGTGCTGGGAGCGTATACTGCGGCTCGACCCGGAGGACAGCGTGGCGCAGTTTCACTCGGAGGCCGCCGCCCACAACGCGCTGGGGGACTGCCGGCTGGATTACAGCTATCAGGTGCCCGACGGGGAGTACGTGCGCCGCATGAAGGCGCTGACGGACGCGCTGTCCGGGCAGGACTTCGACGCGCTGCAAAGACGCTGGCATGAGGAGCCGGATTTCAGGCGGCTTCTGCGCTGGGCGGCGCACGCCGAGGACGTGAAGCTGGGCCGCGCCGCCGTGACGGTGCTCTCCGCCATCGACGCCGAGGACGCCCGGAGCGAGCTCAGGGAGATGATGGTCCGGCCCGGCGTGCCCCGGGAGCTCAAGCTGCACGCGCTGATGATCGAGCGCCTGCGGGGCCGTCCCATACAGGAGCTGCTGCCCGCCATGGCGGAAAACGTGGGCACGGCGCTGGTGGATATCGACGCGCTGATGTCCGGCCTGCCCGTGGGCGAGCGACAACTGGTGCGCTATGCCGATGAGGTGCTGGACTACGATTACGACATCCGCGCGCTGCCTGCCCTGGCCCTGATGTGGTCGGGCTATCGGGCACTGCGGGGGTTAAGGGGCGACCCGCTCAAGCGCATCGAGGCCTCCGCCGGGGCGCTGGCCTACAACTACCTGCTTTTGAACGGCATGACGCCGAGGATCGGAAAACTCGCGCGGCAGTTCGGTTGCGACGCGCGGCAATTGGTGTTCTGCGCCCGCCGCATGGCCGCGACCCTCGAGCGCGGCAACAGAGGATGAATCACCATGAAGATATACGATTTTGACGCCAAATTTTTCGATTACGCGCGCACCTGGATGGCGCTGCACCCCGGCCTGAAGGAGGACGAGGTGGAGCAGAGGTACAACGAGATGATGCTGAGCTGGTTAAACGCCCCGGCCCAGTGGCTGAACGGCGAAAAGCCGGGGGAGTACTTCAACCGCTACACCGAACCCAGGGACCTCATCAAGCTGCTCGAGGAATATATGAAGCGGGACATCGGCCTGCCCGAGCCGCTTTACAGCCGAATCGTGGCGCTGGGGGACGTGTGCGCGCCGTACCTGGTCAGGATCGTGCAGGGCGAGCACAACTCCGACAAGCTGCGCGGTACGGCGCTGGCGATGCTGGGCGACATGGACAACGCCCTGCCGCGGGAGCTGTGCATCGACCTGATCTGCCAAAGCGAGGACGAGGAGGACCTCGGCGACCTGGCCGCCGAATCCCTCAAAAAGGGCGATTCTTCCGTCGTAGATCCACTGATGGACCGCTACGACGACGCCACCGAATACGGCAAAATGACCATACTGGACGTCTGCTCCAGGTTCCCGGTCAACGAGCACGCCTATGCGGAGATGGTCCGGGGCCTGATGACGGAGCACGATAACCGCGGCTATTACGCCGGGCTGCTGGCCGACTACGGCGACGCCCGCGCCATCGAGCCGCTGATGAAGGCGCAGCAGCTCGTGGATCTCAACTATCTGGACTACATCGAGGTGCGCAACGCCATCGAGGTCCTGGGCGGCGATCCCGGCGAGGAGCGCGTGTTCAACGGGGACCCGGCGTATGAGGCGCTGAGAAATATGTAGAGGCGATGAATCCGCCACCGGAGGGAGGAACGACGATGTATTGCTCACGATGCGGAAAAAAGGTACTGGATTCCATGCTGTTCTGCCCCTTCTGCGGCGCGGAGATCATCATACCGGAGCAGGACGGCGACGCCGCGCCCGTCACCCCCGTGACGAATGCCGCGCCCGTCGAGCCCGTGGCGAACGTCGCCCCCGTGGCGAACGTCGCCCCCGTGGCGCCCCCGCCGGAGGCGGCGGAGGTGTCGCCGGTGTTCTCGTTCGACCTGCCCGTAGAAGCGACTGAGGCGCCGTCCGCGCCGGAGGTCTCCGAACCCGAAGCGCCGACGCCCTTCACGGAGCCGGTTTTCCCGGAGCCGGTGATTCCCGAGCCGATAATCCCGGAGCCGGTGATCCCGGAGGAAGTACCCGTGGAGCCCGAGTCCGAGCCGGAGCCGGAGCCGGAACCGGAACCTGAGCCCGAGCCCGTCGCGCCGAAGCCGCTGGACCGACGGTCGGCCAACGTGGGCAACGTGGTGCCCGGGCACAGGTCCAAGGAGACGCTGGTGCCGAACAAGGTCTCCATGTTCCTGGACGACGCGGATTTCGACGACGATTTTGACGACGCCTTTGACGACGACGAGGACGATACGGACGACTTCGACGAATTCGAGGCGGAGCTCAGGCGCGACGCCCGCAAGCCCCTGCGGGTCGGCGGCCGCAAGGCGCGCCGCCGGGACGAGGACGACGAGGACGAGGAGGAGGACGACGACGAGCCCGGGAGCTTCGTCTCCCGCCACATCCGCGGCATCGTGGGCATACTGCTGTTTCTGGTGCTGCTGGCGCTCCTGGCGTTCTACGCGCTGTCGGACGCGGGCCAGCTCTCCCTGGCGAAGATCAACGCCACGCTGCCCCTGCGGGCGGACATCTACAGCCGCATGGCGTATGAGCTCTACCAGTCCGGGGAATACGCCCAGTCCGGCGTGTACTATGAGCGCGCCCTGGCCAGGGACCCGGGCAGCTACAACTACGCCTCCTCGGCGGCCATGGCGTACCTGTCCGCCGGCGACAACGACCGGGCCGCGGAGATGCTCAGGAAGTGCATCGACCTGAAGCCCGAGGCGGTGGAGCCTTACGTGTACCTGCTCAACCTCTATCCCAACGCCGACTCCCGGCCCTGGGACGTGGCCCAGCTTTTGAAGCGGGGCTATGAGAAGACCGGGGACGCGCGGCTGGAGGCCGCCAGCAATGCGCCCCAGGGCTGACGCGCCGCGGTTCGTGCTCGCGCCTATGGACGGCATGACCCGGGCGTCGTTCCGCGCGGTCTGCTTCGGCTACGGCGCGGACGGCGCGACCACGGAGATGATACAGTCCCTGGCCTACGGGCGGGCGAAGCGCCGCCTCAGCGAGACCTTTCTGGAGACGCTGATACGCTTTCCCGAGGAGTGGGACCTGGCGGCCCAGCTCATCGGCAGCAATCCGGCCATGATGGGGGCTTCAGCCCAAAAGCTCTGCGATCTTGAGCGGTTTGACGCCATCGAGATCAACATGGGCTGCCCCGCCCGGAAGGTGGTGGGCAGCGGCAACGGCGCGGCGCTGCTGCGGACGCCGGAGAGGGCGGTGGAGATCATGCGGGCGGTTCGGGAGCGTTCCCGGCTGCCCGTTCGTCTGAAGCTGCGGCTGGGCTGGGACGAGGGCAGCATCACCGCCCCGGAGCTGGTCCGCGCCGCGGAGGAAATGGGGCTTGAGCGCGTCACGGTACACGGGCGCACCCGCATGCAGCGCTACGCCGGGGCGGTGGACGCCGACGCCATTCGCGGCATCGCGGAATCGGTGCGCATCCCGGTGTACGCCAACGGCGGCGTGACCTGCGCTCGGGACGCGCTGACGTTTCTTGAGAGGACCCGGGCTGCGGGCGTGTCCGTCGGGCGGGCGGCACTCAAGCAGCCCTGGATCTTCGAGGACATCCGCAGGCTGAGAATGGGGGAGCCGCTCCGCGAGCACGACGCCGCGGAGCGCGTGGACGTGCTCATGCGCCTTGCCCGGCTGTCCTGCCTGCACCGGCCGGAGCGCGTCGCGGTGTGCGAGATGCGCAAGTTCGCCTCCTGGCTGCTGCCCGGGCTCACCGGCGCGGAGGACGCGCTGGAGCGCCTCAATCGTGTGTTCGCGCTGGAGGATTTCAACCGTCTGATGGAGGGCTACCTCGACGGCCTCGTTCGCGCGGGCGACGTGCACGTCCACCCGGAACTCAAGCCCCGGACGGACCTGGACACGGTATAAGAGTGGAGAGTGAAGAGTGGAGAGTGAAGAGTGGAGTTATATTTAGCCGCGCAGAATACATAGCGGACAGCAATCCGGTGTTCCCGCGAATGAATGCGTTATATTACAGTAAACCACACTGCTTCGTTCTCAGGCATTCTATATCTTCACTCTTCACTCTTCACTCTTCACTCTTCACTCTTCACTCTCCACTCTCCACTCTCCACTCTTCACTCTCATCTATCTTTGTACAACAAAAACCCCCGCCCGGAACGATGCTTCCGAACGGGGGTTCAGTGCGGCTGGCGGGACTTGAACCCGCAAGACTTGCGCCGACGGATTTTAAGTCCGTTGTGTCTGCCATTCCACCACAGCCGCATGGATGTATTATAGCATATAATCCCGCGAATGACAACGTTCGCGGGCCATTTCATGCAAAAATCTTTACGGAAGCGGCTGAATCGTCACGAAGGAACCGTTTTATAACCGCAATGTCACGGTTTGGTACGATTTGCCGCCCGGTTTGCGGTTGCAGTATCATAGAAGAGAATGTATAATAACAATGATATACTACGATTTATACGGAGGTTTATGTAAATTGGCCACGCAATATCCTTCGAATCGATCCACGGGCGCTTCGGGCGGCTATGACCGTCCCGTTTCATCCACCCAGCCGGGCATTTCCCGCTCCGGCAGGAATTACAGCAGCGACAGGTACTCCGGCGCGTCCGGCGGCACGCGCAGGCCGTCCTCGGGCCAGCGCCCGGCGGGACAGCGGCCCTCGGGGCAGCGTCCTTCGGGACAGAGACCCTCGGGGCAGCGTCCTTCGGGACAGCGGCCCTCGGGTCAAAGACCCTCCGGGCAGCGTCCGCCCCAGCGCGCGGGCAACCGCCGCCCGCCGCAGCGCCGCAGAAAGCCCCAGGGCAGGTTCTACGCCTTCATCGCCCTGATTGCGGTGGTGCTGGTGACAGTGATCCTGCTGGTCACCCGGCCCGGACGACAGCCCGATCTGCCGGTCAACAACCCCGTGACGCCCACCCCGACGCCCGCGGCGGCCGTCAACACCGGCTTTGCCGACGAGCCGGACACCGAGCCGGAGCAGCAGACCCAGTACGCCAGCATCTCCGAGATGCTCTCGGACACCGGCAACCAGGTGGAGGGCCTGTCCGCCGACAAGATGGTGAAGGTCGAGGGCCTGAGCATCAAGGAAGGGCTGCCCTCCGAGTGGCTGAACGTGCTGCTGCTGGGCACCGACGAGCGCATACTCTCCGAGTCCGGCCGCACCGACGCCATGATGATCTGCTCCATCAACACCAACACCGGCGAGGTGAAGCTGACCTCCATCATGCGCGATCTGGGCGTAGCCTTCGACAACATCGGCGAGTTCAACGGCACCTACGGCATCAACGCCGCCAACTTCTTCGGCGGCCCCAAGCTGGCCATGAAGACCGTCAACGAGCTGTTTGACATGAACATCCAGAACTACGTGATGGTCAACTTCTTCGGCTTCGGCAAGATCGCCCAGCGCCTGGGCGGCGTGGAGGTGGACATCACCGAGGACGAGATGAAGATCATCAACAAGGACATCGTGTCCCAGTTCAAGATGGCCTACAAGGAGGGCATCACCGACTTCGACCCCGAGCAGGTCAAGCTGGAGACCTACGGCCCCAACACCCACTTAAACGGCAACCAGACCCTGGCCTACGCCCGCATCCGCCACCTGGACGGCGGCGACTACATGCGCACCACCCGCCAGCAGATCGTGCTGAGCAAGCTGCTGGAGAAGGCCAAGAAGCTGTCGCTGATCGACCTGGCCACCCTCGGCGCGGAGATGCTGCCCATGGTCCGCACCAACATGGACCTGGACTTCATCCTCAAGATCGCCGGGACCGTCATGAACAACGGCATCTCCAGCCTGGACACCTTCCGCCTGCCCGTCAACGGCACCTACAAGGAGGAGGTCCGCAAGGAGAAGAGCCTGCTGTGGGACTGCGATTACGCCACCAACGCCGTGAAGCTGTACGATTTCATCTATGAATGATGGATGGGATGGCCCCGCCCGGGAGGCGGGGCCTTTTCATGCCCGTATACATGAAAAAACTTAATTTATGGCATCAATGATTGATGTGCAATTCTGAAAACGGGCAAAAATGATTAAGCGGAGGTAAAGGATTGGCGCATTTTGACGACGGAAATTGAAATCCGGGCGCGGATCAGGTATAATGATATGGCATACATACCATGAAGGTTATTCATGAAAAGGGGAATGATGAATGAACTACGCAGAGCTGTTTGTGTTCATACTGTATCTGGTCGCGATGATTGGCATCGGGCTGTACTTCTTCCTGAAGTCCAAGGGCGCCAACGAGAAGGACTACTTCCTGGGCGGGCGAAAGATGGGCGCGTGGGTGTCCGCGCTGTCCGCGGGCGCCTCGGACATGTCGGCCTGGGTGCTGATGGGTCTGCCGGCGTCGATCTACGCGGCGGGCCTGGGCAAGGCGTGGATCGCCATCGGCCTGATGATCGGCTACGCGCTGAGCTGGATATTCGAGGCGCCGCGGCTTCGCCGGTTCTCCATCGAGGCCAACGACTCCATCACCATCCCGCAGTACCTGACCAACCGCTTCCTGTCGAAGAGCCGGGCGCTGCAGATCGTGTGCGCCGTGATCTTCATCGTGGCCTACACCATCTACGCGGCCTCCTCCATCAAGGCCTGCGGCACGCTGTTCAACACGGTGCTGGGCATGAACGCCACGGTGGCCATGTACCTTGCGGCGGCCATCATCATCGGCTACACCTTCCTGGGCGGCTTCTCCGCGGTGTGCTGGACCGACTTCTTCCAGGGCCTTCTGATGCTGGCGGCGTTGATGATCGCCCCGATCTTCGCCTGGAGCCTGATACAGTCCGGCCAGGTGCAGGCCAGCACCACCTTCCCGGAGCACTTCTGGAGCTTTGCCGCCGACTGGCGGGACATCGTCTCCGGCCTGGGCTGGGGCCTCGGCTACTTCGGCATGCCCCACATCATCATACGCTTCATGTCGCTCAGGTCTGAGAAGGAGCTGCGCAAGTCCAGCGTCATCGGCATCTCCTGGACCCTGGTCATACTGGTCATGTCCGTGCTGTCCGCCTGCGTGGGCCGCATGTTCCTGGGCGAGATCAGCGACAGCTCCACCGTGTTCATCCAGCTGACCCGCCACATCTTCCCGCCGCTGGTGTCCGGCATACTGCTCTCGGCCATACTGGCTGCCTCCATGAGCACCGCCGACTCCCAGCTGCTGGCGGCCTCCTCCGCCTTCGCCTCCGACGTGTACAAGTCTGTGTTCCGTCCCAAGGCCTCCGATAAGGAGATGCTGTGGGCCGGGCGCGCGGTGGTCATCGGCATCGCCGTCATCGCGCTGGTCATCGCCGCCAATCCCAACAGCGGCACCATCATGGGCCTGGTGGAGAACGCCTGGGGCGTGTTCGGCGCGGCCTTCGGCCCGGTGATACTGCTGAGCCTCTTCTGGCGCGACCTGACCTTCCCCGGCGCGACGGCGGGCATCATCGTCGGCGCGGCGGCGGACATCATGTGGCTGACCTTCCTGAGCTCCACCGGCATCTACGAGATCATCCCCGGCTTCGTGCTGGGCCTGATCGCCGCGGTGGCGTTCTCCAAGCTGTCCGGCAAGCCCGACAAGGCCGTGCTGGCGCTGTTCGACCGCGCAAGCCGCGGATAGTCAGCGCCACGCCGAGCGTCTTCGCTGACGCCGAGCGTCTTCGCTGACGCCGAGCGTCCGCATAAAACGCCACGATTCGCGCAAACTACGCACACAACGAGAAGTGATGCAAGCAGTTTGAGCAATCGGAGGCGTTTTTTATGCGAGCAACGGGCATTGTCAGGCGGATAGACGAGCTGGGACGGGTGGTCATTCCCAAGGAGATACGGCGCACCCTGCGCATCCGGGAGGGGGACCCGCTGGAGATATTTACCGATCACGACGGCGAGGTGGTCTTGAAAAAGTATTCGCCCATCGGGGAGATCGCGGCGATCGCCAAGGACTACACCGATTCGCTGTACCGCACGCTGGGGCACGTCGCCCTGATCAGCGACCGGGACGCCATTGTGTCCAGCTCCGGCGCGGGCAAGCGGGACTACGCGGAGAAGGGTTTGAGCCCCGAGGCGGACCAGGCGCTGTCCGGGCGGCAGCAGATGATACTGAACCTGTCCTCGGGGGCCAGGCTTCTGCCCATCACCGCCGACGACCGGGTGGAGAACTACTCCGCCCAGGTGATCACCCCCATACTGGCCGACGGGGAGATCATCGGCGGGCTGTTCCTGCTGAGCAGGGAGTCCGGCCAGCAGATGACCACCATCGATCAGAAGGTGGCCGAGACCACCGCCAACATCATCGGCAGACAGATGGAGCAATAGGATTGACGTAACTGTTCAGTCGTATCGGTTAATTGGAAGTTGTCGGGCTATGCCCGAGTGTGGAGTGTTGAGAGTGGAGTTGACACCTCATCCGTCCCGCCTGCGGCGGTCCACCTTCCCCTCAAGGGGAAGGCACGACCTCTTCCGTCAGCCC
>CACXBB010000010.1 GCA_902765735.1 uncultured Eubacteriales bacterium | reverse complement strand
GCGACTGCTATTGCCCCACTAAGTCTGCGGAAAATCGCCTTGAAATGCAGCCAAATCCGCTCGAAACTGCATCTCCCGGCATTTAGAAACACACTCTAGTATCATACCGGTTCGAGCTTCTCCGCCTGCCGGTAATACTGCTTTGCGCGCCGGGCGCTGACCGCCTCCGACAGCAGGTCCCCGGTCGCCTTCAGCGCCCGGGCGTAAGCCGTCCGCGCCGAGGCATATTGAATATCCCGGGGGTCCTTTGCCTCGTAAGCCCCGCGCAGCCGTTCAAGCTTCTTCTCCTGCCACTGAAGCGCCAGCCGGAAGTCCCGGCGGACGCCGTCGCCCGAGGTGTAGATGCGGACGATCTCGTCGCAGGCGTACAGATGCCCCCTTTCGGCGGCGTCGGCCAGCATCTTCAGCGCCCGGCCTTTGTCCTCCGCCACGTCGATGCCGTACCAGTAGGCCATCCACAGGAAATAGCTGTGCTGGCGGCTCCGGGGAGAGACCGACCAGGCGAGATGTGCGATCTCCTGCGGCGCGAGGCTGAGTTCCCGGTCGCCGGTCCGCATGATCTCCGTCAGCGCGGCCTCAAAGCTCGGATAGTAGGACTTCATCTTCTCGAGCCGGTCGGCGACGCGCTTCGTGAGCGCGTCCTCCACGGACTCCCGGAGCACGACCCCGCTGCCGTAGAGGTGGTGGCGCTGATACTTCCTGAAGATGTAGGCGTCGAATATCGCGCAGATCTTGTCCGCCAGGTCCTCCCGCGCCGGGGCGTCCTTCGCCGGGCGCAGGTCGCGGCGCAGCAGCTCGTCCGGGTCGTCATCCCATTTGCGCTCCGTCTTGCCCGCCGCCCACTCGACCAGCTCGTCGTCGGTGAACGACGGCAGCCTTTCGAGCCATTCCGCCGCCCGGCGGGCAAAGCGGCTCCTTTCGTCGATGAGCTCGCGGCACAGGTCCTCGATGTCCTCCCGGGACACCTCGCGCTTCAATCCACAGTCATAGGTCTTATAGCTGTAGGCGTCGCACGCCGCCGCGGGCCAGCGATACCCCGTCAGGCGGCAGAAGGCGAACCGGCGCATCATGGCGTTCGGCGCTTCGAGCGCCGCCTTCAGCGTCCAGTAGTCGTCCTCCCGCATCACCTGCTCCCTCAGCACGGCATACGGCGCGTAATCCGCGTCGCTCTCGTCGTCGAGGTTTACCGGCGGCGCGGAGATCTCTTTGATGTGATGCCGAATCATCAGGCGCCTGCGCTGAAGCTCCGTGCAGTGGCGGAGGATGTGCCGCAAAAGCTCGCGATCCTTCTCCGCGTCGAGCCTGAGATCCGCCGATTCGTAGGGGCCGGCTTCCCACCGGCTCCAGTTCTCCCTCTTGAAGATGTCGATGCCCATGACGCGCCTCCTACCATCCGTCGATGACGCCCAGATAATGGCCCTTCTGATCGACGACCCTGACGAGACCGTCGATGGCACTCTGACACAGCTCCGCGTTCGCCGCCTCCACCATGATGCGCACGCTGGGCAGCAGCCCGGAAAAGCGCAGCGCGATGCGGGACCGGTCGCCCAGCGCCTCCTTGATGCGATGGAATTCCCGCTGGATGTCCGCGTCGTCCCTGAAGGCGTCGATGCTGTCGATCTGTATGTGACGGGTGAGCTGGACGCAGTGCCAATAGGTCCTGGCGATGTGCCGGTGACAGAAGAGCCGGACGTCGCTCTCCTGCATGCTGACGGAGAGCGACGAGGCCTCCCAGCGCTGTCTGAGATCCCTGATGGGCTCCCGCACGCCGCGCTGAAAGAGCACGCACGCCGCCACATAGCCGACGCGCCCGCAATCCTCAATGCAGTACAGCGCCACGCACTTCCTGTCCTCCAGCAGGGCGTCGATTTCCACCACCAGGCGCTCCAGAATGAAGAACGGGAGCACGCCGTAGGGCGGGATGGGATAGTAGAGCAGCTCGCCCGTGAAATCGTCCCAGACGCTGCCGGGCAGGCTGTCCAGCGCCACGATGACGTCGGGCTTTGCCTGCATCAGATCATACAGGTCCGCTCCGTATCCCGCGATGAGGCCGGGGTGGATCTGTGTCACCCGGCCCTCCGCACCGCCCTCCGGCGCCCCGGGGGCCAGTTCGTCCAGGAGCCTGCGAAGGGTCGGCAGCTCCGCGATGCGGATTTCGGAGGGCTTATCGTAGCGGATGATGTAGAGCGCCGAGCCCTCCGCCCCGTACTGGGCGATGCCGTTCGACTTCGATTTGAGCAGGGCGATTACGCACGCGACGCCCTCGCGCCTGAGCAGCCCGACCGCCTCGCTGCGCGCGGCCTCGTCATAGTCCGCCTCGTCCATCAGCGCGATGCAGACGCACGGGCCGTGCAGGCTCAATTCGTCCCAGTCAAAGCCGGTATGGCAGCTCTTTTGCGCATTGAGCGAGACGCCCATCTCCTGGCACTTCGCGCTCAGGAAGCCGAGCTGTCTCAAGAGGCTGATCCAGTCCGACTCCAGCGGCCTCGGGACCGCCACATAGACGTTCAGAACGCTTCGGTCCGACCCTTGCACGGTATCACCTCCACGGGGCATGACAGTCATCGGTCGAAGGCATAGGGATTGAAGCCGTTCACCGCCATCACGAACCATGCCGTCGGCGCGATGTGCGGCGCGGTGCCGTACTCCCAAGGCGAGCCGTCGAACAGCCCGAAGCCGGTGGAGAGGTTGTCCACCGTCGCCGCCGGGAACAGGCCGCTCTCCAACTGTATGGATTGAAGCGCGTCCAGCGCCGCCGCGGCCCTCTCGTCCTCGCCGCGCAGCCGGTACATCAGCGCGGTGTAGGCCGTGCCCTCAGCCCACCAGCCGCCGTTGACGTTCGACGCGCAGAAGGGATAGCCGCCCTCCGCGACGCGCATGGCCGCGACGGCTTCCAGCGAAGCCTCGTAGGGCTCGAAATCCTCCCCCAGCGCCATGCAGGCCCACACCTGGGCGTCCAGCACCAGGTTGTCCGCGCTGGGCGTCACGCCGTCGTCCAGCGTGCCGGTGTAGAACACCTGGCTTTCCGCGTCGTACATGGCCTTGATGAACGTTAGCGCGCTGTCGGCGGCGTCCGCGAAGCGCCGTTCGCCTGTGCGCGCATAGAGCTGCCGGAACGCGGCATAGGCATCGATGTTGTGCTCGATGGACTTGTAGGTGAACATGTAGGTGGTGTCCGCGCCGCCCTCGGGCCAGCCGTCGCAGCCGCCGGTGAAGCCCGGATTGCCGTCGGCGCAGTTGTCGATCACCCAGTCCATCAGCGCCGCGGCGGTGTTCAGGTACCTCTCGCTGCCGTACAGCGCGTCGTACTGCAACAGCGCCAGCGCGACATAGGACGTGTTGCCCACGTTGCTGCCGGTCTGATAGCGGTCCTCGTACCAGCTGCCGCTCTCGGCATCGTACCAGCCCGGCAGCCGGGCCGCGTCGTTCCAGCCGGGGAAGGCGGTGATGTCCCCCGCGGCGTAGGCGTTGCGCACGCGCCCGGGCCGGTAGCGGTCGTGTTCCACGGCGTAGACGAAGGCGTCCAGCAGCCGGGCGGCCTCGTCCTTGCGCTCCGCCGAGAGGTACGCCATCGCCGCGAGCGCGTTGTCGTAGGAGAAGGCGGCGTTCCTGATGTAGAGGTTGTCGGTGTCGTAGGAGCGCAGCATGCAGTGGGCATCCCGGTCGGAGAAATCGCCGGTGAAGCGGATGTCGTCCAGGTAGAACACGTTGTCCCCCGGGTTGGACTGCGCCCCCGAGAGCACGTAGCCGAAGCCGCAGACGACGTAGCGCGTGTCCGCCCCTGACAGGTCGATGGTGTACTCGCGCCAATCCTTCTCCAGTTTGACGACGCCCCGGCTGCGCTTGCCGGTGCTGTCCGGGTAGGGGACGAGCTTCCCGCCCCATTCCCCGTCATACCCGAAGCCGCAGGTGAAGAACTCCACCCGCTCGCCGCCGCGCTCGCCCCGCGCCCAGAAGGACAGCGCCTGCGCGCCGGCCAGGTCGAGCCCCTGGCCGTCCGTCTTGCCGTCGTTGAGGCGCGGTACGGTCTCCCCCTCGGCCAGCCAGCCGTTCAAAAACAGCCAGCCGCCCCAGTCCGCGGCGCTGACCACTTGCTCGCAGCGGATGCAGCTCTCGCCGCCGTGGGGGTTCTCCCGCCAGTTTTCGTTCATATCCAGCACCAGGCGGTCGTCGACGCCGACCATCTTCGCCTTCTGGGTGAAGTGGTTTTCGGTGTCGCCGAAGTCCCGGTAGACGTACACATTCCGCCCCATCGCCTCCAGCGCGCCGGAGAGTGCCCCCAGCGCTGCGTCCGAGGCGGGTCGAAAGTCCTCGTAGCTCTGGGCCAGGGCCGCCGGCAGCAGCAGGATCAGGGCCAGTGCCAGCGCCATCATCTTTTTCATCCGCACACACTCCTCTCGGGGTCGTCCCGTCACTTGCCGAAAAGGGCCCGCCTGATCCGGCCGAACAATCCGGGCTTCGCCTGCTCCGGCCGGTCCTCGGGCTTTGAAGGACCGCTCCCGGCCTTATCGCTCTGTGCGGAGGCGTTCTCCCGGGCGGGCGGTTCGTCACGCTGAGATATGCTCCCGGGTGACGGGGTCTCCGCGGCACGGAGGCCGCGCGCGATGGCCTCGAGCTCCTTCACGATCACCGCGCCGTCGCTGACCTTCCACCTGAGGCACAGCCTCAGAAGCGTCGGCAGGTTCCCGGGCGGCGCGACGCGGCACAGGGCGAGGTATTCATCGAAGTGCTCCGCGACCTCCGTGCCTGACTTCCAGAGCATGCGTCCCGCGTACATCTCCAGCACCGTCAGCGACCAGGCGTAGACGTCCATCCACGGCTTCGCGGACCTGCCCTCGATCTGCTCCTTCGGGCAGTACGCGAGGGTGAACCCGGGGCTGGGCGCGTCGGCGTCGATGCGGGCCGAAAGCCCGAAGTCGTTGAACTTCGCCGTGCTGTTCCCGTCGATGAGCAGTTTGGCCGGCTTCACGTCGCAGTGCACGATGCCGCTTGAATGGATGTGCTTCAGCGCCCGCGCCGCCTGCATGGCGATGCCGAACACGCGCGCCTGTACTTCCTCGGCGGAACCGGCGTACAGGGACTCGTTTTGGATAGCGTCGGCCAGGCTGCCGCCGTCGATCCACTCGCAGAAGGCCGTCGGCATGCCGCCGACGTCCACCGATTCAAAGCAGGTGACGATATTCTCATGAACGCCCAATGCCTGCCAGCCGTCGAAGGCCGCGCGCAGGCGCGTCCGCCGCGCCGCCTCGCCCTTGCCCTGTCCCGGCTCGGGGCGCACCATGGCCATATCGATGTCCTCGGCCGCCTTGTGGACGCGGAACACGCAGCCCGCGACGGTGTGGATCGGCTTGCCCTGTATCTCATAATCCCAGACGATCACCTTGCCGGTTTCGAAATCCGCGTTGCGATAAGCCTCCGCGACCTTTTCGTCGGCCGGGGCCGCCTCCGCGGGCGCCTCGCGCGAGGCGTCGCCGTCCTCTGCCGATTCGGGCGCTTTGACCTCCGGCCTTGGTTCGCCGTAGGTGTAGATCAGCCGGTAATCCTGCTTTCGCCCGCGGATCACGTCCGCGTCCAGCAGCGATTCGCAGCCCTCGTAGACGTCGTCGAACACCAATTCCCCGATGTGCAGCCCGTCATCGCGGTTTTGCACGATGCTGCCGTCCGCGAGGCGGAAGCCCGGCTTCTTCTCCCTCAGATCGATGGTGGCGTAGTCCCGCATGTGCCGCTTCGTATACCACATGTGCGCCTTGTCGAAGAAGCCCACATAGAGCTCCTGGTCCCAATCCGTCTCGTCCGTCTGGGATTCGCCCATCAGATAGGCCGAGAAGATCACCCGGTTCGTGTCGCGCTCGTAGGCCGTCAGATCCCAGTCGCTGTCGATGTCGAAGCTGTTGTTGTAGTTTTCATAGCAGCGGTAGTCGTAGTGGATGGTCACCCCGTAGCATTCGTTTTTTCCGTGGTTGCAGTTCTCATCGTTCTTCGTCCCCGGCGGCAAAAGCGTCTCCGGGTGGCGGAACGCCAGGTCCGGCACGTATTCCCCGCCGCCCTCGCGCGCCTGCGGCAGCACCGTCAGCAGCCTTTCCTTTTCGTAGAAGCGGCTCAGGTCGCCCCACAGATCGAGGCTCTCGGGCATCAGGAAGATGTCCTTCGACTGAACGAACGGCTCCAGCAGCGCCCGGGTCCGATCGCAATGACCGTGCTCAAGGGCGCGCTTCGCCTCGGCGTGGGTCCTGGCCAGCGCGCCGCTCTTCTCGGTCTGTTCGCCGTAGCTCTTGATCTTTGAGAGCAGGTAGTCCGGTTCGACGTCGATACGGGGGTTGCGATCGGGCAGCTCCCGCTTCGCGTTGCTGGAGATGCTGATCGTTCCGTCCGAGTAGAAGGTTTCCAGCGCCTCCTCCCCATCCGTATAGGAGTCCTCGCCCTGAGAGGCCTCGACGTACATGAGTCCTCGCCCGCTCGCCGCGTCGAACACATACACGCCCTCGAATCGCTTCTGCGTGGTGATGACCGTGCCCTCCGCGTCGCAGAACCGGGGCGGGTTCAGCCACACCTTGTCGGAGCACCAGGTCCGCGCGACGTGGACGGAATCGCCGCTTTGAAGGTCGGTCAGGTAATAGCCCGTATGGTTCCAGTCTCCCTGGCAGCTCAGCGCGCGCTTCCCGTCGGGGGAGACGCCCAGCAGCGCGTCCCCGGGCGCGACATGGCGCACGCCGTTGACCTCAAAGATCACGCCGTCCTCCGTCTTTTCAAGGATGTCGTGTTTGGTGTCGCTCACGTCAGTGCGGGTCCGTTCCCCCTGGACCGGCACCTTTCGGGAATCCGGGTCAGCGATCTTCTCCACCTGTTCGCGCACCGCCGCGAACTCCGGCGAGCCGTCGTCATAGAGCCTGACGATGCGGCGCAGGTCCCCATAGGCGGCCAGGTTCATGTTCCACCTGAGCAGCGCCCGGTTGTACTGGCACCGGGCGTTCGTCCCGTCCTGCAACACGGCGGCCTCCAGCGCCTCCAGCGCCCGCTCCGGCTGTCCCAGCTCGATAAACGACAGCGCCCGGTTGTTCATCGAGTCCGCGATGTCCCGCGCGGCCTCCGGGTCGGGCCGTTGGTAATCCCGCCCGCACACCCGGGCGTAGATCTGCTCCAGCCGCTGCGCGATCCGCGGGAAGGCGGAATACGCCCGGTTGACCGCGCCGCCGAGCACGATCCTGAGCTCCCCGGGGATCGGCACGCGGCAGGTCTTCATCAGCGCATCGACGCTTTGCCCGGCCTCCGCGCCGGTCTGCCACAGACGCTCGCCCGCGTACATCTCGATGACCGTCAGCGCCCAGGCGTACACGTCCATCCACGCCTCCGCCCGCGCGCCTTCGGCCTGCTGCTTCGGGCAGTATTGCAGCGTATAGCCGCTGGACACGGCCTGCCTGCCGCCGGTCAGCTGGCTGCGCGCCTTCGCCAGCCCGAAGTCCGCCACCTTCGCGTCAAAGTCCTTCGACAGCAGTATGTTCGCCGGCTTCACGTCCTGGTGGATGAGCCCCTTTTCGTGGGAATACTGAAGCCCCCGCGCGGCCTGTATGGCGATATCCAGTATGCGGGCCTGCACCTCATCATCCGTGCCCCCGTACAGCCGGCCCGAGGTGATGGCGTCCTTCAGGCTGCCGCCGTCCATCCATTCGGAGAAGATGGTCGGCACCCCGCCGATCTCGCGCACGTAGTAACAGGACACGATGTTGGGGTGCAGTCCCAGATCGATCCAGTGTTCGCACTCGGAGATGAACTCCGCCTTGCGCTGCTCGCCGGCCTCGGCGAAAAACCGCGGCTGCGGGCGCTTCATGGCCAGATCGGTGTTCCAGTGCGCATGATGTACGCGCCACACGCTGCCCATGCCGCCGCGGATGGCGTCGTCCGCGACGGTATAGGTCCGGGTGATGACGTCGCCCTTCTGGATCTGCTCGTTGGAGAGGGAATCGGGCATGTCGTCCACCGCTCCAACGCAGACGGAATCGCTCTCGACCACGCTGCCCTTCGACAGGGTGTTGCTGAGGCTTATGGTGGTCGGTTCGCCCGGCAGCGGAGGCGGCGTCGCCTCGCGGGCTTCTCCGTAGCGGTATACGAGGCGATAGTTGCGCCGCCTGCCGCGAATGATCCGCGCATCCCAGAGCGGATAGCAGCCCTCGAAGGCATCGTCAAACAGCGTGCCGCCGATCAGCAGTCCGTCGTCCGTGTTCCGAAGGGCTTCACCCGCGGGCAGGAAGAACTCCATCCGAAGCTGCCGCTGGGTCTCCGGGTCCGCAAGGTCGATGCCCTCGCGCCCCCGACTGTCGCGGTTTAGCTGGCTGACGGGCCAGCGCAGCCTGCCGTCCTCCGAAAAGCTTGGCGTCAGCTCCGTGAACCATTTTTCCTCGTCCCGCTGCGTCTCGCTGTCCAGCAGGGGGATGAAGAACACCTTCCGATCCGGCGAGAGCGCGTCGTATCCGGTCAGCGACCACTCGATATCCGCGTAGACGTCGCCGGTATAGCCCTCATGCTCCTGCAGGCGGCTGACCTCCGTGTGGACGAGCACCGTGCCGTTGCCGGCCCGGTTCTTCCCGCGGGACTTCGCGTCGATGCCGCCCGGACCCCGGCGCGCGGGTTCCGGCGACGGCGCGTCGTCCGTCGGCACGACCGCCAGCAGTTCGGCGGGCTCGTAATGCCTGCCCAGCGCCGTCCACAGCCTGAGCGCCTCCTCGCTGTGAACGATGATCCCGGACTGGCAGAAGGGCTCCAGCCGCACCCTCGCGCCCGCGTGATCCCCGGCCTTAAGCGCCGCGGCAGCGGCCGGCACGCTGTTTTTCAGCCTTTCCTCGGCCTCGCGGACGGCGTCAAAGCTCTGTACGCGCGAGGGTACAAAGGGCAGTCTTACGCCCGCCCTGGGCGTGGGTATGGTCTCCCACGCTTCGGCATGGACGGGCGCATACAGTATCGGGCCGTTTGGCAGCACAAAGCCGATGAAATCCCCGCCCTGATCGGACCAGCCGGGTTCATTCGGATAGAGCCGGTGGCCCAGCTTGCAGCCGGTGGCGGCGTCGTACAGATCGAGCGCTCCGACGGTGTCCGCGAGTATGCCGCCGTGCAGGCTGGCGAACCGTTTCTCGCCCTGAAACGTCACCCCCGTCGTCTCACGGGTGCGCAGGTTCATCACATGGACGCGCTCTTCCGCGTCCGTGTACAGCGCCATCCCGCCGTCGGCGCTGACGTCGAGCAGCGCCTCCCCGGGCAGCACGATCTCCTCGCGCTCGTTCTTCAGCACGATGCCGCCGTCGCCGCGGCGGGCCGTCCACGCCGGGCGCCTGCCGTGGGGTCGCGAGGGCGCCCACATCACAATGCCCGCGCCGCCCTCGGCGGACACATCCGGCCGTGGGTGCCGATACCCGTCGAGCCTTGAGAACGGCTCCTCCTCGGGCCTGATCTGCGTGTACCAGACCGCCTGATCCCTGTAGTGCCGAAAGCCCTTGTCCTCGGCGGGATCTCCGGCGATTTCGATGACCGCGTCCGTCAGCCGCGCCGCTTCCCCGTCCGGCGCGCCATACTGCGTCACGCGCTCGCGGAGCTCCTCGTATTCGATGCGGCGCTGCTTCCACAGGTACACCGCGTAGTTGTAGCGGCAGAAAAAGTCCGAGACGTTCTTCTCCAGCGCGACCTCCCACAGCCGCTCCGCCTCCCCGGGCCTGCCGAGGTCCAGAAAGCTCAGCGCCCGGTTGTTCAGCGACACCGCATTGTCCCTCGCGGCGTCGGACGCGGGCCGGGGGTAGTCCTCGCCGGTCGCCGCGACGTAGATGTCTGTCAGCTTCGCCTCGATCTCCGCGAAGTCCTTCAGCTTACCGCTCAGGCACGACTTCAACAGCGCCCGCATCCCCCCGGGGAAGTTCCGGCAGCCCTTGCACATCCCGTCGAACGCCTCCGGCACGTCGGCGCCCCTGTCCCACGGCCGCCTGCGCAGGAACATTTCGAGCATCGTCAGCGCCCAGGCGTACACATCCATCCACTTTTCCGCCGCCGCGCCCCCGGCCTGCTGACTCGGGCAGTAGGCGAGCGTATAGCCGGTCGTCAGGGCAGTCCCCGCGCCTTCCGCAAGCTGGAGTTTGCCCTTCGCAAGCCCGAAATCGGCGACCTTGACGTCCCAGCCGCGCGTCAGCAGCAGGTTGCCGGGCTTGATGTCCTGATGCAGCAAACCGTTCTCGTGGGAATACCGAAGCCCCCTCGCGGACTGTATGGCGATGTCGATCAGGCGCTTGCGAAGGCCCGTCCCTCTGTACAGCCTGCCGGACTGTATGGCGTCCTTCAGGCTGCCGCCGTCCATCCATTCGGAGAACACGGTCGGCACCCCGCCGATCTCGCGCACGTAGTAGCACGACACGATGTTCGGGTGAAGCCCCAGGTTGATCCAGTTTTCACATTCGGCGATAAAACCGGCCTTGCGCGCCTCGCTGCCCTCGGAAAAGAAGCGGGGCTGGGGGCGCTTCATGGCCAGGTCGGTGTTCCAGCCGCTGTGGTGCACGCGCCACACGCTGCCCATGCCGCCGTGGACGGCATCGTCCTCGACGGTGTAGGTTTCGAGGATGACGTCGCCCCCGCGTATCTCCTCGTTGGAGATGGCCTCGGGCCGCGCGCCGTCCTCAAGGCGGCTCAAAGCGTCCTCCCGATAGGCATTGCAGATGGAATCGCTCTCGTACACGCTGCCCTTCGACAGGCTGTTGCTCAGGCTGATGCTGTCCATGGATTACTCCTCTCGTCGTGCGGGTCACAGGCTGATGTCGGGCGCGTTGTCCCGCTGATAGGACAGCCAGTTGCCGTTTTCGATCAGTTCCTCCCGCGCCAGGCGCTCCAGCAGCGCCTCGCTCTGGCCGCGCGATGCCAGCGCGTTCGACATCGCGGCGTAGAACTTCGCCAGCTTCTCGTGGTCCGACCGCTTACGGGACAGGGATTGTTTTCCGTAGTAGTTGGCAATGAAGAGGGTCGCCGCCGAGAGGGTCCCCAGGATCACCTTCAGCACCGTGCGATACCGGTCGACATCCCCGAACGCCAGCAGGGGAGGCAGGCCCAGCCCGCCGGAGCAAAGCTCGAACGCCACCGCCGCGATGTAGAGCGACGCGCTGATCATGAGCGCGACCCGGACGACGCCCTCGCTGCGCCGGAGGCTCGACGCCGTCCGCCCGACCGCGCCGCCGTGATAGTCCCTCTGGGCGTTCACCCAGCAATCCCGGATGTCGTGCGCCGAGCGCGGCGCGGAGCCGATCGACACCGCGCGCAGCGCGGCGGCGATCCATGCCGTCTCCTGCGACTGGGTCCACGTCATGAGCGACGTCACCCGCAGCCCGCTGCCCGCGTAGCGCAGATAGGCCTGCACGCGCAGCCATTCCGCCAGCGCCCGGTATTCGATGTAGCGGCAGTGGCAGTCCGAGCGGACGGCATACCGGCGGCAGCACAGCGCTAGGCCCAGCATGGCCCCGCACAGCAGTATCATCCAGATCGCCTCGGCCTCGTCGTACATCAAAAACGCGAACGTCAGAAGCGTGCTGGCCACGGCCAGCAGCATGAGAATGCGCCGGTAGGTCCCGGCGAAGCGGCGGCTCAGCCCGCTGGCCGCGTGGTACAGCGCGTTCATGCGCCCGAGTATGGGATCGTCCGCGCAGGCCTCGTCGGGCAGCAGCGTGCCGCCGCCGGCGCTGTCGGGCGCGAGGCGGTTGAACGCCTCGGTGCGCGCAAGTATCGCGTCAAGCGCTTTATCGTCGCCAATATAGCGGACCTCGCCCGCCCGGCGCGCATCCGCCGCGTCGCGCGGCGCGAGGATGTGGATGACCGGGCAGCTTCCGAGAAGGGCGGGGTCGCCGGTTTCGGGGGTGTAGGCGCCGTTGACGGCGATATCGACCGCCGCGCCCGTCCCGCATCGCTTCGCGTCCGGGGCGCTTCCGTCCCAGAGCGCCATCAGCACATGGCAGTGCGTCGCCACATAGATGCCGGCCTGCCGGAAATGATCGGCGCGCTGCGGGCACTCGGGCATGCGCTCCGTGCTCGGCACGACGTCCACCCATTCCGCCCGCGCGCAGTGCGCGTCAAACCGCGCGGCGTCCGCCGGCGTAAAGTCCGCCTTATACGCCTCGGGCTGCATGGGAAGCGCGACCAACAGCGGAATGTCCAGCGCCCGCGCCACATCGGCGCACAGCATGTCGCCGCCCGCCGCGAGGCTCGTCAGCATGGCGGGTTCGGTGTTCGGATACCGCGCCGTCAGGCACTTGAGCTGCGCTGTCACCGCCGCGCGTATGGCGGGCAGATCCGCCTCCCTGAGCGCGATGTGCCCCGTCACGCCGACGATCAGAGGGATCTTCCCTGTATTCATCGATGGACCCGCCTCCCCCCGTATACAAATCGCTACTTCTTTCCGGATACGCGCTTTTTCAGCGCCTCATACGCCGTCTGCGCGGCGGTCGTGCGCTTCACCGCGTCGTCCCAGCGCTCCCTGGCCTCCCGGTGCGCCGCGAACCACTCCGCGCGCCTTTTCTCCAGGGCGTCGAGCTCGGCCGTGAGCCGCTTCTTTTTGGTGAAACCGAACAGTCCCAGGTGGTTGAGCGCGCTTTGCTTCCTCTCGATGTCGGCGTCGAGCTGCGCGCGCTCCCGGCTGTTCCAGCGCGCCTCCTCGCGGCTGAATGCCTCGCAGCACACATCGCTTTGCGCGTTCGCCTCGTCCCATTCCGCCTTCAGACGCTCCAGCGCCTGCCGGTCCGCCGCGCTGACGTCGCTCTGCGGCTTCTTCGGCGGCGCCTTGGGCGGCCTCTTCGGCGTCTGCGCGGCCAGCTTCGACAGCGCCGACAGCGTGCTCAGCAGGGGCATCACGTCGTAAAAACCATTGACCCGCTCCACGATGCAGCGCCGGGGGATCGTCCGCATGCCCTCGGGCAGCTTTGCATCTTCGACAAATTCCTCAAACCGCCGCGCAGCCTCGTCGCCGGTCGTCCAGGGCCTCTTCCCCAGCAGCATCTCCAATAGCGTCAGCCCCCAGGCGTAGACATCCATCCACGGCTTTAGCGGCGCGCCTTCTGCCTGCTCGGCCGGACAATACGCCCGGGTGAATCCGACGCTCTTGCCGCCGATGCGCCCCGAAAGGCCGAAATCCGCGATCCTGACCTCTCCCCCGGCGGTCAGCATGATGTTGGCGGGCTTGACATCGCCGTGAACGACGCCCTGTTCGTGGATGTGCTGCAGGGCGCGGGCGCTCTGCAGCGCGATGTCCATGGTGCGCGGCAGGCATCCTTCAGCACGGTCTCCGCGTCGCCGAAGCCGACGGACCGGTCCTCCAGGCATCGCGCGAGCAGCGCCCACACATCCTCCGGGGGCGCGACGCGGGCGGCGGCGCGAACGTCCTCCAGGCGCGCCGAAGCCTCCGCGCCGGTGTCCCACAGCCGCTTGCCCGCGTACATCTCGATCACCGTCAGCGCCCAGGCGTACACGTCCATCCACTCTTCCGCCGCCGCGCCCCCGGCCTGCTCTTTTGGGCAGTAGGCGAGGGTGTAGCCGGTGGAGAGGGGCCTTTCGCCGTCGGAAAGCCGGGATTGCGCCTTGGCCAGCCCGAAGTCCGCCGCCTTGGCCTGCCAGTCCCCGGTCAGCAGTATGTTGCCGGGCTTGACGTCCTGGTGGATGAGGCCGTTTTCATGCGAATACCGCAGCCCCCGCGCGGCCTGTATGGCGACGTCCAGTATGCGGGCCTGCACCTCATCGTCCGTGCCCCCGTAAAGCCTGCCGGACTGTATGGCGTCCTTCAGGCTGCCGCCGTCCATCCATTCGGAGAAGATTGTGGGCACCCCGCCGATCTCGCGCACGTAGTAGCAGGACACGATGTTCGGGTGAAGCCCCAGGTTGATCCAGTGCTCGCACTCGGCGATGAAGTCCGCCTTGCGCTGCTCGCCCGCCTCGGCGAAGAACCGCGGCTGCGGGCGCTTCATGGCCAGCCCGGCGTTCCAGCTCTGGTGATGGACCCGCCACACGCTGCCCATGCCGCCGTGGATGGCGTCGCCCTCGACGCGGTAGGTTTCGAGGATGACGTCGCCCTGCCGGATCTGCTCGTTGGAGATGGCGATGGGGCCCTTGTCCCCGGCCATCCGGCTGGCGGCGTCGTCCTGATACGCCTTGAAGAACGATTCGCTCTCGTACACGCTGCCCTTTGACAGGCTGTTGCTCATGCTGAAGTCTTCCATGAAAGCCCTCCTCGGTCACCTCAGTCTGTCCAGCATCCGGCGCGCGTTCTTGACGTATACGCCGTACTCCGGGTGCCTCGGGCACATCTCCTCCCAGAGTCGGAGCGCCCGCGCCATCATCGCATGATCCCGATGGAATTCCGCGCACATGAAGCAGCACGTCGCCAGCTCGTGGCGGGTGGTGTGCGACGGGAAGGCTTCCGCGAGCGCCTCCCGGATCTTAAGCGCGCGATCGTAGCACTGCCCGGCCCACTCCGGCTGGTTGAATGCGTCGGCGGCCTTCGCCAGCTTCTCCAGCCCCGCGGCGAGGTTCTTCCGGTACTGGACGGAGCCGGTAGCCCGGGCGTTTTCATCGAATATGCGCACCGCCTGTGACAGCAGCTCCACCGCGTCGCGGTACTGCATCTGCTTCCTGCGAACGTCGCCCAGCTTGACCAGGCTCACGGCCCAGTCGTCGCGGGCCTGCGGGGTCTTCTGCTCCTCGGCCAGCACCCGGTCGATCTCAAGCGCCTCGGCGTAACGTTTCGCCGCGCCGTCGAAGTCCCCCCGGTCCTTGCCGATATTGCCCAGCTTGGTCAGTATCGCGGAGAGGTCGCGGCGGGCGTTCGCGGTGCCCTGGCTCTCGGCCAGCGCCGCGCGGATGTCCCGGGCATGCGCGTAGAGCTTCTCCGCCTCGTCCCGGTTCTTCTGCTTTCGACGGATGTCCCCGAGGCGCTCCAGGCTGACGGACATGTCGCGGCGGGCCCGCGCAGTGCCCATGTCCCTGGCCAGCCGCTGATAGACCTCCATCGACCGGCGGTAGTAGTCATCAGCCCGGGCGATGTCGCCCAGCTCCCGGCACAGGCCGCCCAGGCGGTTGCAGATCAGCGCGATGTCCCGGTCCACCTCGCGCACGCCCACCTCGTCCTGAAGCATTTTGCCGAACGCCAGCGCGTGATTCGCCGCGGCATACGCGCCTTCAATATCGCCGGCGTCCCGGAGCATGTCGCTCAGCGCGATCGTGGCGCGGAAGAACCTCGTGCCGTAGCCCATGTGGGCGTCCGGGTCGTGCTGGGCCTCGTAGGCCGCGCGGTACTGCGCGCACAGCTTCCGCTGCCATTCGATGGCCGTGCCGGGGTTCCGCGCCACGCCGTCCCCCGTCTTGTACATGTCAACCAGCTTCTCGGTGGCGTCATAGCAGGGCTCGGGGTCCTCGGCCGCGGACCGTATCAGCTCCAGCGCCCGGGCCTGGTTGATCTCCACGTCGATGCCGCACAGGTACGCCAGGCCGATGAAGAAGCGGTGCCGGGCCGAGCCGTCGTTCTCCTTCTTTGCGATGCGCTCCAGCGCCTCAAGCAGCGCGGCGTTCATCTCGATGGGGTTGTGCTCGTCCTGTATGGGCGGGATGTCGCGGTAGACGGTCTCCATCTTCAACCGCTCGGTGCGCTCGTCGCCGCGCTCCGCCTCGTACAGCTCCACGGGCACGATCTCCAGATCGCCCTTCTCCCGCCGCCGTTTCCGCGCCATCGGGTATTCTTCCCGCAGCACATAGTTTTTGGGTTCCAGCAGGTTCGGCGTCACTGCCAGCGCGAACAGGCCGCTCTTCTCGAACGCCGCCTTGATGGCCCCGTCGTACTTCTCGCCGGGCACCAGGAACTCGTCGTACCAGATGGCGATGTCGCGGAACTGGCGGTTCTCGTGGATCAGGTGCATCAGCCGCTGGGCATGCCGCCTGTCCTTCTTCCGATAACTCAAAAAGACGTAGGCGTCAAAGGCGTCGCGCACCTGCCTGGCCAGCTCATCCCCCACCAGCACCGATTTCAGGTAGGTGTCCAGCATGTCGTCGTAGGGGGTCGCCGTAGGGTCGCTGACGTTGCGGTTGACCACCTGGAGCTTGGTGTCGGTCACGCGGTTGAACTCCCTTGACAGCCCGCTTTCAAGCAAAATCGGCAGCACGGGAATGTGCTGCCTCAGGGCATATTTCAGCTCCACGTCCTTGGCGCGGTGTTCGGTATACAGGAATCGGGAGGTCACGGCCAGCACCACGAGCTGCATCTCATCCAGGCAGGCCTCAAGCTCCCGGGGATCGTAGGGCGCGGTCATCTCCGCGTCATGCCATACGGCGCAGTTCGCGTGGCGCAGCAGGTCCTCGCGGACCTTCGGCAGCGCCGTTTCCACATCCTCCGGATGACAGGTCAGCCAGACGCGGGGCTTGCCCCTCGCGTCGCTCTGACCCCGGGTATCGACAATCGGCTTCATCGCGGTTTCCTCTTGCGCTCCAGTCGGTAAATGCGCGTCCCGTCGTACTTCTTGAGCAGCGTCAGCATCCTGTTGAAGGGCTTCCAGTCCTTGCCCTGATCGTCCTCCGAGAGGTTCTCGTAATGCTCATAGATCTCGCTGGAGGTCGGATTGCCGTCCATCACCAGCTTGTGCCTGCGCAGCTGCTCGCGCAGCGCGGCCCGCGCCCGCTTCTCCTCCGCTTCGGGGACGTCCAGCGGCAGGGTCTCGTACTCGTCGCCGCAGCGCCAGCCCATGGCGATGTGTTCGCGCACCCAGCGCCCGTGCTCCATCGGCGCGAATATGGCCGCCTGGTTCGGCGTGAAGCGGGTGACCATCTCGTAGTCCACCGGCTTGTCGGTGTAGAAGCATCGTATCGCGTCCAGATAGCGGGCAAAGTGCCTGGCCCGGTTGAGCGTCGAGAGCTGGTATTCGAGGGAGTGGGATTCAAACTTGCGCTCCATCTGCTCCACCGTGGCGTCCGACGGCAGGCTGCGCCCGTGGATGGCGACGGCGAAATCATAGAAGTGCAGGAAGTTGCTGCTGGACAGGTAGGTGTGCTTGGCGCTGCGGTCCGCCCTGCCGGTGCGCGCCTTCACGGTCAGCGGGATCTCAGCGGTGTCCACGATCTTCTCGATGTCGGTGCGGAAGCGCTGCTCCTTCTCCGCCATGTCGCTGTAAGCCTTCAGCCGCGGGGGCTTGCCGTCCCTGCCGCCCGCCTCCCAGGCCGCGTAGGCCGCGCGGTAGGCGTCGATCTTCTCCCGCTCCGCCCGGTCGTAGTAGTAATCCGCGTGGATGGCGCCGCCGGCGAAGTCGAACTTCGCGGCCAGGGGATGCATCTCGGTTCTGGAGTTGCGCCCGTAAGCGGTGCGGTCCCAGCACTGCAACTCGTCGCAGATCATCAAAAGCCAGGCCAGCGGATGGTCGCCCATGCGCAGCGGCGGCTTGGCCTTCTCCCTGTCCTTGTAGAAGGAAATGGCGAACTTGAACAGGCTGTTGTGCAGCAGTATCGCCGAGAGGGCGTCCACGTGCATGGGCGTGAGCGCCTCCGGCCCGCAGGAGTCCGCCAGCTCGCGATACAGGCGCGCGGCGCTGAAGAAAGCGTGGTCCATGAAGCAGCCGAAGCGCTCGGGCGCCACGGGCTTTGCGTCGATCACCTCGCGCATGTACGCCTCCGTAAAACCGTAGGCCTCCCCCAGCTTGCGCCAGATGTCCCAGGCGAGCAGCGCGACGACGGTATCAAAGCGCCGGCCGTACAGCGCTTCAAAGCGGTCGATCGCCGCGTCGCTCAGGGCGGTCAGCGAATCCACATTGCGGTACGCCAAGAACAGGCTGTCCTTTCCCCGGCTCTGGTTGTTGACCTCAAAATAGGACAGCACCTGCTCGAAGGGCAGCTCGAAGGGATAGCCGATGTCGTGAAACAGCGACGTCAGTCCCCAGAACTCCAGGAACATGTTGGCCGCGCCGGCGCCGCCCTCAGCGAAGCCGTAGTACTTCTCAAAGGCGCTCCTGTATGCCTGGTTGGAATCGTAGATCGCCAGGCCCAGCGCGAACACATACACCGAGTGGGAGTAGTGATCCCTGTGCTTCATCAGCAGCGAGCTGGCGTTGGATTCATACTCCGAGAGCAGCTCCACCATCTTCTTGGAGCGCCCGTAGCGCCCGAGGAACATGTTGATGTAGCAGTAGTACACCGGATAGGCGTCCTCGGCGGTGCCGGAGTCGATGAAATCCCCCAGCGTCTTTTCCAGGCACAGCCGGTCGATGTCCATCTGCATGTTGTAGGGGATCTGGTGTTCCGAAAGACTGACCCCCTCAAAGACGCCCGTCTGCGCTTCGCGCCGTTCGATCGCGCCGTCATGCCTCAGGCCCTCGCACCTGTCGCGCAGGAAATGCAGGGCCGACGACTTCAGGTCGCTGCTCTTTTCGCCCTCGTTGACCGGCGGCTGCATCGGCCCGAGGTCCTTCCCAAATCGATCCTTGGTACGCTTCCGCATGGTCTCAAACGCTGTATATGCCATGATCCTCATCCTTTCGATTGTTGATTTTATTTTATCATAAAATGTGTATACTGTAAATATAAAGATTTGCGCCACACCCCGACATATTCCAAAAAAGCAGGAACGCCGGTTTCATGACAAAACCGGCGTTGGGCGTGGCGTGCCCGGCGGGATTCGAACCCACGGTCTTCAGAGTCGGAGTCTGACGCGATATCCAGCTTCGCTACGGGCACACGCAACATTGTCATTATAGCCCATTTCCCCCAAAAGATCAAGTCCCGGGCCCCGTTTGCCCGAAAATATTACATATACCGCCCGCCAGAGGCGCCGAAGGGGCAAAATGCGCTTGAGAATTAACATGTGTTCTGATAAAATGAAAACGTATACTCAGAATGGGGGGCTATAAATGAAGGGACACATCATCGCGCTGGACGCCATGGGCGGCGACAACGCGCCGGACGCCATCGTGGCGGGCGGCGTAATGGCGCTGCGCGCCTTCCCGGACATCCGCCTTCTGCTGGCCGGGCCCGAGGCGACACTGAACCGACTGCTCGCCGGCGCGGACGACGTGCGCGACCGGGTGGAGATCCTCCCCGCCGAGGACACCATCTCCATGGACGAGCCGCCGATGCTGGCCGTGCGCAGGAAGGTGAACTCCTCGCTGGTGCAGGCGATGCTGGCGGTGCGGGAGGGCCGGGCGCAGGCCATCGTGTCCGCGGGCTCCACCGGCGCGGTGCTGGCGGGCGGCATGCTGCGCATCGGGCGCATCCCCGGCATCGAGCGCCCCGCGCTGGCCCCGATACTGCCCGGCGCAAAGAAGTCCTTTCTGCTGATCGACTGCGGCGCGAACGTGGACTGCCAGCCCAAGTACCTGATGCAGTTCGGGCTGATGGGCGCGGTGTACATGAAGTCCGTGATGGGCGTCAGCGACCCCGCCGTGGGCCTGGTGAACATCGGCGTCGAGGAGGAAAAGGGCAACAAGCTCACCAAGGAGACCTACCAGCTCATGAAGCGCCAGACCAGCTACCGCTTCGCCGGCAACTGCGAGGCGCGGGAGGTGCCCTCCGGCGACTTCGACGTGGTGGTCACCGACGGCTTCGCGGGCAACGTGATACTCAAGTACACCGAGGGCATCGTGGGCACCGTGATGGGCATGCTCAAGAACCACCTGATGTCCAGCCCGCGCTGCAAGCTGGGCGCCCTGCTGGCCAAGCCGGCCTTCAGCGCCTTCAAGAAGGACATGGACTACAACGCCGTGGGCGGCGCGCCGATGCTGGGCGTGCAGGGCGCGGTGGTCAAGGCCCACGGCAGCTCCGGCGACGTGGCCATCATGAACGCCATTCGCCAGGCCCGGGAGATGCTCGAGGGCGACGTCGTGGGCAAGATCTCCGAGGGACTGTCCGGCCTGGTCGAGGATAGCAATAATCAATGACGAAAGGAAGAATACAACATGGATCGCAACACCATCTTTGCCAAGGTTAAGGAATACCTGCTGATGCAGCTGCCCGTGGACGAGGGCAAGATCACCGAGGACGCCCGCATGGTCGAGGACCTGGGCGCCGACAGCGCCAACCTGATGATGCTCATCATGGACCTGGAAACCGAGTTCGACACTCAGGTGGAGGACGAGGCCCTGGGCACCATCAAGACCGTGGGCGACATCGTCAATTACATCGCGGGCAGGATGTAACATGCGGCCGTTGAGAATTGGAAGCATCCTTCCAATTCTCAATTCTCATTTAATCGAGGAAGGGCAACCGTTCGGTCCGGCGGGCGATCAGGGGATCGCCCCTACAAATCGCACGCAACCGTAGGGGCGATGCCCTCATCGCCCCCCATGAAACGCGGGCAGGACCGAACCGTTGCAAGGAAGGTTTTTATCGTGAAAGCGCTTTGCAAAAAGCTGAATTACACTTTCAGGGACATCCGTCTGCTGGAAACCGCGCTGACCCACCCCTCCTACGGCGGGGACCATCACGTGCCCCACTACCAGCGGCTGGAGTTCCTCGGGGACGCCGTGCTGGAGCTGGCCGTCAGCCGGTATCTGTACTTTGAGTTTCCGGAGATAGACGAGGGCAAGCTGACGCGCATCCGCGCCGGGCTCGTGCGGGAGGAGACCCTCTGCCGCGCGGCCCGGCGGCTGGAGCTTGGCCGGTACATCCGCCTCTCCGTCGGGGAGGATCGCTCGGGCGGGCGCAACAAGCCGTCCATACTGTGCGACGTGATGGAGGCCGTGCTTGCCGCCGTGTATCTCGACGGGGGCTTCGACGAGGCCGTGCGGGTCATCCGGCTGGCGCTTGCGGACGACCTGCGGCCCCGGATGCTGGAGGACCACCTGGACGCCAAGTCCCGGCTGCAGGAGATCATGCAGCGCACCGGCGACATGCCCACCTATGAGTTCGTCTCCATGGAGGGGCCGCCCCACGCCCCCCAGTTCCGCTACAACGTGGTTCTGGGCACCGGCCGGGTGCTGGGCACCGGCCAGGGCACCAGCAAGCAGCACGCGCAGCAGGACGCCGCGCGCGACGCACTGAGAAAACTCGGCAGTCATTGAGCCTGCCCTTGAACGGAGCGAAGTAAACCCTTGCGACTGAAAAAACTGATCCTCCACGGCTTCAAGTCCTTCGCGGACCACGTGGAGATTACCTTTGAGGACGGCATCACCGGCGTGGTCGGGCCCAACGGGTGCGGCAAGTCCAACATCTCCGACGCCGTAAGATGGGTGCTGGGCGAGCAGAGCGCCAAGTCCCTGCGCGGCTCCAAGATGGAGGACGTCATATTCAACGGCACCGAGCAGCGCCGCCGCCTGTCCTACTGCGAGGTGACCCTCATCTTTGACAATGAGGATCACGCGCTCTCCATCGACTTTGCCGAGGTGCAGGTCACCCGCCGGGTGTACCGGTCCGGCGAGGGCGAATACAAGATAAACGGCGCGGCCTGCCGCCTGAAGGACATCGTGGACCTGTTCCGCGACACCGGCATCGGCCGGGACGGCTATTCGCTGATCGGCCAGGGCCGCATCGACGAGATACTGTCCCAGAAGTCCGAGGACCGCAGGCAGGTGTTCGAGGAGGCCGCGGGCATCGTCAAGTACAAGGCCCGCAAGCTGGACGCCGAGAAGCGCATCGCCCACACTCAGGACAACTTAAACCGCGTGGAGGACATACTCTCCGAGCTGGAGGAGCGGGTCGCCCCGCTCAAAGAGCAGGCCGAGGCCGCGCGGGAGTACCTCCAGCTCAGGGACGAGCTGAAGATCCTCGACCTCAACGTGTTCCTCGTGCGCACCGAGCGCTACGAGGCCCGCATCAGGGAATTGAAGGCCAGCGTGGAGAGCCTGGGCGAGTCCATCCTCCAGGCCAACCAGGCCCTTGAAAAGCAGGGCGCGGAGCGCGACGCCGCCCAGGCCCGGCTGGACGCATTGGAGCTGGAGGCCAGCGAAAAGCGCGAGGCCGTGCAGCGGCTCATCCGCGAGGTGGAGGCCGGCGAGGGCGCGGTGCAGGTGATGCGCGAACGCATCGCCGCCGGCGAGAAGGAGCGCGACCGGCTCACGGCCCAGCGCGCCGCCGCCGCCGAGGGCGGCGAGGGCATCCGCCGGCAGATCGACCAGATGAGCAGGTCCATCGCCCTTGAGACGCAGATCGTCGAGACTGCGTCCGCTTCGCTTGCCGAAAGGGAGAAGGCGCTGTCGGATTCCGAGGCGCAGTTGTCCGATCTGGAGGCGCGCTCCGAGAACGCCAAGCAGCAGATCATACAGGCCATGAACCGCCTGGGCGACGTGCGCTCCCAGCGGGCGCGGCTGAGCGCCATGCAGACGGCGCTTCAAAACCAGTTGGACAGCATGCAGGCGGACCGCGACCGTGAACAGACCGGCGTGGAGGCTCTGGGCGAGCATGTGGCCGCCGCCCGGGCGCTTTTGGACGACGAGACCGCCCGCAAGGCCGAGCTGGACCGCCAGGTCACCGACATGCAGAACCGCGTGCAGGCCCTGGGCGACCAGGTCCAGCAGCTCTCGCAGCACGTCACCCGGCTCCAGACCGAGCAGCAGCAGCGGGATTCGCGGCTTCGGCTGCTCAGAGAGATGCAGCGGGATTACGAGGGCTACACCAACGCCGTCAAGCAGGTGCTGATGCAGTCGAAGCGGCTGGGCGGCGCAGGCGTGCACGGCGTGGTGGCGGACCTCATCCACGTGCCCGCCCGGCTGGAGCGCGCCTTGGACATGGTGCTGGGCGGCGCGCTGCAGAACATCGTGGTGGACCGGGACGAGGACGCCAAGCGCATGATCGAATACCTGCGCCAGAACCGCTTCGGCCGCGCCACCTTCCTGCCCATCGGCTCGGTGCGGGGCCGCACCCTCAATCCCCAGGAGCGCAATGTGCTGGCCATGCCAGGGTGCGTGGGCCTGGCCTCGGAGCTTATCGAGTTCGACCCGAAGTATCAGGGCGTCATCGACAACCTGCTGGGCCGCACAGTGGTGGCGGAAAACCTGGCCGCCGGCATCGCCATACAGCGGGCGGGGCGGTATCAGTTCCGGCTGGTGACGCTGGAGGGCGACGTGATGCACTCCGGCGGCTCCATGACCGGTGGCAGCGTGCAGAGCCGCATGACCTCGCTTCTGTCCCGCAGCCGCGAGATCGAGGAGAGCGAGCTGGCCCTTAAGAAGATCGAGGCCGCCTTCGCCGAGGCCCGGGACCGGCACGCCAACATCGAGGACGAGCGCAACAGCCTGAAGCGCGAGCGCGGCGAGCTGTACGACGAGCTGCACAAGCAGGAGGTCGCCGTGGCCCGCGCCGAGGCGCAACTGAACGCCGCTTTGGAGGAGCAGGACAGCAACAACCAGCGCGTGCAGCGCATGGAGGGCGAGCGCGAACGCCTGAGGGCCCAGCTGGAGGATGTCACGGCGTCCCTCAAGGAGCTGGACGCCCGGCAGCAGTCCGCCGAGAGCTCCCACGAGGATAAGCAGGCGGAGGTCAAGAAGCTGTCCGACCAACTGTTCAGGCTCAGGACCGACACCGAAGCCCTGCGCGCCGAGGTCGGCGAGCAGCGGGTTCAGCTGGCCGCCCGCAGACGCGGCCTGGAGGCCGACACCCTGAGCCGCGACCAGCTTGCGTCCCAGGCGGAGAACACCGAGAAGCTGCTCGCGGAATCCGAAGCGGCGCTCTCGGAGTGCCTTAACGAACTCGAAAAGAACGCCGCGCTGCTGGAGCAGGACATCGCAAACCTCGACAAAAGCAAGCAGGCGCTGGACATCGTTCGCGCGGACTTCGACGCCGCGGACGGTCGGCGCACCGGCGTCCAGAAGCAGCTCCAGACGCTCAATGAGCAGATCGACAAGCTCAGGGGCGACCTGGACGACTTCTCCGACAGGCACCACCGCAGCGAGATCCAGCTCACCCGCGTGGAGGGCGAGTTCAAGCAGATCCAGGACCGCATCTGGGAGGACTACGAGCTGTCCTACGCCGGGGCGGAGTCCTTCCGTCAGCCGGACTTCAAGCTGACGGAGTCCGAGAAGCGCATCTCGGCCATCCGCGCGCGCATCCGCGCCATGGGCACGGTGAACGTGGCGGCGGTGGACGAGTACCGGCGCACCGTGGACCGCGTGGAGGAGCTCACCACCCAGCGGGACGACCTGCTCAAGGCCCAGGCGGACCTGGAGGGCATCGTCGCCGAGCTGGAGAGCCGCATGGAGAAGCAGTTCAGGGAGCAGTTCACGCTGATGAACGCCAACTTCCAGCGCACGTTCGTGAAGCTGTTCGGCGGCGGCAAGGCGGAGCTTCGGCTCACCGACCCCGCCGACGCGCTCAACTGCGGCATCGAGATCGTGGCCCAGCCCCCGGGCAAGAAGCTGCAGATGCTGTCGCTTCTGTCCGGCGGCGAGCGCGCGCTGACGGCCATCGCCATACTGTTCGCCATACTCGACTTGAAGCCCACGCCCTTCTGCATCCTCGACGAGATCGAGGCCGCGCTGGACGACGCCAACATCGACACCTACGCCGACTATCTGAAATCCTACTCCGAGAACACCCAGTTCATCGTCATCACCCACAGAAAGGGTACCATGGAGCGCTGCGACGCGCTCTACGGCGTGGTGATGGAGGAAAAGGGCGTCTCCAAGACGGTATCCGTCAAGCTGAACGAGGCTGTATAACACCGGAGGTATCTGATTATGGGACTGTTTGACAAGATTAAAAAGGGCCTGCAAAAGACCCGCGAGGTCTTTACCGGCCGCATGGACGAGCTGGTGGAGAACTACCAGGAGCTGGACGACGACTTCTACGAGGACCTGACCGACATACTGATCATGGCCGACGTGGGCGTGCAGACCTCCGAGCTGGCGGTGAGCCGGCTGAAGGAGAAGTGCCAGACTGAAAAGATCGGCAACCCCGAGAAGGCCCGCGAGGCCTTGAAGGGCATACTGGCCGACATCCTGTGGGCCGAGCCCATGAAGCTTCAAAGCCCCATGGTGCTTCTGATCATCGGCGTCAACGGCGTAGGCAAGACCACCTCCATCGGCAAGCTGGCCTCCCGCATGAAGGCCATGGGCCGCCGGGTGATCATCTGCGCCGGCGACACCTTTCGCGCCGCCGCCGCGGACCAGCTCACCGTGTGGGCGGAGCGCGCCGACGTGCCCATCATCAAGCACCGCGAGGGCGCCGACCCCGCCGCGGTGGTGTTCGACGGCATACAGGCCGCCAAGGGCCGCCACGCGGACGTGCTGCTGGTGGACACCGCCGGCAGGCTTCACAACAAGGCCCACCTGATGGAGGAGCTTCGCAAGATCAGCCGCGTGGTGGATCGGGAGTTCCCCGAGGCCGCGCTGAGCGCCCTGTTGGTGATCGACGCTACCACCGGCCAGAACGGCCTTGCGCAGGCCAAGGTGTTCAGCGAGGTGGCCAATCTCGAGGGCATCATACTCACCAAGCTGGACGGCACCGCCAAGGGCGGCATCGCCATCGCCATCCGCAACGAGCTGGGCCTGCCGGTGCGCTACATCGGCCTGGGCGAGCAGCTCGACGACATGCAGCCCTTCGACGCGAAGGAATTCGTCGACGCGCTGTTCTGATGCAACAGACTAAAAATGTGAGTTATGAGTTGGGCGGACGACCTCTCAGTCACAGCCTGCGGCTGTGCCAGCTCCCCTGAAAGGGGAGCCGAGGGCTGCCGCGCGGTACTCCAAAAGCCTTCCCCTTCAGGGGAAGGTGGCCCTGCCGCAGGCAGGGTCGGAAGAGGTCGTCACCCCATATAAAGAGGTTTCGCCATGAACGACACATTGCTTCGATCCGTGCTTGCCGGGTACGATTTCCCGGGGGAGCCGACATCGGTGACCGAGATCAAGACCGGCCACATCAACACCACCTGCCGGCTGACCTTCCGGGAGCCGGCGGGGACGCGGGACTACCTGCTCCAGCGCATCAACACCTTCGCCTTCCACAAGCCGGAGGAGGTGATGGAGAACGTGACGCTGGTGACGGAGCACCTGCACCGCGCCCTCGTATCGCGGGGCATGGACCCCGAGAACCGGGTGCTGCGGGTCATCCCCACGCGGGAGGGCCGGCCGCTCTGCTACGACACCGACGGCGGCGCGTGGCGGGCGTACAACTTCATCGCCCACGCCCATTCCGTGGACGCGGTGGAATCCCCGGAGCAGTTCGGCATCGTAGGCCGGGCGTTCGGCGACTTCCAGAGCATGCTGTCGGACTTCCCTATCGAAAAGCTTCATGACACCATCCCCTTCTTCCACGACACCATCCGCCGCATGGACAACTTCGAGGCCTCCGTGGCGCGGGACGTGGCGGGCCGCGCCGAGTGCGCCGCGGAGGAGATCGCCTTCGTGCGCGCGCGCCGCGAGGCCATGGGCCGGATCGTGCGCATGATCTCCGACGGCACGCTGCCCCTTCGGGTCACCCACAACGACACCAAGTGCAACAACGTCATGGTGGACGATGTGACCGGCGAGGCGCTGTGCGTGGTGGACCTGGACACGGTGATGGCGGGCTCGGCGCTCTACGACTTCGGCGACGCCATACGCTTCGGAGCTTCCACCGCCGCCGAGGACGAGCGGGACCTGTCGAAGGTCCGGCTGGACATGGACCTCTTCACCGCCTTCACCGAGGGCTTCGTCAGCCGCACCGCGCGGGGGCTGGTCCGGGCGGAGCTGGACAACCTCGTGCTGGGGGCGCTGGTGATGACCTTCGAGGTGGGGCTTCGGTTCCTCACCGACTACCTGGACGGGGACGTGTACTTCCGCATCGAATCCCCCGACCACAACCTCGCCCGGGCGAAGTGCCAGTTCAAACTGCTCTCGGACATGGAATCGCACCGGGCGGAGATGGAGGCCGTCGTACACGATATCGTGGAGAAGCACCTTTGATCAGACCCTCCCGAGGAGACAATATCTATGGAATATCGCATCGAACGGGACTCCATGGGCGAAATGCGGGTGCCCGCGGACCGCTTGTGGGGCGCGCAGACCCAGCGCAGCTATCAGAACTTCAAAATCGGCACCGAGGTCATGCCCCGCGAGATCACCCACGCCTTCGGCATACTGAAAAAGGCGGCGGCCATCGCGAACCACCGCCTGAACCCCGATAGGATGGACGCCAAACGGCTCTCGGCCATCTGCGCGGCCTGCGACGAGGTGATTTCCGGCGCGCTCAACGACCACTTCCCGCTGGTGGTGTGGCAGACCGGCAGCGGCACGCAGTCCAATATGAACGCCAACGAGGTCATCGCCAACCGGGGCAACGCCATCGCCGGTGCGGCGATCCTGCACCCCAACGACCACGTGAACATGTCCCAGTCCTCCAACGACACCTTCCCCACCGCCATGCACATCGCCGCGGTGCTGGGCATCGAGGACGGGCTCATCCCGGTGATGGAGACGTTCATCGAGACCCTCAGGCGGCTGGAAAAGGAAAACGAAGGCGTCGTGAAGTCGGGACGCACCCACCTTCAGGACGCCACGCCCATACGCTTCTCCCAGGAGATCAGCGGATGGCGAAATATGATCGAGAAACCCCTCGCGCAGCTTCGCCTGGCGCTGCCGGGGTTAAAGGAGCTGGCCCTGGGCGGCACCGCCGTGGGCACCGGTTTGAACGCGCCGAAGGGCTTCGACGTTGAGGTGGCGAGGGCCGTCAGCGAGCTGACCGGCAGGACGTTCGTCACCGCCGAAAACAAGTTCCACGCCCTCACCTCGAAGGACGATCTGGTCTTCGCCCACGGCGCGCTCAAGGCGCTGGCAGCCAACCTGATGAAGATCGCCAACGACGTGCGCTGGCTGGCCTCCGGCCCCCGCTGCGGCCTGGGGGAGATCCGCATCCCCGAAAACGAGCCCGGGAGCTCCATCATGCCCGGCAAGGTCAACCCCACCCAGTGCGAGGCCATGACCATGGTGGCCGTGCAGGTGATGGCCAACGACGTGGCCGTGGGCATGGCCGCCAGCCAGGGCAACTTTGAGCTCAACGTGTTCATGCCGGTGCTGATCTACAACTTCCTCCAGTCCGTGCGGCTGCTTGCGGACGGCATGCGCTCCTTCCACGATAACTGCGTGTCCGGCATCACCGCCGACCGGGAAAAGATGGCCCGCAACCTCCACAACAGCCTGATGCTGGTCACGGCGCTCAACCCCTACATCGGCTATGACAACGCCGCCATGACCGCCAAGCTGGCCTACCGGGAGAACATCTCCCTGCGGGAGGCCTGCGTCCGTCTGGGCTTCCTGACCCCCGAAAAGTTTGACGAGGTGTTCCATCCGGAGGATATGGCGTGAGATTGTGATAATATGAATCCCTTCACGGAAACTTGTGCGATGACGACTCCCTCCGTCAGCCCTGCGGGCTGCCACCTCCCTGACTCCCTCCGTCTCGGCTTCGCCGAGCCACCTCCCTCTAAGAGGGAGGCTATGGGTTCGCCGCCAAAAGGGGGTCTCAAAACGAACCACCGCTGTTCAATTCGCCGTAGGGGCGGCATTCATGCCGCCCGCGGACGCCATAAATGGCGTCCCTACGAATGGATTGCAGGCGTATTCGTCGTTTTGAAACAGCCCCTGGCGCGCAGCGCCTGAGGGAGTCTACCCACAACCCCGCAACATGGAGTGAAGAACCAAAAACCGCAGGGGCGCCGATGCGGCGCCCCTGCGGTCGTCTTATACCTGTCCTACGCGCTCTGCCTGCCGTACTTCTTGAGGAAATCGTCCATCGAAATGGGCTTTGAGAACAGGAAGCCCTGGAGGTAATCGCAGCCGACGTCGGTCATGATCTCCGCCATCTCCTCGGTCTCGATGCCCTCGGCGGTAATGGTGAAGCCCATCTGCTTGAAGGCGTTGATCAGGTTGGGCAGCAGCTTGTCCCGCTCGCGGCAGTAGTCCCGCACCAGCTCCATGTCCAGTTTGATGTTGAAGAAGGGGTAGCGCTTCACGCGGGTCAGGTTGGAGTAGCCGCTGCCGTAGTCGTCCAGCGCGAAGTTGAAGCCGTTTTCCCGGAGGGCGTCGATCTGCTTTTCCAGGATCTCGTAGTCCACCATGGACTCCTCGGTGATCTCCAGGTGGATCACGCCGGGGTCCACGCCGTAGCGGGTCAGTATCTCCATGAAGCGCCCGTTCAGGTCCTTGCGCATGCACTGTATGGGCGACAGGTTCACGTTGATCCACTTGAGCCCCAGCTTGTCCAGCTCGTTTTCGCGGATGAACCGGCAGGTCTTTTCGAACACCTGCTCGCCCAGCAGGTTGATGTAGCCGCCCTTTTCCGCGATGGGGATGAAGGTGGTGGGCGATATGATCTTACCGTCGGCGTCCCAGATGCGCGCCAGCGCCTCCGCGCCCGCGACCCGGCGGGTGTGGCTGTCCACCAGCACCTGCAGGAACACCTCCACGGCATCCTGCTCCAGCGCCTGCTCGAGGGCGCGCTTCACGTCCACCTGGCGGTCGATCTCCTTCATGGTCTGCGCGTCGATGGTGTTGTCGTCCACGCTGCCGGAGCGCCCCACCCGGTCGAAGGCGATCATCAGGCTGGAGATGACCCGCTCCACCGCGCACTGTTCGGAGCCGGACTCCATCAGCACATAGCCCACGTTCAAAAACATGTCCACGTCATCCGCCTTCCAGGGCTGCTGGAATCGGGCGTTGACGCGCCTGCGCATGCCGTCCCAGTCCATGTCCGGCCCGCCCATCAGCACAAACCGGCCACCGCGCACGTAGAAGAGCATGTCGTTCGGAAACTCCGAGGACAGGTATTCGGCGATCATGGCGATGCCGCGGTCCATCTGACGCCCGCCGTAGATGCCGCGCTCGTCCACGTAGTTCTCCAGCACCACGCCCATGATGCGGTAGGGCTTGCCGTCGGAATACTCCTCCAGCACGTCCCTCAGGGCCCGCAGGTTGAAGCCCTCACCCTGCTCCGAGCGGTAGAGGTCCGGGTTTTCAAAGGACAGGTAGATGATCACGATGGCCAGCATGCAGAAGGTGTTCATCACCAGATAGCGCGGGAGCAGTATCCGGACGATATTGCCCACGAACAGCGCCGCGTTGTAGCCCACCACGCTTAAAAGCTCGTGCCGGCTCAGCCGGCCGGAATAGCGGAACGCCAGCACCAGCGACAGGGAGATGTACAGGAAAAAGGCGATGTAGAGTATGTTGTACAGGGGGCCGCGGTGGTAGCCCTGGTCGATGTAGAACACCGCACCGGTCACGAAGCTCGACAGCGTGATCAATTCCACCATGGCGAAAAAGCCGTGGGACATCATCACCAGCCGGGGCGCGTTGGACCGCCGGAAGCGCAGCACGTCCTGCGTGAACAGGTAAAACCAGTAGATGCGCGCCAGAAACAGCACGAAAAACGCCATGTTCAGCACGTAGAGCGTGGCGTCCGAAAAACTCGTGTAGTTCTCATCCGCGAAGCTGGACAGCACGTCCGTGACCACCAGCGCCAGCTGCAACAGCAGCACGCACAAAAAGGTGCGGTTGACGCGCACCGGCAGACGGGGGCTCCTCAGATAGTACACCAGGAATACGCACAGCACCATCAGGCTGGGCAATACAAAGCTATAATTCCACATCGATACCTTCCCCCATCCCGCCCGGCGGTGCCGGTGATCATCAGGAATGGGACCGCTCCAACTGGATTATTCAGTTACATTCTACATGATAGTTACATGAAAAGCAATCCCGCATGCGATATTTAACCGAGATAATGAGGAATTAGGAGATAGGAATCAGGAATTGGGTTACCGGTTGCCGCGCGATACTCGCCAGCGTACAAATAACGTAGGGGCGGCGATGCGCCGCCCGCCGTGACGGTACGTTGCATATCGTACCCGGGCGGGCGCCGCATCGGCGCCCCTACACGTCCCAATTCCCAATTCCTAATTCTTTACCAACTGTGTCAGCAGCGCGTTGGAGCGGCGCAGGAACTCGACCATGCGGTCGGCCACCAGCGGCTGGCGGGCCATCTCGGCGAGGTCGGCCACCTGGGCGCATATGGCCTCGGTGTCGTCGCTCTCCTCCGCCGCGCCCAGCCACTTGACCAGCGGGTGCTTCTCGTTGAGCACCAGCGTGCGCTTCTCGGGCAGGCTCATGCCGCCCCGGCCCCAGCGGCTGGACATCTCCGTGAACCGGCGGCTCTGCTCGTCCACGGTGATCATGGAGATCATGCTCTCGTCCTTGAAGGGCTTGAGCTGCACGTCCACGGTGTCGTCGCCCATGGCCTTGCGGAACAGCCCCTCCAGTTTGAGGCGGGTGGTCTCGTCGGTCTCGCCGTTCTCGGTGAGGCTCTCGGTGTCGGCGTCCACGCGCTTGAAGCTGACCTTGCTGTCGTGGTCCGTAAACTCGAGGTGGCTCACGAAGTCGTCGTCGATCAGCGTGTTCAGCAGCACCACGTCCTTGTCCTGATCGGTGTAGAGCTTGATCATCTGGGCCTGGCGCTTGTCGTCGGAGGCGTAGTAGACGGTCTTGTTCTCGTCGTCGGGGCAGTTGCGGCTGATGTACTCCTCCAGCGTCACGTACTCGCCGGCGGTGGTTTTGTAGATCAGCGCGGGCTTCACGCGGTCGTAGAACTTCTGGTCGCGGATGCAGCCGTACTTGACGAACATGTGGATGTCGTCCCAGTACTTCTGGTAGTCCTCGCGCTTCGTGTTGAACTCGCTGACCAGCCGGTCCGCCACCTTGCGGGTGATGTAGGCGGCCATCTTCTTGACGTAGCCGTCGTTTTGCAGGAAGGAGCGGGACACGTTCAGCGGCAGGTCGGGGCAGTCGATGACGCCCTTTAAGAGCATCAGGAACTCGGGGATGACCTCCTTGATGTTGTCCGCCACGAACACCTGGTTGTTGTACAGCTTGATGACGCCCTCGGAGGCGGTGAACTCGTTTTTGATCTTCGGGAAGAACAGTATGCCCTTTAAGTTGAAAGGATACTCCGCGTTCAGGTGTATCCAGAACAGCGGGTCCTCAAAGTCGTTGAACACCTTGTGATAGAACGCCTTGTACTCCTCGTCGGTGCAGTCGGCAGGGCGCTTCATCCAAAGCGGCTCGGTGTCGTTGATCTGCTCGGGCTTCGCGGGCTTCTTGGGCTCCTCCCCCTCCTTGGGTTCCTCGGGCTTTTCGACCTCGGACAGGAAGATCGGCACCGGCATGAAGGCGCAGTACTTCTGAAGCGTCGAGCGCACGGTCCATTTGTTCAGGAAGTCCTTGTCCGCCTCGTCGATGTAGAGCGTGATGGCCGTGCCGCGCTCGGTGCGGTCGGAGGGCTCGATCTCGTACTCCATGCCGTCCTCGCTCGTCCAGCGCACGGCGGGGGCGTCGGTGTAGCTCTTGGAGTCGATGACCACCTTGTCAGACACCATGAACGCGCTGTAAAAGCCCAGGCCGAAGTGGCCGATGATGCTCGCGCCCTCGCCCTTGTCGTCCTCCTTGGTGTACTTTGTGATGAAGTCCGTGGCGCCGGAGAAGGCCACCTGGGCGATGTACTTTACGACCTCGTCCTCGGTCATGCCGATGCCGTTGTCGATGAAGGTCAGCGTGCCGGCCTCCTTGTCCACCACCACGTCGATGCGGTCCGGCGCGTCGTCCAGAGTCGCCTGGCCGGTGCTCGCCAGCCAGCGCAGCTTTTTGATGGCGTCGCAGGCGTTGGAGATCATCTCGCGCACGAATATGTCCTTGTCGGAATACAGCCACTGCTTGATGACCGGCATGATGTTTTCAGCGTTGATAGAAACAGTCCCTTTGGACATGTGAATCACCTCCATATTTACTGGATACTATTTTACCACCGATGAGGGCTTTGTCAAGTAAAATTTAGCACTCATCATCTCTAAGTGCTAACAATTCAACCTCGATTCTATGTAATTCTACCTGCGGTTGCTTGCAATTATCAGTTGAATGTGCTATATTGGTTGTGCGGGCGGAAGAACACCCGCCATGAATATGACGATTGATTGGAGGCGGAAAGCATGATTGACAATCGCGCCGTTGGCAAGACCATCGCAACCCTCAGACAGAACCGGAACATGACCCAGCAGCAGCTCGCCGCCGCGCTGAACGTTTCGCATCAGGCCGTTTCCAAGTGGGAAAACGGCGCGGCGCTGCCGGACGTGCAGACGCTGATGGATTTGACCCGGCTGTTCGGCATCACCATGGAACAGCTTCTGTCCGGCGAGGTGCCGCAGGACCGCACGGAGAACAAATCCCCCCTCGAGGAGCCGATCCGGGATATCGGAAACTTCTTCAACAACATCGTAAACGGCATCTTCCAGCCGCCGAAGGCCGACGAGGCGGCCCCGGAGGACGACGGCGCCGAGGAGACCACCATCGCTGAGGAGACCCCCGCGGAGGACACCGAGGCGACCCCGGAGGACGACACCGCCAGGCCGCTGGAGCTCGACAAGCTGCTGCAAATGGCCCCCTTCATGTCCAGAAGCGCCGTGGACGCGCTGCTGATGGAACACCGAAGCGAGCTGACCGCGAGCGACATCGCCCGCTTCGCGCCCTTCATCTCCCGGGAGTGCCTGGAAAAGCTCATACAGAACCCGGAGACCGAGATCACCTGGGAGACCCTGCAGCGCATCGCTCCCTTCCTCAAGCGGGAGATGGTGGACCGGCTGGCGAAGCTGGCCACCGAGGGCAGCAAGATCGTCAAGGACGTGGCCAACAACCCCAACCCCGGCGAGGACATCGGCCGCTGCATCGGGGACATGTCCCAGACCCTCGGCAAGGGCATGGAGAAGATGGTCCGCAGGGCCGGCAAGCTCAGCGAGGACGTGGCCCGCGAGGTCGGCAACGCCATCAACAGCTTCGTGGAGAGCACCAAGGGCCGGGACGACCGCATCAAAGCCCTGCGCAACGCCGCCTGCCGGCGCGCCCTGCAGGACGAGAAGTGGGACTGGCTGGCCGCGCACATGGATGAGATCGACGACGAGGACCTTCTGCGCGAGATCGCCCAGAAGGCCAACGGCCTGGGCATGCACGACTGGGTGCTGGAGCACATGAACGGCTACGCCGACACCCGCACCATCGACGCCGCCATCGAGGCGGGCAACTGGAGCTGGCTGGGCGACCACGTGTGGCAGTTCGAGGACGAGTTCCAGGAGAAGATCGCCCTGGCCGCCGCCCAGGCGGAAAACTGGCAGTGGCTGGCCACCTACGCCGAGCAGATCTCCCTCGAGCACTGCGCGGATCAGGTCGCCATCGCCGCCTACCGCGCCGAGGCCCACGCGCTGGCGCTGCAGCTCACCGAGCACTGCATGAGCAAAGAGCAGCGGGAGGTGCTGGCCAACACGGTGGTCTCCAATGACGACTACGACTTCCTGTCGGAGCTGGCCCCGCACCTGACCCCGGAATACTTCGGCAGGCTGTGCGTGGCCCGGGCGCAGGAGAAGAACTGGGAGGTCGTCTCCCGCTTCGCCGCGAACGCCGACCACGCCGCCGTCGAGCAGATGATGGAGCTGGCCATCGCCGAGGGCAATTTCGACGCCATCGACATGCTCGATCCTCTGCTGTGAGCGATCCATCAATCCCGCGGGACGGACCCATTGGGTTCCGCCCCGCTTTTTATTATGGTTAACAGTCTGTTAACTCCCGTGCCGTTCCCGAATCCTCATATTGTGCGCGCGGCGGTGTGCTGGTATAATGTTGTCAATATGTTATAATATGGATAACGGCGACATCAGGACCGACGTTTGATCCCCTACAGGAGCGCATATGGCAAGCAAAGTCAATACCTCAAGCACGACGGTACGCACCTGCGACGTGTTCATCAGCTACCGTCGCGACGGCGGCGATATGACCGCCATGTACTTCTATCAGGCGCTCAGGGAGCGCGGCTACAAGGTGTTCTACGACCTCGAAGTGCTCCGGGCGGGCAAGTTCAACGAGGCGCTGCTGGACTCGATACAGTCCTGCAAGGACTTCGTTCTGATACTGTCCCCCCACGCCCTGGACCGTTGCGACGACCCGAACGACTGGGTGCGCCGCGAGATCGCGGAGGCCCTGCGAACGAAGAAGAACATCGTGCCGGTGATGCTCAAGGGCTTCGCCTTCCCCGAGAAGCTGCCGGAGGAGATCGACGACGTCCGCTACCAGAACGGCCTTACGTGCACCACCGAGTACTTCGAGGAGAGCATCAACCGGCTGTGCGACCGGTATCTGAACTCCCTGCCCGCCCAGGCGGCGAAGAAGCGCAGCCCGCTGATACCCGTGCTGGCGGTGATCGCGGCGCTGGCGCTGGCCTTCGGCGGCTACATGGCGTTCAGGGGCGGCAAGTCCCCCGCGCCGACACCCGAGCCCACCGCCACCGTCGAGGTCACAGAGACGCCCACGGAAGCGCCTACGGCCACGCCAACCCCCGTCCCCACCGACACGCCCGAGCCCACGGAAGCGCCCGGCCCGAAGGTCGTGAAGGACACCGACTTCCCGGCGCTGTGCCGGAGCCTGGACGCGGTTCCGGGCCCGGAATACATCGACGACACGGAGGCCGGGCGGGAGCTGTGGGGCGACGCGCCCTTCTTCGACGGGCTGAACGTCCGCCGGAGGGACGTAAAGTCGATTCTCTTTCTCCCGTCCCTGGACGGCGCGCCGGCGGACGCCGTGGATGTGTCCGACGCCGGCGACGGCCGCGTGCTGGCCTGGGCCGCGCCCGACGGCGAACTGTACGACCTGACCATCGCCGGGGACGGCGGCGTGAAGATCCTCGAAAGCGACGCCGGCTCCACAATGTTCTCCTACTTCTTCAACCTCGAAAGCGTGAATTTCAACAACTGCGTCGATCTGTCCGGGCGCACCGACCTCGGCCACATGTTCTGGTGGTGCTACAATCTGAAGTCGGTGGATTTCGCCGGGGTCTACACCGGCAACGTCACATACTTCGTCGGCGTCTTCGGCGGCTGCCGTGCGCTGGAATCCATGGACCTGTCCATGCTCGATACCTCCCGCGCGCAGAGCTTTGAGGAACTGTTCCTAGACTGCATCCAGCTTCGGTCCGTGAATCTGTCGGGCCTCGACACCTCCCACGCCGCCAGCATGAAGTCCATGTTCTTCTACTGCAAGTCCCTCGAGTCGCTGGACCTCTCCGGCTTTGACACCTCCCGCGTACAGCAGATGGAACACATGTTTGAAATCTGCGCAAGTCTGGAGGCACTGGACCTCTCCTCCTTCGACACCTCCCGCGTGACCTCCATGGAGAACATGTTCTCGGAGTGCAGCAGCCTGGAGAATCTTGACCTCTCCAACTTCGATACATCCCGAGTCACCAGCATGAAGGAGATGTTCAAGGATTGCGAACGGCTGACGGATCTGAACATCAGCACCTTCAACACCGAGCGCGTGCAGAACATGTTCGGCATGTTCAACAACTGTGAGAACCTCGCCGCCCTCGACATCAGCGGCTTTGACACCGGCCGCGTGGAGGACATGGGCTGCATGTTCTTCGGCTGCAAGCAGCTGGACGGGCTGGACCTGTCCGGCTGGGACACCGGCAGGGTGGAGACCACGAGCCACATGTTCGCCACATGCGAATCCCTGTACAAGCTGGACCTGTCGAAGTGGAACACCTCCAACGTCACCGACATGAGCGTCATGTTCAGCATGTGCCGCTCGCTGGTGGAACTGGAACTGTCCGGCTGGGATATCTCCAATGTCGAGGATATGAGGCGCATGTTCGAGGATTGCGGGCGGCTGGAGAGCATTGGGCGCGACCCCGACAGCTTTGCGCGCGGCAACACCCAGGGCATGTTCGACGGGTGCGACAGTCTGAAACAATCCTGAACGGCGGCGACGGGCGATCAGGGGATCGCCCCTACGCATCACACGGCGTTGTAGGGGCGATGCCCCCATCGCCCAACGGTTTGCACGCCGTTGTAGGGGCGATGCCCCCCATCGCCCAAAGGTTTGCACGCCGTTGTAGGGGCGATGCCCTCATCGCCCGCCGTACCGAAAATCTTTGATCAATAAAAAGGAAAGGCGCTGATGACCATCAACGGCGGAAAAAAGCTCAAACGGCTGATCGCGGCGGGCATCGGCGTCTACTTGTTGATGCTCCTGCTGCTGGTCGCCCTGGAATCCCCCCGGGAGGACGCCATGATCGACACCCTCCCCAAGGCGGTCTGGTATTCGCTGGTGACCCTCTCCAGCGTGGGCTACGGCGACATGACCCCCGTGACCCGCGGCGGCAAGATCGTGGGCGGCCTGTTCGTCATCATGAGCACCGGCCTGCTGGCGCTGCTGGTGGGGGGCATCTGCGCCGCCGTCACGGGTCGCCTCTACCCCCGCTTCAGGCTTTGGCGGCACAGGCGGGCGCGGTGGTACGTGTTCGCCGGGGACAACGCCGCCTCCCGGGCGCTCTCCGCGGGACTCACGGACGGGCTCAGGGTGTTCTGCGGCACGGCGAGCGCCCCGGCGCCGGACGCCGTCGCGCTGGACATGTCGCCAGAGGCGCTGCTCGACCTGCCCTTCGCCGCGGAGGGCGAGCGCGTGCTGTTTGCCATGGATGAGGACATCTCCGCCAACGAGCGCCTCGCCGCCGCGGTGCAGGAAAGGCCCGTGACCGTCTACTGCCGGGGCGACGGGCTGGATGAGGCCCTGCCGGGCAACGTGGTGCTCTTCGGCGACGCGGAGTGCGCCGCCCGGCTGTACTGGCAGACCCAGCCCTGGCATTTCGACGGCGAGCGCGCGGCGCTGATCGGGTGCGGTCGCTTTGCCCGGGCGCTGCTGCTACAGGGGCTGCTGACCGCGCCGCCCGGGTGCACGATCGACCTCTTCGGAGACTGGTCCCTGTGGCGGGCCGTCCACGGGGCGCTGGACGGGGTGCCCGACGCGGAATTCACGCTGTGCTTCCACCCGGAGGACTGGCGCGCCTGCCCCGACATATTGCGAAGCGCCGACCGCGTGACGCTGTGCGCCGACGACCCGGAGACCAACCGCGAGGCGCTGGACCTCATCCGGCGCTTCTACGTCGTCCCCGGCGCGCTGCACGCCCGGTGTCCCCGGGGGTTGCAGGACATCTGGTACTTCGGCGACGACACGAGCCTGTTCACCCCCGAGCTGGTGATGAAGCAGACACTGAACGCCCTGGCCCGGCAGCTCCACGAGCGCTACCGTCAGAGCGCGGATTACGACGTGCCCCCCTGGGAGGCCCTGCCGGAGTTTCCGAAGCGCTCCAACCTAGCCGCGGCGGACCATCTGCTGACCAAGCTGCGGCTGCTGCTCCGCGAGGACGTCCGCGCCCTCACCCCGGAGGCCTGCCGCCGCGCCGCGGAGGTCTACGAGAGCGCCGGTCCCGAACTTACAGAGCGCTGCCGGACCATCGAGCACGCCCGCTGGTGCCTGTTCCACGCGCTCTACAACTGGCAGTACGCCCCCACCCGGGACAACGCCCTGCGCCGCCACCCGATGCTCGTGCCCTACGCCCGGCTCGATGAGGCCGAACGCCGCAAGGACGACAACGCCTGGCTGATGTTCCGGGATCTGGCTGAATCAGAAAAAACATAATAATGGCTCGTCACTGAAAGATCGGGGATGCCGACTCCCTCCGTCTCGGCTCCGCCGAGCAGGGAGGCTATGGGTTCGCCGCCAAAAGGCTCCCGTCTTGGCCCCCTCTCCGAGGGGGCTGTCAGCGAAGCTGACTGGGGGAGTGAAGGGAGCTGGCGCGTAGCGCCTGAGGGAGTCCTCCTCTAGGGGGCTGTCAGCGAAGCTGACTGGGGGAGTCCTGCCGCGTTCCTAAAAGATAACGTGCAAAACCTTTATCACTCACCCTTAATCACGAAGGTGCCGCATGAAGATCGCTTTCCTCATTCTGCTCACCGCCCTGGGCTTTCTGGCGGTAATACTGAACCTCGCGCTGGACACGCGCTTCAAGGCGCGAAGCATGGGCTTCTGCGCCTGCTTTGCCGCGGTGTCCGGGATGCTCATCTACGGCTACGCCTACACCTGGACGAGCGGCCTCTCCGTCGCCACGCTGTTTCGGACGCTGATGACGATCTGCCGCATGTTCGCCGGCGTCAACGACCTGGGCACGTTCTCCCAGACGCCGCTGAGCCGCAGCGACGCCGCCATGGCCGGGTTTTGGCTGACCCACTTCCTGGCCTTCTACGTCACCGCCAGCGCGGCCATCGCGGTGCTGGGACAGCAACTGCTCAAGTATCTGCGCGTCAAGCTGCTGCGCGTCGGCGCGGTGACGCTGGTGTACGGCGCGACCCGCCAGACCGCCCGACTGGTCAGGCTCCCCCGCGGGAGCCGGGGGCTGGTGTGCGTGACGCGGGACGATGACGACGTCTCCGAGGCCCTGGGCGGCGTGTCGTTTCAGGACGACCCGGACGGCCGCGCCGCCGCCGAGCTGCTTCGACACATCAGCGCAAGGCGGCCGCTGTCCGTCTACTGCGTCAGTCCCGACGCCGGGGAGAACCTGCGCTTCGCCACTGCGCTCCGGGACGCCATGTCGGCGCGGGGCATGGACGGTTTAAACGCTAGCCTGTTCCTGCTGGGCGTCAGCGAAGCCCGGGCGGTCGGCCTGCTGGCATCACCGGGGCGCTGCGGCTTCGGCAGCCTGTTCGCCTGCGACGAGAGCGAGCTCACCGCGCGGCAGGCGATCCGATGCCTGCCGCCCTGGTCTCGCGTGGATTTCGACGCCGACGGGCGCGCCTCGGGCGATCTGCGGGTGCTGGTCGTCGGCTTCGGCCGGATGGGCAAGGCCATGCTCCGGCACCTGGTAATGAACGGCCAGTTCGAGGGCAGCGCCTTCCGCGCCCAGGTGGTGGACGCCCGCATGGACGCCCTCTCCGGCCTGATGAAGGCCCGCTTCTCCGCCATGCTCGAAGCCTACGACATCCAGCTCATTCAGGAGGACGCCCGCAGCGCGGCCTTCTACGACCGGCTGGAGGCCCACAGGCCCGCCATCATCGCGCTGTGCGCCGGAAGCCGCAAGGCCAACATGATCCTCGCCCATGCGCTGGAGCGCTACTACGAGCTGCGGGACGAGCGCCCCGCCATCGTGCAGTGCGCCGAGGGCAGCGTGACGCTGGAGGACGCGGAGTACCGGCTGGAGAACATCGACGTGCGGGCCATGGACCGCTTGGCCATGGTGCTCAATCACGCCTACTGCAACGGGCCCTCCCCTGAGGCCGACTGGCGGACCTGCGACGCCTTCAGCCGCGCGAGCTGCCGGGCCTCGGTGGATTTCTACCCCGCCTTTTGCCGCATGATGGGGGCCGAGACCCCGGAGGCGCTTGAGCGGGTCTGGCCGCCGGAGGGTGCGCTGCTGGAGAACATGGCCCGCACCGAGCATCGGCGCTGGTGCGCGTTTCACCTGGCCATGGGCTACCGGACCATGACCGAGGCGGAGCTGGACCGGCGCGCGGCCCGCATCAAGACCGGGGAGGACATTCGCCTCGGCAAGGATACCCGCGCCATGACCCATGCCTGCCTCGTGCCCTGGGAGGCGCTGGACGGCCTCTCCGACCGCGAGTTCGCCGCCACCGGCAGGCGCGTGGACTATAAGCGGATGGACGTCAACAACATACTCGCCATCCCCGAGATCATGCGGCGGGATTCAGGAGAACGACCTCTTCCGTCTTAATGCCTGACGGCATTAAGCCACCTTCCCCTGAAGGGGAAGGCTTTTGGCAGCGTTACCCTATGCCTTCCCCTTCAGGGGAAGGTGGCAGCATCCTTTGATGCTGACGGAAGAGGTCGTCCCCCGTCCCCCGCGGACGCCATAAATGGCGTCCCTACATCCGGGTTCGTACCAACATAGCCCCTACTCCCTACTGCCTACTCCCTCCCACAACAAACACGACCACCGGCCTGGCCGGTGGTCGTGTCTATCATCGTCATTCTTCCTTCTTCGGCGCCTCGCCCTCCTGCGCGGGGCCCTCTCCCCTGCCGCGTCCGCCGCGGCGGCGGCGATGCTCCCGGGTGCCGGACACGGGGGTCACCCCGCCGGTCTCCCGGAGCTTCTCGAAGAACTGGTCGGTGGACAGGTTCTTCGGGGCCTTCTGGTGGGGGTAGCGCCGCTTCCTGTCCTCGGCGTCCTCCTCGCCCTTCGCCTCCGCTTCCTCGGCGGCCTGAGCCCGGCGGGGCCTGCGCTCCTGGGACCGGGGCGTCTCCCGCACGGCGGCGGCGTCGCCGGGGCCGGGGCGGCGCACCTCGTCGATGTCGTACTCCTTGATGTCAAAGCTGTCGTCGTCCTGGCGGATGCGCACCCTGACGCGCTCCTTGATCACGTTGATCTCGGTGATCACGCCCACGCCGTCCGGGGTGACGATGTCCTTCCCCACCCGGGGCAGGCGCTTGTGGACCTGCTCGTAGTTCTCCTGCTCGTAGTTCAAACAGCACATCAGCCGCCCGCACTGGCCGGAGATCTTGGCCGGGTTGAGGGAGAGGTTCTGCTCCTTGGCCATCTTGATGGACACGGGCTGGAAGTCCCCCAGGAACGCGCCGCAGCAGATGGTCCGCCCGCAGGCCCCGAGGCCACCCAACATCTTGGCCTCGTCGCGCACGCCGATCTGCCGAAGCTCGATGCGGATCTTGAACACGCTCGCCAGGTCCTTCACCAGCTCGCGGAAGTCCACGCGCCCGTTGGCGGTGAAGTAGAATATGATCTTGGAGTTGTCGAAGGTGATCTCCACGCTGACCAGCTTCATGTCCAGCTTGTGCTTCAATATCTTCTCCTGGCAGACCGTGAAGGCCTCCTTCTCCCGGCGCTCGTTGTTCTCGGCGCGGCGGATGTCCTCCTCGGTGGCCATGCGCACCACCTTTTTCAGCGGCGTGACGATCTGCTGGTCGTTGACGGACCGCGAGCCCGTCACCACCTCGCCGAACTCCACGCCCCGCGAGGTCTCCACGATCACGCAGTCGCCGGGCCGGGGCCAGATGCCGCTGGGATCAAAATAGTATACCTTGCCCGCCTTCTTGAAGCGGACGCCAATTACCGTTGCCATGAAAGCGTCGTCCTCCCGCTGTTTTCCGTATTGATCAGGTCGAAGTACATGTTTTCCAGCACGCCGGGCCAGGCGACGTTGCTCGCAAGCCGCCTGCGCGCCTCCACGACGCCCTTCAAGAGCGCCCGGCCGTCGATTTTGCCCTTGACGAGGCGGTCGTACTCCCCCGCCTGGTAGGGCTGCGCCCCGGCCTGCGCCGCCATGCGGTCGCGGGCCCAGAGCTCCATGATGTCGAGTATGTCCCCCTCCGCGCCCTTCTCGTCCTCCAAAAGCGCGGCGGCCCTGGACACGCTGGCGGCGTCGCCGAGGGTCTCCAGCGATTGAATCACCCTGTTCCGCAGGTCCATGAAGCCCTCGTCCGCATTGAGCGCCAGCGCCCGGCCCACCGAGCCCTGGGCCATGCCCGCGAGCATTTTGGCGCGCTCCGGCGCGATGCCCCGCTTGACGAGCACCCCGGCGCAGTCCTCCACGGACAGGTCCGTGAACCGCACCGCCTGGCAGCGGGAGCGTATCGTGGGCAGCAGGCCCCCGGCGTCCTCGGCGATCAGGAAGAACATCGCCTCGCCGTCGGGGTTCTCCAGCGTCTTTAATAGGGCGTTCTGGGCGGGCGGGGTCATTTTGTCCGCCTGCTCGATGATGGCGATGTGCCTGCCGCCCTCGTAGGGCTTCAGCGACAGGTAGTCGATCAGGTCGCGGATCTCGTCCACGCCGAGGGTCTTCTTCTCCGGGCGGAGCGTCCTGACGTCGGGATGGGAGCCCGCCAGATACCGCTTGCAGGCGGGACACGTGCCGCAGGGCCGGGGCTCCGGCCCCCTGCACAGCATGGCCTGGGCAAACAGGTTCGCCATCGTGCGCTTGCCCGAGCCGCGGGGCCCCACGAACAGCAGGGCATGAACAATGCGCCCGGCTTGAACCGAACGCATCAGCTGCTCCATTTTGTCGCCATATCCCGTGAATTCAGAGAGTTTCAAGGCCAGCCTCAGATCTTGGTGAACTGCTCGACATCCAGCACAAAGATGGTCGCGCCGCCCACGGTCACTTCAATCGGATAGGGCACGTACACCCCGGTGGTACCGGAGATCGGCGCGGGCGAGGAGGCGATCTGCTTGCGGCTCTTGCACACCTTCTCGATGATGGACATGGCGTTCTTGAGCTTGTCGTCCTCAACGCCGACCAGCAGCGTGGTATTGCCGGAACGAAGGAATCCGCCTGTGGTGGCAAGCTTTGTCACCCGATAGCCGTCTGACATGAGGCTGGTGATCAGGCGGGAAGCGTCCTCGTCCTGAACGATGGCGATGATCAGCTTCATGGAGGTTCCTCCTTTTATCCACTTTTACACTGATATTATACACGACTTCCTCAAAATATGCAATCTTTTTTTCTTTTCCCGGACATCGTTGACAACTGCCGGCCGGACACACTATAATGTTGAATATCACAATGATACATGCGGAGGGCAAATCCATGGTACAATTTCCGAAGGACTTTCTGTGGGGCGTGGCCTGCGCCTCCTTCCAGTGCGAGGGCGCCTGGGACGCCGACGGCAAGGGGCCCAGCATCTGGGACGACTTCTGCCACGAGATCGGCGGCGACCACGTCAAGCACGGCGACACCGGCGACGTGGCCTGCGACTGCTACCACCGCGCGAAGGAGGACGTGGCGCTGATGAAGGCGCTGAACGTCCGCGCCTACCGCTTCTCCGTGAGCTGGCCCCGGATCATCCCGGACGGCGACGGCGATATCAATCCCCTGGGCTTCAAATTCTACGACGAGCTGGTGGACGAGCTGCTCTCCAACGGCATCCGCCCGCTGATCACGCTGTACCACTGGGACCTCCCCAGCGCCCTGCAGCACAAGGGCGGCTGGCTCAACCGGGACATCGTGGCCGCCTTCGAGCGCTACGCCCGCGTGGTGGCGGAGCACTTCAAGGGCCGCGTGGACTGCTTCATGACCCTCAACGAGCCCCAGTGCGCCGCCTACCTGGGCTACGGCAACGGCCTGCACGCCCCCGGCTGGAAGCTGGGCGACGCCGACGTGGCGCGCGCCCTGCACCACATGGCCCTGGCCCACAGCGCCGCCCAGCGGGCCATCAAGGCCGTGAGCGCCGACATCACCGTGGGCGTGGTGTCCTGCGGCGGGCTGTGCTATCCCCGCAACGACACCCCGGAGGGCCGCGAGGCCGCCCGAAAGGGCACCTTCGACCTCGGCCATCCCTACTGGGCCATGACCTTCAGCATCTTCCTGGACGACCTGATCCTCAGGCGCTACGACGCCTCCGCCATCCCCGCGGTGCGCGCCTTCGCCGACAACATCCCCGCGAGCGACTGGGAGCTTATGGAGACGCCGGACTTCATCGGCATGAACATCTACAACGCCCGCCCGGTGGACGACGACGCCAGGCAGGTGCGGGAGCCCGTGGGCAGCCCGCGCACCGCCACCGATTGGCCCGTGACCCCGGAGGCGCTGTACTACGGGCCTCTGAACGTCTACAAGCGCTACGGCCTGCCGATCTGGATCACCGAGGACGGCCTGTCCAACCACGACATGCTCTTCCTGGACGGCAAGGTGCACGACCCCAAGCGCATTGAATTCCTGCACCGCTACCTCACCTGCCTGTCGCAGGCCGTCGCGGAGGGCGTGCCGGTGAAGGCGTACCTGCACTGGAGCTTCCTGGACAACTTCGAGTGGAACGAGGGCTACGACCAGCGCTTCGGCATCGTGTACGTGGACTACGCCACCCTGCGCCGCGTGCCCAAGGATTCCGCCTGGTGGTACGCCAACGTGATCGCCACCAACGGCGAGAGCCTCAACGATATCCCGAAGTATTACTGAAACATAAAAAACGGAGGCGCCCTTTCCGGGCGTCTCCGCTGTTATATGGGTTCTAATCAGCCGTTGATCTCGATGGTGTGGGCCTCGGGCTTCTCCTCCGGCGCGCACTTGGGCAGCTCCAGCGTCAGCACGCCGTCCTGGAACTTCGCGGTGATGCCGTCCTCCCGGATGCCTTCCACGTTGAAGGCCCGGCTCATGCTGCCGCAGCGGCGCTCGCGGTAGACGTACTTGCTCTCCTCGTCCTTCTGCTCGCTGCGCTCGTCGTAGTTGGCGGAGATGGTCAGCACGCCGTCGTTGACCTCCACCTTCAGGTCGTCCTTCTTCATGCCGGGCATGTCCGCCTCCAGCACGAACCTGTCGCCCTCGTCCTTCACGTCCACCTTCATCGGGCGCTGGGCGGCCATCAGGCCGAAGCCGTCGCCGAAGAACGGGCGGAAGAAGTCGTTGGCAAAGTCCTCAAAATAACCGCGGTTTTCACGATTGGCCGGGTGATTGCCGGCGCGATAAGGCATCATATTGAACATAATCCCTACCTCCTTGAATGCTTTTGATCTATTATGAACGGCGGCTCCGCGTTCTATCCGCGTTTTCCTGCCGACATCTATAATTATAGTCAAAGGTCAAAGAAAGTCAATACCCTGTTTCGAAAATTAACCCGATATTCACATTGCATCAATTGCGACTGTTTTTTCAGTGTTTGCGCTGTGTATTCTTGACAAATTCCCATAAAATGTATAAAATGGAATGCGAAGGTCAAATTATGACCGATCAGAAATTGCAAAGGAGTGCATACCCATGGCTGTCAATCGCTTTGTACTGAACGCTATTTCCTATCACGGCAAGGGCGCGATCCAGGAGATCCCCGGCATCGTGAAGTCCCGCGGCTTCAAAAAGGCCTTCGTCGCCTCCGACCCTGACCTGGTGAAATTCGGCGTCACCGCGAAGGTGACCGACCTTCTGAAGGCCAACGGCATCGACTTCGAGCTGTATTCCAACATCAAGCCCAACCCCACCATTGAAAACGTGCAGGGCGGCGTGGAGGCCTTCAAGAAGAGCGGCGCGGACTTCATGATCACCATCGGCGGCGGCTCCTCCATGGACACCGGCAAGGCCATAGGCATCATCATCAACAACCCCGAATTCGCCGACGTCCGCTCGCTGGAGGGCGTGGCCCCCACCAAGAAGCGCACCGTGTTCACCATCGCCGTGCCCACCACCGGCGGCACCGGCGCCGAGAGCACCATCAACTACGTCATCACCGACGTGCAGAAGGTCCGCAAGTTCGTGTGCGTGGACCCCAACGACATCCCCGACATCGCCGTGGTCGATCCCGACATGATGTCCTCCATGCCCCGCGGCCTGACCGCCTCCACCGGCATGGACGCGCTGACCCACGCCATCGAGGGCTACACCACCAAGGGCGCGTGGGAGCTGTCCGACTGCCTGGACCTCGAGTCCATCCAGCTCATCGGCAAGAGCCTGCGCAAGGCCGTCGACAACGATCCCGAGGGCCGCGAGGGCATGGCCCTAGCCCAGTACGTGACCGCCATGGCCTACTCCAACGTCGGCCTGGGCATCGCGCACTCCATGGCCCACACCCTGGGCGCGCTGTATGACACCCCCCACGGCGTGGCCTGCGCCATGATGCTGCCCATCGTGATGGAGTTCAACCAGGAGTACACCGGCGAGAAGTTCAAGAACATCGCCGAGGCCCTGGGCGTGGACACCACCGGCATGGATCAGCCCACCTACCGCAAGGCCGCCATCGACGCCGTGCGCCAGCTCTCCGTGGACGTGGGCATCCCCACCAAGCTGGAGAAGCTGAAGGAGGAGGACCTGGACTTCCTGGCCCAGTCCGCCGCCGCCGACGCCTGCACCCCCGGCAACCCCCGCGAGGCGACCCTCGACGACTACAAGGCCATGTTCCGCAAGCTGATGTAATCCATCGCCGCAAACGGTCAGGGACGGCTTCAAGCCGTCCCTGATTATTTGTTTTTATCCGGTATTTGGTTGAAGGTTAACGTTATCCATGTTATAATGGTTATGAAAATATGACAATTTGATTTGTTATCACTTACAGCTATGGAACGGAGGCTTGCGCATGAAGCATTGGATACGGAAGATCCGGGAGGAGGGCCTGTCCCTGCGGCTCACATTCCTGCTGATGCTGTTCATCTCCATGGGCATCACCGCCGCGCTGCTGTTCATGACGTACCACACGATCCACACCTTCCACGCCCTGTCCGACGCCACGGACGCCTACATCGAGCTGCAGGACGCGGCGGACAGCCTGCTGAAGGCCTCGGACTACCTCACCGAGGAGGCCCAGTGCTACACGGTGCTGGGCATGCGCGAGCATCTGGACAACTATTTCATCGAATCCCTGGAGACCAAGCAGCGGGAGCGCGCCATCGAGATCATGGAGGCGCGGCAGCCGGATTCCGACGCGCTGACGGAGCTCAACAGCGCCATGAGCCAGTCCGTACTGCTGATGGACCGGGAATACTACGCCATGGTTCTGGTGCTCTCGGCCCGGGGGGACGCGGACATCCCGGAGCCCTTGCGTGACATCGAGCTGACCGAAGCGCACCGGGCGCTCTCCCCCGACGAAAAGATGGCCCTCGCCCGGGAGATGATGCACGACGACGCCTACTACAACCAGAAAAACGCCATCCGCGCCCACCTGAACCGCTGCATCGACGACTTGAAGAGCGGCACCCACGGCACGCAGGACGCCATGGAGTCGAACATGCACGCCGACCTGGTGTGGATGACCATCATGATCGTCATACAGTCCCTCACGCTGGTGCTGCTGTTGTGGCTGACCACCAGCCTGGGCATCAATCCGCTGATCCGGGCGGTGGACCACATCAAGCACGACCAGAAGCTGCCCATCATGGGCGCCCACGAGTTCCGCTACCTCGCCGGCACCTACAACCAGATGTACGCCGCCTACAAGCGCAGCATCGACAATCTGTCCTACAAGGCCTCCCACGACGAGCTCACCGGCGTGTACAACCGCGCGGGCTTCGACCTGATCAAGCACAGCGTGGACCTGTCCTCCACCGTGTTTCTGCTGTTCGACGCGGACAAATTCAAGAACATCAACGACACCCAGGGCCACCAGATTGGCGACGACGCGCTGATCAAGATCGCCTCGGTGCTCAAGCGGAACTTCCGCTCCGACGACTACGTGTGCCGCATCGGCGGCGACGAGTTCATGGTGCTGATGGTGCACGTCAGCCCCCAGGTGCAGCCCCTGATCGAGCACAAGGTCACACAGATCAATCAGGACCTGTCCAACACCGACGACGGCATGCCGCCCATCTCCGTGAGCGTGGGCGTGTCCATGTGCCGCGACCACGGCGACCCCCAGGCGATGTTCCACGAGGCGGACATCGCGCTGTACTACGTCAAGGAGCACGGCCGCAACGGCTGCTGCTTCTACTCCCCCGACATGCAGGATAGACGGGTGCTGTAACGACGACAGACAACGAGGGGCTGTCTCAAAACGAACCAACGCTGTACCATTCGCCGTAGGGGCGGCATTCATGCCGCCCGCGGACGCCATGAATGGCGTCCCTACGAATGGATTGCATCGTATGTTCGTCGTTTTGAGGCAGCCCCTTTTGTCTGTCAGTTGCTTGAAATAATACTGCTGTACTGCTCTAAACGGAGTTGAAGGGATACCGACTCCCTCCGTCACCGCTTCGCGGTGCCCGCCAAAAGGCTCCCGTCTTGGCCCCCTCTCCGAGGGGGCTGTCAGCGAAGCTGACTGGGGGAGTGAAGGGAGCTGGCGCGCAGCGCCTGAGGGAGTCCCTGTGCAATCCCACAGAAGACGTGAATAGCCCAATCACTTCCCCTTCTCCGCCAAGAACCGTTCAAACTCCTCCGGCGGCACGGGCACGGAGAAGTAGTACCCCTGTATGAGGTCGCAGACCATCCTGCGGAGGGCCCGGTACTGTTCCTCGGTCTCCACGCCCTCGGCCACCACGGGCACCTTGAGGTAGTCCGCGATCTCGATGATCAGCTCGATCATGCGGGTGTCCCGGTCCTCCCCGAAGGCGCTTGACACGAAGCTCATGTCGAGCTTGAGGGCGTCGATGGGCAGGTTGGACAGCATGCCCAGCGAGGAGTAGCCGGTGCCGAAGTCGTCCATGGCGATGCGGAAGCCCATGCCCACGCCCCGCAGCTCCCGCGCCACGGCCAGCACGTGCTCGGAGTCGCCGGTGTAGGCGGACTCGGTGATCTCCAGGATCATGTCGTCGGCGGTGAGGCCGTAGTCGTTGAGTATCTCCCGGAAGATGCCCTTGAGGTTGGGCGTCAGCATGTCCACGCGGGACACGTTCACCGACACCGGCAGCGCGACGCCGAGGCGGTCCTTCCACTCCCGGATGCGTCCGGCGGTCTCCCGCCAGACGAAGCGGTCCAGCTCCAGTATGAGCCCGTTGTCCTCCAGCAGCGGTATGAAGTCGTCCGGGGTGATGATCCCCAGCTCGGGGTGGTCCCAGCGCACCAGCGCCTCGGCGCTCACCAGCACGGGCACCTCCGGGCGGATGTCGTACTTGGGCTGGAAGTACACCGTGAAGCGGTTGTTCTCCAGCGACGGCCGGAAGTCCTCCAGCAGGCGCTCCCGGTACAGCTCGCGCTCCCGCATCTCATTGTCATAGTAACCGATGGGCTCGATGTAGCTCCCCCTGACGGTATCCGCCGCGATCTTGGCGTAGTCGAAGCGCCGCTCGATGTCGATCTCCTTGTCCACCCCGGCGTAGATGCCCAGGCGCAGCCTGATGCGGTTGGAGGCCTTCTCGTCGTCCTTGAGCGCCTCGGAGATGCTGTCCAGCAGGGCGGGATAGTCCTCCCGGTGGGGGCAGTAGATCAGGAAGGTGTCCGCGCCGCGGCGGCAGCCCACGCCCTTGATCTGGCGGGCGATCTGCCGGATGCGCTCGCCGATGCGCCGGAGCACGCTGTCGCCGCAGGCCTTGCCGTAGCGCTCGTTGACGATGTGGAAGCGGTTCACGTCCAGCACCACGGCGTCCATGGCCATGTCGTGGTAGTGCTGGTCGTACATCTTGACGTAGCGCAGGAAGTAGTCGATGTTGAATAGCTGGGTCAGGCTGTCACGCTCGGTGGACTGTATGATGATCCGGTTCTCGGACAGCTCGATGCAGCGATGCACCCTGGCGCGCACGATCTCCCAGCCGGGATAGGGCTTGGGGATGAAGTCCATGGCCCCCAGCCGCAGGCAGTCCACCTCGGCGGTCTGGTCGGCAGTAAGCACGATCACCGGCAGCTTCGAATACTCCGGGTCCTCCTTCATGATGCGCAGCACTTCCCTGCCGTTCATGCCGGGCATCTGGAGGTCCAGCAGCATCAGCGACAGGTTGTCCATGTCGGCCTTGACGATCTCCAGTGCCTCCGCGCCGTCGGAGGCGTAGAGCACCTCGTACTCCTCCTGGAGGGCGGCGCCCAGCATCATCTGGTTGACCGGCTCGTCCTCCACGATCAGCACCTTCTTGACCACGTTGAGTATGATCTGCTCGTCGGGGGAGGGTCCGACCGGCTTCGCGGCCTTTTCGGCGTCGTCCCGCGACACCGCGCCCAGGCCCTTTAAAAGCTGCTTTTCCTCGTACATCAGGGCGTCGGCGCGTTCGAACACGTCGTGGAAGCGGGTGTCCTCCCCGGGCTTGAAGTGGGAAGCGCCGCCGGAGACCACCGCGCCGCCGGCGTTGATGGCGTCCACGGACCGGTCGTGCAGCGTCCGGGTGAGCTCCCGGTGGATGGGGTACTCCCGGCCCCTCACGATCACCACGAATTCGTCGCCGCCCACGCGGTACACGGGGCTGTGCTTGTACACGTCGCACACCATCTTGCACGCCTTGCGGATGTACTCGTCGCCGGCCTTGTGCCCGTAGGTGTCGTTGATGTTCTTCAGCCCGTTGACGTCGCACACCACCACGGCGAACTCCCCGGCGGTGCCCTCCGCGATGTCCCGGTCCAGGGCCTTCTCCGCCACCAGGAAGGCGTGCTTGCTCTTGACGCCGGTCAGCGGGTCCCTGTTGGCCAGCATCTCGTTCTCCCGGGAGCGCTTGGTCATGTAGGAGTGGTTGGTCAGCATGATGACGAGCGTGAACCCGAACAGTCCGATGGCCATCAGCATGGTGCGGGTGTTGGTCTTTTGAAGCTCGGCCACCTGAGTGCGGACGTATGCCTCGTCGTCCGACTGCGGCGCGCCCGCGTCGTCCCGCTGTTCATAGTAGGCGTCGATGTTGGAGAGCATGCGGTCGTTGGAGGCGATCATGGACTGGCGCATCCATATCAGCGATATGAACAGCACCATCGCCAGCAGCGAAACCCACACGATGCCGGACATCCCGAAGCGCTTCTCCTTATCCCGACGCAGTATCCTGCGGAAATACAGAAAGCCCAGCACGCATCACAGTATGAACAGGAAGTAGGTCTCCCGGGCGATGGTGCCCCGCGCGACCAGGTTGGGCAGCAGTATGTACGCGCAGAAGGCGATCATGATGCCCAGGCCTGCGCGGCCGATCCACATCTCCCGCCGGTTCTTCATGTTCCGCCCCAGCCGGGCGGCGGCGGCGGAGACGTTGCCGTAGATCAGCGTCGCGCCGATGGTGGTGACGTCCACGATCCAGCCGATGGCCGTGCCGCCCAGCAGCGGCACCAGGCACGAGGCGGCCGTCACCGCCAGGACCGCCCGGGCCGGCGCGCCGCGGTCGTTGAGCCTGGAGAAGGACTCCGGCAGCAGCCTGTCCTTGGCCATCGCGTAGAACAGGCGGCTCAACGCCGAGGTGTTGCCGATCAGGCTGGTGATCACCAGCGCCAGCAGCGACAGCGTCAAAAGCGCGACACCGGCGCCGCCCAGGTAGTGATCCGCCGCGTAGAAGGCGGGCAGCGCCTCCAGGCCGGTCAGATTGTTCAGATCACGGATGTAGTCCGGCCAGCTTGCGTACCGCGACGGATAGGCCGTCACGGACAGGAGCGTCACCAGCACGTACAATACCAGCGTGGACGCCACCGCGATGAGCATCACGCGGCGGATCCTGTCCCGGTCAAAGTCGAATTCCTCGGTGGCGTGGGAGATGCTCTCGAAGCCTATGAACGCCCAGGGGGAGATCACCGCGATCCTCACGATCTGCGAAAGCGCCGCGCCGTCCGGCACAAAGGCGGGCTTCATGGCGCGGCCCCCGGCCGCAAACGCCCCCACAAAGCACGCCGCGATGCCCGCCGCGAACAGGCACGCCAGCGCGATCATCACCGCGTCGGTCGCCCGCGGACGCCGCACGCACATATACCCGAACACCAACAGCGCCGCGACGGACAGCAGCGCCTCGCCGAGGTACACGTCGTAGCCGAATATGGCATACAGCCTGCCGAAGCGGAGGGCGTCGCCGATGAATATCCTGACGAACATCGGCAGCGACGTGGCGTTGGCCCACAGTATGGCGAAGTAGATCATCGCCAGGAACCACGCCGTCAGAAAGCCGTAGTCCTAGCCGAACACCTCGCGGGTATAGGCATACGCGCCGCCGGCGTCCGGGTAGGAGCGCATCAGGCAGGCGTAGTTCAGGGCGACGATGCCCATGATCACAGCGCCCAGCGCCAGCCCCAGCACGCTGCCCGCCGGACCGGCCTGCGCCAGGTACGTGTGGCGGTCACCACCAGCGCGCCCCAGCCCATGCTGGTGCCTATCGCAAACGCCCACGCCCCCAGCGGGGACAGGTGCCTTGTCAATCCCTGAGCCTTGTTCATAGCATCACCCTACCCTGTACCAAGATAACCCCTGTTCCCCCTCGCGGACGCCATAAATGGCGTCCCTACGGTAGGTTCCGTACCGACAAAACCCCTACTCCCTACTCCCTACTGCCTACTCCCTCTTCCCCACGCGGACGCCATAAATGGCGTCCCTACGGCCGACTCTCCCCCTCCACCGGCTCGGCGGCGCGGTAGATCAGGCCATAGGTGCCCGGTCCGCAGTTGGTGGAGATGGCGGAGGAAGCGTTCTGCACGCTCACCCGGTCGTGCCCGAGCGCGTCCCGCACCTCCGCGACGATCCGCGCGCACTCCCCGGCGGTCAGCCCCACGTGGGTCAGGTACAGCGTCTCGCCCTCCCCGGGCGGGTAGCGCCTGAGGAGGCCCCGCACGTACTTTCTGCGGGTGCGCTCCCGGCTGCCCATGAACAGCCGCGCGGTGCGCAGCCGGCCGCGGCGCATCTGAAACTCCGGGCGCAGCAGCAGCGCGTCGGAGATCAGCTTCACGCTCCGCCGCGTGCGCCCGGCGCGCACCAGAAAGTCCGCGGTGTCGATGACGAAGGTGGTGACGATCTTCCGTTTGTATCTGTCCAGCTCCGAGAGTATCTCGTCCACGGGCTTTCCGGCCCGGGCCAGCCGGGCGGCGTGGACAGCCAGCAGCCCGGTGCCGGTGGAGAGGTGGCCGCCGTCGTAGACCGTGACGTTGTTGAAGCTCTCCGCGGCGGCGCAGGCCACGGGGTAGCCCTGGCTGACGCTCTTGCCCGCGGTGAAGTGTATGACGTTGTTGGCCCCGGACAGCGTCTCGGCGAAGAACGCCTCCAGCTCCTCCCGGCTGGGCGGCACGGCCCGCACGTCTTTGCCGCGCTTCATCCAGCCGACCAGGCCGCGGGTGTCCACCTCCACGCCGTCCTGGAACAGGCCGTTTTCCGTTTTGACGTAGAACGGTATCACGGAGATCTCCCATTCGCGCAGCGCGTCCTCCGGCAGATCGGCGCTGCTGTCCACGGTGACGGCGATCTGCCGCCGCGCGCGGGCGCGGCCCGTTTTAAGGCCGTCCGCGCTGCCGTCCCCCGCCGCCGCGCCGGTCAGGCTGACCAGCTCCGGGGGCAGTAGCCTGAGCAGCTCGCGCTCCAGCACCTCGCCCCGGATGGGCTTGACCAGATAGCCGTCGAAGCCTTCCCGCCGGTACATGGCCTCCATGCCGCTGCCCGCGTTGGCGGTCAGCGCCACCGCGGGGCAGGCGTGGCACAGCCCGCCCGCCTGGGCGCGTATGCGGCGCAGGCACTCGATGCCGTCCATGCCGGGCATCACGTGGTCCATCAGTATGACGTCGTAGCGGGTCTGCAGCGTCCGCTCCAGCGCCTCGGCCCCGCTGCGGGCGGCGTCCACCCGCACCCGGGTGTCCCGAAGCAGCTTCTCCAGCACCAGCAGGTTCGCGGCGGTGTCGTCCACCGCCAGCACGCGGGCCTGATCCGCGGTGAAGGCGGGCACGTAGCGCGCGCCCTCCCCGGCGTCGCGGCGGGACCGCATGTCCACCGGGCCCACGGGGGCGTCGTCGGCGACGGTCTGGGGCAGCGTCACGATCACCGTGGTGCCCTTCGTATAGATGCTGTTGACGCTGATCTCGCCGCCCATCAGGTCCAACAGCTGCTTGACGATGGACAGCCCCAGCCCGGTGCCCTCGATGTGGCGGTTGTCGTGCTCGTCCACCCGCTTGAAGGCGGTGAACAGGTGCGGGATGCTCTCCTGCCGGATGCCGATGCCGGTGTCCGTCACGGTGCAGATCATCCGCAGGGTCCCCTCGTCGGTGCGCTCCCCCTGCACGGACAGCGTCACGCCGCCCTTCTCGGTGTACTTGACGGCGTTGGTCAGCAGGTTGATCAGCACCTGCTTGACGCGCATCTCGTCGCCGTACAGGGCCGCGGGCAGCGCCGGGTCCACATCGACGCGGAACTCCAGCCCCTTCTCCCGGGCCTTCACCCAGATCATGTTCACCACGTCCGACAGCATGCCGCCGGTGGCGTAGCGGGCGCTGACGATCTCCAGCCGCCCGGACTCCAGCTTGGACATCTCCAGGATGTCGTTGACGGTCTGCAGGAGCATCCGGCCGGCGCTCTCGATGTGCAGGGCGTCCTCCCGCACCTCGTCGGACACGCGCTCGCGCAGTATCATCTCGTTTAAACCGATGATGGTGTTCACGGGAGTGCGGATCTCGTGGCTCATGCTGGAGAAGAAGCTGTTCTGCGCCCGGTTCAGCTCCTCGATCTGCAGGCTCTGCTTTTCAAGGATCTCCCGCTCCTGGCCGTACACGTGCAGCTGGAACAGGAACATGCTGCTGATGATGAGTGCGGTGATGATCAGCGATGAGAGCGAATCCACGTAGGCGGCCTGCACCGTGTGCTGGGCCACCAGCTCCGGGTGCGTATAGCAGATCAGGTAGCAGATCGCCGTGACCAGCACGTCCGAGACCAGCAGGAACGTGCGCAGGCCGCCGCGGACGGTCAGCGTGACGAACACCATCGCCAGTATGCTCCAGTTGGGCGCGCCGGCCTCGATGCCGCCGTTGTAGAAGAAGGCGAAGGGCAGCATCAGGAATATCAACAGAAAGCCGCTGCCTCCGGCCCCCAGCTGGATCTGGCCGGTGCGCAGGGTGATGATCATCATGGGCACGAACATCACGTCGCAGATCAGGAAGAACAAAAGACGCTTGGAGTGGAAGTCCACCGCGGCGGCCACCAGCAGCCACAGCAGCAGCGAGACGATGCTGATGGCGGACAGCAGCCGGTAGCGGCGCTCGTAGATGTCCCGCCCGGGGTCGTTGAGCAGCTCAAGCCAGCGCTTCATGCGTCACCCCTCCCTTCCGGCAGGGCCAGAGCCTCGGCCACGGTCTCCCCCGCGGCTTTAAAATCGAAGGCGTCGATCTGTTCGCGGAGGGTGCGGATCGTCCCGCCCGGGGCCGCGCCCGAGGCCTCCAGCGCCCTGAGCGCGGCCTCGGCGGCGTCGGCGTCGTAGTCGTCGAGGGCCGCCGCCAGGTCGTGAAGCAGCGCCCGCGCCGCCCCGGGGTCCGTCACTTCGGCGGCGGGTTCCGCCGCCGCCTCCGTGGCGCGCGTCAGGGTTGCCACCGCCTCCGCCAGCGCGGCGTAGTCGGCCATGAACGCCCCGTGCCGCGCAAGTATCGTCGCCGCATCCCCGGCCTTCGCCGCCGCCTCGAGCGCCGCCGCCTGATCCGACACGCCCTGCGCGCCGATCATCTTCGAAGTGCTCTTGACGGCGTGCACGGAGATGGCGTAGCCCGCCCAGTCCTCACCCTCAAGGAAGCGCCCGAGCTCATCAAGCCGCACCGGGCCCGAAGCGGCGAACTGCGAGAGCACGTCGGTATACAGCGACAGCCGGTTGCCGCAATAGCCAAGGCCCGTCTGCATGCTGACCCCGGCGCGCGCAAGGCCCTCCGCCAGCGTCTGTCCGGGCGCCTCGGGCGGCGCGGCCTCTTCCGATCTGACCACCGTGGCGCGGGGCAGTACCGTGCGCAGGGTCCGGTCCAGCTCCAGCACGTCGATGGGCTTGGCGACGAAGCCGTCAAAGCCCTCCTGCCTGAACAGCGCCTTCGCGCCGCTGACGGTGTTGGCGGTCAGGGCGATGATGTACAGGTTCCGGCCCTTCTCGCGCTCGACGATCCGCAGCCGCCGGGCGGCCTCCACGCCGTCCATGCCCGGCATCATGTGGTCCATGAACACCAGGTCGAAGGGCTCCTCCGCATACATACGCAGGGCCTCCGGGCCGCTGTCCGCCGTGGCGACGGTCATGTCGTAGGCGCTCAGCAGTCCCTCCGCCACCGTCAGGTTGGTGGGCTCGTCGTCCACGATCAGCGCGCGGACGCCTGGGAAGGTCACCCGCTCGCCCTCCGACGCCTCGCCGGGCGCGTTGGAGGTGTTCAGCAGGCTGACGGCCTGGAAGGTGCAGATCGGCCGGTCCAGCAGGTGGGCGCGGCTGTTTTTCGGAAGTGCAAAGTCCTCCCCCGCCGCCACGATCACCGTGCCCCGGGCGGCGAAGGCCTCCGCCGCGCCGGGCGCGGCGGCATAGCTGCCGGCGTCCATGAGCAGGTGGGTGACCGAGGCGTCGTCCAGCGCGGCCTCGAGCGCCGCGGGGTCCTCGATCAGCGTCATTTGAAGCCCGAGCCGCGTCGCGGCATGCCGAAGCGCCCGCTGGTAAGCCTCGCGGGCGGCGGGATGTTCGATATTCCTGAAATTGACGCAGGCCACCACGCGCATGCCCTCCCGGCGCTCCAGCGCCATGCAGGGCGCGGCGTCGGCGATGCCCTGGGGGATGCTGACGGTCACCTCCGCGCCGCCGCCCTCGGCCTCGCCCAGCACCATGAAGCCGCCCATCAGTCGCACGAAGCCGGACACGATGGGCAGCCCCAACCCGAGGCCCCCCGTGGACTGGGTGCGCCCCGAGCTTCGCTTATAGAAGCGCTCCGACAGATGCTCCCGGGTGTCGGCGTCGATGCCGGGGCCGGTGTCGGCGACCCGCAGGCACAGATTGACCCCGTAGGGCCGCTCCGTCGCGCCGATCTCCACGGCCACGCAGCCCATCTCGGTGAACTTGAGGCTGTTCTCGATCAGGTGCCTCAGCACCCGTTTGAGCTTGACCCGGTCCCCCGTCAGCACGCAGGGAATCGCCGGGTCCACGTCCACCACCAGCGCAACGCCCTTCCTGAGCCCCCGGCGCACCTCCGAGAGCACGTCGTTGACCAGCGAGGCGGGCATGTAGGGCTCGTCGGTCACGGCGGCCCGGTCCATATCCACCTCGGTGTAGTCCAGTATGTCGTCCAGCTCGTCGGCGATCCTGAGCCCCGCGTCCTGCACGGACAGCAGGTCCCGCTTTAATTCCGCCGCCTCCGCCCGGCGCTCCAGCAGCTTCGACAGTCCGATCACCGCGTTGACGGGGGTGCGTATCTCGTGGGACACATTGGTCAGGAAGTCGTTGATCTGCGCGCGCTCCGCCTCCAGCCGAGCCATCTGCTGCCCGTGACCGGACTGCAGCGATTCCCACAGCCCCACGAAGCGCAGGCACACGAACCCGGCGAAGGCCAGCAGCGCCAGGTGGGCGACGGTGATGAACACGTTCTCCGCGCCGAAGTCAAACTGCCCGCCGAGGATCTCCCCCGCCAGGCGAAAGAACGTGGTGATGTAGCCCACGGCGATGCCGCAGCGCACCAGCCTGCGGTCCATGGTCAGCGCGTAGAGCATCATGGCCACGATGGCCACCGGCGCGATGCGGAACAGGTTCGCGCAGTGGGCGCCGTAGTAGAACGTCTCCAGCATCAGCATGGACGAGAACAGTATCGTCATGGTCCTGCCGGGCAGGGTGTTGAGTATCATCAGCGCCCAGGCCGCCAGCAGGCCAGCGGCCAGCACCGGCAGCATCCACAGCTCCCAGCCCAGCAGCAGGTTTTCCACCGTCAGCACCACGGTCAGCACCGTCAGCGCGAGCACCAGCGCCAGCCGCGCGGTGTGGCCGATGTTGCCGGTCTGATCTTCCGCCTTCACGCCGCGTCACTCCTCCCGCATGCGGTATTCCGGGTCGTCGTCGATCATCTCTGTCATGATGGCCGCAAACCTCGGGTCGAACTGGCTCCCGGCGCAGCGTATAAACTCCTTCCGCACCTTCTGCTGCGGCAGCGCGCCGCGATAGCTCCGGTTGCTGGTCATGGCGTCGTAGGTGTCCGCCACGGCGATGATGCGCGCCACCTCGGGGATGTCCTCCCCCGCCAGGCGATCGGGATAGCCCCTGCCGTCGAAGCGCTCGTGGTGCCACCGGGCCCCGGTGACCAGCTCCGGGTAGTCGGCGATGTGCTCAAGGATCTGGGAGCCCACCACCGGGTGGGTCTTGATGGCGGCGTACTCCTCGTCGGTCAGGCGGCTGGGCTTGTTGATGATGGCGTCGGGCACGCCGATCTTGCCCACGTCGTGCAGAAGCCCCATCATGTAGATCTCCCGCTGCTGCGCCTCCGTGTAGCCCGCGCGCCTGGCGATCTCCCGGGCGTACTCCGCCACGCGGGAGGAATGGCCGTGGGTGTACTTGTCCTTGGCGTCGATGGCGGTGGCCATGGCCCGGACGATCTGCATGTAGGCGCGGGACAGCTTCTCCGTCTTGGCCTGTATCTCGCGGGCCATGTCGCTTTGAAGCCGGTTCAGGGCGATGGTGTTCCTGACCCGCAGAAGCAGCACCTCCGGCGCGAAGGGCTTGCGGATGAAGTCCGTCGCCCCGGCGTGCAGGCCGCGGGTCTCGGTCTCCACGTCGTCGTCGGCGGTGAGGAAGATCACCGGCACGTTCCGGTAGGCCGGGTGCGCCTTCAATCGCTTCAACACCTCGAAGCCGTTGATGCCCGGCATGTGGATGTCCAAAAGCACCAGATCCGGCGCCTTCGTGCCGTCCAGATAGTTGAGCACGTCCTCTCCGGACCTGAAATAGCTGCCCCTGATGCCGGCCTCACGGAACACGCCGTTGGCCATCTTCAGATTGGCCGCGTCGTCGTCCACCACGATGATCCAGTCTTCCACACTATTCACCTCGATCCGGGAGCTAACCAAGCCTTCCCCTTCAGGGGAAGGTGGCAACGCGAAGCGTTGACGAAAGAGGTCGTCCCCCATTTCCCATTTCCCATTATACCCCAATCCCCCCGCCGTTGTCCACACCCTTTAACCCCCGTTTCACACGGTTCTTTATATGTTTTTCACAAAGTTTGGGAATAGATTAAATCATTCCCATCATATTGCCCAGAGGATAAAAATATGGTAATATAGTGCTAACCAGGGGACATATATTCCTGTAACCCTTATCTGACCGCGCCGTCCCTTGCGGAACCGGACCATCAAAGGAGCGTTCGACATGCAAAACCCGCTTGAGTCCTACATCGCCGACCACTTCAAGGAGGCCCTGGAACGCGGCTACATACAGCCCTTCTATCAGCCGGTGGTGCGCACGATCTCGCGGCAGCTTTGTTCCTTCGAGGCGCTGGCGCGCTGGATCGACCCCGAGAAGGGCATGATCTCCCCCGCCCAGTTCATACCGGTGCTGGAGAAGAAGGGGGTCATCCACCTGCTGGACGCCTGCATCATCCGCCAGGTGTGCGCCCGGATCCGCCGCACCGTGGAGGCCGGGGACACGCCCATACCGGTGTCCGTCAACCTGTCCCGGCTGGACTTCACGCTGTGCGACATCTTCCAGGTGGTAGACAGCCTGGTCACCCAGTACCAGATCCCCCACGATTTTCTCTACATCGAGATCACCGAGAGCGTGATGGCCGAGCAGGAGAGCGCCATGCGCGACATCGTGGCCCGGTTTCGCGCGGCGGGCTATCAGGTGTGGATGGACGACTTCGGCAGCGCCTACTCATCGCTGAACATATTAAAGGACTTTGATTTCGACGAGCTCAAGATGGACATGCGCTTTCTGAGCTCCTTCAACCTGCGCTCCCAGCGGATACTGACCGCGGTCATACAGATGGCCAAGGAGATCGAGATCCGCACGCTGGCCGAGGGCGTGGAGACCCGCGAGCAGGTGCGCTACCTGCGCAACATCGGCTGCGAAAAGGTGCAGGGCTACTACTACGGCCGGCCCATGCCCTACGAGGAGGCGCTGGCCCACCTCAAGCGGATCAACGTGGGCATCGAGCGCCCCCAGGACCGGAAGTACTACGACGACATCGGCAAGGTCAACCTCCTGAGCGCCGTGCCCTTCATGACCCGGGAGGAGCGCGACACCCTCAAGACCGCCCGACAACTCAACAGCATCCCGCTGGCCATGGCCGAGGGCCGCAGGGATTCCTTCAGCATACTGTTCTACAACACCGCCTTCGAGCAGACCGCCGAGAGCACCGGCCTGATCTCCCACCTGTTCACCCAGGAGATGCTGCGGGTGCCCCAGCCCTACTCCATGTTCCCCCGGCGGCTGTGGAACCTGATGGAGTCCACCCGCACCGGCGAGGAGGGGCGGATGGTGTTCATCTCCAACGGCGAATACTACGAGATACAGGCCAAGTGCATCGCCCAGACGAAGGACGCATACAGCGTGCTGTTTCGGATGAGCAACCTGTCCAAGGCGTCCGAGTCCGTCAAGACCGACCACCTGGACGAGAGCATCCGCCAGCTCTACACGCTGTTTGAGCGCATCACGCTGGTGGATACCCGCAACGATACCATCACCCCGCTGTACATCGCCACCCGGGAGGACCTGGTCTCCGGACGCACCGGCATCGCGAAGCTGGCCTGGGAGTACGCCCACAACCTGATCTTCCCCGAGGACCAGGAGGAATACCTGCGGCTTCTGGACTTCGACACCATCGACGAACGGCTCCACAAGGCCGGGCGCTCCTATGTTTCCAAGTACCTGCGCAGCCGCGTGGGGCACGGCCAGTATGCCTGGAAGCAGTACATCGTCCTGCTCATACAGCCCGGGGTCTACGCCGCCCTCATACGCAACGTGCACGCCGACCTGCTGGCCTTCCAGCGCTACAACCACCTGACCCCGGAGGCCACCGGCGGCGACAGTCCGGATTCTCCCGAGCTGCTGTGGCGGAACCTGGTGCAGTCCAACATCGCCCGCGTGTTCTGGAAGGACCGGGAGCGCCGCTTCCTGGGGGCCAGCCACGGCTTCCTCCAGTACTACGGCTTCTCCGGCGTGGAGGAGATCGTCGGCCGCACGGACGAGGACCTGGGCTGGCACATCCACCCGGACAGCTACATGAACGACGAGCTCCGCGTGATCCACGAGGGCATCACCACCCACAACATCCCCGGCCACTGCTTCAACAACGGCGAGAACCGGGAGATACTGGCCAGCAAGGCCCCCCTCTACGACAACAACGGCGAGGTGCGGGGGTTGATCGGCTGCTTCATCGACCGGGACCTGCTCACCGTCAACGACCGGCGGGGCAAGGAGACCAAGCGCCGTGACATGCTCACCGGCCTGCTCAACTCCCGCGGCATCAGCGAAGAGGTGCACACCTTCGAGGACGAATACAACCTGCGTAATGTGGACTTCGTGCGGCTGCACGTGGCCATCGACGACTTCCCCGCCCTCAACCGCCAGTACGGCTACGACTTCGGCGACAGGATCATCTCCACCCTGGGCCGGGCGCTCAAGAAGGCCCTGGGGCACACCTGTGCCGTGGGTCGGAACACCGGGCACCAGTTCGTTGTGCTGCACCAGATCCACGAGCCCGGCGAGGCCAGCCGCCTGCGGGGCAGGATCAAGCAGATCGCCGCGGACATCCAGCAGGTGGACGGCATCGCGCTGACCCTCTACCTCTCGGTGGGCTACTGCGTGTACTCCGAGTGCGAGGACGCCGACGAGCAGACCCAGAAGGCCGAGATCCGGCTGCTGGCCGACCACGACGACCACTCCAGCGTGGAGCGCCGCATGACCCACGCCTCCGAGATATTCCACCTCTACGACGACCTCCCCATCCCCTACTGCGTGTGCAAGGTGCTCACCGACGGGGACAGGAGCGTCTACGACGCCATGCTCTTCTACGCCAACCACGCCTTCGAAAGGCTGTGCGGCCTGACCGCCTCCCAGCTCCTGGGCCGCCGGGTGTCCCAGCTCTTCGGCCCCATCGACGACGCTTGGCGCGATATGGCCCGCAGGGCCGCCTTCAACGGGGAGTCCATCGTGGATATACTGCGCTTCTCAAGCGACAGCAGGAACTACCACATCACCGCCAGCCCCATCATCCACAACGGGTATTGCTGCTTCACCTACCAGCCGTCGGATATACTGGGGTAGAGGCTTAATGAGTATCAAAAAGCCACATGCCGCGCGAGCATGTGGCTTTTTGTTGGTTCTTCACGGAAGCCCGTGGGATTACGGGCACCTCATCCGCCCCTGACGCTTCGCTAGGCCCTACGGGCCGGGGCACCTTCCCCTCAAGGGGAAGGCAAGGCGGGCGCCATGAATGGTGCCCCTACAACGGGCATACCTAAGCCTTCCCCTTTAGGGGAAGGTGGCATTTGCGAAGCAAATGACGAAAGAGGTCGTCCCCCTTGCCATCCGCGGGCGCCATGAATGGCGCCCCTACAACGGGCATACCTAAGCCTTCCCCTTTAGGGGAAGGTGGCATTTGCGAAGCAAATGACGAAAGAGGTCGTAACCCTTGCCATCCGCGGGCGCCATGAATGGCGCCTCTACAGCCTAAATCGCCTCAATCGTTCCCCCTTCGACCAACTGCACTGGGAACACGCTGGGCTTGCGGGAGGTGCCCTCGGGCCGCTCGATCAGGTCGATCAGCTTCCGGGCGGCCATCCTGCCGATGTCGTCGCTGCTCTGGCGGATGGTGGTCAGCCGGGGCGTCAGCATCTGGGTCAGGGGGATGCCGTCGTAGCCGGTGAAGGAGACGTCCTGGGGGACGCGCAGGCCCAGGTCCCGGGCGGCGTCCTGCGCGCCGAGGTAGGAGATGTCGTCGGGCAGCAGTATGCAGGTGGGGCGCTCGGGCAGCTTCAGAAGCTCTATGACGATCTTCCGGGTCAGCTCGATATCGTCGTACAGCCCCTCGCGCACGTACTCCGGCGGCACGGTCAGGCCGCGATAGGTCATGGTGTTGTAGAACTGGTTGATGCGGGTGCGGGTGACGATGGAATTGTTGTGCCCATGGATGAAGGCGATGCGGCGATGGCCCCTGGAGACCGCGTATTCCACCAGCTTTTCCACGCCGGTCTCGTTGTCGGAGAGCACCGCGGGCATGCCCTTGAAGATGTGGTCCACGCTCACGCAGGGGATGCCACTTTGGGCCAGCGCCTTGATCTGCGGCGCGCGGAAGTCCATGCACACCAGGCACACGCCGTCCACGCCGGCCTCGAGGCAGCGCTTTTCATAGCTGACGTTCTCCCCGCTGCCGGGATGGATGAACGTCATGTCGTACCCCCGCGCCTCCGCTACCGCTTTAAAGGCGTTCAGGATCAGCACGAAGAAGGGATGCGTCAGCCCCCGGCCGCTCTCGTCGGCGTACAGCACGCCCAGATTGGGCGTGTGCGCGCCCCCGGGATATCCCAGGCGCTCGGCCGCCTCCAGCACCCTGTCGCGCGTCTCCCCGTCGATTTCCGGCAATCGCGCGTTGAGCACCTTGCAGACGACGGCGGGATCGACCCCGCACTGCTGTGCCATATCCTTAACGGTCACAGTCATGATTGCCACCTCCGCTTGAATAATCTGCCGCATGTATCAGCCTGTCCAGCGTCTCATAGAGCCTCTCGGGCTCCACCGGCTTCGACAGGTGGGCCGTCATGCCCGCCTGCAGGGAGCGCTGCACGTCATCGTCGAAGGCGTTGGCCGTCATGGCGATGATGGGCACGGCCTTCGCGTCCGCCCGGTCCAGCCCGCGGATGGCGCGGGTGGCCTCCAGGCCGTCCATCTCCGGCATGCGCACGTCCATGAGCACCGCGTCGTAGTAGCGCGGCTGATTCTGCGCAAACATCTCCACGGCGATCCTGCCGTTCTCGGCGCGCTCGGAATCCACGCCCTCCATCTCCAGCAGGTCCATCAGTATGTCGGCGTTGATGTCCATGTCCTCCGCCACCAGCACGCGGGTGCCGCTGATGTCGTAGGTCTCGGTGCCGGGGATCTCCTCCAGCACCGGCCCGGCGTCCCGGGCGTCGGCGTCCTCGCGCCGGTCCAGCACGCTGTGCATCTCCCGCAGCAGGCTGTCGGTAAACAGGGGCTTCGACATGATGCCGTCCACGCCCGCGTCCCGGGCCTCGGCCTGCATGTCGTCCCAGCTGTAGCCGGTCAGCACGATGATGCAGGTCTCGCCGCCGTCGATGGCGCGTATGGCGCGGGTCAGCTCGATGCCGTCCATCTCGGGCATGCGGTAGTCCGTCAGCACGAAGCGGTACGGATTGCCCTGATTGCGAAGCCTCTGGATGCGCTCCAGCGCCTCCGCCGCGCGGGTGACCGTGTCCGCCTCGACGCCGATGGCCCTGGCCACCAGTCGCGCGTGCTCGCAGGCCACCTCGTCGTCGTCCACCACCAGTATGCGCATGCCCGCGGGCAGCTTGTGCCCGTGCTCGGAATGCACGCTCCTTTCGGAGGCCTTCAGGGTCACCACGACGGTGAAGGTGGTGCCCACGCCCTTTTCGCTGTCCACCAGGATCTCGCCGTTCATCATGTCCACGATGTTCTTGGTGATGGCCATGCCCAGGCCGGTGGAGCCGTACTTATTGGACGCGCCGTCGTTCTCCTGGGAAAACGCCTCGAAGATCTTCGGGATGTACTCCTTGCTCATACCGATGCCGGTGTCCTTCATCACGAAGCGCAGCGTGCAGTAGTCCTCGAACTCGGCCACCTGCTCCACCGTGAAGGTCACGGACCCGGGCACGGGGGTGAACTTGACGGCGTTGCCCAGTATGTTGATGAGCACCTGCTTGAGCTTCATGTCGTCGCCGATGTAGTAATCGTTGACGTGACCGATGATGTGGCAGTCGAAGTCCAGGCCCTTGTCCATGCACTGGCCGTTGACCATGACGTTGATCTGGTCGATGAAGTCCCTGAAGCTGAACTCCTCGGTCTTGAGCACCATGCGCCCGGACTCGATGCGGCTCATGTCCAGGATGTCGTTGATGAGCCCCAGCAGGTGCTGGGCGCTTGCGCCGATCTTCTGAAGCTGCTCCCGGGTGTGGGGCGTGAGGTCCGGGTCCTTTAAAGCGATGTTGTCCAGGCCGATGATGGCGTTCATGGGCGTGCGGATCTCGTGGCTCATGTTGGACAAAAAGGACGTCTTGGCCCGGCTGCGCTCCTCCGCCAGCACCTTTTCGACCTCCATCTGCTTCTCGCGCTTCTGCATGAGATAGTAGATGTAGAACAGTATCATCAGCGCCACCACGATCAGCACGGTCTGTATCAGGCTGTTGCGGTTGAGCGTGCGGCCCACCTCGTCCAGGATGTCCCGGAGGTAGGTGGTCGCCGGGCGGGTGGCGGTGGCGACGATGTCCACGCCCGCCTCCTTAAGCTGCTCGGTGTAGAAGATGTGTATGGGGGTCACGGCCTCCTCGGTGGCGAGCTCCGTGGCCTGGCGCATCCACACGGTGGAGGTGAATATGATCAGCGCCAAGAGCACCACCCACACCACCGGGGACCGGCCCAGCCGCCGGGATTCGTCCCGCTTGAACACGATCAGGAAAAACACGAAGCCCAGTATGCCCCAGGAGGCCAGGATCAGGTAGGACTCCGTGGACAGCGTCTTGACCGCGATCAGGTTCGGGATCAGGAAGTAGAGCACGAACACCAGGGAGATCAAAAGCCCCATGAGCCCCGTGAGCTTCGCCAGCCGGTTGCCCTCCCGCCGGGCGGCCCTGAGTGCCGCGGCGGAGGTGTAGGCGTAGGCGATGGTCGCGCCCACGGTGGTCACGTCCACGATCCAGCTGATGGCCGTGCGGCCGAAGAAGGGCAGTATCACCGAGATGCCGGTCAGAAACAGTATGGCATTCCGGGGAACGCCGCGCCCGTTCAGTTTCCCCATCCACCCGGGGATCATGTGATCCTCCGAGAGCGCGTACAGCAGGCGGCTGGAGGCGACGGTGTTGCCCACCACGCCGGTGACGATGGCCCCCAGCGTGGTAAAGCCCAACACCACGGTGCCCGGCGTGCCCATGAAGGTCTCGGCGGCGTAGAACGTGGGCAGGCCCTGCACGCCGGAATAGCCGCCCAGGTTGCCGATGTAGTCCGTCCAGCCTGCGCAGCCCTCCGGCAGCGCGCTGGCGGCCAGCAGCGCCAGCCCCGCGTAGGCAATGGCGGCGGTCACCACGGCGGCCGCCATGATCCCGAAGCTCCTGCGGAGCGCAAAGCTCAGCTCCTCGGCGGAGTGGGAGATGGACTCAAAGCCCACGTAGGCCCAGGGGGCCAGGGCGATGATGGTGAACACCCCGGCGAAGGGCGTCTTTTCCGGCGAAAAGGCCGGGGCGAGGCGCCCCATATGGCTGTGGGGGCTGAACAGCGCCGATATGAGCCCCAGCAGTATGCCGCCGAAGAGAAGAATCGCCATGAGGATCTGCACCTGCGCGGCGGTCTTTCCGCGCAGGCAGACCGCGGCGGCAAGTGCCAGGGCCGCGATGGCCAGCAGCACCTCGCCCATGTAGATGTCGTACCCGGCGATCTGATAGTGGAAGCCGAACTGGAACAGCCCCCCGAACAGGTTCCGGGCGATCAGCGGCAGCGCGGTGGCGTTGGCCCATATGATGGCCACATAGGTCAGAAGCAGGAACCAGGCGTTCAGAAAGCCGTGGTCGTAGCCGAATATCTCCCGGGCGTAGGCATAGGTGCCGCCGGCGTCGGGATACCGGTTCATCAGGTAGTGGTAGTTCATGCCGATGATCAGCATGATCAGCCCGCCGACACCGATGCCCAGCGCCGTGCCGACGGGCCCCGCGATGGGCAGAAAGGTGGTCCCGGGCATGACAAACGCGCCCCAGCCGACGCTGCACCCGAAGGCCAGCGCCCAGGCGCCCAGGGGCGACAGATACCGTACCAGCCTGTTTTCTCCCGCCTTATTGGCCGAATACAACCGAGATCACCGTCCCTTCGAGGATGGGGGCCCGCGCCCGGTCACTTGCCCTGCTCGTAGTCGCGGATGCCCTCCGCGGTGATCTGGTACTGCCGGGCGATGGCGTCCAGCCTGGACTGCACATCGGCGTCGGAGAGCCTGCGGGCGTTGCCGGGGCGGAACTCCTCGGTGATCTCATTGACGGCGTTGGCCAGCGCCTCCAGGCCCAGGTTGGAGCACACACCCTTCATGGCGTGGGCCGATTCAAACAGCTTGACCGGATCCATGGTCTTCCCCGCCTCGGCGAGGCTCTCGGCCACCTGGCTGGCGGTGAGCTTGCGCACGTACTTGTCGATCAGGCGGTCCGATTTCATCACGCGAACGGCCTGGTCATAGTTTCCGCCTATCCTGTCGTACAGCTCCTTGATCGTCATGGTTCATACTCCCCTCTTTATCTGTATCTGTTTTTCCCGGATGATGAGTTTTTCGAATTCCTCCGGCGGCACCGGCCGGGAGAAATAGTAGCCCTGCACCAGCTGGCAGCCCGCGTCCCGGAGCATCTGAAGCTGCCGCTCGGTCTCGACGCCCTCCGCCACCACCGGCACCTTCAGGTACCTGGCGATGTCCAGCACCACCTGCACCAGCTGGTAGTCCTTCTCGCTGTGCTCGATGTTGCGGACGAACTTCATGTCCATCTTCAAAACGTCGATGGGCATGTAGGACAGCATGTTGAGCGACGAATACCCCGAGCCGAAGTCGTCCATCTCCACCTCGAAGCCCAGCGCCCTTAATCGGTTGATGAGCTCGATCATCTGCTCGGCGTTGTCGGTGTAGGCGGACTCGGTGACCTCCAGCTTGAGGCACTTAAAGTCCAGGCCGTAGCGGTCGATCAGGCCGCGGAAGGTGTCCTCCAGGGTCGGGTCGAACACGTCCACCCGCGACAGGTTCACCGACACCGGCACGGTCACGCCCAGCTTCTCCCGCCACTCGGCGATCTGCCGGGCGGCCTCGTTCCACACGTAGTTGTCCACCACGCCGATCTGGCCGTTGCTCTCAAACAGCGGTATGAAGGCCCCCGGGGACACCAGGCCCAGCTCGGGATGGTTCCACCTTATCAGCGCCTCGGCGCTGGACAGCCTGGGCGGGTCGCATTGTATGTCGTACTTGGGCTGGTAGAACACCTTGAGCTCTTTATCCTCCACGGCGCGGCGCAGGTCGTTTAACAGCCGCTGGTTCAGCATCTCGCGCCGCTGCATGTCCTCGTCGTACACCATCAGGTGGGTCTTGTAGTCGCCGCGCACCATGTTGCAGGCGGCCCGGGCCCGATCGAACTGCACCACCGGCTCCAGGCCCTCCACCCAGGGCATCACGCCCATGCGCAGGCGGATGTTGGCGCCCCGGGCGTAGGAGTAGACCTCGTTCTGCAGCCGGTCCAGCAGCTTCTGATGGTCGTCCAGGCACCGGCAGAAGATGTTGAAGCGGTCCGCCTCGACGCGGCTGGCCATGCCCTCGACCTCCGAGAGGAACCCCCGTATGCCGTCGCCGATGCTCTGGAGCACGCGGTCGCCGAACTCGCGCCCGTTCAGGGCGTTGACGGAGTGGAACTGCTCGATGTCCACCACGATGGCGTCCATGGGCCAGTCGGGGTGATAGGTGTGGATGCGGTTGACGTATTCAAAGAAGAAGTTGCGGCTGTACAGCATGGTCAGCCGGTCGTGCTCCGCGGCGGAGATGAGCTGCCGGCCCTCGCTCAGCTCTATGATGCGCCCCACGCGGGCCAGTATGACCTCGTGCATGTCGAAGGGCTTGGTGATGAAGTCCGCCGCGCCCATCTCCAGCGCCCGCAGCTCGGCGCTGCGCTCGGCCGTGAGCACGATGACGGGGATCGCATTGAGAAACTCGTCGTTGCGCACCCGCGAGAGCACCTCGAAGCCGTCCATCCTCGGCATGATCAGATCCAGCAGCACCACGGACAGCCTGTCGCGATACTCCTCTATGATTTCAAGCGCCTCCACGCCGTCGCTGGCGTAGAGTATCTCGTAATAGTCCTCCAGGATCATCCCCAGCACATCGCGGTTGATCTCCTGATCGTCGACGATCAGGACGAGCTGCGATCTTTTCAGCTGTTTGGATATGATCATACGATTTTCCTCCTGTCGGCATGGCGTGTGTGCGTGAAATCAGTCAGGTTTCCCTCTTCCCGCCGAGGGTCTTTCTCAGCGTATCGTACAAAAGCTCGGAATCCGTCGGCTTGGAGAGGTGGGCGTTCATGCCCGCCTCGCGGGTCTGCCGCACGTCCTCCTCGAAGGCGTTGGCGGTCACGGCGATGATGGGGATGGCCTTCGCGTCGGGCCGGTCCAGCGCCCGGATGGCGCGGGTGGCGTCCAGCCCGTCCATCACGGGCATGCGCAGGTCCATCAGCACAGCGTCGTAGTAGCCCTCGGGCTGTCCGGCGAACATCTCCACCGCCTCCCGGCCGTTTGAGGCGCGCTCGGCGGCGATGTCCTCCAGATCCAGAAGGTCCGTCAGCAGCTCGGCGTTGATGTCGATGTCCTCGGCGATGAGCACCCGAAGCCCCGCCAGGGAGGTGTCGTCGCTGCCAAAGTCGGCCTCCGCGTCCGCGGGCTTGGCAAGCTCAAAGCCTATCGTCACCGTGAAGGTGCTGCCCGCGCCCTTTTGGCTCTTAACGCCGATGCTGCCGCCCATCATGTCCACCAGCTTCCTGGTGATGGCCAGCCCGAGGCCGCTGCCGCCGAAGCGGTTGGTGGCGCTGGCGTCCTCCTGGGAGAAGGACTCGAACAGCCTGGGCATGAAGGCCTCGTCGATGCCGATGCCGGTGTCGCGGACGGTGAAGCGCAGCGTGCAATGGTCGTCATCCGCGCCGGGAAGCTGCTCCGCCCTGAACGAGACGCTGCCCCCCTCGGGGGTGTACTTCACCGCGTTTTCAAGGATGCTCAACAGCACCTGCCGGACCCTCAGCGCGTCGCCGATGCACAGGCGGTCCAGGTCCCCCGAGGTCTCGCAGTTGTAATCGAGCCCCTTCTCGCGGCACTGGGTCTGGGTCAGCACGCTCACCAGGCCGACGGTCTCCCGGGGCTGGAAGGGCTCCGCGCTCAAACGCATGGTGTCGGACTCGATGTGGTTCATGTCCAGTACGTCGTTGATGAGGTCTAAAAGGTGCCGGGCGCTGGCGTCGATCTTCTCAAGCCGGTCCCGGGTCTGGGGAGTGAGCGCTTCGTCCTGAAGGGCGATGGCGTCCAGGCCCAGTATGGCGTTCATCGGGGTGCGCATCTCGTGGCTCATGCTGGCCAGGAAGCTGGTCTTGGCGCGGTTGCTCTCCTCCGCCACCCGCAATTCCGCCTCCAGGCGCTCGCTCTCGACGACCCTCTGGGTGATGCCGCTCAACAGCTTGTACATGATGAACACGAATATGCTGCCGCCGAAGAGTATGCCCGCCATGATGATGTCCGGATTGCCGAAGAGACCCACCGCCAGATAGCCCAGCAGGAAGCAGACCAAGAGCGCAATGGGGATGTGGAGGATGCTGTTTCCGCTGTTCCAGGTCTTGATTGCCTTGACGTACCGGGCGAAGCGTATGAAGCCATAGATATTGTATACCATCAGGATGCTGCCAAGGTAAACCATAGCGTAGATCATCCATCGGATCACGCGCATCCCTCCCCGTAACCAAACACACACCGCCGGCCGGCATACCCATAGCTGGGCCTTGATAGACAGCTTTTCTTTATTTTATCATATATTACCTTTTCGCGCAACCGCGAAATCATCGCTGGCACGGCATATTTTCATGACTATATAACACAAATGAGCGCCGCGCCCGCTTTCGCGGACGCGGCGGAGGATGGTATAATCAGAGTGAAGAGTGGAGAGTGCAGAGTGCAGTTTTGGTGCAAATCCCTTCGGGATTTGTTTGATATGAAAGGGCGATGAGGGCATCGCCCCCACAACACCGGGCATTCTCCGTAGGGGCGGCATTCATGCCGCCCGCGGACGCCATGAATGGCGTCCCTACAATGCCTCTGCTTCCGTAGGGGCGATCCCCTGATCGCCCGTCATACCGAATCGTTGCGCTTGATCCTACTGCACTCTCCACTCTCAAAAAACCCGTACCAAGGAGACTGTACCATGGTTTGTAACGCCTACTGCAACGCCTGTCTGATCGGTAAGCGCTTAAACGACACCCCCGCCGGCGCCGCGCCGGAGGCCGTGGCCGCGTATCAGGGCCGGGTGCGCGAGATCGTGGAAAATCACCCGGAGCTGAGCAGCCCGGAGAAGGACTACGCCATCAACCTGGCCTACGAGGCCTTCTTCGGCCCGATGAAGGACTTCGGCCCCGTCAAGCGCCACTTCAACGCGCTGATGATGGCGATGGAGCCCGCCATGATGGACGGCGTGCGCGCCGCGGAGGACCCGCTCAGGCGGGCGGTGCAGTACGCCATGACCGGCAACTTCATCGACTTCGCCGCCATGGACAGCGTGGACGAGGGCCGGCTGCGTCAGCTCATCGCCCAGTCCGACCGCATTCCCGTGCCGGAGGACGTGCTGGAAGCCCTGCGGCGCGACGTCATGCGCGCCCGCCGCCTGACCTGTATCGCGGACAACTGCGGGGAGATCGTGGCCGACCGGGTGCTGATGCGCGAGCTGCGGGAGATGAACCCGTCGCTTGAGATCACCGCCGTGGTCAAGGGTGCGCCCATCGTCAACGACGCCACCCGCGAGGACGCCGAACAGGCCCGGCTTTACGAGGTCGCGCGGCGCGTCGTGGACACCGGCTGCGGCATCGCCGGCTGCCCGGAGAACCGCCTGTCCCGTGAGTGCCTCGACGCCCTCGACCGCGCCGACGTGCTCATCTCCAAGGGTCAAGCCAACTACGAGACCCTCTGCGGCTGCGGGCGCAACCTGTACTATATCTTCATGTGCAAGTGCCAATTGTTCATGGACCGCTTCAACGTGCCGCAGTTCAGCGGGATCATTGCGCGGGAGAATTAAAGAGAGTGGAGAGTGAAGAGTGGAGAGTGGAGTTTTGGAATGCCAGGGAACGGAGGAATGGTATCAGCGGCATTATTACCACTGTTCTTCGCGGGAACCGGGGATAAAGCGTCCGTCACGCATGGTGCGCGGCATTCTATATCTCCACTCTTCACTCTCCACTCTCCACTCTCCACTCTCCGCTCTCCACTCTCCACTCTCCACTCTCCACTCTCCACTCTGAAATAGAATCACGCGGGCGATGGCTCCATCGCCCGCGTGATTCTATTTCAGGAATCCGTTGATGATCTGCTCCTCGGCCTCGGCCTCGGTGAGCCCGAGGGTCATCAGCTTGACGAGCTGCTCCCCGGCGATCTTGCCGATGGCGGCCTCGTGGATCAACTCGGCGTCGGTGCAGTTGGCCTCCAGCGAGGGCACGGCCAGTATGCGCCCGTTGTCCATGATGATGGAGTCGCACTCGGTGTGCCCGTGGCAGGGCGCGTTGCCCACGACGCAGGCGTCGAACTTCTGGTAGGAATCGTCCCGCGCCACCGAGCGGGACACCACGTCCGCGCTGGAGCCGGCGCCGTTCAATTCCACCTTGTACACGCTCACGGCGGACTGGCTGCCGTGGGTCATCAGGCGCTCCTTGACGATCAGCCGCGCCCCGGCGTCCAGCCTGGCCGTGGTCACCCGGTCGGTGGAGTCCACGCCGCGGATCTGCACCATCTCCATCTCCATGCTGCTGTTCTTTTCCATGGTGACCTCGGTGCCGGGGTTCAGTATGCGCTTCCCTTCGCCGTCGCCCTCGCCGTAGTGCTTTTCCACGTATTTGACCTTCGCGTTCTCCCCCACATAGAAGCGGTGGATGCCGTCGTGCTCTGAGTCCTGCGTGCCGCAGTTGTGGATGCCGCAGCCCGCGACGATCACCACGTCGCTGTCCGCGCCGATGTAAAAGTCGTTGTAGACGGTCTCCTTGAGCCCGGATTCGGACAGCACCACCGGGATGTGCACGCTCTGCTTCTTCGTGCCGGGGGCGATGCGGATGTCGATGCCGTTGCCCTCGGGCTTTGAGGTGATCTCGATGCTCGCGGTGCTGCGCCGCCCGGCACTTTGCCCGTTGGCGCGGATGTTGTAGGCCCCCTCCGGCACCGCGTGCAGGTCGGCGACCTCCGCCAGTATGCGCTTCTGAATCGTATCCATGCTGCCTCAGCCCCTTTCCTGCAGTCTGTCGCAGCTCGACAGCGCCGACGCCGTGCCGATCAGCGAAGGCAGCACGGCGTCCCTCGGGCCCTGCTGGCTGATGCGCCCGTCTGCCACCACGATGATCTCGTCGGCGATGTTCAGTATCCGCTCCTGGTGGGAGATCACCAGTATGGAGCTGCGCTCGATGGACCTGCGCATCTCCTCGAACACCCTTATCAGGCTCTGGAACGACCACAGGTCGATGCCGGCCTCGGGCTCGTCGAACACGCTTAGGCGCGTGCCCCGGGCCAGTATGGTGGCGATCTCGATGCGCTTGAGCTCGCCGCCGGACAGGCTGGCGTTGACCTCGCGGCTGATGTAGTCCCGGGCGCACAGCCCCACCCGCGAAAGGTATTCGCAGGATTCCGACATGCTCAGCTCCCGCCCCGCCGCGATGCGCAGGAGGTCCACCACCTGGATGCCCTTGAACCGCACCGGCTGCTGCAGCGCGTAGCTGACGCCCAAGCGGGCGCGCTCGGTGATGCTCAGGGTCGTGATGTCCCTGCCGTCGAACAGTATCTGCCCGCCGGTGGGCATGCGCACCCCGGCAATCAGCTTGGCGATGGTGGACTTGCCGCCGCCGTTGGGCCCGGTGATGACCACGAACCGGCCCTCCGGCACGGAAAAGCTGACGTCCTTGAGTATGTCCACGTGGCCGGCGTCGTCGTCCACGTCAAAGCGTATGTTCCTCAGTTCAAGCATGGTATGATGCTCCTTTTAGTGACAGTGATGCGTGCCGCAGCCGTGATTGCCGCAGGCGTGGCCCTCGCCGTGGTGATGTTCGCCGTGGTGGTCGCAGCGCACGTCGGGGTCGTAGTTCAGCGCCCCCGCCGCCAGCGCCGCCGCCGCGGCGTCCGCCGGGCCGGTCACGCCGCCGTAGAGCGCGATGCCCGCCTCCCGAAGCGCCATCTGCGCCCCGCCGCCGATGCCGCCGCAGATCAGCGCGTCCACGCCCCTGCTCTTTAAAAAGCCCGCCAGCGCCCCGTGGCCGAAGCCCTCCGCGCTGACCACCTCGGAACGGACGATCCTGCCGTCCTCCACGTCGTACAGCTTGAACCGCTCGGTGTGGCCGAAGTGCTGAAAGATGTGGCCGTTTTCATAGGTTGCCGCGATCTTCATGGTTTTAGTCCTCCCTGTCTGATCTTTGTCGCACAGAGGCACGCACACGCCGTAGCCGCAGGACAGGCTGTGGTCGCAAAGCCGCACCCGCCCGCCGTCGATCACCAGCGCCCGGCCGTCCACGATAGCCTCCGCCAGCTTCCTGCGGGCCGAGGCGTAGATCTCCGTGACCGTGGTGCGGGAGACCTGCATGACCTCCGCGCACTGCTCGTGGGTCAGGCCCTCCCGGTCCATCAGCCGGATCGACTCGTATTCGTCCAGCGACAAAAGCACCGGCTCCCGGCCGCATTCCGCCTCCGGCATAAACCGCGTGTGCGCCGGCATGCCGCATATCCTGCGGCAGCGCTGGGGTCTGGGCATGGGCGTCGCCTCCGTTTCCGTCATATGTCGATTATAGCACGCCAATCCCCCCGCGTCAATAGCGTGTGCCAAACATAACCATTCCACACATTGAATTTAAACGGAAGATAATGTATAATGCGGACAGGGGGAAGCGGAACGGACGCGGAGGTGAATGAATGGAGAGAACCATGGAGGTTTTGCGCACGGTATTGCCGGTACTGGCGATGCTCATGATCGGCATGCTGTGCAGGCGGAGAAAGCTCATCTCCCGGGAGGGCGTGAACGCTTTAAAGAGCGTCGTCGTGAACATCACGCTGCCCGCGGTGCTTCTGAAGGCGTTCGCGACCACGCGCTACACGTTCATGGACGTGATGATACCGCTTTTCATGTTCGCGGTGTGCTTCATCGCCTGGGCGCTGGGCAGGGCGGCGGGCAGGGCGCTGGGCATGACCTCCCGCTTCGTGCCGTTTCTGACCACGGGCTTCGAGGCGGGCATGCTGGGCTACGCGCTGTTCAACATGCTCTATGGCGCGGCGCGCACGGCGGAGTTCGCCCGCATCGACCTGGGGCAGGTGCTGTTCGTGTTCACGCTGTACAAGGTGCTGCTGGGACTGGAGGGCCGCGAGAAGGCGGACATGGGCAGGCTCCTTAAAGAGATGGCCCTCTCCCCCATCATCATCGCCATCGCCGCGGGCGTGCTGCTGGGCGCGACGGGGCTCTACCGGCAGCTTGAGCCCTCCGGCGCCGCCGGGATCTTCGACGCCTGCGCGGACTTTGTCTCCGCCCCCACCAGCGCCATCATACTGCTGACCATCGGCTACGACCTGGTGCTGGGGGACATCCCCTGGGCGTCCACGGCCAAGGTGGTGGGGCTTCGGTTCGCCATCATGATGCTTTTACGCACGGCGCTGATCGCGCTTCTTAACCTGCTGTGGCCGGGGGCCGGGCTGGCCGCCGCCATCAACGTGATGTTCATACTGCCGCCGCCCTTCGTGCTGCCGGTGTTCGCCGACGACGCCGACCAGCGGGTGTACGTGTCCTCGGCGCTGTCGGTGTCCACGCTGGTGGCCATCGCGGGCTTCGCGGTGCTGGCGGCAATCGGCGCTTGACAATCGACTGTTGATGATATATACTCTATCGGGAAACTTCTTGATAAGGAGCGGATTTCATGACACAGAAGAAGCACGGCAGAATGCGCACCATCGACGTGGTCATCTGCAGCCTGTTCGCGGCGCTGATCGCGGTGGGCGCGTTCATACGCATCACCATCCCCACACAGCCCTATCCCTTCACCTTCTCGCTGCAATGGCTGTTCGTGCTGCTGGCGGGCATGTTGCTGGGCGCCAAGCGCGGCGCGCTGAGCGTGGCGGCGTACCTGCTCATCGGCCTGGTGGGCGTGCCGGTGTTCGTGCACGGCGGCGGGCCGCAGTACATATTCCGGGCCGGCTTCGGCTTCCTGCTGGGCTTTTTGCTGGCGGCGTTCCTGATCGGGCTGCTGACCGAGCGCCTCCCGAGGTTCAAGTGGAAGGACAGCGAAAGCGACGCGCCCTTCATGCCGGAATTTTTGCGGCTGATGATCGCTGCGGTGGTGGGCCTGGTGGCCTACTACTTCGTGGGCACCGCCTACTACTACTTCATGTACTCCGTGGTGCTGGAGACCCCGGCGGAATGGGGCCTGGGCATCGCCATCGTGGGCTGCCTGAGCACCTTCCTGCCCGACTTGGCGCTGTGCGTGGTGGCCGCGCTGCTGGCGACGCGCCTGCGGCCCGCGCTGAACCGGGTGATCTGAGACAACATACGGGCGATGAGGGCATCGCCCCTACACCTCGCAACGAGGTTTTTCGTAGGGGCGATGCCCTCATCGCCCGTCTTTTTGGCTCTTCACGGAAACTTGTGGGAGAACGGACACCTCATCCGCCCCTGACGCTTCGCTAGGCCCTACCGGCCGGGGCACCTTCCCCTCAAGGGGAAGGCAAGGAACGAGAGCTTCCTCCTGGGGGGAAGCCTTCCCCTTGAGGGGAAGGTGGCTGGCCGCAGGCCAGACGGATGAGGTGTCCATTATCCCACAGGATAACGTAAAGAGCCCGTTTTCTTTATCCCTTCAAACATCTGAACGTATGCTCCAGGCCCGTCTTTAAATCAAATTTCGCCGACCAACCCAGCCCCTCCAGCTTTCCGGGGTTGAGCACCGCCCGGGAGATTTTGGTGTACCCGGCCTGCTCCACGGCGGGCGGCAGGTCGAAGGCGAGGTTCACGCCGCCCACATCCGCGAGGGTCTGGGCGTACTCGCGTATACTGGCCACGGAGTGCCGGTTGGCCACGTTGGTGGCCTCGCCGCTTTCGCCCCGGATCAGCAGCGTGAGTATGGCGTTGACGGCGTCGGCGACGTAGCACCAGGAGCGCACCTGGGCCCCGGCGGACTTCATCACGATGTCCCGGCCGTCGAGTACGTTTCTCAAAAACTGGGCGTCGGCCCGGCTGTTGACGGCGGTCATGGTGGGCCCGTAGACGTGGCACAGCCGCGCCACCTGGGCGTGCACGCCGTACTGGGCGGCGTAGCATGCGCACAGCGTCTCGGCGGCGCGCTTGCTCTCGGGGTAGCAGGACCGGGGCTTCATCGGGTCGATGTAGCCGTGGTCCCCCTCGCCGAAGCCCTCGGGCAGGTCGGGGTTCTCGCCGTAGGTCTCCCCGGTGGACAGGAATATCATCCGCGCCCCCGACTGGGTGCGCAGGTACTCCAGAAGCTCCATCGTGCCGAACACATTGGCCTGCATGATGCCCACGGGGTCGGTGGCGTAGGCCAGCGGGTGGGCGCTGCACGCCGCGTGGACGATATAATCGACGTCGAAGTCGAAGCGCGCGGGCTTCGCGGCGTCGTAGGGCACGTAGTGGAAGCGCGGATCGTCCATCCTGTCACCGAACCGGCGGCGCATGCCCTCGGCGCTGCGGCCCGCGGCGTAGATCTCAACGCCATTATCCAGCGCCATCAGCGCGTCCGCCAGGAAGGAGCCGATCAGCCCCGTGGCCCCGGTGATCAGGAAGCGCTTTTGCGCGAAGGCGTCCTCCAGGCCCCGCGTGGCAGCCCGCAGGTCCCCGTCATAGATCGCTTGATTCATCATTCATTCTCCATCTTCAGATACGCCTTGAACAGCTCCAGGTCGTCCTTGCTGGTCAGCTTGATGTTCTTGTCCGAGCCCGCCGCGAAGTACAGCGTCTCGCCCAAATCCACCATCATGGTGTTGGTGTAGGCCGAGCCGTAGATGCCGATCTTCTCCTCGAAGGCCCTCCGGTAGGACCGAAGCAGCAGGTCGTAGCGGTAGGCCTGGGGGGTGGCCACCTTGCGCAGGGTTTCCCGGGGGATGTAGGCGCGGGTGGTGAACTCGTCGAGCTTGACGAATATCTGCTCGTTGTAGGGCGTGGAGGTCACGCCGTTGCCGTGAAGCCGGCACACCCGCAGGATGTCGGAGAGCACGCCGGAATCCACCATGGGGCGTATGCCGTCGTGGATGATGGCGATGTCGTCGCCCTTCATTTCCCCCTCCAGGTTGAACACGCCGTTTCGGATGGACTCCTGCCCGGTGCTCCCGCCCTGGGTGATCCACCTGAGCTTGGTGATGCCGTACTGCCGGGCGTAGTCCCGCAGGGTCTCCTCCCAGCCCTCGAGGCACACCACCTCGATGGCGTCGATCTCCGGGTGCCTCTGGAAGCCCTCCAGGGTGTAGATGATCACGGGCTTGCCGTAGATGTGGATGAACTGCTTGGGGATGTCCATCTTCATGCGGCTGCCCACGCCCCCGGCAATGATGATCGCAACGTTCATAATGTGCCTCCCGTCTGTTGTACGCCCAGCCGGGCGATGATGTAGTCGCACACCGCGTCGGCGGCGTGGCCGGTCTCGGTGGTGCCGAAGAACCGGTCCAGCGCCTCGCAGTTCTCCCGGGCCTTTTGCGCGTCGGTCTCGTCGATGAGCCTCTCCAGCTCCTGCGGGCTGTGGGCCACCAGGAACGGGGATTTCTCGATGTCGAAGTAGAAGCTGCGGCACTCCCGCAGGTACTCCTCCGCATCCGCGTGGTACAGAAACACCGGCCGCCTGAGCAGCGCGAAGTCGCCGCCGCAGGAGGAGTAGTCCGTGATCAGCATGTCGGTGATCAGCAGAAGCTCCGTCATCTCCGGGTAGCCGCTTGTGTCGATCAGCCGGTCGTCCCGCGCCCCCATCACCAGTTCCGTGTTCATGTAGTGGGCGCGGTACAGGCACCTCCAGCGTTCGCCGGTGGTCTTTTCAAGGTGGTCCAGCGTCCGCGGCACGTCCAGCGCCGCTTCCTGGCTCTTCCACATGCGCATGTCCCGATAGGTGGGCGCGTACATCAATAGCTTCACGCCCTCCGGGATGGAGAGCCGCCGCCGGATCTCCGCCGCCTCGCCGGGGTCGTTGCGGATCAGCACGTCGTTTCGCGGGCAGCCGTCCATCAGCACCTCGCCCTGAAAGCCGAAGGCCGTGCGGTAAGTATTGCGGCCGAACTCGGACCCGGCGATCATCATGGCGCACCGACGCTCGACGCGCGCGACGCTGCGGTCGGACTTCTCGTCGTCGAAGCCCACCCGCTTGAAGCCCCGGTCGCCGTGCCAGGTCTGTATGTAGAACTGCTTCTTCGGGTCCCAGGTCAGCAGGTTGTTCTTGGTGTAGTTGTCCACCCACACCCGGGCGGTGGCCAGCTCCGCGTAGGCGCGGAAGGACTTCATGCTGACCGGCACGACGTAATCCGGCAGCCGGTCCCGGACCTTTGCCATGGTGTCCGGCCGGAACAGCCACACGATCTTCGCCGCCGGGCAGCGTTCGTGCAGCCGCTCGGAGATGTAGCGCGGGTTGTCCGCATAGTTGCGCCCCTGAAAGCAGCTGAACACCACCTTCCGGGGGTCGATGCCCCTGACGGCCCGGCTGACCCATACGATGCCCTTGCGCAGATACCGAAGCTCCGAGGGATTGTAGCCCATATGTCGCCCTCCCTCAGCCCTTCATGCGCCCGATGATGTAGTCGCACACCGCATCGGTGGCGCGGCCCGTCTCCGTGACGCCGAAGTAGGCGCGGATGTCGGCGCAGTTCTGCTTGATCTTCTCCTCCGTCAGTCCCTCGATCAGTTTTTCCAGCGCGGGCTGGTCCTCCGCCAGCAGAAACGGCGCGTCGTGCACGTCGAAGTAGACCTCGCGGGTGGAGACGTACTCCTCCCAGTCCGCAACGAAGAACAGCGCGGGCCGGTTGCTCAGTATGAAATCGGTGGCGGCGGTGGAGTAGTCGGTGAGCACCATGTCCGCGGCCAGCAGCAGGTCGGCCATCTCGTCGTAGCGGGACACGTCCACCAGCTTATCCTTCACCGCCTCCAGGTCGATGCCCTCGGACTTGTAGTGGGCGCGGAACAGGCAAAGCCACTGATCCCCCGTCTTCTTCTCCAGGCAGTCCAGCGTGCGCATCAGGTCCATCTGGGCCCGCTTGGGCACCACGGCGGCGTTCTCCCGGTAGGTGGGGGCGTACAGGAGCAGCTTCACGCCCTCCGGGACGCCCAGCTTCTCGCGCATCCGACGGATCTCATCGGGGTCACACCGCACCAGCATGTCGTTGCGGGGCGCGCCCTCGGTGATGTACTCGCCCTTGTAGCGAAACGCCGTGCGGTACAGCCTTTCGCCGAACTTCGACCCGGTCAGCACCCGGTCCGCCCGCTCCTCGATGCGGTAGGGTCCCTTGGCCCACATGGGCTCGTCGTAGCAGATCTTCTTGATGGGCCGGTCGCCGTGCCAGGTCTGTATGTAGAACTGCTGCCCCTTTTTGTGCCGGAGCAGGTTGCTCTTGGTGAAGTTGTCCACCCATATGCGGGCGGTGGCCAGCTCGTGATACGCCTCCGGCGACACGCAGTGTACGATCTTCACGTAGTCCGGCGCGATCTGACGGGCATGGGGCATGGCGGCCTCCTTGAACAGCCACACGATCTTCGCCTCCGGACAGCGCTCGTGCAGCCGTTCGGAGATGAAGCGGGGGTTGTCGTTGTAGCTGCGCCCCTGAAAGCTCATGAACACAGCCTTGTGGGGATCGACGCCGTCCCTCATGCGATAGTACCACACCGTCGCGCGCCGGTAGAGGCGCTTCAATTCCCGGAGCTTTTTGCGGATCGCACCCGCGTTATCCTGTTGACTCATACGCTTTAACCCTGCATTCTTTCGATGATGTAACGGCACACCGCGTCGGTGGCATGGCCCGTCTCCGTGGTGCCGAAGAAGCGGTCCAGCGCCTCGCAGTTCTCCCGGGCCTTCTGCGCGTCGGTGGCGTCGATGAGCGCCTCGAGCTCGGCCTGATCGTGGGCGATCAGAAACGGGGAATCCTCCATCCTGAAATAGAAGCTGTGATCGTCCTTGAGATACTCGTCCACGTCGGCCTGATAGAGGAACACCGGCCGCCTGAGCAGCGCGAAGTCGCCGCCGCAGGAGGAGTAGTCGGTGATCAGCATGTCGGAGATCAGCAGAAGCTCGGTCATCTCCGGGTAGCCGGAGGCGTCGATCATGCGCGCGTCGTCGGCGTTGGCGATCAGCCCGGCCATCTTGTAGTGCGCTCGGTACAGGCAGCGCCAGGGCTCGCCGGTCTTTTTTTCGAGATGATCAAGCGTCCGGGGGATGTCCAGCACCGCCTTCTGCCGGCCCCGGTTGTCGGTGCGGCGGTAGGTGGGGGCGTACATCAGCACCCTGACGCCCTTGGGCAGGTCCATGCGAGCGCGAATCACCGCGACCAGGGCGGGATCGTTGCGCATCAGCAGGTCGTTTCGGGGGCACCCGTCCATCAGCACGGGGCCCTGATACCGAAACGCCGTGCGGTAGGTGTTCCTGCCGAACTCCGAGCCCGCGATCATCATGGCGCACCGGTCCTCGAACAGGTAGACCGCCTTTTTCTCGTCGTCCACGCCCACGCGCTTGAAGCCCCGGTCGCCGTGCCAGGTCTGTATGTAATACTGCTTTTTGTCGTTGAGGTAGATGTTCTCGGCGTGCCGGGAGTTGTCCACCCAGAAGCGCGCCGTGGCCTGCTCGTACAGGCCGTCGAGGCCCAGCGGCGTCACCCGGCGCACGTAGTCCGGCGTCTTCACCCTGTCCATGCGGTTTTTGCTGATGAGCCAGACGATGTCGCAGTCCGGCTTCAGCGCGTGCAGACGCTCGGAGATGTAGCGCGGGTTGTCGGAATAGGCGTCGCTGTCGAAGCTGGAGAACACCACCTTGTCCGCCCGGATGCCGCGCACCCTCTGGAACAGGCGCATCAGGTTGACCCGGTACGCCCGAAGCAGCGGGTAGAACACCTTAAACGTCAGGGGATTGTTTTTCAACGCCTGTTTGACGGCCTTGGTAGATAGCATGCTGAGGACCCCTATGTATGAATCGTCATTTCATTATACACTACCCGCATGGAAAATGCAAATATGCAAGTGACGTTTGGAGATATGGCCTGCTCCGTTCCCGGGCATTCTCTATCTGCACTCTCCACTCTTCACTCTCCATTCTGAGCTATCGCCCCATCCAGCCACGCCAGCGATTCGCGCTTATAGCGCTGCCGGAGGGCGTCGACGCGGTCCCAGTCGACGGGGGCGTCCTCCCGGTACGCATTCTTCCGTATGAAGCGGTTCTCCAGCCCGAACTTGCCGCAGAGGTCCTTATACTTGAGCCCCCCGCCGCCGCGCTCGAAGGCATAGAACTCTTTGTGGAACAGCAGCGCGAGGCACGCCCCGTGCAGCGAGTTGCAGAAGACGGCCTCGGCGTTGCGCACCAGCGACACGAACGCCTCGATGCCCGCGGCGACGAAAGTCCTGTGCCTGAATCCGCTGTTGGGGTACAGCGACACCTCCACCACCCTGAGCCCCCGCGCCGCGGCGTACTGCCGGGCGCATGCGGTCACATAGCCGTCGGGCCGGATGGGGTAGTAGATCAGCACGTACTTTTCCTTGACCTGCCTGGGCGCGGTGATCTCGTCGAAGTCCTCCGGCTCCGCCAGCAGCACCGGGTCGATCACGTCCGCCACGCTCTTGTCGGTGTGGGCGCGCACGATTTCCGCGGCGTAGCGCTCCCGCATCGATATGGCGTCGGGATACCTGAGCAGCTCGTCGAGCTCAAGCAGGTGTTCCGGCGACAGGTCCGCGTCGGACATGCTGGCCGAATACACGACCTTGCGGATGTCCTTCATGCTCGGCAGCGCCCCAAAGTACACCATGTTGAAGCTGCCGCCGAAGTAGTTTGGCGACCAGATGACGTCGCTCTCAAAGAACAGTATATCGTAAGGCAGATCGGCCCCGGAGAGCGATTCGGCATCGTACTTTCTTTCGGAGATCGCCAGGTGCGCCCTGAAGAACGCCTGGAACTTCCGCCAGCGCCGCGTATAGCCCGGGGTCAGCATCAGGTAGGTGCCGACCTTCCTCGGGTTTTTCAGGGGGTTCTTCGGCCAGAAGTGCCGCCATGGGGCGTAGGTCCGCCGGTTCCACGACGGATAATCGACGATCTCACAGCTGTCGATGTCGCCCCGCCTGAGCATCAGCTTCTGAAAGAACCAGCTGTGCAGCACCGCGCCGTAGTTCAGCCGGCCCGTGTAGATATTGATGCTCAGTATGCCCGCCCGCATGGTTTCATCCCCTCTGTATCGCTCAAAATACCGCGATACCAGTATACCGCAAAAGCCGGGGTGATGGGATTAATTCGCGGTTAATTGCGAGGTGAGGGCGCATTATGCCGTCTTGCGCACGGCGATCTTGTCCGAGACGAGGGCGATGAACTCCCCGTTGGTGGGCTTGTCCTCCCGGCGGAACACCTTGTAGCCGTACATCTGGTTGACCGTCTCCAGCCGCCCGCGGGTCCAGGCGACGCCGATGGCGTGGCGCATGGCGCGCTCCACCTTGCTGGCGGAGGTGTCGAAGCGCCGGGCCACGGCGGGGTAGAGCTCCTTGGTGATGCGGTTGATGACATCGTGGTTCTCCAGCACCATGCGCACCGCCTCCCGCAGGTACTGGTAGCCCTTGATGTGGGCCGGTATGCCCAACGCCAGGAACAGGTTGGTGATCTGCTCGTCCACGCTCTCCCCCTCCGACGGCTCCGCCCCGGCCTCGGCGGCCTCGGGGCGCTCCCCGGCGATCTCCACGATGCGGGCGTACAGAAGCCGCATGTCGAAGGGCTTGACCATGTAGTAGCTGGCCCCCAGGCGGATCGCCCGCATGATGAAGTCGTCCCGCGCAAGCCCCGTCAGCACGATCACCCTCGGCTTCACCGGAAAATCCGGCTGCCCCAGCTTCTCCAGCGCCATGAAGCCGTCCTGCCGGGGCATGATGATGTCCATCACCAGCAGGTCCGGCGTCCACTCGATCACCTTCTCCGGGATCTCCATGCCGTCCGACACCGCGCCCACCAGCTCGATGTCCGGCTGCCGCCCCAGATAATCCGACAACAGCTTCAGCAAACTGCGGTTGTCGTCCGCCAGCATCACTCTGATTTTACCCATGATTGATTCTCCTCCGTGTGTTTTTTGTCAGTATATATGTCTCTCATCGTCGGAATATGACGTATAAAGATGGCGGAGGAAGCAAGTTCCCCCGCCAATTGGATTCACCGGCAGCACGCCCAGTCGGGGCGGTGCCTTCGGCGGGGCCTGCGGGGCTCCGGCCAGGGCGCGCACGCTCCGCACTCCGCCTCCGGGCACGGCCTTGGCGGGCGACACGGCCGCTCCGGACGGCACGGCCTTTCGCACCCGCACAGATGGTGCACGCAGATCACCAGGTTCCCGCAGTCATCCACCCCCAGCACCACCTCCGCCCGCTCCCCCGCGCGGCAGGGATTGTCGATCATCACCCGCTCGCACACCCGCATCGGCGGGGCGTGGCGGCAGCAGCCCTCGTCACGGTTGCAACCGTCGTCGAACAGCCTGACCCGCATGCAGGGACTGGGGTCGCAGGGCGGGCGCATGCCCGGGTACAGCGGCATATTCTCGCAATACATGGCTTCACACACCTTTCGGCACAGCATCAATCCTCCAACAGGATCACTCATACTATGCCCCCGCCGCCGGGCCCGTCCCCCTCGGTATTAGGCGTTTTTATGTCAAACAAATGTAATATATTCGTGACAATCATATAATTAACTTTAATTCGCAGGTTTCGTGTGGTATAATATAAGTTGATTTATTATGGGGTGATTCTATGAAAACGCAAAGGCCGCTGATACTGGCGTCGGGTTCCCCCCGCCGCCGGGAGCTGCTGTCGAGGATGGGCTACACATTCGACATCTGCACGCCGGACGTGGACGAGCACGTCACCGGCCACGCCCGGGACATCGTGTCCACGCTGGCCGAGCGCAAGGCGAAGGCGGGCGCGGCGCACTGTGCGCGGGGCGTCATCATCGCCTCGGACACGCTGGTGTCGCTTGACGGCGCGCCGCTGGGCAAGCCGGAGGATGAAGATGACGCGCGGCGCATGCTGCGTTCGCTGTCGGACCGGGAGCACGAGGTGTTCTCCGGGGTGTGCGTGTTGGACATCGAGACGGGGCGGCACGAGACCCGGTCCATGCGCACGGGGGTGACCTTCCGGGCACTGACGGATGAGGAGATCGACGCCTACGTCGCCACCGGCGAGCCCATGGACAAGGCCGGGGCCTACGCCATACAGGGCGGCGCGGGGGCGTTTGTCACGAGGCTGGACGGCTCTTTTGAAAACGTCATGGGCTTTCCCGTGGACGAGGTCCGGGAAATGCTTTCACACTTTGATCTGTAATCTGGAGGGCGCATGGGCGTATTTTCTACCGGCGGCGTGGGCATCGACCTGGGTTCCGCCAATGTGACGATCTGTCTTGAAAACGAGGGCATCGTGCTGCGGGAGCCCAGCTATGTGCTGACCCTGCGGGACGACATCGACGAAATCATCGCCGTGGGGCGCGACGCCCGGCAGATGCTGGGCCGCACCCCGCGGGACTGCACGCTCATAAGCCCCGTGATGGACGGCGCGGTGGGCAACATCGAGCTGACTACGGCGCTTCTGAAGCGCCTGGCGGAAAAGGCGCTGGGCAAGCGGCGGGCGCTTGAGAAGAACCGGCTGGTGGTGTCCATGTCCCAGGGCGCGACCCGCGTGGAGCGCGCCGCGCTGGAGGAGGCCGTGCGCGCCGCCGGCGCGCGCCGCGCCGCACTGATCCGCACCTCCGTGGCGGCGGCGCTGGGCGCGGGCATCCCCATCGAGGAGCCCCGGGGCTCGATGCTGATACTGATCGGCGGCTCCACCACCGAAGTGTGCATCATGTCCATGAACGGCGTGGTGGCCGCCCGCACCATGCGCACCGGCTCTCTGGCGCTGGACGAGTCCATCATGCGCTACATACGCCGGGAGAAGAAGCTGATCATCGGACAGCGCACCGCCGAGGACCTGAAGGTGGACCTGGGCACCGCCGTGATGAACCCCAACCTGTCCCGCGACAAGGTGGCGCTTCGCGGCCGCGACGCCATCAGCGGCAAGCCCGCCACGGTGGAGATCACCGCAGAGGACATCCACCGGGCCATCATGCCGCCGCTGGAGATGCTGGTGGAGAACATCCGGGACGCCTTCGAAAACATCCCCCCGGAGCTGGCGGAGGACATACTGCCGCAGGGCATCTACCTGTCCGGCGGCGGCGCGCAGCTCGAGGGGCTGTCCGACCGGCTGGGCGAGATGCTCAAGCTCAACGTCATGGTCCACGAAAATCCCCAGGACGACGTGGCCCTGGGCGCGTGCCTGGCCGCCTCCAACGACCGGCTGGCGCAGAAGATATCGCTGAGCGGGTGTTTGATTGAAGTTTAATTGGAGCGTGCGATAAATGCCTTCCAAGAAGAAGAGAAAGACGAACAAGCGCTACGCCAGGAAGCGCTCGCCGCAGGAGATACGCCTGCGCCGCATCCGCCGGCGCAACATACTGTTCTCCATACTGGTCATACTGGTGGTCGCGGCGGTGGTGTTCTTCCTGATCCTGCGCAATTCCAACGATATATCGCTGGCGGAGAACGGCATCGGCTCGCTGTTCAGCCGCGTGCAGAGCGCCTTCACCAGCGCCACCAGCGGCGTGCGCGGGTTCGTCACGCGCTGGCACAACTACGACGTGCTGGAGCAGGAGTACAACGCGCTGTCGCTGAAGTACCAGGAGGCGTCGCTCCAGCTGAACGCCGCCCAGGAGGCCATGCAGGAAAACGACCGCCTGAAGACCAGCCTGGAGGCCAAGAGCCGCTACGAATCGCTGGACCCCATCTACGCCAGGGTGATCGCCCGGGCCCCGGGCCAGTGGTTCGAGACCTTCTCCATCAACCGCGGCAAGAACGACGGCGTCAGCGCCGGCATGGCCGTGGTCAACGGCGACGGCCTGGTGGGCCGCGTGTACGAGGCCGGCAACAACTACGCCAAGGTCATCTGCATCATCGACACCCGCTCCGCCGTGGCCTGCATGGTGCAGTCCACTCGCGACAACGGCATCATGCGCGGCGAGATCACCCAGTCCGCCGTGCGGGCGGAGTGCTATGTGTACTACCTGCCCAGCCTGAACAACGTGGTGCCCGGCGACACGGTCATCACCTCCGGCACCGATTCGCTGTTCCCCAAGGGGCTGCACATCGGCACCGTCACCGCCGTGTCCATGGACGCCGGCAGCGAGGGCAGCTACGCGGTGGTGGCCCCGTCGGTGGACTTCCAGCACCTCGAGGAGGTCTTCGTGCTGCGCGAGGTCGTGGAGACCGATTCCGACGAGAACCTGCCCAGCACCGTCAACACCATGAAGCCCGTCACCCAGGCCACCCCGGCGCCGAACGCGAACGTCACCCCGACGCCCTCGCCCACGCCCGCCGAGGCGAACTGGACCTACCCGTCCGCCAGCGTGCAGCCCCAGATCGAGACGCTGCCCGAGGACGAATGGGTGAGGACAACGTAAAGAATGGAGAGTGGAGAGTGGAGTTATAGTTAGCCGCGTACAAATGTGTGTTCGGGGCATGCCCCGGGTTCACGCGAAGGAATCGCGCTGCGCAACCCCCATCGCTTCGTCCTTTGGCACTCTATATCTACACTCTTCACTCTCCACTCTTCACTCTATAATCCCGGAGGTAAAGCCGTGTTCCATCGCTTCAGCCCAATCCTGCTCATACTGGCGTGTTTCCTGCTGGACACCGCCGTCATGCCCATCGTCTACGGCGGGGTGTACACCGTGCCGCTGACGGTCGTGGCCGTTTTCGGCATCGGCATGGTGCTGGGGCGCATGAGCGGGCTGCTGTTCGGCACGCTGGGCGGGCTTTTGATGGACATCACCACCGGCACCCTGGGCGCCATGACCTTCTTCTTCATGTTCGTGGGGTTCATGATCGGCCTGATCGTGTACGTCCCCGCCGAGCGCCTGCTGCCCTCCCGGCGCAAGCAGCGCCGCAGGGTCCTGTGGCAGGCCGCCTGGGTGTTCACGCTGTACGCCGTCGGGGAGATCGCCATACTGGTGGCGCAGTACTTCAACACCGCCACCATGCGGTGGCTGTACCTGTTCAACATACTGATCCGCGCGCTGATCTGCACCGCGCTCACGATGCTCTTCCGCCCCGCGATGCAGCGGCTGCTGGTGGGCAAAAACCCGAGCCGCGCACTGTCCCGCAACCGGGAGGTGAAAAACTTTTGAAGCCCTATTTCAAGCGCATGCTGGTGCTGTCCGGCATACTGGTGGCGGTGTTCATCGCCTTCTTCGTGCGGCTGAACTACATGATCCGCGTCACCGGCGACAACTACTCCAACCGCGCCGCGACCCGCTCCACCAAGACCATCACCCTCTACGGCAACCGCGGCACCATATTCGACAACAACATGGTGCCCCTGGCATACGACCGCCGCAGCTTCAACGTGACCTTCTACCGCGACCCCACCCGCAACAGCGACGACGACCGGCTGGCCTACACCCGGACGCTGATCGAGGTGATCCGGCTGGTGGAATCCAACGGCAAGTCCTGCGTGAACGATTTCTGGCTCAAAAAGGGCGAGGACGGCTACTGGCACTTCGATTCCGGCTCCGGCGTCCCCGCGGTGGAGAACACCCGCGAGCGCCAGTGGCGCTCCAACTTCTACCTGAGCAAGGCCGACGAGCGGGAGCTCTACCCCTCGCTGCTCAATAAATACTGCCTGACGGAGCTGGCCCAGAGGGGCGAGATCGACCTGGTGCAGGATGAAGACCTGATCGTGAAGGTGCTGTCCCTGTGGCAGGAGAGCCGCATGAACGCCTTCAACTCCACCCCGGTGACCATCGCCTACGACGTGGGCTACGAGACGGTCTCCGAGATCGAGGTGCGGGCGCTGGACCTGTTGGGCATCGACGTGTCCGAGAGCTCCTCCCGGGTGTATCCCCAGGGCCGCACCGCCTGCCACGTCACCGGCTACATCAGCAAGATCAGCCAGAACGCGCTGGAGACCTACCAGAGCCAGGGCTACCCCAACGACGCCTACATCGGCTCCGACGGCATCGAGCGCTCCCTGGAGGATCAGCTCACCCCCTTCATCGAATACCGCCAGGGCAAGCGCGTGGTGGAGGTGGACACCCGCGGCAAGGCCGTGCGCGAGCTGTCCTACACCGCGCCCACCGACGGCAACTCCGTGGTGCTGACCATCGACGTGGACCTGGAGGACGTGATGTCCGCCGCGCTGAAGTCCACCATCGAGGACATCCGGCAGCAGCAGGAAAAGACCATGCGCCGCGACCACTGGAAGCGCGAAAACGAGGACATCCTCAAACAGTACAAGGAAAACGACTGGACCATCAGCCTGGCGGAATCCGGCGCCATGGTGGCCATGGACCCCTACACCGGCCGGGTGCTGGGCATGATCAGCTATCCCGACTACGACCTTTCCATATTCAACGACGGCAAGGTGGACGAGTCGCTGTGGTCCGAGGCCATGGAGGGCAACGACCCCCTGTACAACCGCGCCATCTCCACCAAGGACGCCCCCGGCTCCATATTCAAGCTGTGCACGGCGCTGGGCTCGCTGTCCGAGGGCGTGCTGACGCTGGACGAGCGCATCAGCGACATGGGCGGCTTCTACAAGACCAACCAGACCAACCCCGCCAAGTGCTGGACCTCCGACCCGTCGCTCCACCAGAACCAGACCATCGTGGAGGGCCTCAAGAACTCCTGCAACTACTTCTTCTACGAGTGCAGCTACCGCCTGGGCATCGACCGGCTGTACCAGTGGGCCGCCGCCCTGGGACTGACCAGCAAGACCAACATCGAGCTGCCCGGCGAGGCCACCTCCATCGTGGGCAACCAGCACATGCTCTATGACCCGGACAACTCCCCCACCTGGCAGAACACCGCCAAGCCGCTTCTGACCTACGAGGCCATCAAGGCCAGCCTGACCAAGACCATCACCGAGCGGCAGATGAACATCAACAACGAGGTGATGGAGAAGGCCATCGCCGATCTGATGCGCATCGCGGTCAGCTATGAGCAGAAGACCGACTGGTACCGCCCCATCCGCGAGATACTGCAATACGACCTGGGCCTGCCGGCGGACTACATCGCCAGCCACTACATGGTCAACACCTACGTCACCTACCTGGCCGACCTGTTCTGGACCCCCAACGAGACCATCATGTGCGGCATCGGCCAGTCCGTCACCCAGGTGACCCCTGTGGCCGTCGCCCGCTACGTCAGCGCCATCGTCAACGGCGGCACCGTGTACGACGCCCAGATCGTGGACAAGATCATCGCTCCCGACGGCCAGATCGTGCTGGAGAAGCAGCCGGTCATCGCCAACGTCATCGACACCGACCCCGCCTACTACGCCGCCATCCGCAAGGGCATGGAGGAGGTTACCGACGAGGTCGCCGGCGGTACCGCCTCCAAGTACTTCCGCGAGGCGCGCTACAAGATCGCCGCCAAGACCGGAACCTCCCAGAGGACCCAGCTCGACGTGGAAAACAACAGCTGGATGGTGGCCTACGCCCCCGCCGACGACCCGAAGATCGTGGTGATCTGTTACATCCAGAACGGCTATTCCGGCGCGTATTCCTCCCCCGCGGTCATCCGCACCATCGAATACTACCTCGACAGCCTCCAGCACGTGGAGACCACCACCGTGGCGGGCGAGTTTACGCTGGCAGAGTAACGCGCGCGAAAAGGAGTTCGTAAATGTTCTCAAGAATCCGGGCATTCTTCAAATATATCCGGGACAATCAGTTCGACCGCAGCCTGATGAAGTATTTCGACTGGCCGCTGTTTTTGATCGTGATCGGCATATCGCTGTTCGGGGTCGTGTGCATATTCTCCGCGACCTCCAGCCAGGTGACGGAATATCCCGCGAATATCGTGGAGATGCTACAGACCCAGTCCATACTCTATCCCCGCCTTCAGCTGATGTGGATCGGCGCGGGGCTGGTGGCCATGGCGGCCATCATATTCTTCCCCTACGAGCTCTACGGCCAATACGCCAACGTGATCTACACCGCCAACATCGGCCTGCTGGTGTTCACGCTGCTGGTGGCCCAGGTGGGCCGCGGCGGCATGACGGCGTTTCTGTCCTGGGGCGGCGGCGACCGCGGCTTCCAGACCTCGGAGATCGGCAAGATCGCCATCATCATCGCCCTGGCGAAGGCGTTCTCGGTGCGCACCAAGCCCATCATGAAGTTCTCGGACATCATCCCCCTGGCCATCTACACCGGCATCCCGCTGGTGCTGATCGTCGCCCAGCCGGACGTGGGCACGGCGCTGGTGTACCTGGCGGTGTTCGCGGTGATGGTGCTGGTGTCCGGCACCAACGCCAAACTGATCTGGGGCGTCATCATCGCCTTCGCGCTTTTGCTGGTGCCGCTTTGGTACTTCATGAACAACTCGGCGTCGGACAACTTCCGCTTCGAACGCATCCTCATCTGGCTGAACCCCGAGGCCTATCCCGACAAGGCCCGGCAGGTCATAAATGGGCAGATCGCCATCGGTTCTGGCGGCATCTGGGGCAAGGGCATCGTGTCCCCGGGCAGCTTCGCCTCGCTGGGCTACATCTCCGACGACCACACCGACTTCATATTCGCCATCGTGTGCGAGTCCTTCGGACTCGTCGGCGGCTGCGCGCTGGTGCTCGCCTACATGGCGATGATCGCCCGCATGATCTGGCTGTCCATCCGCGTCAACGACCCCTACGGCTCCTACCTGATCGTGGGCGTGTCCGCCATGATGATCTTCCACGTGGTGGAGAACGTGGGCATGGTCATCGGGCTGCTGCCCGTCACGGGCATCCCCCTGCCCTTCGTCAGCTACGGCGGCTCCAACATGCTCACCAACATGATGGGCATCGGCCTGGTGCTCAACGTGGTCATGCGCTCCCGCCAGCGCGAGCTCCAGCAGCGCACCAGCACCAACCGCGTCGTGCAACTGTAAATAAAAAGGCCGCCTCCGTTCACAAACCGAACGGAGGCGGTCTTCTCTGCACTCTGTACTCTGCACTCTGTACTCTGCACTCTGTACTCTGCACTCTGTACTCTGCACTCTGTACTCTGCACTCTGCACTCTGCACTCTGAAAATTGTCTGTCCCCGCCTGTGCGCGACACCCTTGCAAGTTGGCGCCGCGAGGCGGGGATCAGTGTTTGGGGATGCGGTTGTCATGCGCGAGCACCGCTGGCGTGCGGCTGTCGCGCATTCACCCGGCACGTCTGCCGGACCATGAAGGTGGCGAACCCTCAATGATGCTATTATATATTCCAAAGATGTACCCAGTATGAACAAAACGGTCTGAATTTCAAACAAAAGTCCAACGGTGATGTGACATCCACCCATAATGATGCTTCATTTCTGATCAGGGATGTGGTATAATGGTTTCATCATTCTCAGGAGGTCCTCGCCATGACATTCACGGGCACGGTGGAGCGCGGCAAGCAGGTGGGCCGGCAGCTGGGCTTTCCCACGGCGAACATCCGGCCGGAGGGGTCCCCCGCCCTGCCGGAAAACGGCGTCTACGCGGCCGCCGTGCTTCTGGAGGGCGAGACCGCGCCCCGTCCCTGCATGCTGAACCAGGGCGTCCACCCCACGCTGCCCGAGGGCAAGCCCACCATCGAGGCGCACCTGCTGGGCTACAAGGGGGACCTGTACGGCCGGCGCGTGCGGGTGGAATACCTGCACTTTCTCCGGCCCGAGCGCCGCTTCGACGGCCTGGACGCCCTCAAGGCCCAGCTCAGCCGGGACCTGGAGGCCACCCGGCAGTGGTTTCGGGCGCATCCCTTGTAATATTCACATTCCTATGATAGAATGTATTCATTCATATGAAAGCGGGGGTCCTATCATGAGTGATCTGAACATCGTCTGCCTGGATCTCGAGGGCGTGCTGGTGCCCGAGATCTGGATCGCGTTTTCCGAGGCCAGCGGCATCCCGGAGCTTCGACGCACCACCCGGGACGAGCCCGACTACGACAAGCTGATGCACTGGCGTCTGGGCATACTGCGGGAGCACGGCCTGGGCCTGAAGGACATACAGGCCACCATCGCCAAAATCGACCCGCTGCCGGGCGCGAGGGCCTTCCTGGACGAGCTGCGCGCCACCACCCAGGCGGTGATCCTCTCGGACACCTTCACCCAGTTCGCCCGCCCGCTGATGGAGAAGCTGGGCTGGCCGACTCTGTTGTGCAACGCGCTGGAGGTCGCCCCGGACGGCATGATTGCCGGCTATAAGATCCGCATCGCCGAGTCCAAGCTGAGCACTGTGAAGGCGCTCCAGTCCGTGGGCTTTGACACCATCGCCTGCGGCGACAGCTACAACGACCTGGGCATGATCCGCGCAAGCATGGCCGGGTTCCTGTTCCGCTCCACCGAGCAGATCAAGAAGGATAACCCCGACCTGCCCGCCTTCGAGGAATATGACGACCTGCTCGCGGCCATCAAGGCGGCGCTGTGACATCGAAAAGGCCACCGGACGATTTGCCGGTGGCTTTTGTTTTGTCGTCAGGTCTTATACCGATTCCACAGCGTCTCCCTGGCGTAATTGCCCCGGGTGACGGACTGTCCCGCGCGATTGGCGGGGGCCTCGAAGTTATAGCAGAAATCGTAGCCGGCGTCGTAGGCGCCCTGCTCGTCGTTGCTCACGGCCAGCAGCCGCTTGTGCACCGCCGGATAGCGGTTCTTGAGCTCGTAGGCCAGGTAGTAGAGCTGGCCCTCCAGGGTGGTGTAGTCGAAGCCGTTGGCGCTGCACCAGTCCTGCAGGCGGGTCTTGCGCCCCAGGTGCCACTGCACGATGCCGTAGCTGGAGCCCCGGTCGCCGCCGGAGGTGGGCTTGTAGCCGGATTCATACTTGATGTTGGCCATCACGCCGCAGGCCGCGGCGGTGTTGTAGCCCATGGTCTTCGTGAGGAATTTGAACACGATCTGCTCGTTGTTGCCGGAGAGGTCCACCTTGCTGTCGGCGGCGTTGTCCGCAGTCCGGACCGCGCTGCTCTCCGCGTCCTCGGTCAGGTCGGCCTTGTCCATGTAGCCCACTTTGCCGTTGCGCTCCACCATGGCGCAGCTGCCCTTGGTGGCCAGCAGCGTGAGCTTCGCGCCCTTCTCGACGCTGACGTAGTCACTGGACGTGCTGGGGCGCGCGTACACCCGGCACTGGCGGGTGGTCACCACGGCCTTGCGGTCGTACTTCTGCACGTCCTCAGAGCCGGTGGACACGGTGTTCTCCGCGGCGACCTGCTGGTCGGTACCGTTCGCGCTCAGGCTGCCGGTCCTGATGTAGCCCACCGTGCCGCCGCGCTTCACCTTCGCGTACTTGCCGTTCACGGACAGCAGCTTGAGCTTCGTGCCCTTCTTCACGGTCACGTAGTCGGACTTGGCGCTGGCCTTCCTGTACACCTTCGCCGCCTTGGTGGTCACCACGGTCGCGGAATCCCCGCTGACCGCCTGCTGCGACGCGGTTTCCGACGCGCTGCCGCTTGTCACCGCCGCCATGTCGCTCACCCTCGCTACGCCCGTGTGGCCGTTGTAGGAGATCAGCGCCGCGTCGCCGGAGTAGGCCTTCACCGTGACGGTCTCGTCCATGGGCACGATGCCGATCAGCTCGTGGCCGGAATCCTGCGAGTAGACCTTCATCTCCTTGCTCTTCACCACGGCCTTGAAGCCCGCGGCCAGCGCCGACGGTGCCATGCCCATCAAAAGCGCCGCCATCAGCAGAACCGTCAGCGCGCGCATCCTTTTCTCACTCATATCCGTACCTCAATTGATATTTCTGTATTCAATGTTTCATATTTTTGTAATAATTATATCATTTCAGAAATATCTTGTCAATGCTTTTTTCATTTCTTTACGGAACGGATACGGGCTTTACAAACGGGACGGTTTGTGCTATTATAGGTAAGGATAATTGAATATCGGGAAATTCACAGGTTCTGGCAACCGTCAGATCAAAAGGGAACGGGGTGCGAATCCCCGACAGGACCGCTGCTGTATGGGCGAGCGGCGCGCAGATGCCATTGGTGCAAGCTGAGAAGGCGCGCGGCGCGATGAACCCGAGTCAGAAGACCTGCCTGCGAATCAAGTATCGTTTTCTTCGGCCTCAAGAAAGATATGTCCTGCGCGATTGACCCGGAGGGGTCGCGGTTGCCGCCGCGAGCCTGTCGGAGAGACGTATACCACGGGATATGCGGGCTTGAGCCGGTATATCCCGATTTTCATGCCCGCGCGCCGGACTGGTACCCGACGACGCGGCGATCCATCGGTTCCGGACGTCAAGGCGGGAAGTGCCGTTCCCGCTCCGCCGCTCCCCCTGCGGCGGCGTCCGGGCGTTTTTTTTTCGGGCAAAGCCCGAAAATAGAGTGGAGAGTGCAGAGTGGAGAGTGGAGTTTTGGAATGCCTGAGAACGAAGGTATGCGGTTTGGCATATTATTCCGGAGGATAACAACCTCTCAGTCACAGCCTGCGGCTGTGCTGTGCCAGCTCCCCTGGGAGGGGCACCTCATCCGTCATGGCTTCGCCATGCCACCTTCCCCTGAAGGGGAAGGCAAAGGCTGCCGCGCTTATGCCGTAGCCCCCTTGCCTCCCCGTCATGCCTCCCTCTTAGAGGGAGGTGGCTCGGCGAAGCCGAGACGGAGGGAGTGGGAGGTGCCGAACGCAGTGAGGCGAAGAGGTTCTTTGTTCCGTCCCCAGGCATTTGCATCTCCACTCTCCACTCTTCACTCTCCACTCTTAATAAGCTCTATCCTCTGAGCTTCTCCAGCCACATGGTAAAGCGCTCCTCCGGCGGGGCCTCGAAAATCATCTCCTCGCCGGTGCGAGGATGCACGAAGCCTATGCGGCAGGCGTGCAGCAGCTGTCCCCCGGCGACGGGATACGGCGACCGCTTCGGCCCGTAGACCGGGTCGCCCAGCACGGGATGGCCGATGGAGGCCATATGTACGCGGATCTGGTGGGTGCGCCCGGTGGTCAGGCGGCACTCGATCAGCGTCGCGCCCCTGAGAGGCTCCAGCACCGACCAGTGGGTCACCGCCTCCCGGCCGTCGGGCACGATGGCCATGCGCTTGCGGTCCGTGGGGTGCCGTCCGATGGGGGCGTCCACGGTGCCGGAATCCGCCTTGAAGCCCCCGATCACGATGGCGCGATAGACCCGGTGCACGCTGTGGGCCCTGATCTGCTCGGACAGGGAGAGGTGGGCCATGTCGTTCTTCGCCACCAGCAGAAGCCCGGAGGTGTCCTTGTCGATGCGGTGCACGATGCCGGGGCGAATCTCCCCGCCGATGCCCGACAGGTTGTCCAGGTGCTTCAGCAGCGCGTTCACCAGCGTGCCGGTCTCGTTGCCCGCTGCGGGGTGCACCACCATGCCGGAGGGCTTGAACACCACCGCCAGGTCCTGATCCTGATAGACGATCTCAAGCGGTATGTCCTCCGCCTGCGCGCAGGTCGGCACCGGCTCCGGCACCTCCACGGCCACCGCCATGCCGGGCTTCAGCTTGAAGCCCGCCTTGGTCTGGGGCACGCCGTCCACGGTCACCAGGCCGTCGCGTATGAGAGATCCGGCCCGGGAGCGCGTGACGTCCGCCAGCGCCGCGGCGAACACGTCCAGGCGCTCCGCCGCGATAGCCGTCCGCTCAAACCTCGCCATGCGTCCGCCCCTTCCCGCGCTCGCTGCGCCACGCGGCCAGCAGCACCAGCGCCGCGCCCGCGCAGATGCACACGTCCGCCACGTTGAATATGGCGAAGCGCACGAAATCCAGCTCGATGAAGTCGATCACCGAGCCCATGGTCACCCGGTCGTACAGGTTGCCCAGCCCTCCGCCCGCGATGAGCCACAGCCCCGCGCGCAGAAGCGGCGATTCCCCGGGCCGGCTGATCAGGTAGGCCAGTATGCCCGCGATCAGCAGCGCGGTGAACACCGTCAGAAGCCAGAAGTGGCCGGACAGCATCGAGAACGCCATGCCCGAATTGCGCGCGCTGCGAAAGCTGACGACCCCGGGGATCAGCGCCCCGCGCAGCACCCTGCGCTTCGCCATGACCTTGGTGACCCGGTCCGCCGCCACGGCCAGCAGCATCCACTGCCAGCCCCTACATCCTCGCCTCAATTGCATGTATGACCTCCGCCAGGAAACCGCCGATCAGCGGTATATTGTCCACCACCACCGACCGCAATACCACCGCCAGCAGCGCCCCCAACACCGAGAAGCCCAGCGTGAACCCCAGCCCCCGGCACACGCCGTAGAGCAGGTTGTCCCACACCAGGCGGCCCCGGCGGCTGACGTGGGCCACGTATTCGTCCAGGCGCATGCGCTCCAGCGTGGCGATCAGTCGTTCGATGTTCTCCCGGTCGCGTCCCGTCACACCCTCCACCTCCGATGGAAAGGATTGACAGTATCGCCCCGGGTTATGCACGATAAAAGGGCCGTCTCAAAACGAACCAGCATCGGGCAATTCGCCGTAGGGGCGGCATTCATGCCGCCCGCGGACGCCATAAATGGCGTCCCTACGAATGGATTGCACCGTATGGTCGTCGTTTTGAGGCAGCCCTTTTTGCGTTTACGATCAGAACAGGTTGGTCTTGTCCCGCAGCAGCGCCGCCTGGGACTCGATCATGCTGCTGAAGTCCGCCTTGAACGCCTTCGCGGAGGCCTTCATGGCCTCGTACTGCTCCGTCAGGGCCTCCAGCTTGGCCTGCGCCTGGGCAGTGAGCTTGTCCGCGTCGGCCTGGGCCTTGTTCAGGGTGGCGTTGGCCAGGTCCTCGGCCTCGGCCTTGGTCTGGGCCGCCTGGGCCTCGGCCTCGGCCTTGGTCTCGTCGGCGATGCGCTGCGCGCCGATCATGGCCTCGCGCATGGACTTCTGCAGGTTGTCGAAGTAGACCTTCTCGTTGTACTCGGGGGTCTTCTTCGCGGCCTCCTCAGCGGCCTGCTTCGCGGCGTCCACCTCGGCCTCCAGCGCGTCGGCCTGCTTCTTCAGCTCCAGGTTCTCACGCACCAGCGTGGAGAGCTGCTCGGCGATCTCATCGAGAAAATCGTCCACCTCTTCGACATTGTAGCCGTTCTTCGCCTGAGTCGCAAACTCCTTCTCCTGGATATCTCTTACGCTGATCGCCATGGGATGATCTCCTTTCGTTGTATATATGTAATCATTTGGTGAATCATTCGACAAGCCGGGCCGAAATTCCTGCCTTGCCGTCCATTCTTAGCATGATTTTCATTTTCCGTAGACAAACAGCATCAGCACCTGCCGGCCCCGGCGGGATTCGCCCGCCTCGGACAGCACCCTGAGCCGCCCGTGGCCCCGGGCGGAGATCAGATCGCCCTTACCCACCCGCGCGTCGGCGTGCAGGTTGGGCGCGTGGTTCAGCTTCACCAGCCCGGCGGAGATCAGACGCTGCGCCTCCGAACGGGACAGCCCCCAGCCCGCGGCCAGCACCGCGTCCAGCCGGGCGTTCTGCACCGTGACCCGCACCTCCGCGCCCTCCGGCGGGGAGATCTCCGGCGTCTCCTGTGAAAGCTCGACCCTAAGGCTGGCCCGGCCCGCCGAATCCAGATTGGCCCGCACGTAGTCGGCCATCTCCGGGAGGACGAACAGGTGCGCGCACGGCGCGCCGCGGAAGGTGCCCATGGCGATGTCGCCGACGGTCTCCCGCTCCAGCCCCAGCCCCATCACCGCGCCCAGCAGGTCCCGGTGGCCGGGGTTTGAGAACTTCGCGTTCCACTGAAGCCGCAGGACGCACAGCGGATAGTCCGACGGCTCCGGTGGCGCGTCGGCATAAAACGCCGCCACGACCCGCTCCGCGCCGTCATAGCCCCCGCAGAACGCGCAGGCGACCCCGGCAGCGTTGGCCGCGGCCCGGGCGTCGTTGCGCATCGAGGGCTCCAGAAAGCGCGTGAACTGCGGCCTGCGCGTGTGGGCCGCCCTCAGCGCCAGCTCCCGCAGGCGCTTTTTCTCCAGCGCGTCGTCCATCAGCGCATCCCGTAGGCGATCAGCACATACAGTCGCCACCACAGCCGCCCGAGGATCTGAAAGGCGAGTATGGCGAACAGGCAGGTGAAGTCGATCGGCGCGTTGAAGTAGCGGGAAACCTTCATGGACAGCTTCTGAAACGGCGACACGAAGGGCATGATGAACTGCCGAAGCATGTAGAACGCCTTGAATCTCGGCTGAAACCAGCTGAGCACGCAGTAGATGACGATGGCCCATTCGATGATCGACAGGAACATGGACCCCGCGCGGAACACGGTGTACAGACTCAGCATGGGCACACCCCCCTTTTTCGTATGCGGACATTGTATTGTGGGATTGATTGCGATATGCAGGCGCGGTTCAGAGAGTGGAGAGTGCAGAGTGAAGAGTGCAGTTTTGGAAGAAATCCTTTCGGATTTCTTTTGATCATAAGTTGCCTTCCCCTTCAGGGGAAGGTGGCATGGCGAAGCCATGACGGATGAGGTGCCCCTTCCAGGGGAGCTGGCACAGCCGCAGGCTGTGACTGAGAGGTCGTAGCCCCTACTCCCTACTCCCTACTGCCTACTCCCTAAATTCCCGTTTATCGGGACGACTGAAAATGGCATTCAATCAAACAAATCCCGAAGGGATTTGCACCAAAACTGTACTCTGCACTCTGTACTCTGTACTCTGCACTCTCACCTGAATCCCCGTTCCACGTCATATGCGTCATTGACCTCCACGGACATGGGCGCAACCAGGTAGGTGCGGTCGGAGGCCTTGCGGATGGAAGCGTGCAGCGCGAACACCGCGCCGGAGAGGGTATCCACGGCGCGCTGCATCAGCCGCCCGTCGAGCTCGTCCATGGTGAGCACCACGGTGTTGTTGGCGATGAGCTGGTCGATGACCTCGCAGCAGTCCTCCAGCGAGTGCAGGGAATACATCACCGTGCGGGATCGGCTGGAGACGCGCATGCGGTTCTGCGGCCGGGTCTGGGGCGGATTCGCCACGGGGCGGCGCTCCGGCTGCTGGGCGAACCGGCTGGACGTGCGGCTGCCGTAGTCCTCATAATCCCCATCGTCAAACCGGGAGGCCGCGCGCCGGTTGGCATCGGCATAATCGTCGTAGCCCGCCTGAGTGCGGTCCGAATAGCCCGAACGGCTGCCCGAGCGGTCGTCATAGCGGCTCTGGCGCGGCTCCGGCAGGCTGCGGCGCTGGGGCTGGCGCGCGGAGCTCGCCGATCTCGCGTTGCCGCTGCGCGCCGGCCGGGCGGGCGTATAGGCCGCCTGGCGTCCGTAGTTGCCGTTCTGGTACTCCTCCCCGTAGGTATCGCGGGAATCCCCGTCATCCACCAGGCCGATGAAATTCAAAAGCCGGTTGAAAGCGCCGGATTTGTTTCGCGCCATAGTGCTCTTCCCTCCTGAAGTCCGGTGTTTATCCGATGATCGACGCCGCGGAATGATCGTCGCGGCTGCCTATATATTGTAGTGACGCTCCCCGAACAGCGCCCGGCCCAGGCGCACCATCGTCGCGCCCTCCTGGCAGGCGACCAGGCAGTCGTCCGACATGCCCATGGACAGCGTGTTCATCGCCACGTTGGGGATGTCCGTGTCCCTCAGCCTGTCGAACCATTCCCGCATGCGGCGGAAGTAAGGCCGCACGGTCTCGGGATCGTCGGCGATGGGCATGATGGCCATCAGGCCCTCGACCTTCAGCCCCCGCATGCCGGACAGCCGCCGGATAAAGGGCAGCAGGCTCTCCTCGTCGATGCCCGCCTTCTGGGGCTCTCTGGCGATGTTCACCTGCACCAGCACCGGCATCACCCGTCCCGCGACCGTGGCGCGGCGGTCGATCTCGTCGGCCAGGGCGTCGCGGTCCACGGACTGTATCATGTCCACCTTATCGACGATGTACTTGACCTTGTTGGTCTGCAGCTGCCCGATCAGGTGGATCTTATAATCGGGATTCAGCCTATCGATCTTGGACATGAGCTCCTGCACCCGATTTTCCCCGAGGGTGCGTATGCCGCCGTCCCAGGCCATGTTGATGGTCTCCGGGTCGATGGTCTTGCTGACGCCGCAGATCTCGGCCCCGCCCCACTTCGCGGAGGCCTCGCCGATTTTCTGCCGCCATTCGTAAATGTTTTTAAGCAGCGCTTCCTGATTCATGATTCGTCAACTTCCTTATTTGATCAGCACCGTCTGGCCCAGCGTCAGCGAGCCGTCCACGAGGGGCTGTATCATGGCGATATTGCCGTTGGTGGAGAGCACCTCCACCGGCACGAAGGTGCCGCCGGGCACGTCGTACACCCACACGCCCATCTGGCCGTTGTCGTTGTAGAGCGCCTCGGTGCGCACGGCCAGGCCCTGCAGCGTGATGCTGAACTGCGCCCGCCCTCTGCGGAGGTAGATCAGCGGCCCCATGGGGTTGTCCACCTCGAACACCGCCAGGGTGACGCCGCTGTCCTTCTGCACGCTGGTGACGGCGGCGTTGAAGGCCAAATCGTCAAAGCCCTCCATCATCATGTAGTAGTTGTCCTGCCCCACCATGGGGGTCCAGTTGTTGCCCTCGATGAGCACCGCCACGTACCACTTGTCCTGGTCCACGATGCGGCAGATGCCGTTTTGCCGGGTGGACTGCGTGGTGGCCAGCGGCGCGCCGCCCAGCGCGGAGCGGATGTCCTGTATGGTCAGGCTCTTGAGGGTGGCGGGGGTCAGGTCCTTCTCGTAGCCGTCCAGGTAGAAGGACACCACGCCGTCCCGGTCCGCGTTGACCACCTTGCGCCAGGACTGTATGCTGCTCATGCGGGCGTTTTCTTCCTCGTAGAGCTTGGTCAGCTTGTTGTCGGTGCGCTTGTTCTGCCTCAGGTACTCCTGCCGCTTGACCATGGCGGTCTCCAGCTGGGCGGTGACGTTCTTCAGGTTGCCCGTGGTCTGGTGGGTGATGAGGTTCTTGAACTCCAGCGCCATCATGTCCACGAGCTGGTCCAGCCGGTTCAGGTCGGCGTCCACGATGTTGTTGAGCAGCTGCTTGTGGTACTCCTGTATCTTGGAGCGCGTGGCCTCCAGGTTGTTCAGCAGGTTCTCGGAGTAGCCGGTGGTATACAGGTTCGCCACGATGTCCCCGGTGGCCACCAGCGAGTTCTCCGGCGCGATGTACTCCACCCGGGCGGTGGAGTCCGACTCGATCAGATGCTCGTCGCGGATCAGCACGCAGTCCACCGTCTGCTCCTGCGGGGTGTTCGCCATCATGATCTGGGACACCCTCGGGCCTCCGAACAAAAACGGGCGGGCGATCAGAAACGCGATCACCAGCAACAGCAGCAGGAATATGTAAAACCTGCCGGTCACCCTCCGCTTCTTGCGCATAGTCCACGCCCCGTTCGTGTATAATAGTCATAGCATAACCATGGTATTCTATATTATACGCCACAATCCAGTCAGATGCAATGCGGTTATGTTGACTTTTTCTTGCTTTTGAGATTATAATGTTATCAATCAGGGAATAAGCCGTAGGGACGCCATTCATGGCGTCCGCCAAAACCCATTGACAGCGAGGCACCAACATGCGATTCTATTCCACCGGCTTTTCGATCCTCGGCCTGTCCGTGCGCTGGTACGGCCTGCTGATCGCGCTGGGCATCGGCCTGGGCGTGCTGCTGGCCCTGCGCCGCGAGCGGCAGTTCGGCCTGCCGAAGGACACGGTGATCGACCTGGCCCTGTGCGGCGTGCCCGCGGCCATCGTGGGCGCGCGGCTGTACTACGTGATCTTCTCCTGGGCCGACTACGCCGCCGATCCCCTCTCCGCGCTGCGCGTCTGGGAGGGCGGGCTGGCCATCTACGGCGGCATACTGGGCGGGCTGCTGGCGGGGCTGATCTACGCCCGCGTCAAGGGCCTGCGCTTCCTGACGCTGGCCGACCTGGTCGCTCCGTCCTTCGCGCTGGGGCAGGCCGTCGGGCGCTGGGGCAACTTCTTCAACCAGGAGGCCTACGGGCGCGCCGTCGCCGCGGACTGGATGAAACGCTTCCCCATCGCGGTGTTCATCCGCGCGGACGGCCTGTGGCACTACGCCACCTTCTTTTACGAATCCGTCTGGTGCCTGCTGATCGTGGTCTTCCTGCTCTCCGCCGAACGCAGGGGCCTGTTCAAGCGCCCCGGCGACACCTTCCTTACCTACGTGCTGCTCTACGCCGTGGAGCGCGCGCTGGTGGAGGGCCTGCGCACGGACAGCCTGTACTGGGGGCCCGTGCGCGTCTCACAGGCGCTGAGCATATGCGCCGCCGTCGCCTGCGCGGTGATACTGCTCGCAAGGCGCGTAAAATATACAAAAATCCCCCGAAACCAGGGGGTCGAGTGATACAAAGGAGGCTTTCACATGGCATTTTCAAAAATCGCAACGGGGCTTCAGCACATCGGCGTGCCCACCAACGACATCGAGGCGACCATTCGCTTCTACACCGCCCTGGGCTTTGAGGTGGCCCACCGCGCCGACAACAACGGCGAGCAGGTGGCGTTTCTCCGGCTGGGCGACCTGACCGTCGAGACCTACCAGAACGGCAGGGCCGTCGGGCAGGCCGGCGCGGTGGATCACATCGCCATCAACGTCACCGACGTCGACGAGGCCCGCCACATCGCCGATGCCATGAAGCTTGAGGTCATCGAGGAGGGCCAGCTCCCCTTCTGGACCAACGGCGTCAAATACTTCACCATACTGGGCCCCAACCGTGAAAAGCTGGAGTTCAACCAGTACCTCTGATCGTCCCGCCCCTGCCTCCCTGCGCACCTGTCGCGGGGTTATGATTCAACGTTCATCGTATGAAGTCCGGGCGATGAGGGCATCGCCCCTACGAAAAACCTCGTTGCGAGGCGTAGGGGCGATGCCCTCATCGCCCGTTCTATACGGTAAAGAGCAACACCGCAGGGAGGTTTTATTAAGTCTTGGCAAAACCGCTTGACATTCTCTGCATCCGTGTATACAATAATACCTAAATTGCGTCACCCCATTAAAGCGATCCGAGGAGATGAGACCATGCTGGAAATGTCCAACAAGACCAACCTGCTGGAACAGAAGCAGTACAAATATTCATTGCAGGATGTTCCGAACCCGAACCTGTACCGGGACATCTACCCCTACGACGAGATCCCGCGCGTGGCGTTCAACCACCGGCGCGTGCCGATGGGCATGCCGGAGGACATCTGGATCACGGACACCTCCTTCCGGGACGGCCAGCAGTCGGTGGAGCCCTACACGGTCAAACAGATCGTGGACCTCTACAAGCTGATGGCCCGGCTGGGCGGCCCCTACGGCGTCATCCGGCAGACGGAGTTCTTCGTGTACTCCGAGAAGGACCGCGAGGCCATCGCCCGCTGCATGGACCTGGGCTACCGCTTCCCGGAGATCACCACCTGGATACGGGCCACCCGGGACGACTTCAAGCTGGTGAAGGACCTGGGCATCCGGGAGACGGGCATACTGGTGTCGTGCAGCGACTACCACATCTTCAAGAAGATGCAGATGAGCCGCAAGCAGTGCATGGAGTATTACCTGAAGACCGTCGCGGACGCCTTCGAGGCCGGGGTCATGCCCCGCTGCCACCTGGAGGACATCACCCGGGCGGACTTCTACGGCTTCGTGGTGCCGTTCGTCAACGCCCTGCAGGAGATGAGCCAGGACGCCGGCATCCCGGTGAAGATCCGCGCCTGCGACACCATGGGCTACGGTGTGCCCTACTCCGAGGTGGCGCTGCCCCGCAGCGTGCCGGGCATCATCTACGGCCTGCAGCACTACTCCGACGTGCCCAGCGAGATGCTGGAGTGGCACGGCCACAACGATTTCTACAAGGCCGTGGCCAACGCCTCCACCGCCTGGCTGTACGGCGCGTGCGGCGTGAACTGCTCGCTCTTAGGCATCGGCGAGCGCACCGGCAACATCCCGCTGGAGGCCATGGTGATGGAGTACGCCAGCCTGCGCGGCTCCCTCGACGGCATGGACCCCACCGCCATCACCGACATCGCCCGCTACTTCCGGGACGAGATCGGCTACGACATCCCGGTGATGACCCCCTTCGTGGGCCGTCAGTTCAACACCACCCGGGCCGGCATCCACGCCGACGGCCTGCTCAAAGACGCCGAGGTGTACACCATCTTCAACACCAACAAGATACTCGGCCGCTCCCCCTCGGTGATGATCGGCAAGGCCAGCGGCCTGGCGGGCATCGCCTACTGGATCAACGACAACTACGGCCTGGAGGGCGACGAGCAGGTGGACAAGAAGTCCGAGCTGGTCATCAGGCTCAAGGACTGGATCGACGCCGAGTACGCCGGCGGCCGGCAGACCTCCCTCTCCAACGACGAGCTGGAGGCGAAGATCGAGGCACTGAGCGGCGGCAAGTACAAGAGGCTGTGACCCCAGAACAGGAGGCTTAGGAATATGATGGATTACAAGACCGTTTCCCTGTCGGATCAGGTGTTTGAGCACCTCGAGACGGATATTCTCAGCGGCAAATACCAGCGCGGCGAGATCATCACGGAGCTCCAGCTCTGCTCGGAGCTGGGCGTGAGCCGCACGCCGGTGCGGGAGGCCCTGCGCCGCCTGTTCCAGGAGCACCTCATCGAGGACACCCCCAAGGGCACCATGGTGCTGGGCATCACCCCGAAGGACTACCTCGATATGTCCGAGATCCGCCTGCGCATCGAGGAGCTGGCGGTGCGCGGCTTCATCGCCAACATGACCGAGGACAACCGCAAGGAGCTCAACGAGGCCGTGGACTTCCAGGAGTTCTACCTGACCCGCGGCGACGTGGACCACCTGCGCGCGCTGGACGGCCAGTTCCACGAGATCATCTACGCCGGCTGCGGCAGCCGGGTCCTCCAGGACACCCTGGCCCCGCTGCACAAGAAGATACAGCAGTACCGGCACAACGCCCTGCAGGCCCCCCTACGCGCCAAAAACTCCGTGCAGGAGCACCGGGCCATACTGGAGGCCATCACCGCCCGCGATGCCGACCTGGCCGTCGAAAAGATGCGCCAGCACATCGAAAACGCCATCGACCGCGCGCTGAACGGGCAGGAGAAGTAAATCACAACGGAGGAATAAAACATGTACGAAATCGACAACGCAGTCCAGCACTACCGCGCCCTGTTGGAAGCCCAGCTCGCGCGCACCGAGCGCATGCAGAACGCCGCCCCCGCCAAGGACTTCAAGGCCCTGCCGGTGGTCACCGTGGGCGTGATCGACGGCGACGGCATCGGCCCCATCATCACCGGCCAGAGCATGCGGGTCCTGCAGGCGCTTCTGAAGGACGAGATCGCCGCGGGCAGCATCATCTTAAAGCCCATCGAGGGCCTGACCATCGAAAACCGTCTGGCGAAGGGCGAGGCCATCCCCAGCGACATTCTCGCGGAGATAAAGACCTGCGACGTGCTGCTGAAAGGCCCCACCGAGACGCCCAAGGGCGGCACGATGGAGTCCGCCAACGTGGCCATGCGCCGGGCGCTGGACCTCTACGCCAACGTGCGCCCGGTGTCCGTGCCGGAGAAGCACATCGACTGGATCTTCTTCCGCGAGAACACCGAGGGCGAGTACGCGCTGGGCAGCCAGGGCATCGAGGTGCCCGGCATGCTGACCATGGACTTCAAGGTCACCACCGTCCCCGGCACGAAGCGCATCGCCCGCGCGGCCTTCGAGTACGCGAAGAACAACGGCAAGCACTACGTGGCCGTCGTCACCAAGGCCAACATCATGAAGAAGACCGACGGCATGTTCTCCGCGCTGTGCCACGAGGTCGCCGCCGAGTACCCCGGCATCGAGGTCGAGGACTGGTACATCGACATCATGACCGCCAAGCTGGTGGACGAGAACATCCGCTCAAAGTTCCAGGTGTTCCTGCTGCCCAACCTCTACGGCGACATCATCACCGACGAGGCCGCGCAGATCCAGGGCGGCGTGGGCACCGCCGGAAGCGCCAACATCGGCGACCAGTACGCCATGTTCGAGGCCATCCACGGCTCCGCCCCCCGCATGATCGAGACCGGCCGCGGCGCCTTCGCCAACCCCGCCTCCATACTCCGCGCCGCCGCCATGCTGCTTCGCCACATCGCCCGCACCGAGCCCGCCGCCAGGCTGGACAAGGCCCTCGATGCCGTCGGCGATAAGCCCCGGGAGATGACCGCTGAGGCGTATGCGGATAAGCTGATCGAAACGCTGTAAACAAAATTCGGAGCTGTCTCAAAACGCATATAGATTCATGAAAAATGTGTAGGGGCGCCGATGCGGCGCCCGCCCGGGTACGATACGCAACGTACATCACGGCGGGCGGCGCATCGCCGCCCCTACAACATGCACATATTTATAGTAAACGTCATTGAAGTTTTTTACTTTGACCATTGGAGTAAGTTCATATTGAGAATAGTCAGAAAGAGCCAAAGTAAAAAAATACTATTAGCGTTCACTATAAATGATTATGTGTTTTAAGACAGTCCCTTGTCTGTTATTGATTCTGATGAAGACATTGTTCACAAAAAGTCTCAAGCAGTGATATGCCGTCCCGCATAACCTCGCAAATACCCTCTTTGTCCATATTCAGATCCTCGTTATTTCGCACCGCTGGATTCCTATTATAAACAATACTACACCCCAAATGTCATTCTATACTTTCCTGTAATTGCCGTTTCCAAGAAATTCTATAATCCCTCGATCTCTTAATACTTGAAGTTGCTGGCGTATTTTCGGTCTGATATTGTGATTGGATGGGTATTTCATTTCCAGCACTTTTTCAAACTGGTATATTTGCGATAATGTAAATTCAGTGGATGTAATGCCATTTATGCAATGAAGCACATCAAACAACCAGCCACGGGATTCAAGATTGTCTATACGCATGCCGAAGGCACGTTTTACACTTTTCCTTACGAGTTGTCTGTCAACTTCCTGAGTATCCTTTACAATCGCAATTCGGCCCTGTAAAGGTATCTGATCGTACAATATATTGCATCCCACCCAACCGCACCTTTTCGCCTTTTCGCCAAGGGGTTTTCTTTTTTCCGCAATAGAAGGAACAAAAAAGAATTTGGGAACAAAATACAGTTGATGTACCATCATATCTCCTGTATCATAACTCATGAAAACAAAATCCGGACTTGTTTTATCCGTTATACGCTGAACAAAGGTATCATACGCTCCATCGGCGATTTTATGCCCGAGTTTACCGTTTTTGCTCTTTAGTTCATATTGTTCCATACATATCGGACAATAAAAATCAGCAACTTTCATGTTATTCGGAAAGTGAGATAAAGCGTCATTCCCACAGACAGGACAATACAGATTTGATCCAACCCAGTTTTCAGTAAGAACGCGCGCCCTTTGTGAAGCGCTTCTATACTTCTCTATTTGGTATGAATCAAGATGCAAATTCATATTGTTCTCCTAAACTATTGTATAGTACATGGTGCAAATGAATAAACAAAGCGCCAATGATTCATGGCGCTTTGTTTATTCATATTATCTTACAGTCTGCACTCCAGCTTCTGAAGCGCCTTTAAGACGTAATCATACACGAAATCCTCAGCCTGATCGACGGGCACGATCTCCTTCATGGACTTATCGCGGCTGGCGATCTCGATGGTGCCGTTCTTCAAGCCCTTGGGGCTGACGACCACGCGCACGGGCACGCCGAACAGGTCCGCGTCGGAGAACATGACGCCCGCGGACACCTGCCGGTCGTCCCAGAGCACCTCGACGCCGCGGGCGGTGAGGGCGTCGTAGAGCTTCTGGCTCTGTTCGGCGACCTCGCTCTGATCGGCGCGCAGGGAGCAGATCTGCACGTGCCAGGGGGCGATGCTGATGGGCCAGATGGGGCCGTAGTCGTCGCGGTGCGCCTCGCACACTGAGGCGGCCAGCCGGCCCACGCCGATGCCGTAGCAGCCCATGATGGGGTGCTTGAGGCTGCCGTCCTGATCGACATAGGTCATATCCATCGACTCGGTGTACTTGGTGCCCAGCTGGAAGATGTTGCCGACCTCGATGCCGCGGGAGGTGTAGATGTGGGGCTTGCCGCACACGGGGCAGATGCCGCCGTCGAAGGCCTTGGCCACGTCCACATACTCCACGTCGCCGACGTCGCGGGCGATGTTGAAGCCGATGTAGTGCCTGTCGTCCTCGCAGGCGCCGGTGGCGAACCACTCGATGCCCTTGAGGGAATTGTCGTACACCACGGTCACGCCCGCGGGCAGGCCGATGGGGCCGGTGAAGCCGGCGTGGATGCCGCTGTCCTCGGTGACCACGGCGGGGTGCACCTCGGCCTTTAAGAAGTTGCGGAGCTTGGTCTCGTTCACGTCCAGGTCGCCGCGGATGAACACGATCACGTAGCTGTCGTCCACGTTGCGCTGGTACATCACGGCCTTGCAGGTCTGCTTCGCGTTGATCTTCAGGAAGGCGCACTGGTCGTCGATGGTCTTGCAGTCCGGGGTGTCCACCTTCTCAAGCGGCGCGATCTGGCCGGGCTCGTTGGTCAGCAGGCAGGGAGCCGCCTCCATGTTGGCGCGGTAGTCGCAGTCGCGGCAGAGCACGATGGTGTCCTCGCCCACGTCGGTGAGCAGCATGTACTCGTGGCTCACCTTGCCGCCCATCATGCCGCTGTCCGAGGCCACCGCCACCACCTCGGGCACGCCGCAGCGGGCGTAGATGCGGTTGTAGGCCTCATAGCAGCGCATGTAATACTTCTCCAGGTCCTCCTGGGAGGTGTGGAAGGAGTAGGCGTCCTTCATGGTGAACTCGCGCACGCGGATCAGGCCGCCGCGGCAGCGGGGCTCGTCGCGGAACTTGGTCTGGATCTGATAGATCATGAAGGGGTACTGGGTGTAGGAATCCGCCACGTCGGTCATGAACTGAACGGACGCCTCCTCATGGGTCATGCCCAGCACCATATCCGTGCCGGAGCGATCCTTGAACCTGAGAAGCTCGGAGCCGATGGAATCGAAGCGGCCAGACTTGCGCCACAGATCGGCGGGCATGGCCACCGGGAACAGCACCTCCTGGCCGTCGATGCGGTTCATCTCCTCGCGGATGATGTTTTCGATCTTCGAGGTGATGCGCTTGGTGATCGGAAACAGCGTGAATATGCCGTTGCCCACGGGCTTGATGTAGCCGCCGCGCATCATCAGCGCCTGGGACGCGATCTGGCAGTCCGACGGGGTCTCCTTGAAGCGCTTGGAAACGAGATTTCTGACCTTCATGGCTGTGCCTCCCTGTAATCATGAAAAGGGCTTCGACCCGCGGGGGCGAAGCCTTGTTGATGTATACCATTATAATGACGCTGTGTTAATTGTTCAAGCGATATGCTCACAGTTTCCGCATGATTTATGCTCACAGTTTCCGCATGATTTCCGTGCCGATCTCCAGCATCCGAAGCGCGTTGTCGCGGTTGCCGACGATCATGTCGTAGATCAGGTCCTCCGACAGCACGCCCCGGGCCAGGTCCTCGGGCAGCCTGCCCCTCTGGTCGGCGGCGATGTCGCCGTACCATGCGTCGCTGCCGTAGTAGGCCGACAGCCTGCGCACCTTCTCCTGCACCTTCGCGTAGTCCTCCAGCGCGTTGGCAAGGTTCACCACGGCGTCGCTGGTCTCGTTCAAAAAGGCCTCCATGGCCTGGATGCGCTCAATGCGGTTCATACTGCACCTCATCCGTCTGGCCTTCGGCCAGCCACCTTCCCCTGAAGGGGAAGGCACGACCTCTTCCGTCTTAATGCCTGACGGCATTAATCCACCTTCCCCTGAAGGGGAAGGCTTTTCACCACAGCGGTTTGCGGTATTCTTCTTCCAATTCAAACCACTTTTCGAGGAAGGCCTCCCCCTCCGGGTCCCCGGCGACGATCCGCAGCGCGTTCCGCACGGCCTTCACGAAATCCGGGTCGAGCCCGCCGATGCCGCTTGCCACCAGCGGGCACATGGCCCTCGCCCGGGCGTCCAGCCGCACGGTCCACCGGCCGTTTTTGCCCCGGACGGGCGTCAGCGGGAAGATGCGGCAGCCCAGGGGGCGCAGATTCCTGTCGCACTGTCCCGAGCAGATCATGATTGGCGCGAAGCTGCCGGGCACGATGCGATCCACCCAATCGCAGTCCCTGAACCGCGCCGCCTCGCCGGGGAACAGGTGCACCCCGCCCTGGCCGTCGGAATCCGTCCGGCAGCAGGCCGCGCCGCACAGCGCCCCGCAATCCCGGAGCATCGGGGTCAGCGCCCCGATCCGCGCGTAGGCGCGGATCAAAATATCCTGATTCATACCGCGTATTCCCGGTTCACGACGTACCAGATCTTGTCGATGGTGTCCACCTTGTCCTGCTGGGTCGCGCCCTTGATGATGGAGTCTTGAAGCGGTATGGCGTGGCCGCCGCGGCTTTTGATGGTGTCGGCGCACCAGAACACGTCCGCCTCGGCGTCGTAACCGAACAGCCAGATGGCGTGGGGCGCGCCGGTGTCGTAGATCACCACGCCCTCCCGGTGCTTCTTGAGCTGGTCGATCAGGTACTGTTTCTTGTCCTTACATTTGCCGATCTCCGGCGAGCAGGCCACCTCCACCTGGCCCACGGAGAAGCTCCGACTCAGGCCGTACTTCTTGGTCCAGCAGTAGCGGCTGACCACCGACGAGGTCATGTGGGCGTAGGGCGTGCCCCGCTGGCAGGCGTAGTTGCGGATCATCATGGTGGCGGCCACCAGGGTACAGGTGTGCTTGATGGTCTGGGTGACGTACACGTCCTCGGCGGGGTGGGAGCCGTAGTAGTGTCCCCTGCGGGCGGTGGTGATCGACAACACCCGCTTTGGCGCCGACGGCTGGGCCACAGTGTCCGGCATCAGCATAAACCGCCCCGCCTGCAGGGCGTCGCCCCCGGGACAGCCCGCCGCCAGCGACAGCATCAGAAACGCTGCCATGGTCTTGAAGAACGTGCGCCGCAGGGCGCGCATGAAACGCGAAAATCGCATGAAAAGTCCTCCGATATATGATCGCATTCTATATCATACCGGAGGACCCATTCAAATGCAAAGACTTTCAGTCAAACATTTTTTGCCATTTATGTGTGGTAATTATGAAATCACCAGTTGTCGGAGCCGTCCGCGGGGATGACCTTGTTCATGGCCTCGATGGCGCACTCGATCATGCTGTCGTCGGGCTCCCGGGTGGTCACGCGCTGCAGCCACTTGCCCGGCGCGGAGATGATGCGGGTAAAGAGGTCGTCCCGGCGGCCCGCCAGCTTGATCAGCTCATAGCCCACCCCCACCACGATGGGGAAGGTCAGCAGCTTGCAGGCCGTGCGCAGCAGCAGGTTGTCCACCCGTATGAACATGGACACGATGATGCCCACGATCAGCATCAGCACCATAAACGACGTGCCGCAGCGCGGATGGAACCGGGACTGCGGGCGAATGTTCTCCACCGTCAGCGGCAGGCCGGCCTCGTAGCAGAATATGGTCTTGTGCTCGGCGCCGTGGTACTGATAGGTGCGGCGGATGTCCTTCATCAGCGACGTGGCCCACACGTAGCCCACGAACAGTATGATGCGCATCACGCCCTCGAAGGCCGCCCGGGCGTAGTAGTTCTGCTGCACCGCCGGGGCCGACGCGGTGATCCACTTCCAGATCTGCATCGGCAGGTACACGAAAAGCCCCAGCGCCAGCGCCACGGCCAGCACCGTCGCCACCGGCATCAGTATGGCGTTGAACAGCTTGTCCCACTTTGAGGGCTGCTTGTTCTCCTCCTCGTCCTCCAGGCCCGACAGCTCCGCCGAGCGCATCAGGCACTTGTAGCCGAAGGACAGCGAGTCATACATGTTGAATATGCCCCGGATGAACGGCAGCTTGAACAGCTTCGCCCGGTCCTTGCCCTTCGTCGGGTATTCCTCGAGGATGATCTCGTTGGTCTTGGTGTTGCGCACCGCCATGGCCGTCTTTTCCGGACCGCGCATCATGATGCCCTCGATCAGCGCCTGTCCGCCGATGCTCGTCTTCTTTGTCGCCATGCCTCCACCGTCCTTTCGTTGCATGGTCTCTATATGATTCTATATGATTCTCTATTATACACCATTCGACGCGGTTGTCAAACGGAAGAATTGTTATTTGCACACCCGAAGGCGGTCTATACCGTAATACCGAAGTGCCCGGGCGACCTCGGCGGTGACGATCTCCCCGCTGACGGCCACGGGCACCGCCGGGGGACAGGACGCCGTGGGCGCGGCGCACACCCGGCCCACGGCCTCCTCCGCGCGGACGTCCTCCCAGGGCGCGAACACCGCCTGCCGGACGCTCATGGCCCGTTCGGGCCGGGGCATCGCGGGGGCGGGCGTCCCACAGAGGGGCCGGGGAACGCGGAGCACCGCATCGATCCTGTCAAAGTCGGAAGCCGGGTTGTCCGGCGCGAACATCAAAACGACGTGTTCCCTGTCGGCGTACTCGCACTCCACCCCGCCCCGGCGCAGGTCCTCCGCCAGTTTAAGGCCGTCGCCCCGCAGGGTCAGCTTCATGGGCTCGCCGCCGAGAACCTCAAACCCCTTTTCCGACAGGCGCCGCTTCAGCCCCCCGACCCGCCCGACGGTCCGCGCGATCTCGGCGGGAAGCTCCCCCGCCAGCCGGGCGTTGCACAGGTCCAGCGACTGCAATATGAGCCACGACGGGCTGGTGGAGCCGAACAGCTCAAGCGCCGCCCTGGCCCCCTCCGAAAACCGCCGGTCGGCCGCCTCGGAGACGTGCAGATACGCGCCCCCGGTCAGCACCGGCAGCGTCTTGTGGGCCGAATCGCAGCACAGGTCCGCGCCCAGGTCCATCGGGTGCAATGACGTCGGCAAAAACCGCAGGTACGCGCCGTGGGCGTTGTCCACGATCAGCGGCACGCCATAGCGTCGGCACACCGCCGACAGGCCGCGCACGTCCTGCATGCCACCCAGGTAGTCCGGGGAGGTGACGAACACACAGAAGGGCTTTTTCTCCATGGCGTCAAGCCGCGCCGCCAGCGCCTCCGGGGTTACCGGGCAGGCGCACAGGCTCCCCGCCCCCTCGGGAAACAGCCACTCCACGTCGAAATCGCACAGCGCCGCCGCGTACAGAAGCGACTTGTGGGCGTTGCGCGCCGCGAGCGCCACGGGCCGCCCGATGGGGCCCACGCGGTTCACCATCGCCAGGTACAGCATGGCCCGCACGCACTGGCTGGAGCCCTCCGCGGCATAGAAGGTCGCCCCCGCGCCAAACAGCGCGGCGGCGTTCATCTCGCTCTCGGCGATGATGCCCGAGGCGGCATAGAGCGCGTCCGCCCCGGCGATCTCGGTGATGTCCCGCGCCTCGCAGCCCATCACCCCCCGCCCCTTGTGCCCGGGCATGTGCAGGCGGGAAGCGCCGGATTCGAGGTAGTGCGTGACGAAGGTGTAGATGGGAGTGTTCATGGCAGCACCTGCCTCGCAATAATGAGGAATTAGGAGTTAGATATTAGGAATTATAGAATGCCTGAACGATCATTGCATGCATAGGCTATCGCATATAACGCGGCAGCCGGTAACTCAATTCCTAATTCCTCATTCCTAATTCCCAATTCTCATTTCGTACATTCCTCACAGCCAGCCCCACAGTCACTGCTCCCGACCTCCCCGCCGTTCTCCACGGCCTCGGCCACCTTCACCATCACGGCGCACTCGATGCGCTTTTTGAACAGCGCGCAACCGAATTCGTACACGCCGCGGATGTTGCCGGTGGCGTGATAGGCGTTGGCCGCGCAGCCGCCGGAGCAGTACAGCTTGGCCCAGCAGTCCCGGCACTCGGGGCGGGCGTAGGCGTTGACGAGCTTGAATTCGTCCCGCACGGCGGTGTTGGTCACGCCGTCCCACACGTTGCCCATCAGGTACTTCGGGTCGCCCACGAACTGGTGGCAGGGGTAGAGGTCGCCCCAGGGGGTCACGGCCATGTACTCGGTGCCGCTGCCGCAGCCGGAGATGCGCTTGTAGATACAGGGCCCGCCGGTCAGGTCGATCATGTAGTGGTAGAAGGTGAAAGGCCGGCCCTCCTCCTTCCGCTTGATCATCTCTTTGGCGAGGATCTCATACTGCTCAAACAGCACCGGCAGGTCCTCCTCCCGCAGCGCCTCCGGGTCGCCGGGGGGACACACCACCGGCTCCATGCTGGTCTCGGTGAAGCCCAGGTCCAGCATGTGGAACACGTCATTGGTGAAGTCCAGGTTGCGGCGGGTGTAGGTGCCGCGCATGTAGTAGTCCTTGCCGCCGCGGGCCTTCACCAGCTTTTGGAACTTCGGCACGATACGGTCGTAGCTGCCGTGGCCGGCGTAGTCCACCCGCAGCGCGTCGTGGATTGCCTTCCGGCCGTCCAGCGACAGCACCACGTTGCTCATCTCCCGGTTGGCGAAGTCGATCACGTCGTCGTCGATCAGCATGCCGTTGGTGGTCAGCGTGAAGCGGAAGTGCTTGTCGTGGACCTTCTCCTGCGCCCGGGCGTAGGCCACCAGCCGCTTGCACACGTCCCAGTTCATCAGCGGCTCGCCGCCGAAGAAGTCCACCTCCAGGTTGCGCCGGGTGCCGGAGTTCTGAATCAGGAAGTCCAGCGCCTGCCTGCCCACCTCGAAGGACATCAGCGCCCGCTCGCCGTGGTACTTGCCCTGGCTGGCGAAGCAGTAGGAGCAGTTCAGGTTGCAGGTGTGGGCCACGTGCAGGCACAGCGCCTTCACGACCACCGGCCGCGCCTTGAAGTCGAAGGCGAGGTTTTCATATTTATCCTCGGAGAACAGCTTGCCGTCGGCCCTGAGCGCCTCCACGTCCGCGATGCACTCCCGAACCTCATCCCCGGTGACCTCCGGATACTTCGCCGCGATGATCTTCACGATCTCCTCCGGCGCGTGATCGGGATACAGCGCGATGATGTCATAGGCCACCTCGTCCACCGCGTGCACGGCCCCGGAGGCCATGTCCAGCACGATGTTGTAGCCGTTGAGTTTGTACTGATGTACCATTTGTGTCTCCCCGCATAAAAAACGCCGCCTTTTCGGGCGGCATTTTCATAAGAATGATCTTACTTGTTCTTGTTCTCGCACTTCTGGTTCGCCACGCCGCAGGAGGTCTTGCAGGCGGACTGGCAGGAGGTCTGGCATTCGCCGCAGCCGCCGGTGGCAGCGCTCTTGTTGAGGTCGCGGGTATTGATGGTCTGAATCCTCTTCATTGATGTTTCCTCTCCGTTTCTCAGAGCCGCGCAAACCGGCCCCTCATAGTGACATTAGTATAGCATGCGGCGGGAAGGTTGTCAACAGAGAACGTGTTACGTTCACCAGTTGAACACGGCGCTGGCCTCCAGCCCCATGCCGTCCCGGATCTTCGAGAAGATCTCCCAGAAGCGCTGGTAATCCACCCCCAGGTTGCAGGTATCGCCATTGGCGCGGTTCTGGATATAAGGGCAGCCGTCGGTGGCGCAGGCGAAATCGACGATCCTGCCGGATTCGGTCATGCAGAACAGCGTGCAGTTGACCGTGCAGCCGTCCAGCTTGGCCCTGTTGCCCTTGGCGCGCAGCAGTATCTTCGAGAGCTCCTGGAGCGTCTTTTCATCGGTCACGGACTGTTCGGCGCGGTTGCCGGAGTAATCCTCATATTCCATCCACGCGCGCTTGAGGGTCGCGGCCTGGGCCGAAAGAAGGCCCATCGAGAGCACCAGCACCAGCGCAAAGCAGACGATCTTTTTAAGAGACATGATATTCCCCCCTTTGTACATCTATTATTATAGACGCATCCGGGGGGCGATTGGTAGCCTTCAAACCGGGTCAATGGCGTGAAACAATTGTGACATCCCACAGCCTTGACAATCCCCCGCCGCTTTGTTATCATATTTCGTGCAATAACGACGATTGGTGATGAAAATATGGATCTCAACGACATGTATGCGTCCCTCGGGGTGAGCCCCGCGGTGTACCGCTACGGCGAGGATGTACTGGAAGCACTGAAGTCGCGCTTCGAGGCGGTGGACGCCGTGGCGGAGCACAACCAGGCCAAGGTGCTCTCCGCGATGCAGAAAAACCGGGTCAGCGCCGCCTGCTTTGCCGCAACCACGGGCTACGGCTACGACGACATGGGCCGCGACACGCTGGAGAAGGTGTACGCGGACGTGTTTCACACCGAGGCCGCGCTGGTGCGGCCGCAGATCACCTGCGGCACCCACGCGCTGGCAGTGGCGCTGTCGGCAAACCTGCTGCCCGGCGACGAACTTTTGAGCCCGGTGGGCGCGCCCTACGACACGCTGGAGGAGGTCATTGGCATACGCCCCTCCCCGTGCAGCCTCAGGGAGTACGGTGTCGGCTACCGGCAGGTGGACCTCAAGCCCGACGGGACCTTCGACTACGACGGCATCCGCCAGGCCATCAATGATCATACGAAGCTGGTCACCATCCAGCGCTCCAAGGGCTACGCCACCCGGCCCACGTTCTCGGTTCAGCAGATCGGGGAGCTGATCGCCTTCATCAAGTCCGTAAAGCCCGGCCTCAACGTGATGGTGGACAACTGCTACGGCGAGTTCGTCGAGACCCTCGAGCCCTCCGACGTGGGCGCGGACATGACCGTGGGCAGCCTCATCAAGAACCCCGGCGGCGGGCTGGCGCCCATCGGCGGCTACATCGTGGGCCGTGCCGAGTGCGTGTCCCGCTGCGCGTTCCGCTTAAGCGCCCCCGGCCTGGGCCAGGAGGTGGGCGCGAACCTGGGGCTGCTGCCCGCGCTGTACCAGGGGCTGTTCCTGGCCCCCACCGTGGTGGCCGGGGCGCTGAAGGGCGCGATATTTGCCGCAAACGTCTACGAAAAGCTGGGCTTTCGGGTGGTGCCCGACGGCACGGAGGCCCGCCACGACATCATCCAGGCGGTGGAGCTGGGCTCCCCCGAGGCCATGTCCGCCTTCTGCCACGGCATACAGGCTGCCGCGCCGGTGGACAGCTACGTGATGCCCGAGCCCTGGGCCATGCCCGGCTACGACGCCGAGGTCATCATGGCCGCGGGAGCCTTCGTGCAGGGCAGCTCCATCGAGCTCTCCGCCGACGGGCCCATCCGCCCGCCCTACGCCGTGTACTTCCAGGGCGGCCTGACCTGGTATCACGCCAAGCTGGGCATACTGCTGAGCCTGCAAAAGCTGGTGGAGAAGGGGCTGGCGACGCTGCCATAACGGATGGGGCAGTCACAAAACGAATTGACATACAGCCAAAGCCAATGTAGGGGCGCCCAATGGGCGCCCGCCCCGACAGAAACCAAGGATTCTTGCCGGGCGGGCGCCGCATCGGCGCCCCTACACGACGTTGGAATGTATTATACCCGTTTTGAGACAGCCCCTTCTGTCAAAACCCGTTCGACATCACGTCGACGATCCTGCCCCACCCGTCGTACAGCGCGACATCGTCCCGCTTCGACTTGTGCACGACCTTCTTGTCATCCCACAGCAGGTCGTAATCCCCGTCGTCGCTGGAATTGGTGCCGACGGTGACCGTCGCCCCCGCCGGAAGCACGTACCCCGCAGGGAAGGCGTACAGCTCATTGCCCCGGTCGGAATACAGATACCAGCCGGTCATGTCGCAGTCCGCGCCGTCGTTTCTGAGGGTGATGAGATCGTCCCCCGGCACGACGCTCCGGATCGCGATCCCGGCGGCCCGGGGCGCGTCGATGTCCACCGCCGTCACGTCGGGCTGACCGCCGCTGAGCGTCACCCTGAGGCCCAGCCCCGCCTCCTGCGTGACACGGCAGGCCGCGCCCGCCGCCGTCAGCCGGGACACCACCCCGGGGTCCGGGGTTTCCGGCTTCTCGTCGGAGTCGGTAGAGATCACCGCCAGTTTCGCTGAGACGGCGTCCGCGAAGGCCCGGGACACGGTGTCGTCGTCGCCGTGGTTGGGCGCCTTGAGCACCGCGCAGGACAGATCGTCCCCCTGCTCAAGCAGCACCGCCTCCTCCGGAAGCTCCATGTCGCCGGTCAGCAGCATGCGGCCCTGGGCCGTCTCCAGCATCATCACCAGCGAGTTGTTGTTGTCCTTGTCGTCAAACAGGCGATCCGGGGCCAGCACCCGAAGCGCCGCGCCGGTCTCCCCCAGCGGCACGCTGTCGCCCCGCCTGAGCCACTGCACCGACTGGCCGCGCCGGGCCGCCGCCTTGACCGCCGGGTGCTTTTCGTCCTTCACGCCGGTGTAGTAAGCCGGGGCGTACCACGCGCCCAAGGGGATGTCGCTCTCCGACAGCCACCCAAGCCCGCCCGCGTGGTCGCCGTCGGTGTGGGTCAGAAACACCGCGTCCAGCGCCGCCACATCCATGGCCTTCAGCGCCGAGAGCACCTTCCCCCGGGCGTAGGGCCTGCCCGCGTCGATCAGGCAGGCGTACCCGTCCACCCTGAGGATCAGCGCGTCGCCCTTGCCCACGTTCACGGCGAACAGCGCCACGTCCTGCCCGCCCTCGGACAGCCCCGCGCCGCAGGCGGTCAGCATGAGCCCTGCAAGGAGCAGGGTTAAGAGTTTGATCATTCGGTTCATAGCTCACCTCGATATAAAGATGCGGTTATAATTGGGAATGGGGAATTATAGAATGCCGGAAATCAACCGTAGGGACGCCATACTTGGCCTCCGTTCTATACGAAACGGGCTATGTGGACGCCAATTATGGCGTCCCTACGGATTCGTCACACGGCAGCCGGCAGCTCAATTCCCAATTCCCCATTCCCAATTCCCAATTTGCGCGCAGCCGTTCGTTCACACCTCAACCCACACGCCCTCGCGGTCGGACCGCATCATCTTCTCCATCAGCACCTGCAGTCGCGCGCCCTCGGCGATGCCGTTTTCCGACGCTTTGCCGTGGGCCACGGCGTCCAGGAAGGTATAGTAGCAATGCAGATGCCCCCGATCCCAGCCGATGGCGTTCTTCGGCGGCAGGAACTTTCCGCCCGGCGCGGAATATCGCTGCACCGCCTCGATGCGGGTAAAGCCCTTCATGCCGCCGAAGGGAGCCTCGGGCAGGGTGTTGTCGTAGAAATCGAGATAGCTCGGGTCCATGGAGTTCCACCTGATCGCGCCCCTGACGCCGCGCACCTCCAGGGTCAGCTCGTCGTCTGCGCCGGTGGCGATCTTGCTGGCCTCCAGCGTGCCCACGGCCCCGCCGGGCAGCTCCATCAGCGCGGTCACCTGGTCCTCGGCCAGCGCGCGCTCCACGCCGCCGTCGCGGGTGGGCCGGGCCTCGTAGAGCGTGCGGGTCCTGCATAGCACCCGGCTGGGATACCCCACCAGCCACAGCAGGAGGTCCAGCGCGTGGCTGCCCAGGTCCAGCAGCACCCCGCCCTGGCGCTGCTGCTTCCAGCCGATGGGCCTGTCGGGGTCGATGGACCCGGAGTGCAGATACCGGGCGCTGAAGGACAGCACCTCCCCGATCCTGCCCTCTTCCACCAGCTGCTTTGCCCGGATGGTGGCCGGGAAGTAGCGGTTGTTGAACACCATGCGCGTCAAAACCGGCGACGCCTCCGCCGCTTCGGCCATCCGCAGGGCGCTTTCGGCGGTCACCGCCAGGGGCTTGTCCACGTAGACGTGCTTGCCCGCGCGTATCGCCGCGAGCACCATCGCCTCGTGCCGGTCGTTGGGCGTGCACACGGACACCACGTCGATGTCCTCCATGGCGATGAGTTCCCGGTAATCGTCGGTATAGCGCTCAAACCCCGCGTCCCGCGCGGCGGCCTCCGCGTTATCCCTGTGACGGGCGCACACGCATTTGAGTTCCACCCTGAAGTCGATGCCCGGATAGTAAAGCGCCAGGCTGCGCAGGGCCTGGGTGTGCATCCTTCCCATGAAGCCCCAGCCGATCACGCCGATGCCGATTGTCTTCATATTGGCCTCCCCGGTCTGTTTTTATGCGGCGTTATCGCATCATGAACGCCGCCATTATCCGTATTATACCCATATTCCGCCGCGTCCGTCAAGCAAAATGAAATAATATAAAAAGGACGGCCCGTTTTGTTAATATGTCGTCCCTCATCTTGACAAACGCGATTGAACGATGATACAATTAACACGAAGTAAATGTTTGGTATTCATGATGATAAACATACATTATTAAAGATGCAAATTCACGCCCCGGTCGCCCGCGGCGTGACCAACAGGAGGTTCGCCCATGTCCCTGCCCGGCAAGCTGTGCGTAGGCATTTTGGAGGAGGACAATCCCCTCCGGTCATATTTCAGATTCAAGCCCCTGCTCCTGGACGACGGCGGCAAATACGTGCCCTTCGAGGGCGGAAAGTCGTACCCGGACGAGGGCTGCATCCGCATCGTGCCGGATAAAAACGAATCCTATCACTTCAAGACGCGCATGCGCCAGATGGGGCTGTTCTGCGTGGTCGATCTTCGGGAGCATCCCAATGACAACGACAAGATCCGGCCCAACAAAAACTATCGGCCCGAGGGTGAGGAGATCAACGCCTGCATCATCTATTCCGACGTGGTGCGCACCCCCGCCCCAGGCATGATCTTCGAGCTGCTGCCCGCCGACGCCGCGCAGGGCCCGGTGGCCACCCCACGCACCAGCATGGTGCTGCTGGAGAAGGACGGCGCGGCGAACCCCGCCTGCTACACCTGGGAGGCCGTGCCCGACGCGGAGGGTCAGGCCGCGCTGCGGGTGACGCCCGCAATGTGCCCCGTGGAGGACCTGCAGGTGTTCGAGCTGCCCGGGTTCGGGGAGGAGAAGCTGCGCTTCGCCATCCGCGCCGCCGGCAGCATGGAGGAGGTGTGCGACCTCCCCGAAAAGCCGGAGAAGCATGAGAAACCCGACAAGGCCGAAAAGGCCGAAAAGGCCGAAAAGAACGAGAAGCCCGAAAAGGCCGTGAAGTCTGAGGAGCCCCAGCCGGCGGCGGCAGAAAAGCCTGCCCCGGAAAAGCCCGCAGAGAAGCCCGCGGAAAAGTCCGCGGAAAAGCCCGTGGAAAAGCCCGAGACGCCGCCCGCAGAGGCGGTCAAACCCGAGCCCGAAGCGCCCAAGGCCCCGGAGGGCAAGGGCGACAAGCCCTGGATCCACCACGACGCCAGCATGGTCCCCAAGCCGGTGAACCCGCACCTGAGCCGCGCCGAACAGCTTCGCGCCGCCCAGGCGGGGCTCAACCCCCGCAGGGGGCGCAGCCTGCAGGAGCTGATCGACGAAAAGTGGCAGGCGTCCCGGCTGAATCAACTGGGCATGTCCGCCAGCCCCATCGTCACCGGCGCGCCGGTGCGCAACCCCGTGGACGTGGCCGTGGAAGCCCTCAGGGAGGCCTGGGGCCAGCCCGACATGCGCGCGCCGCTGCTGGACGCGGTGAGCCAGGTGGGCGATTTCAAGGATTCCCTGCGCCAGTTCCGCGAGCAGGCGGGGCTCAACCTGGTGGAGGCCCAGCTCGACCAGCTGGAAGCCCAGCGCCTCAAGCTGCTCAGCGACCTGGACAAGCTCAAGGCCGGGGGCAGCGACATCCGCGAGCAGCTCAAGCAGGAGATCCGCCGGGATGAGGCAAGCGCCCTGGCCGAGGCCGTGGAGAAGACCCGCGCCGCGCAGGAGCAGCAAGCCCGGTACGAGCAGATGGCCAGCGACGCAAGAGCCGCCGCGAAGGACGCCCGCAACCTGCTGGATGAGCTCTCGGGCGAGCAGCTCGAGCAGAAGATCCGCGATGTGGCGCTGATCCGCCGCATCAACGAGCGCATGGCGATGCTGCGCGGAAACGACGAGAGCGAGGCCATCCCCGCCGCGCCGGAGAAGATCGACATCAACGCCTTCATCGAGCGCCTGATACAGCGCGCCGACGCCGAGGGCTGGTCCCTGTCCCGGGCGGACGCCGCGAACCTGTGCGTCTGCCTGACCCTGTCCCCCACCCTCCTGCTCTCCGGCGCGCCCGGCAGCGGCAAGACGACCATGGCGCTCATGCTCGCCGACGCACTGGGCATCAGCGGCTGCGACCGCGCGGCGCTCTACGCCCCCGAGCCGCGGCCCGTGCTGCGGGGCAGCCGCGTGAAGCGCATGCTGCGCACCCCGGAGGCGCCCGCCATGGTGATCCTCGACGACGCCAACCTCTGCCCTGCCCCGGACGCGCTGCGCGGCATGGCCCAGGTGTCTGAGAGCGAATGGCGCACCGTGCTCACCCTGCAGGATGCCCACTCCGGCATGCCGATGAACGCCGCGACGCTCAACCGCGGCTTCCTGGTGCGGCTGTCCGCGCCGGCCAACCTGCCCTGGAAGCCCGCCCAGCGCCGGCCCGCGCCGGAATACCCGCTGACCTCCATACAGGCCATCCAGCGGTCCCTGCCCCAGGCGGACCTGCCCTCGGCCATCGTGGAGCGCATGAAGCTGCTGTGCGACGCCATGGCCCGCCGCGGGGTCGTCATCTCCCGCCGCGCCCTCGACGACGCCTGGCGCTACTGCGCCGCGATGCTGGTGGTGCTCGGGGAGGAGGCCAACGCGAACCGGGTGTTCGACATGGCCGTCGCCCAGCGCATACTGCCCGGGCTGCTGGCCTGCGCGCCCATCGAGGCCGTGATGGAGTTCAGGCAGCTGACCCGTCACATGCCCGCCTGCCAGGCGCTCTTAAAGCAGCCCTTGCCCGTGGCGCTCGGGTGATTCTTCGTAAAAATATAAAAGGCCGACGGGAAAATCCCCGGCGGTCTTTCATGTGTACCTATGAAGATCAGCGCGCCTTGAGGTTGGTCAGGTTCTTCGCGTTCACGAAGCCGAACACGCCCTTGCCGGTGGTGCGGATCATGGCCAGGCCATCGCTGGCGGCATAGACCAGAACCTTGATGTCGCTGGAGGTGGTGGCGGACTTGCTGGTGGTGGAGGGACGCTGATACACCTTGGAGCCGGCCTTCAGGGTGGCGTAGCCGATGTAATCGTAGTCCTTCTTGCCGCAGGTCAGCGCGGAGGGGCTGATGAAGCACTCAACGCCATTGACATAGATGTCGGCGTAGGAGCCGTAGGCGCGAACCAGAACGGAGGTCTTGGCGGGAATGGTGGCGACGTACTTCTTGAAATTCGGGTCGGCATAGGCCTTGACATCGCGGGTGGTGATGTCGCCGGTCACCGCGAAGGCGGAACCGAGGACCAATGTCATCAGCAGCACTACGGCCAGGATCGAGAACGCAATTTTCTTCATGGTACAAACTCCTCTCCGCGGAACCGGTTTCTGCCGTTCCGCTTCCCCATTATACTCGCGAAAGACGAAACACGTATGCCTCATCCCCCGCTGCCTCAATTGCAAGATGATTATAGCATCAATAATTATGCAAATACAACAAACTTCGGCAAATGATAAGAACTTGCAACAAATTGATTATAACGTTAATAAAATTGACAAAAAAAGACTTCCGTTCGCGCCGTCGTTCACACTTTGTCGGATTGGACGGCCGGTTTCTGCATTTCCGTCGCATTCCCCGGACCGGTTTTATCGCCGCGCAACGGCGTCGGCAACGTAACCGACAGTCCCTGCCTAAAATCGCGCAATTGTGGGCTTTTTGGGCCGAATCATGACCTTCTTTCCCTGCCCGCTGCATTTTTTATCACTTTTCATGTAACGTTGCGCGACACAAACCCCTCAATTTCCATCACAATTCGCGCGCAATTTCAACATGTTGCCCAACTCGACATATTTTTGATAGAAATTCGACGTCAATATGATTTAATTCTATTTTTCGTCATATTATATGGAAATGTGACCCAAAATCGACCGTATATTTATGCGTTATATGTATATTTATACACATAATAAATCGCCCGTTGCCGGGCGATGTGGGAAATGATTACATATCCTCGATGTCGTTGGCGTCGTTGAAGGTATCCGGCCCCAGCATGCCCAGCCGGTGATGGAAGGGTATGTTGGAGTTGGGGAAGCGCTTGTAGAACAGCAGCCGCACGCGCTCCATGACCATGCTGCCGGTCTCATAGTTGACGGTGGGCAGCAGCACGGCCACGATGGTGGGCGCGAAATGGGTGATGATATCGCCCTTGCGCAGGTTTTCGCGGAGGATCTCGATCAGGCCGTTCATGATGTTGTCCTGGCGTATGTAGCTGATGTGGGTGTCCTCCACGTCGCCGATCATGATGATGCCCAGGAACATGGTGGTGCCCAAGCGCTCCAGATTGCGCATTTCAAGGTTGTAGATCTCCTTGAACATGTTGTAATCGCACACGAAGGCACCGCGGTTGGCGTTGGCGTCGCGCAGCTCGTTGCGGATGGCGTCCATGTTGAACTTCAGCGACTTGCGGGACCGGTTGAGCTGCATGTAGAAGGCCTGCATGCTCTCGCTGGGCTCCGCGCCCAGGTAGCGGTAGGTCATGTTGGCGGCGTGATGGTACTGCTCCATGGCCTCGCTGACCCGGTTCAGATTGACCATGGCCTTCATCAGCTCGATGTGCAGGTGCTCGTCGAAGTTGTCCACGTTGAGCGCCTTGCGACAGACCGCGCTGATCTCGTTGTAGGCCTCGTCCTTGCGCAGCAGGTCCAGATACTGGTACACGGCGTTCAGGTACTGGCGGTGCATCTGCTCGGCGTAGGCGGCCTCCTCGTTCAGATCGCCGGTCTGGAACAGGTCGCCCTTGTAGAGGCTCATCAGCCGCTGATAGAGCTGGCGCAGGGCGTTCTCCTCGCGGGTCCGGCCCAGCTCGTCGAAGATGTCCATGATCTCCAATACGTCGATCCGCACGCCGTCGAGCAGCTCCCAGTGATAGGCCCCGCGATCGGACACGATGCTCTTGCCCATGCCGGGCGCCATCTGGTTCAGCATCGTCCGCACGCGGCTGACCAGCGTCTTGAGCGCGTTTTCCGGGTTGGTGACCGTGTTGCTGGGCCACAGCTCCCTCAGAAGCCGCTGATTGGCCACGGGCTTCCCCCGGTTCAGTATCAGAAAGGACATCAGCGCCGAGCCCTTGCGCGTCTTGCTGATCGGATTCTCGATGCGCTGTTCATCGATATAGAACAGATAGTTCCCCATCAACTGAATCCTGACACTGTTTTCCATGCGCACACCCCCTGGTTGGTCTCTATCAGGGCAAGCGACTGTCTTGATCGGTCAAGACGTCGCGTCACAATCAATCGTTACATATATAAGAGGATACCGACCGGCTATTTGTCCAGCGCCCTCAACCGCGCGACCGCATCCATGATCCGGCCGTACAGCGCGCTGACATCGCCCATCTCCCCGGCCCCGCGCAGCTGCTCAGTGAGCGCGCAGGCGGGCTCGTAGATCGGCGTCAGCGCCAGATTGCCTATGGAGCCCTTGAGCGCGTGGCAGGCTTCAAAGGCCTGCACGGCGTTGCCGGCGTCCACCGCGTCCTTCAGCCGGTCAAAACAGGGATCGTTCATGCTCATGTGCACCAGCTTCAGGTAGAATTCCTCGTTGTTGAAGCAGCGGGTCAGCCCCTCGGCCGTGTTCGCGCCGTACTCGTTGAGCTTCTCTATGGTCAGCATCGCACACCCTCCCGGGATCATATCGCGGACACCGTCCGGTCACCGGACACAGGCCCCATAAATCCATTTTATGACACCATACTACAATTATAACATACTCATCCCGTATGTCAACCATGTTACGGGATAAATTGCATATTTACTTTTGCCTGTAACCCTGAATACACGCAAACCCCCGCCACGCGCGCGGCGGGGATCATGAAACCAGCCGGTCGTTCAGGAAATCATATGCGTTTTGCCAGCGTCTCGGGGCTCACGGCGTACAGCAGCGCGGTCTCGCGGGTGATGGTGCCCGCCCTGCACAGCCGCTGCAGCTCCGTGTCCATGGACAGCATGCCCTGGCCCGCGCCGCCGAAGATGGCGTTGTCGATCTGGTGGGTGCGGCCGTCGCGGATCAGGTTCTGTATGGCGGGATTGACGGTCATGACCTCAAACACCGCCACCTGTCCGCCGTCCTTCTTGGGCACCAGGCGCTGGGACACCACGGCGCGCAGTATCATCGAGACCTGCACGCGCACCTGGGCCTGCTGCTCCGCCGGGAAGGTGTCCAGTATGCGGTCCACGGTCTTGGCCGCGCCGGTGGTGTGCAGCGAGGAGAGCAGCAAATGGCCGGTCTCCGCCGCGGTGATGGCGGTCTTGATGGTCTCCAGGTCGCGCATCTCGCCCAGCATGATGACGTCCGGCGCCTGTCTCAGCGAGGCGCGCAGGGCGCGGGCGAAGGTTGGGGAATCGTTGGGCACCTCGCGCTGGCTGACCAGCGAGCGCTGGTGGCTGTGGATGTACTCCATCGGGTCCTCGATGGTGACGATGTGGCCGTCCCGCTCCCGGTTGATCTTGTCCACGATGCACGCCAGCGTCGTGGACTTGCCGCTGCCGGCGGGGCCGGTGACCAGTATCATGCCGTTGCGGAAGCGGGCCAGGTCCATGATCATATCCGGGATGCCCAGCTCGTGGGGGTCCGGCAGGCCGAAGGCCACCATGCGCAGCGTAGCCGCCTTGGTGCCGCGCTGATAGTACACGTTGCAGCGGAAGCGGCTTAAGCCCATCAGCGAGAAGGAGAAGTCGTCGTCGCCCTCCTCGTCCAGCTTGGCGATGTCGCGCCGCGCCATTTCGTAGGCCTCGCGCACCAGCAGATCCGTGCCCGCGGGCTTGACGATCTCGTCCGTCAGGGGGACCATGGTGCCCTTGACCTTGCAGGTCACATGGGCGCCGGGTACGATGAATATGTCCGAGCCCTGCAGCTCGTAGGCCTTTTTCAGCAGTTCTTTCAGTTCCATGTTTCCTCCGTGGTCGCCGTCAGTCGATGGTCCACCCACTTGAAGCGCCTGCCCTCCCCCAGCGGATTCAGGGAGACGGCGCACTCCAGCGTGCGCACGCCGTCGGTGACCTTCCAGGATATCTCGCGGCCGTTCATCGCCATGTCCGCCGGCAGGAAGGCGCGGACGGCGGCGGCGTAGTCGTCGTCATTTTCGGACTTGGCGGCGTACATCGCCGCGATGGCGTCCAGCGAGGCCAGCTTGCGCTCGGCCTCCACGTTCAGTTGATAGCCCGCCTGCACCACCTGCACGCTGCGCTCGCAGAGCTTAATGTCATTGCGGGCGTTCATCAGCGCCAGTATGCCCAGCACGCTCATGCTGAGTATGACCACGATCAGTATCAGCGAGGCGGCGCCGGGGCCGAAGGAAACCCTGCTCTTGCGGTTCATACCGGCACCTCCCTGTAACGGGCGCAGGGCAGGGAGAACAGCTCCTCGTCCTCCTGCCGGGCCCGGTCAACATTGCGGCTGCGGTAGAACACGCGCACCGTGCCCACCCAGCTCACGCCGGCGTCGGCGGGCTTCTCCTCGCCCTCAACGTACAGCGTGTAATCGCCCTCCGCGCGGCTCCATGCGCCGTGATACAGCTTGAACTGCATCTGCTCCAGCGCGGCCGCCGGGTCCTCCGCCGCGTAGAGCGTCTCGGCCACATTCTGCGCCTCCGCCAGCGCCTGGGTCTCCACCCCGGCGCGGACGGTCATGTTGCGGGCGGTGACGAACACCCGCACCAGCACCGTGGCCGACAGCATAAAGAAGAGAACCGCGATGAGGATCTCCACCAATAGCACGTTTGATCGATTTCTGCTGCCCATCTTAGACTCCTAAACTCGTTCTATCCGGCGCACCTGAGCGCCACCCGGACGGTGCACGGCTCGTCTGAACCGTTGGTCAGGCGAACCGTCAGCAGTCCGTCCTCCAGCTCCGCGGACAGGCTGTTCGCCGCGCAGATCTCTGTGCCGCGCTCGGGGTTGAATTCATCTTCCATGTCGGTGTACTGCTCGTAGAGCGCGCCGTCGTACTGGTAGATCCAGGTGACGTACTGCTCGCCCTCCCAGGTCTCCTTCAGCGCCACCGCCGGGATGCCCCCGGGCGCCTCGACGCTGATCTCGCCGGAATCCAGCGAGCGCACCATGCTGCGCACATACGCGCCCATCACGCGGTTTTCGTTGTTGTACTGGGAGCGATCCACCGTGGCGTGGTACATCTGCGCCCCCAGCAGCACCATCAGCGTAGACATCAGCGCGAACAGCCCCAGGAGTACGAATATGAAGGCGCCCTGCATGCCGTGCTGCACTTTCATGTTGCCGTTGCTCATGCGTCCGCCTCCACTTCCGTCACAAATATCGTCGGCACCTGGTTGGCCGCGAAGGCATCGTAGGAAACCATGTAGCGCGACTGGTCATAGGCCAGGCCGTAGTTTTCCCGCAGGTACTCCAGATCGTCCGGATAGGCGCCCTCCACCGCATAGCAGGTCAGCGCCGCGTTGTGCACCGCGTCGTAGACAAACTGGGTCTGCGCGCCGCTCTGGGCGGTATCCACCCGGCTCACCAGCATCCATACGCCGCCCAGCAGCAGGATCATCAGCAGAATGATCGCAATTTCCTTGCGATTGGCCAACGCCCATCGCCCCTCTCTGTTTATTTGGATAACCGTTCGGTCAGGCGGGCGATCGGGGGATCGCCCCTACGGATACAACGCGGTTGTAGGGGCGATGCCCTCATCGCCCTTTTCGCTTACAGCATACTGGAAAGGATGCCCGCCATGGGCAGCATCACCGACAGCAGTATCGCGCCGATGACGACGGAGAGCAGGGCGATCAGCGTGGGCTCGATGATGGACACCAATTGGGAGATGCCGGTCTCCACCTGTTCCTCGTAGATGCCCGCGATCTTGTTCATCACCTGGTCCTCGCGGCCCGCGGCCACGCCCATGCGGATCATGCGGTTGTGGAGCCCCTCAAACAACTGGGACTGCTCCATGGCCTCGGCAAAGGACATGCCCGACTCCAGGTTCTTGTGGATGCCGCGCACCCTGTCGCCGGCCTCGGCGTCGGAGAGGATCGAGGGCATGAGCCGGAGCGCCTCGCCGGTGGGGAAGCCCGAGGAGAGCATCATCGAGAGCACGCTGGCCACGCGGGAGGAGGACAGCTTCATGCTCAGCCGGCGAATCGGCGGGAAGATTTTGCGCAGGAAAGAGAGCACGCCGTCGCGGGCGGAGGTCTTCATCAGTATGGCGCATACCAGCACGGCCAGCACCACCACGCCCACCAGCGCCAGCACCACCCAGCCGATGGTGGAGCCCAGGTTCATCATCGCCGAGCCGGAGCGGGTCATCTCCATGCCCATGGAGTTGAGCACCCGCTGGAACACGGGCAGCACCTTCCACAGCATGATCAGTATGATCAGCACCAGCATCACGCCCAGCACCAGGGGATAGGTGATGGCGCTCACCACGGAGGTGCGTATGCGCTCCTCACGGCCGTAGTACTCGGACAGGCCGTTCATGACGCTCTCGAGCTGGCCGGTCTGTTCGCCGATGCCCGTCATTTCCACCAGGTAGGTGGGCCAGCGGTCGTCCTCCTTGAGCGCCTGATACAGCGATCCCGTCTCGTTGACGCCCTTATAGACCTTTTCGTAGAGATCAGCGTATTCCGTGCCGCGGGTGGTCTCCGCCAGTGTCTCCATGCCGTCGTAGAGCGGCAGGCCCGCAGAGAGTATCAGCGCCACCTGGCTGCAGAAGCTGGACAATTCTGCGGAAGTGATGCTCCGCTTTCCCTTTCCGGCCATGAACAAAACCCTCCTCAGCGATTATATATAGGATGAAATCAATACATGCGTTCCGTCTGATACTTTTTCGCGTCGATGGCCCCCACGGCGTGGGTGGGATCGAAGAAGATCTCCTCGCCGTTGACCACCGCCGTGTTCCAGGCGTGATAGTACTTGTCGGCATAGCCGATGACGAGCCGGGTCGGCACGCCCTGCACGCGCAGCATGCAGGCGGTCACCGCCGCGAGGTCCTGGCAGATGCCCATGCGGTTGTCGTAGCAGTAGTCGATATCCGGCTTTTCGCCCGAGGAAATGGTCTTGGCGCGCACGAAATCGTAGGCGAACTCGCTGGAGATGAAATCGGAGACCGCCTGGAACGCCTGGTCCGGCGTCATGCCCGCGCAGATCTCGTCGGACTTCTGCACCGCGGAGGTCCACAGCTCGTAGCTCACATACTGGTTCGGCACCAGGTAGGCGGCGTTTTGATCGCTCATCTGCGCGTCGATCACCAGCTTGCCCTCGGAGGAGTACTTCTTGCCCTTTACGTTTTCAAACAGGGCGATCTCATACTGGCCCGACCCCTGCTGCAGCGGGAAGACCTCGTACTCCCCCTCGCTGTTCAGGTCGTAGATCAACTGCCACTGGCCCTGGCTGACCGTCACCTTCATGGCATGGCTCGTGGGCTCCGAGGTCCTGACCATGATATATCCCTTGTCCATATTGCTGTCGTCAATGACGAGCTTGCCGTCGGCTTTTACGTCGATCCCGGGGCTCTCCGGCCAAACCGCGTCCATGGAAGCCGCGTGCCCCACCGTACAGCACAGAAGCCACATCAGCAGCACAAACAGGACCGAAAGTCCCGCTTTCAATAGCTTTTTATCTGACATGCCGTAACAACCTCCCATATCCATACATTATAATTATATCATATTTTTCCTGTATTTACAATATTATATGATCGTCGCTTTCTCATTTTTAGCGAAAAAAGCCGCATCGTTCGGAATTTGTTAAGATATTTAACATTTAACCTCTGTTCAACACAAGGAAAACAATGTATAATATAAGTATAAGATTTTGTGCATATCCGCGATATGGGTCCACCGTTTAACGCCTGACGAAAGGAATGCTGAAAATGGCTGCAGCGCTCTATGTGGAGATCTATCTGATCTGCATTGTCATCGTCTCGCTCTTGTTGCACTGGTCCAACAGCAGCGGCTCGGATTCCGCCAGCGAGCAGTGCCTGCGCAGCATGCTGTGGGTATTTTTAATAAACTTCATCTGCAATCTGCTCTTTACCGTGTTCAACGGTTTCCGGCTCATCCCCGGCATCGCGGTGTCGGCGTCGTACCTGTTCAAATCGCTGTATCACCTAAGCCTGTGCGCGGGCGTGGTGGCCTGGTGCCTGTACGCCCGGATCACGCTCCAGTCCAGCAGGTTCAACCGAAAGCGCACCCGCCTCATACTGGCGCTCTCCCTCCTGCCGCCCGTGGCGCTGGTGGCCTTCAACCTCAAAAGCCACATACTGTTTGAGATCACCGCCGATGGCAGCTACGTCCGCCACATGTGGTTCCACTATGAGATGGGCTATCTCGTGTGCCTGTCGATGTGCTTCAGCCTGCCGCTGATCAAGCGCATCCCTTACGAATTTGAGAACAACCGCAAAAGCCATCTGTGGCTGACGGCCTCCTTCTCGCTGAGCCTGCTGATCGCCTGGTTTTTGTCGAACCTCGGCGAAGGCTTCCCGGTGATGTGCGTGTGCCTCGCCATCGAGCTTCTGTGCATGTACATGGATTCCTCCACCCGCCAGATCTCCCTGGACAAGCTCACCCAGGTGAACAACCGGCAGAACCTGCTGTCCTTCCTGGAATACAAGCTGCTCAACCACAACGAATCCCTGTTTTTGCTGATGATGGACGTGGACTACTTCAAGACCATCAACGACACCTACGGCCACCTGGAGGGCGACGAGGCGCTCATCCACGTCGCCAAGGTGCTCAAGAACACCTGCGGCACCTTCACCCGCAGGCCCTACATCGCCCGCTACGGCGGCGACGAGTTCATGATACTGGTGGAGGGCTCCCGCGCCGAGTGCGACAAGCTGCGCGACGATATCCAGGCAAACCTCAAGGCCATATGCGAAACCCTCCACAAGCCCTATACCCTCACCCTCAGCATCGGCGTGGCCCGCTGGGAGCCGTCCATGAGCGCCAAGGACTTCATCGAGTCCGCCGACAACCAGCTCTACGAGATCAAGCGCAACCGCCCGCCGAGGCACTGACCCGTTTTCGTTAAGAATTCTATGCGGGGGTTGACATCGCCCGCCGCAGGTGTTATAATAACTCTTGCGTTGAGCGAAAGGCCCTTCGCAAATAACGCGGGGTAGAGCAGTCCGGTAGCTCGTCGGGCTCATAACCCGGAGGTCGAGGGTTCAAATCCCTCCCCCGCAACCATCGCCAATCCTTCGGATTGGCTTTTATGCCGGCGTATCTCAGTTGGCTAGAGAATCCGGTTCATACCCGGAGTGTCATTGGTTCGAATCCGATCGCCGGTACCACACAAAATCGTGCAGTTTCATCGATCTGCACGATTTTTTTGCCCAAAACAAATCCATCCCCATTGTTTTGGCCCTTCACGGATCGTTGTGAGATCCTCTTCTCCATCGCTTACAAGAATCTCTCCGCCCCTGACGCTTCGCTAAGCCCTACGGGCCGGGGCACCTCCCCTGAGAGGGGAGGCAGGGGGTTACGGCCTACTCGCGGCAGCCTTTGCCTTCCCCTTCAGGGGAAGGTGGCATGGCGAAGCCATGACGGATGAGGTGCCCCTTTCAGGGGAGCTGGTACAGCCGCAGGCTGTGACTGAGAGGTCTTGAACCATTGTTTTCATAAACTGCGCTTGAAACGCCCAACCGCATATGCTAAAATAACACCGTACCAACGCGATTTGAGGGATGTATCATGGCGACAAAATACAAGCTGCTCATCATCAACCCCGGCTCCACATCGACGAAGGTCAGTCTCTTTGAAGACGAGAAGGCCCTGTTTGAGAAGAGCCTGTTTCACGATGCGCCGGTGCTTTTGCAATACCCCCATGTGAACGACCAGATGCCCTTCCGCTACAAGGTGATCCTGGACATGCTGGCGCAGGAGAAGGTGGACCCCGCCGAGATCGACGTGTTCGTGGGCCGGGGCGGCAGCGCGTGCACCCAGCCGGGCGGCGTGACCCGGATCGACCAGAAGCTCTATGACGACACCGAGGCCGCCGTCGGCGGCAGCGAGCACCCGGCCAAGCTGGGCGTCATGCTGGCCTGGCGGTTCGCTCAGGAGTACGGTCGGGAGGCCTACACCCTGAATCCCACCAACGTGGACGAATACTGCGATTACGCGCGGCTGACGGGCATCCGGGGCGTCTACCGGGTGGCCCACTCCCACGTTTTGAACCAAAAGGCGGTGGCGGAGGCCCACGCCGAGGCCATGGGCAGGCGCTATGAGGATTTGAACTTCATCGTGGCCCACATCGACGGCGGCATCACCGTCAGCGCCCACGACCACGGCCGCATGATCGACGGCAACATGGGCGCGGACGGCGAGGGCGCATTCACCCCCACCCGCATCGGCAGCGTGCCGATACTGGCGCTCTTGGACTACATCGAGGCCAATTCCGTCGAAGACGTGCGGCTGATGTGCTCCCGGGCGGGCGGCTTCGTCAGCCTGTTCGGCACCTCCGATTCCGACAACATCCACGCTCTGGTCCGTCAGGGCAACAAAAAGGCGACCCTGGTGTGGAACACCATGATCTACCAGATATGCAAGATGATCGGCGAGATGAGCGCCGTGCTGTGCGGCAGGGTGGACGCCATACTGCTCACCGGCGGCCTGATGCGCTTTGACGACATCACCGAGGGCATCCGCAAGCGCTGCGGATGGATCGCCCCGATCCACGTCTACCCCGGCGAGATGGAGCAGGAGGCGCTGGCGCTGGCGGTCTTGAAGGTGCTGCGCGGCCAGGCGACGGCCATGACGTACACCGGCAAGAACGTCTGGCAGGGCTTCGACGGCGTGACATTCTGACGATCCATGGAGGGAACAGGCATGAGCATGATTGAAAAGGTCTGGGAGAAGGCCTGCCGGAATACAAAGCGCATTGTGCTGCCGGAGGGCGACGAGCCCCGCACCGTGCAGGCCGCGGCGCGGATACGCGACGAAGGGCTGGCCCGGCCCATACTGCTGGGGGATGCGGAGACCATACGGGCCGTCGCGGCGCAGTACGGCGCGGACCTTGCGGGCATCGACATCGTCAACCCCGCCGACAGCCCGAAGGCCGGCGCGTATGCCGACGCCCTCTACGCGCTGCGCAGGGCAAAGGGCCTCAGCCGGGAGGACGCCGCCCGCCTCGCCGCCGATAACATGTACTACGGCATGCTGATGGTCAAGCTGAGCGACGCGGATGGGCTGGTCTCCGGCGCGGTGCACACCACCGGCGACATGCTCCGCCCCGCACTGCAGATCATCAAGACGAAGCCGGGTTTAAGCATCGTCTCCTCCAGCTTCCTGATGAACTGCCCCAACAAGAGCCTCGGGGAGGACGGCCTGCTGGTGTACGCCGACTGCGTGGTGGTCCCCTGTCCCACCGCCGAGGAGCTGGCGCAGATCGCCGTCTCCGCCGCCGACACCGCCCGCGTGCTGTGCGGCATCGAGGAGCCCCGGGTCGCGCTGCTGTCCTTCTCGACCAAGGGCAGCGCGAAGCACGATCTGGTCGCCAAGGTGCAGGAGGCCACCGCCCTGGCCCACGAACTGGCCCCGGACCTCATGCTGGACGGCGAGCTCCAGTTCGACGCCGCGCTGGTGCCGGAGATCGGCCGATCCAAGGCGCCCGGCAGCCCCGTCGCCGGACGCGCGAACGTGCTGATCTTTCCGGACCTGCAGGCCGGCAACATCGGCTACAAGATCACCCAGCGCATCGGCGGCGCGGAGTGCTACGCGGTGCTGCAGGGGCTGGCGAAGCCCTGCAACGACCTGTCCCGCGGCTGCTCCGTGCAGGACATCGTGAACACCGTCGCCCTGACCGCCGTGCAGGCCGGGGCGTGACAATCAACATACAACAGCCGCAGGGGCGTCCGACGGACGCCCCTGCGGCTGTCATGTAAATACCCGTTACTCCTCCCGCGCGGCCCGGGTGCGCACGCCCGCCATCAGCTTGTCCTCGAAGCCGTCCCTGTAACGGGCGATCCTGAGGCTGACGGGCCACGGCTGTCCGTTGATGACCAGCCGGTACGTCATCTTGAAGACCCGGCGCTCCCGGATCTCCCGGAGTATGTTCTCCCGGGTGAACCGCTCCAGATAGCCGGGCAGGTCCTCCGGGTGGACCGTCTTTTTGCCGTCGATGATCCCCTGCATGAAGAAATCCCCGCCCTCCTTGGCGAAGCCCAGGGTCTCATACTCATCCGACGCGCTGTACTCGATGTAGCGGCCGGTGTCCGGGTCCACCGAATACAGGCTCAGATAGCCCTCGGACAGCGCCATGACCCTGGCCAGGGCGTCCCGCTCCCGCTGGATGCGGTTCTGCGCCTCCTCCTGCTTCATTTGGGCGTCGATGATGCTGATGCCGATGATGATGCGGTTGCGATCCGTCTGCATCCGGGTGACCTTCATGTTGACGTACACGGGCACGCCGGTATCCACCAGCCGGTAGGTCGTCGTAAAGACCCCCTGCCGGTCGAGGGCGCTGACGACCTTCTCCTTTGAGAAGGCCGCGTAGAAAGTCTCCCGGTCCTCGGCGTAGATGCGGTGGGCGTCCCGCCTGCTGGACACGAAGAAGTCCTCGCCGTGCCGCTCCATGGCCAGCTCCTCCTCGCCCACGCGGGAGGAGTATTCGATGTAGCGGTCCGTATCGAGGTCCACGATGTAGATGTTGTAGTAGTCCGCCGCCAGCGCCCGGGCGATCTCGGCGTAGGACGCCCCCTCATCCGGCTCGCTGACGGACAGCACCGCCACAGCCACGGCCATGTCGCCGTTGACCGGGTTGACGGCGATGCGCCGGGCAAAGGAGTGGACCACCGAGCCGTCCGGCATCTTCTCCTCGAAGAAGGACCGGGCGCCCTGCTCACAGCAGACCTTCACCACGTTGTGCATGAACACGTCGCCGTACCTGCCGAAGGCGCCGGTCTGGAACGACTGGTCGAAGCTGAAGAAGCGGTTGATAAAGTCGCGGTAGGAAAGGTTGCTGCGCACGAAGCGGGCCTGGTCGCCCCGGACCTCTATGATGCTCATCGGCAGGGTGTTGAAAGTGTTCTGGAAGGCGCTCTCGTCCACATTGGCCAGCACCGCCAGGTCGTAGAGGTTCACGCAGCCGATGGCCTCGTAGTAGACCGACTCCTTCGGGTTCTCATAGCCGTCTTCCCGGTGGTTCCGGTGCCACTCGAGCACGTGGGACAGCGGCCTGGGCCTGTCGAAGTAAAAGCCCTGCAGCTTGGAGCAGCCGATCTCCTGCAGGAAGCGCACCTGCGCCTCCGTCTCCACGCCCTCGCACACCGTGTCCACGCCCAGGGAGTTGCACATCTTCATGAGCTCGGTCAGTATGATCTTGCCGCTTTCGCCCGCGTCCAGCTTGCGCATGAAGCTCATGTCAAACTTGATCAGGTCGAACCGTATGCTCTGCAGCACGTCCAGCGACGAGTAGCCGCTGCCGAAGTCGTCCATCCACACCGGGAAGCCCAGGCTCTGGAAGCGCTCCACCTGGGCCTTCATGAACTCGAAGTCGCCGCCCACGATGCTCTCCGTGATCTCGATGGTGATCCGGTCGCGCCGGACGCCCGCATCGTCCACCCGGCGGCGAATCTCCTCCACGATGTCGCAGGCGTCGAAATCGGACCGGGACAGGTTGACGGAGTGCGGGACAATGTAGAGCCCCTCCTTCTTAAAGTCCCTGATCTTTTGAAGCACCTGCTCCAGCACGTACAGATCCAGCTTGTAGATGAGCCCGGCCTCCTCCAGCGTGGGGATGAAATCCGCGGGGGACAGCATGCCCTCGGCGGGGTCGATCCACCGCGCCAGGGCCTCCTCGTCGCACACCTTCTCGGTCACGGCCCGTATGATGGGCTGGTAGTACACCTGTATCCACTTCTCCCGGACCGCCCGGTCGATGTTTTCGATGATATACTGCCGCTTCTCGGCATTGTCGTTGAGATCCTGACTGTAATAATTCACCGCCGTGCCGTACCTGCCCTTGAGCGCGTCGCAGGCGATCTTGGCCCGGTCCAGGGCGATGCTGATGTGGATGTTCTCCTCCTGGCTGCGGTAGACGCCCACGTGAACGGGGATCCGCTTCCCGTTGTCGGTCTGCTGGAAGTCGTCGAACACCTGCTTCAGCTTTTCGTCCAGCCCCTCCTCCTCCGTGCGCACGGCGAAGTGGTCCCCGCCGATGCGGCAGCAATGCTCGCTGCCGAAGGCCTGGCTGAGCACCATGGCGAAGGATTGCAGCAGCTTGTCGCCCTCGGCGAAGCCGTAGCGGGTGTTGTAGAACTTCATGCCGCTGAAGTCCATGTACATCAGCACGGGGCGGCCGCCCCGCCTGAGTATCTCCGCCTTCCCGGCGTCGGCCAGCTCGAAGAAATAGGTCATGCTGGGAAGCCCCGTCAGCAGGTCGTAGTAGTTGCCCTTCCTGAGGTTTTCCTTCAGGCGCTCCTCCAGGTCGTCCCGGTATTCCTCCTTCTCGTTCTCCATGACGAAGCTGTGCAGCAGGCAGCTGCCCAACAGACACCCTATGGCGTACAGCGGAAACAGCGGAAACAGCGCCTGGGCGGTGACAAACCCCGCCATCGCCGCGCTGAACAGCCCGACGGTGCGGTGCCTGAGCTTCATGGTGCCCCGGCCGTCCCCGGCGAAGGACAGCGCGTGCACGGCGGTCATCAGGTACATGGCGATCTGCATGACCAGCGTGACGTAGCGCGCCTTTCCCGCGTGGTACACGCCGTCCGCGTCGAAGGCGTACAGCACCGGCGCAAAGAAGTTCACGCAGACCATGAGCACCTGAAAGGCGAATATGATCCTGCCCGTCCATGTCAGTATCCTGCCGAACAGGCTGTCCTTTTTCAGGTACTTGATCACATAGCGGGTCCACAGGATCACGGAGAACGCCATGGCGATGAAGTAGAGCGCCGTGTCGGCGAAGGTCAGCGCGACCAGATGCTGCCCGTAGAAGAGGCCCCAGAGGATGTCCGTACCGTAGTAGACGGTCACCGCGATCAGAAACGCGCGGTAGGACCGCCGGGCGGGAATGGCTTCCGTCCCCCGGGCGTTGGTCAGCATATCCTGATTGATGATCAGATGTAAGATCAGGGCCAGAAGCCCCGCGCTGGAATAAAGCATACTCTTGTCTCCGCTCTAATCCCCTGTGTTCAACGACTGTTCCTGACGCTCACCGCCGCTTCGGGTCCGGAGGAATGCGCCGGCAGAGACGCTCGACCCCCGTCACAACGGCCATCACGGCCGCCATATACGCCACGAGTATCACGATTCCCGGATAGAGGTACAGGTACGGCACGGAAATCCATCGGTAGAACATATCCGGTATCGCGTTCCCCTCCGTCTCCACGGAGAAGAAGTAGTTGGCCTTCGGATGAAGCCCCGTGGTCCGCAGGATCAGGTTGATACAGAAGGCGGCCAGCGTGATCAGCAGAAGCGTTATAACGGTCACGGGCACGTCCCGGAACCTGGGCCTGTAGAGCCCCAGGGTCGCCAGCGCCAGCCCCTCGAGCATGATGGCGAAGTGGGTGCCGTAGTAGCACAGCATCCGCGGCAGCCATATGGGATAGCCGTTGAAGCCCAGCCCCGGCATGAACAGCGCCATCATCGCCCCCAGCGGGCCCACGAAGAAGCAGAAGCTCTTGAGCGGGCGGCTGTCATAGTGTACGGCAAACGGCATCAGCACCATGTTGATATTGCAGAGATGCAGCGGCAGCTCCCCCCACCAGTTGAAGCCGCCCATGGACGCCGTGATCCTGTCGTACTCCCCGTCGTTGAAGAGCACCACCTTGTACACTATGAACACCGCGATCGTTGCGACGCTCGCGATGATGAGCACCTGCCGCCGGGTCCGTTCTCTCTTCCTGCGCAGCGCGGCGCTGGCAATCGTGAGCAGTATCAGCAGTACAACGGTGGTCAAAACCGTGTCGATCGGTCGCATGGGCTCGTCTCCGTTTCATTGGCAGTATTCGCGGTCATTCAATCATCGTCAGCGCCCCGCGGGCCAGCGCTCTGCCGCTCTCCTTGTCGAACAGCACCGTCGCCTTGTTGAAGGAGAACCGGACCTTCCGGTCCACCGGGAAGTCTACGTCCCCGAACACCACCGAGGTCAGGGAGATGTCGTTGACGTTCATCTTCACCGTGGTCTCCATGCCGGAAGGCAGCGTGGAATACACCGTGGCCTCCAGCTGCCCCTCCGCGCCGATGCGGATGTACTCGGGGCGAATGCCCACGATCACGTCCCGCGTTCCCAGGGTGACGGCGTTGAAGGGCTCAAACCGCGCCCTAAGGCCGCCGAAGGTCAGTTCCCCCTCCCCGGTCAGATGGCCGTCGATGAAGTTCATGGCCGGGTTGCCCAGGAAGTCCGCCACGAACACGTTGGCGGGGTTGTTGTACATCGGCAGCGGCGGCGCGTACTGCTGCAGCTGGCCCTTGTCGATCACGCACACCATGGTGGAGAGCGTCATGGCCTCCTGCTGGTCGTGGGTGACGTAGACGATGGTGGAATCCGTGTCCCGGTGCAGCCGCTTGAGCTCGGCGCGCATCTCCATGCGCAGCTTGGAATCCAGGTTGCTCAGCGGCTCGTCCATGAACAGCACCTTCGGCCCGGGGGCCAGCGTGCGGGCGATGGCCACGCGCTGCTGCTGGCCGCCGGAGAGCTCGCTGGGATAGCGGTTCTCATACGGCTCGATGCGCAGCATGGTCAGGAGCTCCTTCACCTTGTTCCGGATCTCATCCTTCTCCCACTTGAGGTTTTCCAGCCCGAAGGCGATGTTCTGATACACCGTCATGTGGGGCCACAGCGCGTAGTTCTGGAACAAAAAGCCCACGTCCCGCTTGTTGGGGGGCAGGTTGATGCCCTGGTCGGCGTCGAACACCACCTTGTTGCCGATGGTGATCTGCCCCGCCGTGGGGGTCTCCAGCCCGGCGATCATGCGCAGTATGGTGGTCTTGCCGCAGCCGGAGGGACCCAGCAGGGTCAAAAAGGCGTTGCTCAATATCTGCAGGTTCAGCTTGTCCACCGCCACGACCTTGCCAAAGTGCTTGGATACGTTTTTCAGAAAGATTTCCGGCATATCAGCCACCCACTCCCTTATCGATTGAGGCGCCCGTCAGCCTGTTGACGATGAAGTTCACCAGCAGCACCACGATGATGATCAGCAGGTTGATGGCGTTGCCGAACTGCGCCCAGCCCTTTTCGGAATACTGCATCAGCATGGTGGTGAGTATGGCGTTGCTGGTGGGCACCAGCAGCACGAACAGCGACAGCTCCCGCATGCAGGACACCATGGGCACCAGATATCCCGACAGGAAGCCGGCCTTTTGGATGGGGAAGATCACCTTCAGCATGCGCTTCCACCAGGGCACGCCGGTGATGACGGCGGCCTCCTCGATCTCGCCGGACAATTGCAGCATGGCGTTCAGTCCGGACCGGGAGGCAAAAGGCAGGTACTTCACGGACCCCACCAGCACCAGCAGCGGGAACCCCCTCAGCCACGGCACCCTTGAGCTCATGGCCAGGTAGATCGCGCCGAAGGCCAGCGAGGGCATCAGGTACGGGAAGAAGGACATCGCGTTGACCGCGTTGGCCAGACGGCTGCCCCGGCGCTTCGCCACGCCGTAGCCCACCAGTATGCCGCAGGTGCCCGCGATGAAAGCGGACAAAAGCGCCAGTCCCAGGCTGTAGCCCAGCGCGTTCCACACCTTGGGATTCAGCAGTATGCCGGTGGAATCGCCCTGGTCCAGCCGCTTCGTGAGGTCGGTGCCGATCCAGAAGTCCAGCGTCATGTTCGACAGGGAGTAGTCCCCCGCCTTGACGATGACCGACTCCATGGCGAAGGTCAGCAGCGGCACCACCGCCACCAGCAGAAGCACGATCACCAGCAGTATCGTCAGCGGCATTCTGGCGCGGCCCAGGTCGATCCGCTTGATCTGATGGCTCTTGCCCGATACGGTGGTGTACTGCCTGCGGCTGCCGGTCACCCGCTGGTTCAAAAGCAGTATGACCATGCCCATCAGGATCATGACCGCCGCGATGATGTAGGCCTGGCCGGGGTAGCTGTCGATCAGGGATTTCATCTTGGTGGACAGCATGTAGTACCTGACCGGCGAACCTAAAAACACGGGCACCGAATAGGCGCTCATGGAGCTTGCGAACACCAAGAGGAACGTGGACATGATGGCGGGCCGCACCACCGGCAGCGTGATGCGGCGGATGATGCGGAAGCGGCCGGTGCGCAGGATCGTGGCCGCCTCCTCGAGGCTGGCGTCCATGTTGCGGAGCATGGTGCCGATGAGTATGAAGGCATACGGCGCGTAGTGAAGCCCCAGCACCAGCGCGATGGGAAACGCCCCGTACACGAACCACTCCGGCATGTACACGCCGAACACCGCGGCCATGATGCCGTTGGAGGTCTTTAAGCCGATGTTGACGTTTTTAAAGAAGGTCTCCCAGAACAGCGCCAGCGTCCAGGAGGGCATGATGTAGGGAAAGGTGAACACGGCGGACACGAATTTGATGTATCTCAGGTTCGTGCGCGTCACCAGGAAGGCGACCGTGCCGCCGAACACGATGGCGATCAGGGAGGCCGCCAGTGAGACCAGCAGCGTGTTCAGGAAGGGCTCGTAAAACTGTATGCTGCTGTAATCGTTTTCCCGCGTGGCGAACAGCCGCTCAAAGTGATAGGCGGTGTACTCCCCCGCCGACCGGCCTGCCGCCCGCGCCTCGCGGCCCGCGTGGACCGTGAAGGTCTCCGTCAGAAGCGACACGAGCGGGTACAGCGTCAGTACGACCAGCGCGATCAGGAAAACCAGCAGTATGATGTTGGCCGGCTTGGAAAACCATGCCAGCGTGCGGCCCTTCAGCCGGTTCAGGGCGACGTTGTGAGCTTTAACCTCGTCCATCGGGTTCCCCCCTATGGGAAAGAATAGAAAAAACGGCGGGGCGGCCCCCGCCGGGTGGGTCCGGGGTTCAGCGTGTAGGGAGTAGGCAGTAGGGACGCCATTCATGGCGTCCGGAGGGAGTAGGGGTTGTGTCGGTGCGAAAACCATCGTAGGGACGCCATAATTGGCGTCCGCGCCGACCGTCACACCGTAGGGACGCCATTCATGGCGTCCGCATTATCCCACATGTAGGGGCGGCGATGCGCCGCCCGCCGGGTTGAAACGAAACGATATCGCGAGGGCGGGCGCCGCATCGGCGCCCCTACGGTGAGCCTTGTATCCTCCGTAACCCTATATCAAAGGAATCCGAAGGATTCCCTCCAAAACTGCACTCTGCACTCTGTACTCTGCACTCTCAAATAACCCCTCAGTTCTGACAGTGCTGCAGCACGAAGTCCTCCACATCGAAGCTCTCGAGGATGTAATCCGCGTCCTCCACCACCAGGGCGTCCTTCCAGACGTCGATGGTCAGATCGCCGTCGTTGACGGTGAAGGCGGGGTTCGGGGAGTACGCGCCGATGTTCTTGCCCCAGGGCTTAAAGCCCTCCTCGGTCATCAGGTACTCGATGAACAGCATGGCGGTGTAGGGGCGGGTGGCGTTGGTGTTGACCATGGTGTACATCGGGTACATGAACCCGGCGAAGGGCTCCACGGCGTACCCGTTGGCGGCGGCGTCATACGCGGCCACGGTCAGGTTGTCGGTCAGCACGGAGGAGGAGCGCAGCTTGCTCAGCACGAACAGGCCGATGGTGCCCGCGGCGGTCTCCTGGCTGACCTCCTCCGCGATGGAGGTGTCGGACTTGCCGAAGGTCACGTTGTCCAGGAACTCGGCCACCCACTTGTAGCCGGCGTTCTGATAGCTGCCCAGGTCGATCTCCTCGCCCTTCCATTCCTTATACGCCTCGGCGAGCCTGTCGGCCCACTCGTCCTTGGTGCACATCACCAGGAAGTTCATGTTGACCTTCTCGTTCTCGGGGTTCTTGAAGATCACCCTGCCCTTCATCTCCGGGGCGGTCAACTCCCACACGTTGCGTATGGCGGGCACGTTGTCCCCCAGATTGTTGTAGATGAACAGCTTGTTGATGTACTGATGCACCAGCGCGGGCTGCTGGTCCGACTCGTCCAGCGCGTCCGCCACGGAGCCGGGCACGAAGTTGAGCACCAGCCCCTCGTCGATGGCGTCGGTGAGCTGGGCGCCGTCCTGGATCATCACCATGTCGGCGGCGTCGCCGCCGGTCACGTAGCGCAGCTTCTCGTAGATCTCCTGATCCTTCAGGTTGTTGGGCTCGAAGGGTATATCGTACAGCGCGCCGAATTCCTCCGCCGCGGTCTCAATGCGGCTGGTGTTGCCGTACACCACGAAGGTGCCGGTCTCGGCCAGGGCCTTCTCCACCAGCTCGTCGTGGGTCATGGACTGACCCGCCTCCACGTCGGCGGCCACGTCCGCCAGGGCCGGAACCGCGCACAAGAGTATCGCCAGCGACAGCATCAGGGACAGGATTCTCCTCATCGTCATTACCTCCCGCATTCGTCGTCCATGGTTCATATAATGATCTGTAAGGATTATACCATCATTGCCGGTCAAACGCAATAGCGCGCGATGGCTACGCCTCAGGGCTCACGCATGCGTTACAAGAACATTACGGCAACAGGCCAAACCGCGTTTGTAGGGGCGGCGATGCGCCGCCCGTCGGGTATAACCTGGCGATTTGTTGTCTGGCGGGCGCCCATTGGGCGCCCCTACGGCATCATCTGCTGCAACAATGAAACAGTATTGTCATTCATGCGTTTGCCCTGGGCTATGCCTGCTCCTCGGCCTCGTAAATCAGTTCGCCCAGCGTCTGCATCAGGTGCTCGGACTCCACGGGCTTGCTCAGGTGCGCGTTCATGCCCGCCTGCAGGCTGCGCTGCACGTCCTCGTCGAAGGCGTTGGCGGTCAGGGCGATGATCGGTATGCGCCTGGCGTCCGGCCGGTCGAGGGCGCGGATGGCGGCGGTGGCCTCGAGGCCGTCCATCTCGGGCATGCGCACATCCATCAGCACGGCGTCGTAGTAGCCGGGCTCGTGGTTTTCGAACATCTCCACCGCGATTTTGCCGTTCTCGGCGTGCTCTGCCTCCACGTCCTCGATGGAGAGAAGATCCATCATGATCTCGGCGTTGATCTCCATGTCCTCGGCCAGCAGTATGCGCCGGCCGGCCATTTCGGCGCGCTTCTTTTCCTTGAACAGGCCCATGCGGTTGCGGCGCGCCACGCGCTCGAACTCCTCGATCACATTGGAGGCGAACAGCGGCTTCGACAGGAAGCTGTCCACGCCCACGGTGTGGGCCTCCTCCTGGATGTCGTCCCAGTTGTAGGCGGTCAGCACCACCACGGTGGTCTCGCTGTCATGCCGCTCACGGATGGCCTTGGTGGCCTCCATGCCGTTCATATCAGGCATGCTCCAGTCCATCAGCACCAGGTTGTAGGGGGACTGCTTGGCGTGCTGCACCTCGATCATGCGCAGCGCCTCCTCGCCGTTGTTGGCGATGTCGGCGCGGATGCCCACCTCGTCGAGCACCATGCGGGCGTGCTCGGCGGCGATGATGTCGTCGTCCACCACCAGCACGCGCATGGCGGCGGGATCGATGGCGTTCTCCCGGTCGGGGCCCTTGTGCTCGCTGTTTCTAAGCGTCACCGTGACGATGAACTCCGTGCCCACGCCCTTCTCGGACTCGACGGCGATGGAGCCGTTCATCATCTCCACGATGCTCTTGGTGATGGCCATGCCGAGGCCGGTGGAGCCGTACTTGGTCTTGCGGCTGCCGTCCTCCTGGGAGAAGGCCTCGAAGATCTTCGGGATGAACTCCTTGTCCATGCCGATGCCGGTGTCCTTGATGCGGAAGCACAGCGTGGACTGGTCCTCGTACTGCGCGGTCCGCTCCACCGTGAGGGTGACGCTGCCCGGCGCGTCGGTGAACTTGATGGCGTTGGACAGTATGTTGATGAGCACTTCCTTGAGCTTCATGTCGTCGCCGATGTAGTAGTCGTCCACGAGGCTCAGCATCCGGCACTCATAGGTCAGGCCCTTGTCGCCGCACTGGGACATGACCATGGTATTGATCTGCTCCAGCATCCCGCTGAAGGAGAACTCCTCCCGGCGCAGCACCAGCCGTCCGGACTCGATGCGGCTCATGTCGAGGATATCGTTGATGAGCCCCAGCAGGTGCCGTGCGCTGCCGCCGATCTTCTCCAGGTACTCCCGGGTCTCCCCGTCCAGGTTGGCCTTTCGCAGCGCCAGCGTGTCCAGGCCGATGATGGCGTTCATGGGGGTTCGGATCTCGTGGCTCATGTTGGACAGGAACGTGGTCTTGGCCTTGTTGGCCTCCTCGGCCATGGAGAGCGCCTCCGCCAGCGCCTCGTTCTTCGCCATGGACTCGCGCATCTCGGCGTCGATCTCCGTAAGCCCCAGGCCGATGGCGTGCACCATGTGGTCGTCCCGGTCTTCCACGCGCCGCACGCCGGCCATGCGGATCATCTCGTAGTACTCGCGGCCCTCGCGCCGGGCCAGGTAGCGGTAGGCGATGAGGGGCTGCCGCGACAGGGCGTCGCGGATGTTGTCGGGCTCGATGAAATCCAGAAAACCGGCGCGGTAGCTCTCGGTCACGGCGGTGTCGGCGTACCAGCTCAGGCGCTCATGGAAGGGAAACTGTATGCCCTCCGACGTCTGGTCGGGGTCGTTGGGGTCGCCGCGGAAGCATATGCAGATGTCCGCATCCAGATCGGCGTAGTACACGCAGCGGTAGTCCGAGGCCATGGCGGTGATCATGCTGTTGGCCTGGGTGTTCATGTGGCTGACGTGCTGCCGCAGGTCGTTGCGCAGGCCCGCGATGGTCCTATCCATCTTCGTCAGGCTGTCGTCCCGAAGCTCGGCCTCCGCGACCGTCGCGGCGGCGGCGTTGCCCGTCAGCTCCAGCATGTCGTTTTCAAGGTCGGTGAGGTTGCCGTTGATCTGCTCGACGCGGCGGCCGAACTGGCGCGACATGATCAGCACCAGCGCGATGCCGAGGCCCAGCGAGAGCACGCAGGCGATGACGATCGTGCGGGTGTTCCTGTTGAGCTGGCTCTCGTACCAGCCCGCGTCGAAGTCCACGGCGACGATGCCGCCCACCTTCCCCTGCGAATCGAACACCGGGCTGTACGCGCTGTAAAAGCGCCCCCACCGGTCCTCGTAGGGCACGCCGTCCACGGCGGCGACGCCGAGGCTGGCGCTGTGGAGCGCCTCCGTATAGGCGATGGGCGCGCCGAACTCGGCGGGGTCGTCGGCGTCGGAATCGATGGTGAAGGCAAAGGAGCCGTCCCCCAGATCCTGTATGCAGTAGATGTAGGACAGGGCGATGTTGTCCCTGAAGCAGTTGAGCGTGTCCATGACCGCATGATACTCCGGCGTCGCGCTGTCCTGGGCCGTCAGGCGCTCCAGCACGTCGCCGTCCAGCATGTCGGACGCCGTGTTGACCACGTCCAGCATGCGTTCGTCGATCTGCGTCTTCATGGCCTGGCGCGACTGCCGCGTCAGCGCGGCGCCCAGCGCCAGGTTCGTAACGAGCAAAAACACCGACGCAATGATTATGATTCGGGCCCGCAGTCCAATGGATTTCATCAAAGCCCTCCTTCGTCCTCAGTTGCCCGGACAAACCAACAATATATATCCATGATCTGACATATATAGTTTAACACATCGCGGCAAGCGCCGTCAATGGGCGACATGTTCAAATCCGGTCAATTCTGCCTTTGCACCGCATCCCCGCGATTCTATCCGGCCGCGTCGTCACAAATTGTTTCCATTTTTCCCAATCCGTTGGCATGATTTCATGCTATAATTCGTTACATGAGACGGACCCGGGGACTGTGACAGTTGTGTGACGGTCCCCGTGGTACAATGCTCCCGTAAACAGCAAGACACCGCGGTCCCCGCGCCGATCCGGCCCGGCGGACCCCGGAAGAGCGAGAAGGAGGTCATCATCATGATGAGAAAGATATTTGCGATGCTTTTGATCGCCGTGTTTACCCTGAGCGCCGCGGCGCTGGCCGAGTCGGAGGACGTCATCGAGCGCTTCACGGACACCTGGGTGGCGGAGGACTTCTCCGCAGAGATCTGGTACGACGACGAGGCGGGCGGCTTCCAGTGCGACCTGGCGCTCAACGACGACAGCTTCTGCGACTTCGGGAAATGCCGTTACGACGCAGCCACGGACACCCTGATCTGCGAGGACGGCAGGCGCTACAACGCCACCTACAACGAGAACACCGCCGAGTATGACGAGGAGGTGCTGAGCGAGGGCCTCACCGCCGCCTTCACCGAGGCCGGCGACAGGCTGACCTGCGAGGATTCCGAGGGGCTTCTCAAGGGCGTGGAATTCATGCGCCTGGACGACGCCGAGGAGCTGGACGGCCGGACCCTGGCCGAGGGCAGCGAGCGCTTTACCGTGGCCGACATGGACGACGCGCGGGGCCTGATCGAGGAGGCCTTCGAAGCCTACGAGGGCTGCGAGATGCACAGCCTCCGCTACGCCGGGGACGCATGCGTCACCCAGGAGAACCTGGCCTGGCTGGGCGGCCTCAACGACAAGAAATACACGGATTGCATGGAGTTTCTGAGCGACTTCCACTCCCCCGTCGCGGGCGGCGGCGCGTGGGAGCCGGATAAGGAGTACACCGATTACCAGTGGTGGCTCGCCCGGGAAGAAGGCGGCGAATGGGAACTTGTGCCCCGAGGGTACTAGAGTGTGTTTCTAAATGCCGGGAGATGTCCGCAGGCTTAGTGGGGCTAAGTCAAGGGAAATCAACGCAGAAATGCAGCCAAAGACGCCGAAAATGCGCTTCAGGCATTTTAGAAACACACTCTAACCCTAATAGGACAATAGATTATAAGGAGGCATTCATCATGAGCGAGGAATTCATCAGAGCCGTTGAACTGAATGACGAAGAGCTGTCCGAGGTCACCGGCGGCAAGAGCCAGACCTTCATCGAGGGCGACGACGGCAGGTCCAACGTGCGCAGCGGCCCCGGCCTGAAGTACAAGTCCCTGGGCGTGCTCCACGTCGGCGAAGACGCCAGGTTCCTGGGCAAGACCTCGACCGACGACCGCGGCATCCCGTGGTACAAGATCAAGTGGAACGGCGGGGAAGGCTGGGTCAGCTCCCGCTACACCTGCAAGGTGAAGTACTGATCGATCCCCCTCCCCGGAGCGCGTCTCCGGGGAGAGGTGTTTTTGGACGCCTGGGCAACAACCCGGAGGGTTGTCGGAAGGGTGATTCCATGTTATAATATGGATGGAACGTTATTGCGTTCGTCACCGAACCCACCGAGAGGTCTACATATTATGAAGCGATTCATCCTGAAATGCGCGTCGGCGCTGCTCGCCGTCATGCTGCTCATGTCCCCGGCCTGCGTCTCGGAGGGCGCGACGGAGGTCGTCGAGGCGGAGCTTCCCATGGAGGAAGCGTCCCCGGAGGTCGAGGCCATCGCCCCGCAGCCCGAGCTCACGCCCGACGTGACGGAGGGCCTGGACCTTCCTTCGGAGGACGCCCCGGAGGCAGCGGAAAATGCCCCGGAGACGGCGGAAGCGCCCGACATCCCGCCGGAGGAACCCGACACTTTGCAGGACGATGCCACAAATCAGGACGATACTGCGCCGCAGGATGATTCAATAATGCAGGACGATGCCGTTCCGCAGGAGGACCCCGCCCCGGCAGCGGAGGAAGCGCCCATCGCGGAGGCGCCGGCGCCCGCAGAGGTCGTCGACAGGGTCGCCGAACCCGACCTCGCGACGGAGGAAGCGCCCACCCTCGAGTCCGCGCCGAGCCTCGAACCGGTCGAACCGGTCGTACCGGTCGAACCGAACGCACCGGTCGAGCCGGCGGAACCGCCGCTACTGGCCGAGGCCGGCGGCATCCCCGAAAGGCTGGTGCTGGGCCGCAGGGAGCAGTTCCAGCTCAGCGGCGGCGACGCCTACGTCTCATCCAGGCCGAAGGTGGCCTCGGTGGACGCCGCGGGCCTCGTCCGGGCCGGGAAGAAGGGCAAGGCCGTCATCACCGTGACCGCGGGCGGCGCGGTCGTGGGCACCTGCGCGGTGACTGTCAAGGCCGCGCCGAAGAAGATCACCCTGCCCAAGAAGCGCACGGTCATGCTGGGCCAGACGCTGCTGCTCACCCCGAAGCTCAAGGGCGGCGCGTCCCACACCATCACGTGGGCCAGCAGCAACCCCGCCGTGGCCGCCGTGGACGCCAGCGGCGTCGTGACCGGCGTGGGCGTCGGCAAGGCGAAGATCACCGCCCGGACCTACAACCGGAAGAAGGCCGTCTGCACCGTGACGGTCAATTCGCCCGACGCCCCCACCCGGGTGAGCTTCCCCATGTCCACGCTGTATGTCGGCATGGGCGAGAGCGTCACGCTCCGACCCGCGCTCAATCCCGGCGCGACGGCCGCCTTCACCTACGCCTCAAAGAACAAAAAGGTCGCCAGCGTCACCCGGGAGGGCGGCGTGGTCAAGGGCAAAAAGCTCAACAAATCCACCAAGATCACCGTCAAAACGCACAACGGAAAGAAGGCGTCGCTGACCGTGACGGTCCTAAAGGCCCCCACCGGGCTGACCATAAACATCCCCAGCGCAACCATGAACGTGGCGGACATCACCGAGCTGAGCGTGTTTTTGCCCGTGGGAACGGCGTCCCAGATCACGTGGACCAGCAGCAATCCCGGCGTGGTTGCCGTGGGCGATGCCAGCCCCTTCACGGAGGGCAACGGCTGCACCATGACCGTCGCGGCGATCAGCCCCGGCAGCACCACCGTCACGGCCTCGACCTACCTGGGACAGACGGCGACCTGCGAGATCCGTGTCAACGGCTCCGCCTCGGAGGAGAACCCGGAAAACACCCTCAAGCTGCTCTTCATCGGCAACAGCCACACCTACTACAACGCCCTGCCCCTCACCGTGCAGTACCTGGCCAACGGGGCCGGCTATGACTGCGACGTCAACCGGATCACCAACAGCGGATGGACACTCACGCAGCACACGGAGGACCCGTATGTGAGCACTGCCATACTCAACGACGACTACGATTACGTCATCCTCCAGGAGAAGGTCAACCCCATGGACGCCAAGGCGTTCCTGACCGCCGCGCGATTCCTGAACGGTCTCATCCGGCAGACCAGGGCCGTGCCCGTCATATTCGGGTGCTGGTCGAAGGAGACGGAGCCCGAGAAGCAGGCCGAGCTGAATGCCGCTAACCGGCAGGTGGCGGGCGACATCGGCGCCCTGCTCGCGCCCGTGGGCGAGGTGTGGTGGGCCCACAAGAACGAAAACCCCGATGACAAAATGTACGCCGAGGACGGCATCCATGCCTCCAAGGCCGGATCGGATTTCGCGGCGGGCATCATCTGGGACACGATCTACAGCCACCTCCGGGGATGAAGAGACGCCTCTGAAAACTGTAGGGACGCCATTTATGGCGTCCGCGGACGCGCTTCGGCGCGTCCCTGCAAATCAAAAAAGGAGCGCTACCATGCAACATATTTTCGTCCACGAATCGCCGCTGACCTTTCATCTGCAAAACGACGCGCTGAGCTACATCATCGCCATACTGCCGGGCGGGCTGCCCGCGCAGCTTTACTGCGGCAGGCGCATCCACGACCGGGCGGACTTTTCATATCTTCGCGGCAAGGCCATGCCCTTCAGCGTGGCGCTGACCATGGCGAACGATTCCATCCCCGAGGAGAGCATGCGGCTCGAGTACCCGTGCTACGGCAGCTCCGACTACCGCCAGTGCGCGGTGAGCCTGCTGCAGGAAAACGGCAGCCGGCTGGCGGTGTTCGCATATGATTCCTATAAGATCCTGCCCGGCAAGCCGCGGCTTCAATCCCTGCCGGCCACCTATGCCGAAGCGCCGGAGGAAGCCGCCACGCTGGTGCTGAGGCTGCGGGACCGCATCGCCGGGGCGCTGTGCGAGCTGTACTACACCGTCTTTTCGGAGGGCGGGGCGCTCGCCCGCAGCGTCCGGTTCGTGAACGAGGGCGCGCAGACGCTGTCGCTGGAGCGCGCCATGAGCCTGTGCCTGGACCTGCCGGATCACGACTACGAGTGGATTTCACTGAATGGCGCCTGGGCCAGGGAGCGCACCCCCGCCGCCGCACGCCTGACCCCGGGCCTCCAGGGCGTCGAGAGCCTCCGCGGGAACTCCTCCCACCAGAACAACCCCTTCCTGGCCCTCAGGCGGCCGCATGCCACGGAGCACAGCGGGGAGGTCCTCGGCTTCTCCCTCGTATACAGCGGCAACTTTCTGGCCCAGGTGCAGGTCGATCAGAACGGCTTCTCCCGGGTGCTGATGGGCATCAATCCCGCCTGGTTCTCCTGGGAAATAAAGCCCGGCGACAGCTTCCAGACCCCGGAGGCGGTCATGGTCTACTCCGATCAGGGCCTGAACGGCATGAGCCGGAGCTTCCACCGGCTGTACCGCACCCGGCTCGTCCGGGGACCCTGGCGCGATGCGCCCCGCCCGATCCTCATCAACAACTGGGAGGCCACGGAGTTTGACATCAGCGAGGAAGTGATCCTGAAAATCGCCGAAAAGGCCAAAGCGTGCGGCATCGAGATGTTCGTGCTGGACGACGGCTGGTTCGGCGCGCGCCGCAGCGACCGCGCCGGGCTCGGCGACTGGGTGCCCGCCCCGGAGGTGCTGCCCGACGGCATCAGGGGACTCTCGGAGAAGGTGACCGCCCTGGGCATGAAGTTCGGCCTGTGGATCGAGCCGGAGATGGTCAACCCCGATTCGGACCTGTACCGCGCCCACCCGGACTGGATACTGCGCATCCCCGACCGCCGCGCCACGCTGTTTCGCAACCAGTGCGTGCTGGATTTCTCCCGGCCCGAGGTCGTGGACCACATCCACGGCATGCTTGCGAAGCTCCTGCGGGAGTCGAAGATTTCCTACATCAAGTGGGACATGAACCGCAGCATCACCGAGTGCTTCTCCGCCGCGCTGCCGCCCCACCGGCAGGGCGAGGTCTTCCACCGCTACATACTGGGCGTCTACGCGCTGTACGAGAGGCTGATTTCGGAGTTCCCCGACATACTGTTCGAGTCCTGCGCCAGCGGCGGCGGGCGCTTCGACCCCGGCATGCTGTACTACGCGCCCCAGACCTGGACCAGCGACGACACCGACGCCTACGAGCGGCTGAGGATACAGTACGGCACCTCCCTGGTCTACCCGATCAGCGCCATGGGCAGCCACGTCTCGGCGGTGCCGAACCTCCAGACCGGCAGGCGCGTGTCCCTGCGCATGCGCGCGGACGTGGCCTTCTTCGGCACCTTCGGCTACGAGCTGGACCTGAACACGCTGACGGACGAGGAGCAGGCCGCCGTCGCCCGGGACACCGCCTTCATGAAGGCCCACCGGCAGCTCATACAGTTCGGCGACTTCTACCGCCTCGCCTCCCCCTTCGAGGGCAACGACGCCGCGTGGATGGTGGTCGGCGAGGACCGCGCGGAGGCCGTCGTCGGCTGGTATCACGCGCTGCACGCGGTCAACACCCCCGCCCGGACCCTCAAACTGACAGGCCTGAACCCCGACGCCGTCTACACCGTCAGCATCCCCTCCGGGAACGGCACGGCCCGGGAGATCGGCGCCTTCTACGGGGACGAGCTGATGAACGTCGGCGTGATCTCCCGCCCGGACCGGCCGGAGGTCGATGACTTCCTCCATCCCGCCGGGGACTTCTCCTCCGAGATCTTCCTCCTCAAGGAAACCCGCGCCGAATGAGGGACACAAAACAGCGGTCAGCTTCGCAATGAAGCTGACCGCTTTGTGTGGAGGTGCCACCCGGATTCGGACCGGGGAATGAAGGTTTTGCAGACCTTTGAAACCACAATATATGCTATAAAACACATGCTTCTGATATACAACATATTGTGGTTCACATTCACCCTTTTCAACACACATAATAACGATTGTTTGCAATGAATCCACATCCCTTGATTTCATTGAAACGTCACAAATAGATTCCATATCATCTTATTAATTTGAATTTTAGAAAGCCTTTTTTATCACTCGTTTCCACCATCATAGATAGATGCCAGAGTTTTTGTGCGTGTATTCCAAAACCTCCTCTACACTGCCAGTGGATAAGATTATCCATTGTTAATTTGTGTAGAGTTACAACAACGGTATAGGAAAATCATCATTTTCCTCAATGTGGTATATGATTTCCCTACCCTATTAAGATGTACAAATGAAAAAACAAAGAAACAAACGGGGATAGCAACACTTTATTTGAGAAACAGTTAAGGATTACAGAAGTTTCATCAAATATCGTGCCACTATCCCCGATAGTAACGGACGCCCATTGTAGTACAATAGGCGTCCACAGGTGGCATTGGTGGGTAATAATGATACAATGGACGATTGGTGGGTGGTTGCATCCGGTGGTTGCATTTTGAAGATTGGGTTAAGAGCTGCTTCTATACTGTAATTAGGCCAGCCCGTCGTGGTGGCTCTCAACCCCAACTTTGATACAATGGGCGGGATCGAGAGCTTTGTTATGCGCAGATTAAGCGGGAACAAGACACAAGATTTTCGGAGAATCCTGA
>CACXBB010000009.1 GCA_902765735.1 uncultured Eubacteriales bacterium | reverse complement strand
AAGGCACGACCTCTTCCGTCAGCCCTACGGGCTGCCACCTTCCCCTGAAGGGGAAGGCACGACCTCTTCCGTCAGCCCTACGGGCTGCCACCTTCCCCTAAAGGGGAAGGCATGCCGCGCGGATACTATGGGGTTTTACGTCAGCCGGTAACTTTAACTCCACACTCCACTCTCCACACTCAAATAACTTTCCGTTTATCAAATCGTTTACTTCAACAGTACCCACACCACCGGCCGGACGCCGCCGTTTTCGTAGTGCACGTGGATGCCGAACTTGTACAGCGACCCGTCGTCGTACACCGCCACGGCGGAGAACAGGTTGCTGCCGGGGGTGCGAAGCCACCACCAGTCGCCCAGGGCGCGGTCCTTCTCGTCGGGGAAGTACTTCTCCGCCTCGGGGACGCTGAGCACATAGGCCTTGTCCATGGTGTTGAGGCCGGCGTTGGTGTAGTACATGGCGTTTCGGGGGTTCTCCACGCGCACCGCGGTGATCTTTGCGCGCTCCGCCGGGGTGAACGCCTCCTCCAGGAACGGTCCGTTCAGCCACTGGCGCAGGCTGCACTCGCGCCAGGAGGTGTCCGTGGGCGTGGCGTGATAGGGCCTGCGGGTCACCGGCTCCTCCGCGAACAGCATGCGCATGCGCCCGCGCTCGTCCAGCACCCGCCAGCGGATGGGTTTGCCTTCGTAGCTGCCGAAGGTCACGGTGTTGCCCACCATATAGTCGATCAGCGTCTCGCACTTGTGGATGTACTTCTCAGCATTCTCCTCGCCGGATTCCCTGAACAGCCTCACGGCCTCCCGAAGGTCGTCCGCGTTGACATAGTGGGTGAACCTGTCCATCGCCTGGTCATAGATTTTGTTCATATCAATCCCTCGCTTCTTTCGGATGGCACCATTATACCACGCCGTTTAAAGCGTTTCAATCCCCGGAGATTGTCCCCTTTTTTCACGCTTGCTATTGATTTTTTTGATATCAGAGTGTACAATGGACGCAGGGGGGTGATCCCGTGACGCTTCAGAACCTCAGATACGTGGTGGAGGTGGCCAACAGCCAGTCCTTCTCCAAGGCGGCCCAGTCGCTGTTCATGACCCAGTCCGCGCTGTCTGCGGCCATACGGGACGTGGAGGCGGAGCTGGGCATCACCATATTCCGCCGCACCAACCGGGGCGTACAGATCACGCCGGACGGCGAGGACTGCCTCAAGTACTGCAAGGAGATCATCGAGCGCGCCGACTATCTCTCCATCCGCTACCAGAACCGGGGCAGCGTGCGCACCTACTTTTCGGTGTCCAGCCAGCACCTGCCCTTCGCCGTGCGCGCCTTTGACGAGCTTCTGGAGAAGCTGGACGCCGCAAGCTACGACGTGGCCATCCGCGAGACCGAGACCATGCACATACTGCACGACGTCTCCACCGGCCGCAGCGCCCTGGGCGTGGTGGCCATGACGGACCGGCAGCTAACGCTGATCAACAAGTCGCTGTACATCCACGACCTGAGCTTTGCAGAACTTGCCCGGCTCAACACCTACGTGTTCATGCGCCGCCGCCACCCGCTGGCGGACCGCGACGCCCTGACGCTCGACGACCTGCGCCCCTATCCCTTTGTCACCTACGACCAGAACCAGGCGCCGGACTACTACTCCGAGGAGAGCCTGTTCTTCGCACCGATGATGAAGAACATCCACGTCTCGGACCGGGCCACCAAGATGTCCGTGATCCGCTCAGGCGACGCCTTCTCCGTTGGCGTCGATCTGCCCAACTTCAACCAGGACCTCTACTTCAAGCGCCGCAACGCCGAGATGGTGGCCATACCCTTCGCCGACCACCCGGAGCCCATACTGATCGGCGTGCTGACCCGCAACGGCCGCGCATTGAACGATATCGGTCTGCAATACATTGAACTGCTGAAATCCCATATCGAGAGGCTGCGCGTGCCCACCGCGCAATAGGAGAATGACATGCCGAACATCGTCGAAATCACCGACTTCAACGCCCCGGAGCTGGACGTCTACTGCCGCCTGACGGAAAACCAGTTGAAAAACCGCCTGCATCCGGAGGAGGCGCTGTTCATCGCCGAGAGCCCCGTGGTCATCGGGTACGCGCTGGACGCGGGGTGCGTGCCCGTGTCGATGCTCACGGAACGCAGGCACATCGCCGGCAAGGCCGCGGCGCTGATCGAACGCTGCCCGGATCTCCCGGTCTACACCGCCGCGGACGACGTGCTCTCGCGGCTCACCGGCTACCCCCTCACCCGGGGCGTGCTGTGCGCCATGCGGCGGCCCGCGCCGAAACGGGCGGCGGAGGTTTGCGCCGGCGCACGGCGGATGGCCGTGCTGGAGAACATCGTGGACACCACCAACGTCGGCGCGATCTTCCGCTCCGCCGCCGCGCTGGGCATGGACGCCGTGCTGATGACCCCCGCCTGCTGCGACCCGCTGAACCGCCGGGCGGTGCGGGTAAGCATGGGCACGGTGTTCCAGGTGCCCTGGGCGCGCCTCGACGCCTGGCCGGACGACACGCTGGCCGCGCTGGGCTTCAGGACCGCGGCGATGGCGCTGACCGACGATGCCATATCCATCGACGATCCGGCGCTGTCAGCGGAACCGCGCCTCGCCGTCGTGCTGGGCACCGAGGGCGACGGCCTCGCCCGAGACACCATCGCCCGGTGCGACTACACCGTCAAGATCCCCATGGCCCACGGCGTCGATTCGCTGAACGTCGCCGCCGCCAGCGCCGTGGCGTTCTGGCAGCTCAGGGCACGGGGGGAGAGGGAGACGCGCGATACCGTCACGGGATAATAAATAATGCCTTGAAAACGCTGCGTTTTCAAGGCATTTGATTGGTGGAGAAGGAGGGATTCGAATTTTAAGAAATGGTTATTCTATGTACTAATTGCACATAATAATATGTAATATATTAGTGTATACTGCATCAATTTCAGGCGCCTAATCCAACGCCGACTAACCTCGCAAAATCGTATTTGGGGTACGATTTGGGGTATGAATTGTGGTGAATGTCCTGTGAATCCTGTTCTTAACGGCATCCCAGACTTCACATGTCCTGAATTACTCTTCTCCTTGATCAGTCCTTTCGGCCATGTCCTCAATGAGATTGGTCACAACCGAATTGAGCTTCGCGGCGTTTTTTGAAGTGATGACCGGCCGCCCTGTTCTGGCTTCGATCTCTTTGCGGGCATTCCCCGCGTTCCCCGCCCTCGCAGGCAACTGATTGATTCTGTGTCAGTCCCTGTGGGTTCGGGGTTCGGGTCAGCTCTGTCGTGGTGGCCTCAGCCAGAATGTTCAGGGCAAGCTCAAGCGTGCTCATGTTGTCCCGAAGATTCTCTTTTTTCAGTCCCTTTAGATCCTTATATCGCCGCGTCGTCATGCCCGAACCTGGCTTCGTGTGACTTCGTAGGTCAGTATGGCGTATTCCCGGCCTTCCTGGACGCCATGTGCCTTCCACTCGTCCGTCAGCTCCTTTCGCGCACGAACGGTCTGGAGGCGCTGATTGATCCACTCCGGCGAATAACCCAGGCGGGCATAGGTCTCTAAAGCCCGGTCGATGGTCAACTCCGGGTCGATGGTTTCGTCGATGCGCTCACGGCCCACCTCCGCCAGCCACATCTTGAAAGGCTCCGCTTTTCCAATTATAATTTGATTAAATAGATCGCCACTTCTGTCAGTTATCAATATGTGCTGGAGATGAATTACACCGTGTTCACCTTCGTGGATAAGCCGTCTCAGGGCGCGCCCGCCGCCGCGTCGTGAAGCCGGGCATTCGCCTCACCCCTTGATGGCACCGACGGTCATGCCCTTGACAAAATACCTCTGCAGGAACGGATAGAGCAGCATGACCGGGTACTGGCTGCCGTTCAGGTAGATCAGCGCGTGGAACCAGTCGTTCCAGAAGAAGACGGCCGTATATAGGCCGATGGTGGCCAGCGCCGCGCCGGACAGGGGTAGCACGATCCGAACCAATATACCGAAATAGCCGAGGCCGTCGATAATGGCGGCCTCTTCAATTTCCGTCGGGAGGGCCTTGAAGAAGTTGACGAGGATGATGAGATAGAACTGGTTGACGGCAAACGGGATCAGCATGGCCCAGACCGTGCCCGTCAGGCGGAGGCCCGAAACCAGCAGGTAGTTGGGGATCATCCCGCCCGAGAAGAACATCGAAAAGGCGACAGGCGATAGACATAGGTGTCGATGATGCCCGAGGCGGCCATGTTGGTCGGCGTCTGCATTAATTGATAAACGGCAAGCCTTGTGGTATAATGATTGCGAATATGGAGGAAACATGTGCTATGGGGGAATATCAGCGGCTGCCAAATACCATTCGGAAGGCGACGGAGCTCATCCGCAAGGGTGACATGCGTGTGTTTCGCCTGGTGGAGGACGGTGTATTTGATGCGCAGGGGAACGCAAGGTATAACGCGGACCTGGACAAGGTGACGCATTACGGATATGACGGCGAACGCCTCGAAAAGATAGAAAACAGGCGCCTCTACCTGAACTACGCGGACATACCGGAAAACGTCAGGAAGGTATTTCTGGATTGGGAGGACACGCGGTTCTACAAGCATGCGGGGGTCGATTTTCTGGGCATGGCGCGCGCCCTTGTCAACAACGCCATCGGCGGAAGACGGCAGGGTGCGAGCACCATCACCATGCAGCTGGTCAAGATACTGTTCCTAACCGGATATCCGCGAACCATTAAATATAAGCTGGCACAGATGTACCTGGCGCTGGTGATGGAGCGGCATTTCACGAAGGAGCAGATACTGGAGCTCTACTTCAATTCCATGTTCTTCGGAAACCACACATACGGGGTGGGGGCGGCCGCCAGACTTTATTTTGGCAAGGAAGCCGGCGCGCTGTCCCTGTCGGAATGCATGTACCTGCTCGTCGTAGGGCAGCGTCCGGGGCAGAGCAACCCCTATCGGGCTCCGGAGCAGGTCGCTTACCGCTGGGAGCTTACCGTCAGGCTGAGCTACATCCGAAAGGAAATCGACCACGCACAATACATCAAGGCGCTTGCCGACGTCCCGGTTCACGCGCCCAGACGGAAAGCGACGGGGAACAAATCCTACGACGAGATCTATACGGTGCGGTTTTGCGAAAACACGCGGGAATTCGATCGGGGCGTGGCGACTGTCTATGAGCGGCTCGCCGCCAGCGGACTTTCAGATCCCGTGATTGCCGGTATCATGGGGAACATGCACATGGAAAGCGGCTTCGATCCCGAGTGCAGGAACTTCCAAGGGCGGGGCCTGTGCCAATGGGACGGCAAGCGCGTCAAGGCGTTGATGTCGACCTACCCCCAAAGCTATACGCAGATCGAAAGCCAGATAGACTTCCTGCTGTCGGAATTTGAGGAGGGCAACAGGAACGCGGACCCCGGCGCGATGGAATTCTACAATCTCGCAAGGAAAGACACCGGGCGGAGCGCATCATATTACGCGGACCTGTTCCAGGCGCTCGTGGAGCGGAACCTCCATCTGGATCACTACGCTGAGAGCGTGATCATGTCCAATCCTGCCGGCTCGTTCCGCTTATACGGCAGGCTGTCGAAGAAGCCGAACGCCTTTGACGGCTTCTACTACATGGACGCGACGCGCAGGAGGAACTACGCTGAAATCTATCTGGATTGTATAAAGACAAGGAGGACATTATGGAACGGAAAATGACGGAGATTGAAAAATATTGCTCCCCCAATAAAAACGTGAATCTTACGCGGCATACTGAGTGAAGGGTGCCTGGAAAAAGGATGCAATGACCGAAGACGCAAAGGACTGATAATCCAGACGATTCTGGACATTTGCTTCGAGTTCTGTCTGAGTTCTCGGGGATAGCTTTGCACCTGCATTGCGCTTGATGTCGCTGTTGAGCAATTCGTCCGGGTTGTACTCTGGCGCATAGGGAGGAGATGGTCGCCTACGCGAAGAAGGTGCATGAGGGCGCGGAGGTGGAGACGCAGATTGTGGTCAGGCTCGCAATGGACAGGGGCGTGTTCGTGGTGATCGACAACGGGATGAAGATCGTATTGGACGACGACTCGGAAAACGTGAAACTCGTCACAGACAATTACAATCTGCTCAGAAAGCTCGCAAACTCGATGGAACACCAGTACCTGCTCAACATGAATCTTACGAAGATGCAGTTCCTTGCTTCATGATGCCGCGCACCTTCTCCCAGAGCCCTGTGGGCGCCCCCTCGTCACGGAAACCCGGGCGCTGCCAGCCATAGTGCGTCGGATAGGCGTTTGCCTCCAGTATGACAGGCGCCTCCGGCGTGACCGCGATATCAAACCCCACCAGGCGAAGGCCCGTCTCCCGATAGAGGCGCTCCGCCACCGTTCGGCTCAGCGCCAGCGCCTCGGGAAGGTGAGGCACCGGCATGCCCCGAAAGACGGTATCTCCGTCGTCGGGGTGCGCCGGATAGGCGTTTCCGTCGTTATCAAAGGCATCCGAGCACACGCAGCCGCGCCGCGTGTCCACCGCGCAGATCATGCCGCCCGCGCACAGATTGTCCACCCGACTGCCCTTTCTGCCGATTCGCAGGGAGCAGTACAGGAAGCGGGTCTCTTCGTCTGCGCTCAGGTAGACGATGCGCAGCGTATTGACGCTGTCCGCATTGAAGCGGGACATCAGAGGGTGCTGTACAATCGGCTCCTCCAACACGCAATCCTTCTTTGAACGGAGCTCGCGCTTCATTGCCTCGGCCGTCGGATAGGCTTGCGGGAGGAATTCGCTCACGCCTTCACCGCCGGTTCCCCCGTCCGGCTTGAGGAAGAAGCGGGAATTGGCCGCCAAAAAACGATCGAGCGCCTCATCGGAGGCATCGGTGCGAACCATGCGCCTTGCCATGTATTCGTGATATCTCTGATAGAATGCGTATTTGCTGCCCAAAAGCGCGCAGGCAGAGGGTGGATTGGCCCACAGCGCGAGCTTGCGAAAGCGTGATCGGGTCATATATGTCCCCTTCTGCCGAAAGGAGAGCGCGTCAAATCCGAACAACAGATAATCGGTATAGACTGCCCCATACAAAGCATAGCATGCGCACATATCCGCAAAGACGGCGATCCTGCTTCGGCCGGATCGCCGTGCGCAACGGCGCACGCAGTAGCCGAGCCTTTCCATTCGGATTCCGCGCAGGCGGTTCAGGCGGTAGCGGAGTGATGCAATGAACATCTACGTCTCATCCTTTCCGCAGGGGCGCAGCAGCACCAGGGGCGTCATCTCTGCGCCCTGCCCCTCGGGATTTTGTTCCATGACCCGAAGGATATCCTCGTCCTCCAGTGGAAAATCGCGGCACTTTCCCAGGAGAATCGGCTCAAAGTCGTTGGAATCCATGATTGCGCAGGGAATACCCACGTCGCGCTCAAGGTCGTCGCACAGTTGCGCGCAGTTTGGCGGATTGATCAGCGCCAGATCCCGGTATTCCGGAAACGCGGAACCGACGTGAAAGCCGTCGATCCCGGCGATGTTGTGCCCGCAGACCTTGTAAAATACGCCGTGAACCCCGAACGGCTTTGTGACCGCGCTGCAAAGGCAGGCCAGCAGCAGCCGGGGCAGGCCGATAGTCTCGATCACCAGCTGCATCTTGTAGGGCTCGTGTACGCCGGTGCCGGTATAGGGGCTGCCATTGCCGGGGCGTTGATGGCCCGCTTCGTCGTAATTGGCATGACCGGCAAAGCGATAGAGGAAGCGCGCCCAAAAACCGGGCTTCACCTGATCCCGCGTGCGATAGAACCCTTCGCACAAACTCATCACCTTCGCGGAGATAAAGAGCATGTCGCCGGTCCGGTAAAGCGGAAGCACATACCGGCGCACCAGAGACGCGTTGTCCGTATTCGGCTCGACAAAATGCGTCTGTATCGCCATTCTGCGATAGAGAGCGCCTTCCCGATCCGCTGCCAAGCCCTTGTCAAACCAAACAACTCCGCCCATAATCCTATTCCTCCATCGTATTGAGGAACAAACTTGCAGTTCATTTTACCATGTTTCGCGACGTAAAGCAACATAAAGCAAGCTGAGTTTCCGTACTCACTGATGATTGTTGTAATACTAATCTCAATCTAAACGTGTGCAAGCCTGCGAGGGGATTTTTCGTCCTGCCAAGGCGAAGACCCGCAGGCTTGCTGGTGGCGAGGTTGCGAACCTGAAGGTTCGCAAGTCTGGCCTTCGGCCAGACCGACCTGGTCAAATCAAAGATTTGAGCAGGTCGCCTCGTCAAGGGGCTTCAACACAGGCAGGGCGGAAAAGGCCCCGCAGGATTGTATAGGTGTGCGCCCTGCATGGACAACAACTTGGCGGTGAAAGTCCGCTACGTAGGACAAGGGGACGGTACCAACGGCATTGACTTAAGGTTTTTTACCCGGGATAGCGAAAGCAAACCCGGGTGTTTTTATGCCGTATGCCATGTTGTACCACATCTGTTTTTTGTAGTTCCGGCGTGGTAGTGGTCCGTTTTCCAATAAACAGATGTTAAAATTTTGATAAATCGTCAGAAATGGTTGACAAATGGCCGAATTTGTGGTGCCGCATTTGCCTTATCGAATTTATGAGATGAGGCAAATGCGGCCTTGAAAGTGGGTGTGCTATTCACTTTCAAGGAGGTATCGCTTATGGACGTTTTGTTGACGCCTTCCCGGATCCGTCGATTATTCCTTCGCACTATCGACGCTATGGAAAAACATCCTGACGATTTTGTCCTTCATCCCGGTCGGGACTTTACCCGTCACCGTCGTCTTCCTCTCAAGGACCTGATCCTGCTCATGATGTCCATGGAGACAAGCTCGATCGGCGGTGAAATCCACCGCTTCTTCAGCCTCCGTTATCCAAAACAGCCCTTGGCCTCCAGGCCTTCCCCTTCCGCCTTCATTCACCAGCGTGCCAAGCTCAATGACCATTTCTTCCTTACGCTGCTCAATCGTTTTAACGAACGTTTCCCTCTCTCGAAAACCAAATTCGGCCTGCATCTGCTCGCCTGCGACGGTACTGACCTCAACATCCCCGCGGATGAAGACCCTGATACCTTTATCTCTTACAATTCCAAAGACGGCGGCTATCATCAATTTCATACGGTCGCTTTCTTCGACCTGCTGGAAAAGCGCTATACTGATGCTGTCGTTCAGCCTCGAGCCCTTATGAATGAAAATGATGCATGCGTCACCCTGGTCAATCGCAATCCTATCTCCGGCCCGTGTCTTTTTATTGCCGACCGCGGCTTTGACGTTTTTATTCCATGGCGGCTATCTCTCTGAAGAACCTGTTCTTCCTCTTTCGTATCAAAAGCCCCACTGGTCAACGTTCTCCCTTTCGCCATCTCGCTGACGCTGAATGCAAGGAATGCGATACCCGCATGTCCAGAATCGTTCTCTTCTCTTTCTCCGCCAACGAAAAAACCTCCTCTCGCCTGGTAGCAGCGAGAAGAGGCAAAAAGGGACGTTTATAGTTGTTCCGGCGTTTTCTTTTAGCTGTCTTGCCTGAGCGCAGTGGACTTCGGCATGGCTGTCAAGCCCCTTCGGGAAAGCTGTGACGCTCGCTGCGCTCTGTTTTTTCCCGGACTCGTTTTGTCATGACAGTTCGTGGAAGCAGAGTCCTGATCGCATCAGCTTTCCCAGACATCGAGGGATTTCTGGTTCATCTTTCTTCCCAGGCAGATAAGAATTGCCACCGCGAACGCTAATACGAGAACCGCGGTCATGGAGGCTTCCACGCCGAATGCCACGTTATAGCAGAGACTGGTTCTGGCCGTGGCGGAATTAAGCTTGAAGATGGAGAAGTCATAAACCGTGCCGCTGTTCGGCAATCCGAAGATGAAATTCTGCGTGAAATTCCATGCCGCGTGCGCCGCCATCGCCATCCACAGAGAGTCAAGGTAATAGACCATGAGGCTGAACATCACGCCCGCCAGATAGATACTGAGCACCGCCCAGATCGTAATCCCGGGGATCAGGCTATGCATGAGCACAAAGACGATGGGATTTACCAAAATGGCGACCCACGGATTCCTGTACCCCTTTCTGAGCCGCTGGTACAGCACGCCGCGGCAGAGGAGTTCCTCTCCGCCGGACTGCGCAAACACCGACAAGAAGACAAGCAGGAGCTTCAGCACCGGGAACGATGAAAAGCTGAGCTGAATATCCCCGTGAAAAACAGCGATGCCGACGCACAGGGCGTTCAGGCCCAGCCCGACGAGAAGCCCCCACAGCGCCATTTTCACGGTGTTTCCCCGCGGCTCCCTGCCGAACGCGCGCAGGATCGGCTTATCGGATTTGACGAGACTAAGGTAGATGAACGCAATGATCCAATACCCCAGAAATCCGAAGTTGGCCCCCAGAATCGTCAGAAACTCCGCGTTCCCCTCGTTTGAGAACAGATTGAAAATCATTCCTATGGGCATGCCGATGCCCGTTCCCACAAAAAACATCATGAGGAAAACGAGAATCGAAACGATCATCGAATCCTTCCAGGTATAGCCGTCCCGATGGAATCCCGCGAATAAGCCCTTCTTGTTTTCCATGTTTTGTCCTTTCTCCCTTTTGGGCGACTGCCGTCAAGTCCGTTGAAAAAATCACGCTTGCGCCTGCGGCCGCTGCGCTCAGTAAGCTGTTAGTATTCTATCACAAAACTGGGATAGCTGTCTATCCCCAAAGAAGCAAAAAAACGGAGTATCGCCGTCTGCGTGTAATTATCGAATGAGGGCAAAAGGGGCTGTCTCAAAATAGGATCAACGCAGAGGCCTATGAATCAACAACCCGCAGGGGCTGTCTCAAAATAGGATCAACGTATAGGATTATGAATCAACAACCCGTAGGGACGCCATTTATGGCGTCCGTGGGCGGCATGAATGCCGCCCCTACGAATTTGGTGGTTCCTTTTCCTGCACATATTTCTATTTTGAGACAGCCCCCTTCCGGTCCAGCTATTTGTGCATCTCTTCCCGTCCTTCCCTTATTGTATACAGTTCAATTACCAGATGTCCACCCGATCCTCCGGAGCAAGATACATCCCGTCGCCCTCATGAATGTCATAGAGGTTCAGGAACTCGTCGAAGTGCTGGAGCACGATGTTGATCCGCAGGTAGTTCAGCGGGTGCTGATCTCCCAGCAGCTGGCGGGCAACCTCCGGCGTCATGACGCTCATGTAGTTGTCGGCATAGGCGCGGAAGAAGGCGTCGTAGTCGAACCCTTCCTTCTGAGCTGCGATGCGCAGGATCACCTTCATTCCGGCCAGGTCCGCGCAGGCCTCACCCGAAACGATGTTGCCAGGGCAGTTTACACCCTTCCAGGGCTGGATACCGTCGTAGAACGCGGCCAGCCTTTCGGCCTTTTCGCTAAAGGCCGCGCCATCTTCCCCGGTCCACCAGAAGTTCATGTTGCCTTCCTTGTCGAACTGGGAGCCGGTGGGATCGAAGGCATGGGAGAACTCGTGTCCGATGGTGACGCCGAGCTTCGCGTAGAGCTCTTCGTCGCTCACCGCGCTGAGGTCGCCCAGCGGGCGCACATACGCGCCAAGGATGTAGATGGCGTTGAAATTCGGGAGGTAGAAGCAGTTGTAGGTGTGCGGCGTGCTGGCATCGGGCCACTGGCTGTGATCCAACGGCTTGTTGATCTGCTCCACCATCTGCTTCGTGTTATACCGGTCGATCGCCATCATGGCCTCCCACAGGGTACCGCCCTCCTGGGGACCGGCGAAGTTCAATTCCTCGCAGCTGTAGGGCTCCCAGCTGTCCGGATACAGTACGTTCTTCTGGATGGCGTCCAGCTTTTCAACGGCCTTCGCGCGGGTTTCCTCCGACAGCCAGTCCGCCTCGTTCAGGATGCCGTGATAGGCCTGCCGGATCTCTTCAATCATTCCGGCGATGCGTTCCTTGTCTTCCGGCTTCAGGTAGGTCTGGGTATACAACTGCGCCACGGGCCATTGCAGCAGTCTGCTGACCATGGCGGAAAACCTCATTTCATCGGGCTGCACGGCGCCGGGGGTGCCGTTCTTCATGTTGTTGCTCTCCTGTATCCAGTCGTAGCATTCCCGATCCAACCTTGAGGCAAAAGCGGCGCTGCCACGGACGATGAAGCAGTCCTTGATCAGCTGCAGGTTCTCATCAGTCCACAGCTCGTTCAGCTTCCGGATATACTCCGGCTCTTTGACTATATACTGGTCCATCTCGGGGTATCCCGCGGCACTGAACGCCTCCAGGATCGGCAGGCTGCCCTGTAATTCCTTCATCTCCTCGCGGGAGAAGAAGTTGTTGACCGATGCGGCATATTCCGGTGAATGCTTAAAACTATCGGGATGCATGGCCGAAGCGAGCATGCCCTCGAATGCCAGGCAGTTCTGGATTTTTGCCGCCGCTTCCTCCTCGGTATAGCCCAGCTTGACCAGCAGCTTTTGTGCCAACTGGCTCTCGGCCTGCCGGGTCAGTGTGCCAAGCTCGGTCTCCTGGACGTATTCCCCCGCATCCTCCAGCATCAGGCTCTTGGGCTCGACCGCAAGGACCAAAGAGGTCGAATCATTGGGGTTAATCGTGATGCCGCCCTCCCAGGCGCTGTGAAGCTGCAGTTCGGTGGGCGTCTGCAGGAGATACTCTGACATCTCATCGATGGATGACAGGGCCTCGACCTGATCCGTCAGCTGCTTCAGCGGCGCTGCGCCGACGGCATTGCGGCTGTCCCAGTCCATCAGCATCCAGTACAGGTTGTAGGCCAGCAGGGCGTCGTGCTCCTCGGGCGCTTCCTGCATGTACATGCCGAGCACGTCGTAGATCGCCTGCAATTGACCGTTCACCAACTGTCCGGCCATGGGCAGGCCCGCCGGCATCTCGGTGGTCAGGATCTTATCCTTGTTTGCGTACAGGGCAAAGTTGTCCTTCGGGTCCGTGGGGGTATCCTCTGTCACATTCCCCAGGACCTCCGGGTCCATCCAGGGCGTTCCGGTGGTGGTATCGGCCTGGGCGGCTTCCTCCGCCATGGCAGCCATGCCGACCGCGAGCAGCAGGCACAGTACCAGAGACAAAATGCGCTTCATCATGGGATATTCCTCCTTGATTTGTTGATGGCATTTAAAAAGTGCTGGACAAGTAAATTATACCAAATATACATAGTAAAAGCAAGATATACATAGCAATGCGGTCGAGGGCATGCCCTGGTCTCGGATCATCCGCAGATTCTCTATCGGTGACTCTCTGTGAGGATACATTATATGCGAATAACAGAAGAAAAACAAGGCGGAAAAAGGCCTCTGCAAGCCTCAGTCCCCACTCTCCTTAATCTGCCCCGCCATCCACAAAATGAACTCCTCCAGCGTCGGGTCGTCCCCGGCATACTCAAACCCGGCCCACTTCGCCTGCACTGCCGGATCGGGATTGCACCTTTCCACATCCATGGCTTCCTTCATGTCTCTCCGCACCTCTTCCTCGGTAACCTGGTGTTCACGGGCAATCTGCCGGATGATCCCTGCCGCCCGCTTCAGTTCTCTCTTCGTGTACATTCCTCTGTCTCCTTTGTCAGTGTGTCTGCTAAGGGAAATAGGAACGCTAACAGGTGGGGCGAAGTATATCTATTAGCAATACTTATTATACTCTGGGATACAGTCGAAATATGCCGAATCCTGTTGCAAAAAATAAAAAAAATATCCCCACGCCTTAAATCAGGCGCAGGGATGGCATCAGTGTTCGTCAATCATTACTTCCAAAACTCTCAGCAGCCGCCGCTGCTCGTCAGCCGGGAGCGTCTGCAGCTTCCGGGAGATAGAGCCGCTTTCCTGGCTTGTCGTTACATCCAGAACGTCGGCGAGGAGCTGATTTGCGTCACACTGGAGTGCGTTGGCTATGGCGACGAAGGTGTTCAATTTCGGTGTCTTAAATCCGCACTCGACATTGCTGATATATTTGGTAGACAGATCAACCATTTGTGCAAGTTCTGCCTGCGTGAGACCGCGGGCCTTGCGCGCTTCCTGTATCCGTCTGCCCACTTTCTGAGCGTCCACACAATTCCCCCTTATAGGCAGTAGGCTGTCTATTAGAAAGTATACTGTCCGGGGATGGCGGGTTAAATCCACCAGCGGGTGGGTGTATTTCTGCAAGAAATACAAGAGACAAAAAAAGGCTCCGAAGAGAGCCGCAAACCACATTATACCCTCACATCTTCACCGCTGGTCAGCGTGAACGCCAGCGCATCTTCAAACACCGTCACCTTTTCGACCATGCTTCCCCAGAGGCTCACCGTAAAGTCCTCTCCGGCGGTTTCCAGGGCGACAACCAGCGTCTCAATCCGCCGACCGCAGAGTTGACGCTTCTGGATCTCCGCTTCCACCGTTTTCACTTCGACATCCAAACGGTCGTATTCGCTGGCCGGTTCATCGGCGCGCTTCTGGTACTCGCCCTGGTCCTGTGCGACCCTGGCATTCTGTGATATCTCTTTCTCATACCTCCCACTCACTCCGCCCCGCTCTGCTTCCAGCTTTTCCTTTTCCCGCTCCAGATCCCCATAGTCCATGACGTCGGCATAAATCTCTCCCAGGTTGGCAATCTGAGCCTGCTTGTCCATCTGCCGGAGCATCCATTCAAAGCCCCTTTTTATCTCCTCTTCCGTGACTGTGGGCGTGCCGCACTTTTTCTCGCTGTCGTATTTACCGTTGCACTGCCACACGACCTTCCGGTACCTCAAGAGCGAGAAGCGGCGACAGCTCATCAACCAGTTTGCAGCCGGTACGGAATGGAATAATGAACACAACCTCGTATTTACTACGGACAAGGGTAAGAACTGCGCCGTGTCCACCTTCTACAAGGGCTTCAAGCGACTGTTGAAGGAAATGGGGCGGCCGGACGCTCGCCCGCACGACCTGCGGCACACCGCCGCGACCGTCGCCATTGCCAGCGGTGCGGACATCAAATCCGTGCAAAGCCTGCTGGGGCACGCCACGGCAAGCTTCACGCTGAACGTCTACGCGCACACTTCGGAGAAGATGATGGAAGACACAGCCGCCCGCGTTCAGAACTATTACGATCAGTTGAAGACTACGTTATGAGTATTTAAATGGGGTATACTGTGGGGTACGGACATTGTTAAGATTGTTAAATGCCTTGAAAACTCAGGGTTTTCAAGGCATTTGATTGGCGGAGAAGGAGGGATTCGAACCCTCGAGACGCTTTTGACGCCTACACGATTTCCAGTCGTGCGCCCTCGACCAAGCTAGGCGACTTCTCCATATTCAGTTTTGCGCCATGGGAGGGTCAGTCCCACGACAACCAACGCAGAAAATTATAGCACATACAGGGGGAAAAAGCAATACTCTTTTTTGCAAAATTTAGATAAAGCCACGGGGTGCATATCCGGGCCGTATAATCATCTTTTTACATAGAATACATCTTGAAATATTCCATAAAACAAGGTATAATGATAACCGAAAACGATTTCGGCAACAAACAAAACGGAGGAATGACTATGAAGTTTGGCTATTTTGACGATATTGCGAAGGAATACGTCATCACGACGCCGGAAACGCCGCTTCCGTGGATCAACTACCTGGGCAGCGACGCCTTCTTCGGCCTGATCTCCAACACCGGCGGCGGCTACTGCTTCTACCGGGACGCCAAGCTGCGTCGGCTGATCCGCTACCGCTACAACCAGGCCGGCGGCGACCTGGGCGGCCGCTTCACCTACATCGTGGACGACGACGTGGTCTGGTCCCCGTCCTTCCTGCCGATGGGCACGCCGCTTGACAGCTACAAGTGCCGCCACGGCATGGGCTACACGATCTTCGAGTCCGAGAAGAACGGCGTGAAGGCCCGGCAGCTTCTGTTCGTACCCAAGGGCGAGCGCTGCGAGGTGCAGAAGCTCACGCTGACCAACGCCTCCGACGCCGTGAAGTCGCTCAAGCTCTACGGCGCGGTGGAGTTCTGCCTGTGGAACGCGGTGGACGACTCCACCAACTTCCAGCGCAACCTGAACATCGGCGAGGTGGAGATCTGCGGCAGCGTGATCTACCACAAGACCGAGTACCGCGAGCGCCGCAACCACTACGCCTTCTTCTCCGTCAACGTGCCCACCGACGGCTTTGACACCCAGCGGGAGGCGTTCCTGGGCCGCTTCGGCACCTGGCAGAATCCCAAGATGGTCATTGAGGGCAAGAACGCCTCCTCCGAGGCCCACGGCTGGTCGCCCATCGCGGCGCACCGCATCGACGTGACGCTGGGCCCCGGCGAGTCCCGGGACTTCGTGTTCGTGCTGGGCTACGCCGAGAATCCCCGCGACGACAAGTTCATCGCCCCCGGCATCATCCGCAAGGACGAGGCCGAGGCCGTGATCGCCCGCTACGCCGACGCGAAGGCCGTGGACGACGCCATGGCGAAGCTGGCCGCCTACTGGGAGGGCCTGCTGGGCGGCTTCCACATCGAGTCCAACGAGCCGCGCCTGGACCGCATGGTGAACATCTGGAACCAGTACCAGTGCATGGTCACCTTCAACCTGAGCCGGTCCGCGTCCTACTATGAGTCCGGCACCGGCCGAGGCATGGGCTTCCGCGATTCCTGCCAGGACCTGCTGGGCTTCATGCACATGATCCCCGACCGCGCCCGGGAGCGCATCATCGACATCGCCTCCGTGCAGTGGGAGGACGGCAGCACCTATCACCAGTACCAGCCCCTGACCAAGAAGGGCAACAACGAGATCGGCTCCGGCTTCAACGACGACCCGCTGTGGCTGGTGGCTTGCACCGCCGCCTACATCCGCGAGACCGGCGACAGCGCCATACTCGAGCATCCCACCCCCTTCGACAACAAGGAGGGCAGCGAAAAGCCGCTGATGGAGCACCTGCGCCGCTCGATCGACCACGTGATCGACAACCGCGGCCCCCACGGCCTGCCGCTGATCGGCCGCGCCGACTGGAACGACTGCCTGAACCTGAACTGCTTCTCCGAGACCGACGGCGAGAGCTTCCAGACCACCGCCAACTTTGAGAGCGGCATCGCGGAGTCGGTGTTCATCGCGGCGATGTTCGTCAAGTACGCCCGCGAGTACGCCGACCTGTGCGACCGCTGGGGCACGAAGGCCGAGGCCGACCGCGCCCGCGCCGCCGCCGACGACATGGAGAAGGCCGTGGAGAAGGACGGCTGGGACGGCGAATGGTTCCTGCGCGCCTACGACGCCTTCGGCCACAAGGTGGGCACCCACGAGACCGAGGAGGCCCAGATCTTCATCGAGCCGCAGGGCTTCGCGGTGATGGCCGGCATCGGTCGTGACAACGGCATGGCCCTCAAGGCGCTCAACAGCACCCGCAACATACTCTTCGGGCCCTGGGGCGTGGAGCTGCTGCACCCCGTGTACACGAAGTACCATGTGGAGCTGGGCGAGATCACCAGCTATCCCGGCGGCTACAAGGAGAACGGCTCCGTGTTCACCCACAACAACCCCTGGGTGGGCATCGCCGAGGCCACCATGGGCCGCGCCAACGAGTCCTTTGAGGTCTACACCCGCATCTGCCCCGCCTGGGTGGAGGCAAACAGCGACATCCGCCGCACCGAGCCCTACGTCTACTGCCAGACCACCGCGGGCCGCGACGCCTACGTGCCCGGCGAGGCCAAGAACAGCTGGCTGTCCGGCACGGCGGCCTGGACCTTCGTGTCCGTCAGCCAGTACATACTGGGCCTGAGGCCGGATTACGAGGGGCTGATCGTCGATCCCTGCCTGCCCGATTCCGTCACCGGCTACACCGCCACCCGCCGCTACCGCGGCTGCGAGTACCGGATCACCGTCGCCCGCGGCGCGAACAAGGGCGTCGTGGTAGACGGCACGCCCATCGAGGGCAAGCGCGTGCCTTACGTGGCGAATCGCAAGACGTGCGCGGTGGAGGTCACCATCTGACCGGTGATAACAGAAAATATACAATAGTTCAACAATAGTGGGCTTACAACTTGCCGTATGATTCACTATAATAGCGTGGGTGATGAAAGAAAGCCCAATACAATCAACAAGGAGATTACTGAAATGAAGAAGATCATCGCTATCATGATGGTGCTGGCCATGCTGTTCGCTCTGACCGCCTGCGGCGCCAAGAAGGAAGCCGCTCCCGCCGCCACCGAGGCCCCCGCCGCCGAGGAGAAGGCCGCTGAGGAAGCCCCCGCCGAGGAGAAGGCTGAGGAAGCCGCCGCTGAGGAAGCGCCCGCTGAGGAAGCTGCCGCTGAAGAGGCTCCCGCCGAGGAAGCTGCCGCTGAGGAGAAGACCGAGGGCTGATTGACAGCAGGACCCATCGAACGAAAGGCAACGGGATTCGTCCCGCTGCCTTTTTTATCTGTAAACGCCCCTTTCCCCGGGCGATATGGGGTCAGGTGATGTTGGTCATGGTGCGTCCGCAGCGGGGGCACAGGCCGCTCTGGGCGGCGCAGGTGGTGCCGCAGTTCGAGCACTGGGCCACGTTCCGGGGCGCGGCGCTCTGGGCGGGCGGGCAGGCGTACACAGTGCCGGTCGCGCCGTTGGCGCAGCTGCCGTTGGTGGCGCCGTCCACGCTCTCAAAGGCGCAGGAGGACTGGGGGAACAAGGGCAGGGAGAAGAACTCGTCGCAGACGTTCTCGGCGAACTCCTCGCAGGGGGGCACCTGGCAGAAGCCGTAGGTGGGCACCAGGATATCGACCTCGGCAATGACCTTCAGCACCACGGTGACGCACACGGTGATCTCGAAGGTGCAGTTGCCCATGTAAGAACCGGAGACGCAAATCGCGCTCACAAGGCTTTCGAGGGTGAAGGGGATGATGGAGTCCTCGGGGATGCACAGCAGGATGTCCTTGGCAACGGTGACGGTGGTCTGGCCCATCCACTCCTGGCAGCGCTGATCGAGGAACAGCACGTCCAGCGGCACGTCCACGTTGCAGCGCACCCGGGCGAACTGGGGCCGGTCGGCCAGGCGCTCGACGCTCAGGTTGGAGATGCGGCCCAGCGTGGTGGAGCTGCGGCAGCTCTCGAAGGTCCAGGCGCCGTAGGGCCGGGGCAGGGGATTGGGGCTGTTCTCGGCGTTCTCCACGGCCTCCTGATGGGAGATCGGGCCGTTGGGGCAGGTGCAGGAGCAGCGGTTGTCCTCGCAGGAGCAGGTGCACGGGCGCACCATGGGGTCCTGACAGTTCGACCCGGGCAGCACCGGCACGATGTTGCTGATGACGATCTCCTCGTCGTCCAGCTGCTGCTGCGACATGCAGCTGTCGTAGACGTTCTTCACCTGAATGCACACGCGCTGGTTCAGACCCGTCAGAATGTTGCCGCTGACCATGCCGGGGCAGTTGTCGGAGTTAGCGTTCTTGTAGCTGTAAAACGACATATCTCATACCTCCTTGCAATCTCGGGCGGCGTTGATCGCGCCCACATTGCATGATATGTCCGGGCGGGAAAAGGGTGCAAGGAGGTAAATCGACATAAAAAGGCCACCCTTGCGGGTGGCTTTGGTAAACAATGAAGCCACCCTAACGGGTGGCTTTGATACACCATCAGGGGCTCGAACCCTGGACACCCTGATTAAGAGTCAGGTGCTCTACCAACTGAGCTAATGGTGCTTATGGAGCGGTAGACGAGACTCGGACTCGCGACCTCCACCTTGGCAAGGTGGCGCTCTACCAACTGAGCTACTACCGCAGGTTGTTGGAGCGGGTGATGGGAATCGAACCCACGTAGCCAGCTTGGAAGGCTGGAACTCTACCATTGAGTTACACCCGCATGCGTCAATGGAGTTGGAGCGGTAGACGAGACTCGGACTCGCGACCTCCACCTTGGCAAGGTGGCGCTCTACCAACTGAGCTACTACCGCATGTGGTGCGGGCGAAGGGACTCGAACCCATACGCTTGTGACACCAGAACCTAAATCTGGCGCGTCTGCCAATTTCGCCACGCCCGCACAGATCACGCGCGTCGTGGGCACGCAGTCCGCGACAACCAACGCAAGCTATTATAACGTAAAAACCGGGATTTGTCAATACCGGATTTTCGGCGTTTTTTATTAAAATGCAAACGGAAATGCTTGAAAAAGAACAGAGTTAGTGTTATTATATTTTTAGGGGAGGAGATAAAATATGAAAATTTCCACAAAAGGACGATACGCACTGCGTATGATGATCGATATCGCCGAGAACCAGGAGAAGGGCTATGTCGCGCTCAAAGACATCGCCGCCCGGCAGGAGATATCCAAAAAGTATCTTGAACAGATCGCGCTGCACCTGAGCCAATGCGACATGCTGCGCGCCGTTCGCGGCTACCAGGGCGGCTACATGCTGGCCCGCGACGCGAAGGACTACACGGTGACCGAGATCCTCTCAGCGGTGGAGGGCTCGCTTGCGCCCGTCAGCTGCCTGGAGACCCCGGTGAACGGCTGTCCCCGGCGGGAGGGCTGCAAGACCCTGCCGCTGTGGATGAACCTCAACCGCCGCATACAGGATTACCTGAACAGCATCACCCTGGCGGATCTGGTCGAGGGCAACATCAAAGAATGAATGAATATTCGCGTTTATACAGCGCCGCGCGGGAGCACGATCGCCCCGCGCGGCGCTGTCTTTTTGGAGGCGCGCCGGAACGCGCCGCGGCGGCGACGCGTTCCGGGTCCCGAGGCCCTGCTGGGCGGTTTTTGGCGGTCTGGGCGACAGATGGATTTCCTGCATGCTGTCAAATCCCGCGCATGAATTGTGACAAAGTATGTGCCCGTTTTAGCGCGAATTGTGCCGGGATGAATAAAAATAGGGCTATGCAGATGTATATTCGCTGCATATATTCATTTGTTTTCACAAATGCGTGCAGGAAAACCGCGAATTATGTCGTATAATTATTTACATATTCAGTGCATATACATGGGTTGAGGCGAATATACTGTAATATCAACAATATCCGGGAGGATTGGTATCATGGAAAAAATCAGGGCACACATGCCCGCGCTGGCGGAGCTGAACCGCCGTGAGAAGGCCCTGCTGAGCATCTGTGCAGCCATGCTGGCGGCCATACTGGTGATCACCTGCATATCCATCAATATTCGCACGAATATGCAGCGCGAGTATTCGGATGTGCGCAACCAGCTCGGCGCGGCGCTGTACTCCGACCTGTACATGCTCACGCAGACCTTCGACATGACCTCGGTGCCCAACGCGGATATCAAAAACGCCGTCATCCCTCAAATGAAGAACTACTTTATCGCCGCGACTGCGCTGAACGAACAGCTCAACAACATCTACGGGCCGCGCTACCAGGTGCTCGCGGACGCCGATGTGAGCACGCTGCGGGCCGCCTTCAGCGCCTACGACGCCGCGTTTCGCAGCGACGCGCCCACCGACCTGGTGCAGGCGGACATGCAGCTTTGCATGGAGCGCATCAAGGAGCTGCTGGCCGCGAGGTACAGCGAGGGCATCCTCCGCGCCATGCGGTGACCAGTTGCGGCCCCGGATGAAACGAATGCGCGGATGGGCTTGACTAACTGAGGACGGCTATGCTACAATCTCCGCAAGTACGGACTGAACAGGCACGGGCATGCTCGCAGCCGGGCCCGAATATGTTTTGCGAATCCCGGGAGAAACCGAAAATGCACCCCGGGGATTTCAGGAACATACGCTATGGGCAGGGGACATTGATCCGCAGGACAGTGGTTACGAAAGAGACCGCTGTCCTGCGTTCTTTATTATGGTTCAGCGGACCGAAAGGGGATTATAGATCCATGCAGAAGTCATCATTTGAGGCGGTCGCCACACGGGTATCGACCGTGAGCATCATCATCAATCTGTTGTTGGCGGCGTTCAAGTTTTTGGCCGGCGTGCTGGGGCGCTCCAGCGCGATGATCTCCGACGCGGTGCACTCCTCGTCGGACGTGCTGGGGAGCCTGATCGTGATCGTGGGCGTGAGGATGTCCGAAAAGACCTCGGACGACGACCACCCCTACGGCCACGAGCGCATGGAGAGCGTGGCCTCGCTGATCCTGGCGGGGATACTGGCCGTGGCGGGCCTGACCATCGGCAGGGAGGCGCTGATGTCGGTGATCTCCGGCGCGTACAAAGCCTCCGCCGTGCCCGGGGCGCTGGCGCTGAACGCCGCCGTGGTGTCCATCGTGGTCAAGGAGGGCATGTTTTGGTACACCTGGGGCCACGCCCGGCAGATTCGCTCCGACGCGCTGAAGGCGGAGGCCTGGCACCATCGCTCCGACGCGCTGTCCTCGGTGGGCGCGCTGATCGGCATCGGCGGCGCGCGGCTGGGCGCGCGGGTGCTGGAGCCCGTGGCCAGCATCGTGATCTGCCTGTTCATACTCAAGGTGGCCATCGACATCTTCCGCGAGGCCATCGACAAGATGGTGGACCACGCCTGCGACGCCGGGACCGAGAAGGCCATCCGCGCTTGCGCGGAGCGCCAGGAGGGCGTGGTGAAGGTGGATTTCATCCGCACGAGGGAATTCGGGCGAAAGATGTACGTCGATATCGAGATCTCCGCCGACGGCGACCTGACGCTTCGGGAGGCCCACGGCATCGCCCAGCGGGTCCACGACAGCGTGGAGGGGGAGTTTCCGGACGTGAAGCACATCATGGTGCACGTCAATCCGGCGGAAAATGTCGCATGAGGTGAATAATGCGTAAACAGACCCTTGACCTGCGGCCGCTTCATCTGCTATAATTTATCCGATAATGAATGCTGGATGTTCAGCCGGGACGCGACGTACAGGGCGTGAATTGTCCGAAGTGCAGGAGGGAAATACATATGGAACCGAAAAAGAGGCTTGTCACACGCAGCGATTTTGACGGGCTGGCCTGCGCCATGATGCTGCGCGAGCTCAATCTGATCGAGGAGATCAAATTTGTCCACCCCAAGGATGTGCAGGACGGCAAGATCGAATTGACCCACAATGACATCACCACCAACCTGCCCTACGATCCCCGGGTGGGGCTGGCCTTCGACCACCATGAGTCCGAGGTGGACCGCTTAAAGGCGCAGGAGACCGGCGGCAAGCTGATCATCGACCCCGAGGCCCGCAGCGCGGCCCGCGTGGTGTACGACTACTACGGCGGCGCCAAGACCTTCCCCCGGGTCAGCGAAGAGCTGATGACCGCGGTGGACAAGGGCGACAGCGCCGACTTCACGCTGGATGAGATTTTGAACCCCAGCGGCTGGGTGCTGCTGCACTATCTGATGGACCCGCGCACCGGCCTGGGCCGCTTCCGCAACTTCCGCATCTCCAACTACGACCTGATGATGGAGCTGATCTCCTTCTGCATGGACCACACCGTGGACGAGATATTGGAGCTGCCGGACGTCAAGGAGCGCGTGGACCTGTACTTCGAGCAGGCGGACCTGTTCAAGGCGCAGCTCAGGCGCATCGCGAAGATCTACGACAAGGTGGTCGTGCTGGACCTTCGGGAGGAGGAGATCATCCACGCCGGCAACCGCTTCATGATCTACGCCCTCTACCCCGAGACCCAGATCTCCGTGCACGTGGCCTGGGGCTTCCGCAAGCAGAACACCGCCGTGATGATCGGCAAGTCCATCGTCAACAAGGGCTCCACCGTCGATATCGGCGAGTTGTGCCTCAAGTACGGCGGCGGCGGCCATCACAACGCGGGCACCTGCCAGCTTGAAAACGACGTGGTCGATCAGCAGCTGCCGGACATCATCGCGGCGCTGAACCAGTGAGGGGAGGGGAGCGCGATGCGTCAGATCAAGGCCGTGCCGATCACCGCTGAAAACTTCCGGCCCTACGGCAGCTTCGCCAGCATGCTGGACCCTACGGGCAACTGCTTTCCCGGCGACGCCACCTTCTATCCCGATCAGGTGGAGCTGAACGTCCAGGGCGGCAGGCCGGTCACCTTCTCGCCGCTGACCGTCAAGAAGCCCGAGCGCATGATCGTCAGCCAGGCGGAATACCACAACTACACCGGCGAGGGCGTGTTCGTCATCGACGACGACGCGGTGATCCACGTCGCGCCGCCCTCCAATAAGGTGATCGTCCCGGAAAAGACCGAGGCGTTCATCGTGCCGAAGGGCACGCTGGTGAAGCTCAACACCGGCGTGTGGCACCTGGCCGCGCTGCCGGTGCACAACGAGCTTCTGCACGTGATGATCATACTGCCCGAGCGGGTGTATGCCAACGACTGCATCGTCTGCGAGTACCCCGAGGACCGGCAGGTGGAGATCGTGCTGTGACATGATAAAACACCCCCCGCGCGGATGTTCCGCGCGGGGGGTTGTGCGTTGATGCGGAGGGTTGGGAGCTGGCGGGCTTTGCCCGAGAGTGGAGTGTGGAGTGTGGAGAGTGGAGTTGACACCTCATCCGGCCCGCCTGTGGCGGTCCACCTTCCCCTCAAGGGGAAGGCACGACCTCTTCCGTCAGCCCTACGGGCTGCCACCTTCCCCTGAAGGGGAAGGCATGCCGCGCGTAGGCCATGGGATTCTGCGTCAGCCGGCAGCTTTAACTCCACACTCCACACTCCACACTCAAATACCCTACTTGCTCTCCATCGTCACCGCGGCGACGGCTTGGGCGAGGGTCTCCTTGAGCTGATCCTCGGTGAGGTAGCTGTCGGCGGAATCGGCCCTGGCGGAGATAGCGATCACAATGCTGTGGTCATTGGCCGCGGGCACGTAGGCGTTCAGGGCCTGATCGAAGTGGTTCGGCGCGTCGTCCTCGGCCTTCTCCTCGGCGGATGCTTCCACGGCAGCGGGTTCCTCTGTGGCAGTTTCCTCGGCGGAGGCTTCCTCAGTGGTTGCTTCTTCGTCGGACGCCTCTTCCGCGGGAGTCTCGTCGGCGTAGTATTCGCGGGTGTAAGTATAATAGGTATATTCTACGTCGCCGGCACGGTCGGTGGCCACGTCGGACACCGCGCTGCCCTTCACGCTTGCGACCATCTGAGCGTTGCCGTCGGCCAGCCGCGCGGGGTCGTAGGCGCTGGCGGAGATCGTGATGCCGGTGACGGCGCTGTCTTCCGCTTCGGGGGTGTAGTTGAACTGGGTCAGGTTGTCGTCGGACATGAACGGCTCGCGCGCCATCGTGTAACCCGGGATGTCACCGACCTCGCCCAGCTTGAAGTAGCGGCGGCCGCCCTTGGTGTTGCCGTTGACGATCAGCCAGTTCTCGCCGGGATCGACGATTTTGCCGTCCTTGACCTTCAGCGCGCCGTCGTCATAGGTGAACAGCAGTATCGCGCCGACGGCCAGCACCGCCAGCACGACGCACAGTATGATGATGTCCTTCCGGGACAGGTAGGGTTTCTTCTCCACCGACCTGCGGTAGCCCTTGGATTTCGCGCTCTTCTTCGCCATGGGGTCCTCTCCTCGCTTTGATTGACGTCCGGGCCTTGCGCCCGAGGAGTATTATAGCATATTATCGCGGTTTTGTGTAGTATCATATTGAAAGAAAACGCGCCGGAATCGACCGCCGCGCGGCCCGGCGATGTTATGCCTGCGTGAAAAACGGGACCCGGCAGGGTTGGAGGACAATAATGAATAAAAAATTAACAAATAGCGCCGGGAATGCGACGGGCACACGGAATTCGACGATTTATAGGCTAAATTTTGAACCCGCAGGGGCCAAAAAATTAAAAAACCGTAAAGATTTGCCGGGCGGGGGATGTTTTTATCGGAAAATGGGTGTGAATTTTATGGAAAACAGTGGACATTTAACCGAAATAGTGGTATTATAATAAAGCAAAATAGGATGGGCGCGTTGAAGGGTTTCAGCGGGCCGCCATGTGTTTGCATTCAGCAGACGGTTACATGATGGAGTTACCGGACTTCGACCTGTATGGACAGGGGAGATCATCGCAAAGAGGATGTAATGTGGTGATAGACTTTCACACCCACATTCTGCCGGGAATCGACGACGGCAGCAGGGACACGGGGATGACGGAAGCGATGCTGCGCGAGGAAAAGCGCCAGGGCGTTGAACTGGTGGTCGCGACGCCGCACTTCTACGCGAACCGGACGTCCATTGACGCCTTTTTGTCGAGGCGCGAGGCGGCGCTTGAAAAGACCGAGCGCGTGAGGCGCGAGGCGGCGGAGGCGCTGCCGGAGATCATGACCGGCGCGGAGGTGTACTACTTCCAGGGCATGGGTCGCGCCGACGGCGTGAGCCGCCTGGTCGTCGGGGATACGCGCACGCTGCTGCTGGAGATGCCCTTTGAACAGTGGAAGGACGGCATGCTCACGGATGTGGAGGACCTCATCCGAAAGCAGAAGCTGAACATCGTGCTGGCGCACATCGAGCGCTACTGGGAGTTTCAGCGGGACAGGCGCGTGTGGAACCGGGTGTTCGATCTGCCGCTGACGCCGCAGATCAACGCCGGGAGCTTCATCAAGAAGCGCGGGCTCTTCCATTCGGACAAGAAGCGGAGGTTCTGCATGGACTTCCTGGCGGAGCATCCGCGGCTGATCGTCGGCTCTGACTGCCACAACATGGAGGGGCGCGTTCCCAACATGGCGGGGGCCCGGGCGGCCATTGAGACCGAGCTGGGGGCCGGGGCGCTGAAGGACATCGAAAAAACCACGAGGGAAGCGCTGGGGCTTTGATCCGGCGAAGTTGGAAGGATTCATGAGGAACAGTTCGGTAAGCGTGCGGATGATCGTCTCCGCCGTGGCATTCATACTGGTGATCGCGGTCATATTCGGCGGCGTCACGCTGTATGAGCGCAAGCAGCAGAGCGCGCTGGAAGCGGAGCTCAAGGTGAAAAGGGCCAAGCTGCAGGCGTCTCTCTGGACGGAGGAAAACGTGCTCGTGCTGGACCACGAGCTGTACGGCTTCGATCACCGTGTGGAGACCTTCCTGTTCGTCGGAACGGACAACAGCGGCAGCGGCAACGACGATCCGAACGACTACAACGGCCCGATGGCCGACTTCCTGCTGTTGATGGTGATCGACCACACGGAAAACACCATCGGCTATATCGAGATCGACCGAAACACCATCACGTCCGTCGATGAGCGCGCTCCCGACGGCGGGGTGATCAGCTTCCGCGACCAGCAGATCTGCACAGCCCACTGGTACGGCAAATCGCCCGAGATGGCCGCGGAGAACACCGTGAACGCGGTGAAGAACTACCTGGGCCAGATGGAAAACATCGACGGCTACTTCGTCATCAACATGAATGACATCGGCACGCTGAACCACACGGTCGGCGGCGTGGAGGTCACCATTGAGGACGATCTGGACGCGGCGGATTCCGAGTTCACCAAGGGTAAAACGCTGGTTCTGGATGACAAGCAGGCCGAGGAGTTCCTGCGCGCCCGCATGACCGTCACCGAGGGCCAGAACGCCAAGCGCATGGAGCGCCAGCGGCAGTACATGGGCGCCTTCTTTGACAAGGTCAAGCAGAAGACCATGGAGAACCCCAAGTTCGGCGCCGAGTTCTTCAACATGCTCAAGGACGTTGCCGTGACCAACATGAACGGCACCGACTTCTCCAGGATCGCCCAGAAGCTGCTCAAGGGCGAGGATAAGGGCATACACACCATAAAGGGTGAGACGAAGCTGGGCTACGTCTTGGAAGAAGACCAGCCGCACGAGGAATTTTATCCGGATCCCGAGTCCGTGCGGGATGTGATGATCGATATGTTCTCGCTGGTCCACATTACGGCCGATGATCTCGATCCCGGCAGTGAGGACGAGGACGACGAGGACTACGACGACGTCGAGCTCGACGACGAGGAAGATTCGGACGAGGAAGATTCGGACGAGGAAGACTGGGACGAAGAGGACTCGGACGATGCGTATTCGGACGATGAGGACAATATCGACGAGGATTCGGATGACGGAGACCTCGAACCGGATACGGATGAAAAAAACGCGGACGGCAAGGATGAGAAATGAGCATGGATGACAACAAGCTGATGAGAACGCAGACAAACAGTCAGGGAATCGACGACACGATGGAAATCGATCTCCTCGATCTGCTGGGTTTTTACATGAGCAAGCTGCCGCTGCTGATTGCCGCCGTGGTCGTCGGCGCGCTGATTGCAGGGCTGTATACCCACTACCTGGTGCCGAACAAGTACACCGCGGATTCAAGGATGTACATGGTGTCAGCCTCCAGCGATTCCGTGGTCAACCTCGCGGACCTGAACCTGGGCAGCTCCCTGTCCAACGACTATGTGGAGCTGATGAAGAGCCGTCCCGTCATCGAGGACGTCATCGACAAGCTGGAGCTGGATTATACCTATGAGCAGCTGGTCAGGATGATCAGCCTGAGCGTGGTTCAGAATACGCGCATCGTGAAGATCTCCGCCACCAGCACCGACCCCCAGGAGGCCATGGAGATCGCCAACCAGATGGCGAAGACCGCGAAGATTCAGCTTCCCAAGGTGATGGAGGCACCCTCTCCGAGCATCGCCGAGACGGCCGTGCTGCCCACCCGCAGGAGCTCGCCCTCGCTCTCCAAGAACGTGATTATCGGCGCAATGCTCATGCTGGTGATCGTGTTGGGCGTTCTCACGGCGATGTATATGATGGACGATACCATCAAGAGCTCGGAGGATCTTGAAAAGGCGTTCGGCATCATGCCGCTGACCGTGATCCCCGAGGGCAGGATCGAAAGCGTGGTAGATGATGACGACGACGATAAAAAGCATTTGGGATTCTCCAAACGCAAGCGGCGCTCTAAAAAAAAGAAGACCGAAAAGCATAAAGGAGCGCAGGCATGAACACGAAAGCGATTATTGAGGTCAACCCGCAGCTGCCTTACTCCGTCGAGGAGGCCATCAACCGGCTTCGCATCAACGTCAGCTTTTTCGGCAGCGATATCAATAAAATCATGGTCGTCAGTTCCGAGCCCAACGAGGGCAAGAGCTTCGTGGCCATGAACCTCTGGAAGCAGATGGCGGGCGCGAAGGAGCAGTCCATACTGGTGGACGCCGACATGCGCAAGTCCGTCATGGTGCAAAGCTACAAGATCTCCCGCGAGGACGGCAAGGAGCTGTGGGGCCTGACCCACTACCTGTCCGACAACAAAAAGCTGGAGGATTGCGTGCTGACCACGGACCTGGAGTATGGCGACATACTCCCCAATGCGAACAACATCGTCAATCCCTCGCTGCTTCTGGAGAGCAGCCGGTTCAAGGGCCTATTGGACCTGCTGAGCGAAAAGTACCGCTACGTGATACTGGACGTGCCGCCCCTGGGGCTTGTCTCCGACGGGGAGCGCATCGGCCATCTGTGCGACGGCGCGATACTGACCGTGCGCGGCGGCGTGACGCCCAAGAGCGTCGTGCGCAATTCCATCGCGCAGTTGGAGCGCGCCGGCTGCCCCCTGCTGGGGATCGTGCTGAACCGCGTCGGCGCGGGCAGCGGAAGGTACTACGGCAAATACTACGGCCGCTACTACGGCAGCAAGTATTATACCGACAAGTACTATTCCGACAAAAAGTGACCGGACGCCATAAATGGCGTCCCTACGGAAACAGCGTTATCGTAGGGGCGATGCCCTCATCGCCCGTTGGAAACGCGGAGATGGATCGGTAGATCCTCGCTTTTACGGCGGGTTTCTATAAGCAGACTGACACGGGAGGAGATGAAAACGATCGTGCTGCTTCGGGGCGGCAATAGCCGTGCGCTTCGCGCGGGCCGCAGCGCCTGTTGTGGCAGTACATAGCACTCAGGACGCTCCAGGGCCCCCGAGATCGCCTGCCTGGTCCTGGACGGCAACTGCTTCCCGATCGGGAGGCGCGCCGCCAAGGGTGTCGAGGTGAAGAACGTGTCCTTCGCCTTTACGAGCGTCAACACGGCGAGCGGGATCACTGTTCGAAGGAACGCCTGCTTTCTCACCCTGAGAAGGGGTGGCATACAGTCTTCTGACGGATGGGGTCGCGTACATCTCGGTATAATGCGGGTCGTGTGTTTTGGATTCATTGTGAACACGCGCGCGTGGATGGGACCAACAGGATTGTAGAGACGCCATAATTGGCGTTCCGGGTCCGAGATTGGACGCCAATTATGGCGTCGCTACGATGACGATCCGTCATTGTAATGGTGACAAAGTATTTTAAGAGGTGAATGAACATGTGCAACTTCAAGAAGGTTTTGGCCATGGTTCTCGCTGTGGTCATGATGCTGAGCGTGGCAGTCGTCGCGTTTGCCGGTGAGGATGATGATGACAAGTTCGTGTATTCTCCCACCAAGGGCGATACCACGACCTACAACACCAAGGGTGAATTCGGAGTCTACACGGAGACCCATAAGAACGGCGATACTATCGCATTCAATTCGGATGATAAGTATAGCCAGTGGCATCCCGCGGTTACAGATGTTGCTGCCAAGAAGGCTGGCGCAATCATCAATATTGCTGGTATGGTTACCGGTTATGGGAATGATTATGACAAGCCGATCAAAGAGACGGTAAAACAGTTTGTCGGTTATGATAGTCAGGGCAAACCGCAGTATGTAGAATATGAGACGACTGTGGGCTATGAACAGAAGCTCAGGATTTCTGAAATTGAGAAGATCGGTTCCGGTGACTACGGCATCGGTGCCAATGATGAAGGTCAGAACGTCACCGGCCTGAACGTGAAGTCCAAGGCTCCCAAGGTGACCGTCTCCTCCAGGGCGCTGGCCGATTCCCGCATCGCCAACGTTGTCGTCGACGCTGACAATGTGCTGATCGAGAAGAACGCCACCAAGGGCACCAAGGCCAAGACCATTGCCTTCGCGTTCCCCCAGATGACCAAGTCGAAGCAGCTCGTCGTCAAGAAGGGTGCCTTCAACGGCGCGAAGAAGGTTCGCATCGTGGTTTCCTCCAAGATGACCTCCAAGGAGCTCAAGAAGCTGAAGAAGAGGCTGAAGAAGCAGCTGGGCGCGGCTGCCTACAAGAAGGTCAAGATCGTTCGCGGCTAAGGCTTAGGTTCATGCCAGTGTCCCAAGGACACAACCAGGCAGGGTCCGGTTTTCCGGACCCTGCGTTTTTTTAGTTTCTTCACGTTTTCTTGTGGGATTACAGACACCTCATCCGTCCCGCCTGCGGCGGTACACCGTTCCGGGGGCCTACTGGCCCGTTCTCGCTGAAAACACCACTGGACTGTTTTCCGGGCGCTCGAACCCCCTCAAGGGGAAGGCAAGGACCGAAGGCTTCCCCCTGGGGGGAAGCTGGCGCGCGAAGCGCGACTGATGAGGGGGTATCCCCCAACTTTCCGCGAAGAACCCGTTTTTTATGCGTTATTCACGTTTTCTCGCGTCGCGTTACACCACTTCGATCTGGCAGCTCGCCATGGTCATAAGCGCCGCGTCGTGCTTTTCCGGCGTGACCCCGGCGCAGCAGGCGCTGTCCACGCAGACCCGGGCCTCGGGGAAGAACGCCTTCACCAGCAGCGCGTTGGAGACGACGCAGATGTCGGTGCACAGCCCGATCAGCTCAATGGTCAGGCGGTCGGCGGGCTCGATCATCCCCGGCAGGCGCACACACCCGAAGGTGGGCTTTTCCACCGTGATGCTGTCGCCCAGCGCGTCCGCGATGGCGTCTGCGAGCTGCCAGCCGTGGGTGCCCTTGATGCAGTGCTTCACGGGCAGCTTCCGGCCTTCGGCGGTCTCGAGGTAGTTCTCCCTGTGGGTGTCCTTCGTGGCGATGACGGTGTAACCCTCCGCGATGGCCCGCCGGATGCGCGCCGCCGCCGCCGGGACGATGGCCTGGGCCTCGGGGGTGCCCAGGGAGCCGTCGATGAAGTCATTCTGCATGTCTACCACAATCAGATACTTTGCCTCTTTCACAGGTGTCAACTCCTTATTCGTAATTGTTCAGTCGTCACGACAAACGGGAAGTTGTCGGGCTACGCCCGAGAGTGGAGAGTGGAGAGTGCAGAGTGGAGAGTGCAGAGTGGAGATAAAGAATGCCTGAGAACGAAGCGAGGTTATCTCCTGTTACGAAACACCTCTATTCGCGGGAACATTGATTGTTATTCCCGCAATGCTATGTGCGCGGCTAACTATATCTCCACTCTCCACTCTCCACTCTCCACTCTCCACTCTCCACTCTCCACTCTCCACTCTTCACTCTCCACTCTCATACAAACTCCAATTTACCGCCAGGACTGAACGGTTGCCTATATTCATGGGTATCGTCGCGGCGACGCATTGTCACCGCCGCCACAGCATGGGGTCCGTGCGGTTGAGCTTCGCGAGCGCTTCGACGAAGAAGTAATCGCCGTAGACGATGCTGGTGTGCACGCCCGCCGCATCGTCGCGGTAGCTGGCGGTGCAGCGGGTCAGCAGGCCGCAGGTGTCCTTCGACCAGTCGCAGCAATGCTCGATCAGCCCGTCCAGCAGCGTCTCCGCCGCGGCGAGGTACGCGGCATCGTCCGTCAGGCGGTGCAGCTCGATCAGCCCGCAGGCGGCGCAGGCTCCGGCGATGTTGTCGATGCGCTCCGGGGTCGCGGGCTGGGCGAAATCGCAGTCCGTCAGACCGTCCGAACGGATGTGGGCGACGAAGAAGTCCGCCACGCGCCGGGCGGCGTCCAGATATTTCACGTCGCCGGTGTTGATGTGGGCCAGCGTGAAGCCGTAGAGCCCCCAGGCCTGCCCCCGGGACCATGCGCTGCCCGGACCGCAGCCCTGCCCCGCGTGCGCCCGCACCCGCGCGCCGGTATTGGGGTCGAACTCCACGATGTGGCACACCGAGCCGTCGGGCCGCAGGAAATGGCGCAGGGTGGTGTCCAGGTGGATGCGGGCCACGCGGGCGAAGCGGGGGTCGCCGGTGATGTCGGACGCCCAGAACAGCAGCGACAGGTTCATCAGGCAGTCGATGATGGCGTAGCCGGTCCGGTCAGGCTCGTTCCACGCGCGTATGAAGCCCGCGGGGTTGAACCGCCCCATCAGCAGGCTGGCGGCGTGCAGCGCGTCCACGCGGGCCTGCCGGTCGCCGGTCAGCTTGTAGCGCGCGCCGCAGGAGAGGAGGTACATGAAGCCCACGTCGTGGTTGAGCCGCTCAAAGGTCCGAAACTCCGCCGTGAGCAGGTCCTCGGCGCGGATTGCCTCGCCCATGAACCAGTCGTCCTTCGAGGCTTCCCAGAGCTGCCACATCAGCCCGGGCCAGAAGCCGCCGGTCCACCAGCTGTTGCCGTCGAAGGGGGCGGAGAGCCACTTATCGCCGCCCCGGTAGGGGAGCATGTTGCTCTTCGCCGCGAACGGCGCGGTGGCGCGGTACTTCTCCACGGCGCGCTGCATCGCGTCACAGGCACTGTTCCGCAAAGCGCATCACCTCCCTGGGGATCCTGTCGGGCAGGCGGCCGTCCTCCGAGGCGCACACCGCGCACACCAGCCGCGTCTCGCCGGGGCTGATCTCGGCGCGCAGGGTGGGGATCAGCGTGCGGGGCCAGATCAGGCTGGTGTTGGCCTCCGCCTCGATCACCTCGCCGCGCGCGTAGCCCTGCACCGCGAATATGGCGCAGGAGCCCCTCTCGCACCGGGCGGCGGCCTTGCGGGCGTCGGCAAAGGCTTCGCTGACCACGCGGTCGCAGGGGCGGCAGCCCTCGAAGTCCCGGCAGACGGCAAACCCGCCCTCGGCCGCCTCGATGGGCCGGTCCGTGCGGATGACGTGGCAGCGCACGTGCCAGTTTTCACAGGGGATCAGCCGGGTGTCGATCTCCACGCCGTCCATGGGCCGCCAGGTGAAGCTGACCTCGCCCTCGGACAACGCAAAGCGCTCGGTGCCGCTGCGGGCGTGCCACAGCCCGCGCTGTCCCCGCACTGCCAGCATGCTGTCAAACGCGCCCTTTTTGAGCGTGCCCGCTTCCTTCACCACCGAGAAGCCGAAGCGGGTGGAGTAGGCGAACTTCTCATACTTCTCGTCCTCGTGGGTGTGCTCGTAGGCGTGGTTGCCGGCGGTGTAGGCGATCACGGAGGCGTTGTCCTCATCCCGGGTCAAGAGAAGCCGCGCCTGCGTATCCAGCAGCACCCGGGGCGGGGTGTAAGCGGCCTCCTCCGCCTGCCAGAAGGGGTGATCCTCCGGCAGTGACAGCGCCGCGAACACCTTCATGGCCCAGTAGGGGGAGCCGGGGGCGTTGTAGCCCTCGGTGAAGATCAGGTTCGGGTAGCCGTAGCCGATGGTCAGTATGCCGTCCCGGTCGAATATAGGCTGCTTCATCCACCAGCGCAGGTTCTGAAGCAGCAGGTGCCTGATCTCGCCCCAGCCGAGGCCCTCCGCGGTCACCCCGCCGACAGCGCAGGCGCTGAAGAACGCGCCCTGGGCGAAGCGGTAGGTCAGGCTGCGGCCGTAGGGCAGCGCCCGGCCCTCCCGGTCGAACCAGGCGGCGAAGCGGGGAGCGATCTGCCTTGCGCGGTCGATGAACCGGGCCGAGCGCTCCGGGTCGCGCCCCGACATGAACCGCGCGTAGATCAGGCCGTAGTAGTGGAAGGCCCACAGGGTGTAGTAGTCCCGCTGGGCGGGCTTGTCGTAGTACCAGCCATCGCCGCAGTAGTGGGTCTCGAGGCTGTTGAGATCGTCATGAAGCCGCGCCTCGTCCGCGGGAAGGCCCACGCTCAGAAACCCGCAGTTCACCAGCACCCGGAAGAACAGCCAGTTGTTCTGCGGCATGTCGTGGCGGTTGATCTGGTTGAGCCAGCGATAGAGGTTCTTTTGCGCGGCCTCCGGCAGGTCGAAGTAGAACCTTTCCGGGATCATGCAAAGCGCCATGCCCATCACGGCCATCTCCACCATGCGCTGGTCGAAGGGGCCGATATCGCCCCAGTATTCCCGGTGCCCGGGATCGACGCCGTGGATCAGGCCCTCCCGCCAGAGCGCCCAGGGCGCCTCGGCCTCGGGGCAGCCGCCCGCGAGCATGGGTGTAAGCGCCCACAGCACCCGGGAGAAGCCCTCCATGCCCGCGATGGCGGCGTCATAGGCTGCGCCGGTGTCGCCCAGAATAAGCCGGGCCCTGCCCTCGGAGAGGCAGGGGATCAGGGGCGCGATCATGTCGGCGGCCAGCCGGGCAAGGTCCGCGCGGGTCCTCAGCGGATTGTCTGCAAATCGGTTCATGGGTCGTTCCTCTCAATCTGAAGCCGGAGCGTGTGTTTAAGCGCCGGGGCGTCGGTGAACGCCACGCGCCACAGGCTGCCGGGGTAGTTTTTGGCCATGCGGGGGTCGGTGACGGGGATCTCCTCGACCCCGATCATCGAATCAAAAGCCGGGACGATGCGCACCCCGCCGGATAGAACGCTGTTGCCGCGTATCTCCGGGCGGTGCCGGAGCAGCAGGACCTCGGTGACCGGCAGGGGCGCGGGCAGGCGGACCTCGTCCAGCAGCGTCAGACGCCGGTCGAGATCGAAGGTTCGCCGGATGACACACCCCTCGACGGGGTAGGCGTCGGCGATGTCCAGCGTCATGCCCGACGGCGTTGCGGCGACGTTCTTCGCCCGGCGATTCGGGCCGCTGACCTGCTCATGATCGCCGATCACGGGCACATTGTGGGTCCTCCCGCGGGTGTTCCACAGGGCGTAGCGCTGATCGGAGAAGGTCTGACCGGTGTAGGTCATGTTGCCCGCGTCCACGATCTGCGGTTCGCCGTCCACGAGCAGTATGAAGCCGCCGCAGTCGTTGTGGCTGTGGCTCCCGGCGTTCACGCCGCCCTTGCACGCAAGCACCATGCCGCCCGCGCGCACCACGCGCATCTGTAAGTCTTGAAGCCACACGTCCCCGGGCGGCGCGACGTCGGGCAATGTCGCCGGGCGGGGATGAAACAGCCCGTTCAGCAGCCGCCAGAGCTGGGGCGTGTCCGAGAGATGATCGGCGGGGGACGGCTCAAACCGCCCGCCCAGCGCGACGAGCGCCGGGTCGTTCAGCCTCTCCCCGGCGAAGCGGAGGCGCTCGCCGGGGATGTCGGGCATGGCGTCGCAGTCGGCGAAGTTGGCAAACCACGGCCCGCCCAGCCAGGCGTTCAGCGGGAAGCGCAGCAGAGAGCGCAGCTTCGCTTCGTCCCAGAAGGTCGCGCTGCCGCCGGTGACGCGCTCTAGGAGGTCGAGGCAGTCCAGCACCGCGCCGCCCGCCATGCTCCAGTAGCCCGGGCCTTCGTCGCAGCCGCCGTCGTCGGGGATCGCCGCCAGGTAGCGGTCCAGCATCAATGTGCCCCGTTCCAACAGCCGGCACAGCCGGGGCACATCGTCCGCCCAGGCGCAGGCCGTCAGCATCACGTTGGACACGATCCACGGCGTCCAGTTGCACAGATCCTCTCCGGTAAATCCCATCCACCAGAGGTCGTCCCGGGTCTCGAAGGGTGAAAGCACCCTTTTCTCGATCTCCCGGCGCGCGCGGCGGCGGATCAGCGGCGACACGGCGTCCAGCGCCTCGGACAGCAACTGGCACGTCAGCGACAGTATCATCGCCGTCTGGGCCGCGAACAGGTCGAGGACGGGCCTCTCGGGGTCCGGCAGCGGGCCCGAATCGTTGTGGGCGCTGAGGTTCCAGCCGGTCTCCTCGCAGAGGAGCCACAGGCCGTCGATCACGTCGTCCAGCCCGGACGTATCGCCGTCTGAGCAGATGCCCAGCAGCGCCGCGCACAGCTTGCGGCGGCGCAGGAAGTAGGGGGCCTCGTAGACCACCCGGTCGCCTGCACGGGCGAAGGCCATGAACTGCCGGGCGGTGAGGGCCGGGTAGTCCGCGCCCCGGTATTCCGCCGCCAGACGGCGCAGCGCCTCGCGGCTTTCCGCCGGCAGCGCCGACCACGCCGCCCGGTCCCTCGCCGGGGGAAAGAGGGGGAAAGGCGGGGCGGTGATCCACTTATTCAGCGGGTGCGATCTCAGGTATTCTGCGAACATGGTCTATCCCTTCAGGCCGGTGGTGGCGATGCCCTGTATGAAGTACTTCTGCAGCGCCAGGAACACCACGGACACTGGCAGCAGGCTGCACACGGACACGGCCATGATCAGGTGGTAGTCGCTGGAATTCTCCTGTATGAAGCGCCTCAGGCCCACCTGCACGGTCTTGTTGAGGTCGCGGGTCAGGTAGATCATGGGGCCCATGTAGTCGTTCCAGGTGCCCACGAAGGTGAATATGATCAGCGTGGCGATGGCGGCCTTCGACAGCGGCAGCATGATCCGCGCCCAGATGCCGTACTCCGAAAGGCCGTCGATGCGGGCGGCCTCGCACAGCTCCGTGGGGATGCCCTGGTAGAACTGGCGCATCAGGAACACGCCGAAGGCCGAGAAGGATTGCAGCACCACGATGGCCCAGAGGGTGTCGTACAGGCCCATGGCGCGCATCAGAATGAACTGGGGCAGCATGTAGGTCTGCCAGGGCACCGCGATGGTGGCCACATAGCAGATGAACAGGGTGTTTCGCCCCTTGAACTGCAATTTCGCGAAGGCGTAGGCGGCGAAGGAGGAGGTCAGGGTCTGTATGATCGTGACCAGTATGGCGATGACCGCGGTGTTCTTGAAGTAGGTCAGAAGCGGCACCTTCGACCAGATCAGCCGGTAGTTTTCCCAGTGGGCGGTCTCGGGCAGCCAGCGGATGGGGTAGCTGAACACCTCCCGGTCCAGCTTGAGCGACGAGGAGAGCATCCATACGAAGGGGATCAGCGTAAACAGCGTCAGCGCGATCAGCACCGCGTACAACAGCGCCTTGAGCGCGACGGAGAGGGGCGTGGCCCGGACGACGATCCTGTCCTGATTCGATTGCTTCATGATTCCGCGCCTCCCCTCAGTTGTTGGCGTACCGGTCTTCGGTGCTGAACTGTATCAGCGTGAAGATCAGCACGATCACCAACAGCACCATGGCGATGGCGCTGGCGACGCCGTAGTTGAAGTTGGAGAACGCCTCGTCGTAGATGTAGGTGACCAGCATCTTGGTGGAGCGCCCGGGGCCGCCCTCGGTCATGATGGCCACCACGTCGTAGATCTTGAAGCAGGAGATGATCATCATCGTGGAGGCGAAGAACGTGGTTGGGCGAAGCTGGGGCAGCGTGACGTGGATAAACTGCTGCCACTTGCCGGCGCCGTCCACGATGGCGGCCTCGTACAGATCCACCGGCACGCCCTGCAGCGCGGCCAGGTAGATCACCATGTAGTAGCCCATGTTGCGCCAGACGCTGACCAGTATGATGGACCATATGGCCATGGCGGAGTCCGCCGTCCAGCTCTTGTTGTAGGAGATGCCCAGGCCCATCAGCAGCTGGTTGATGGGGCCGTCCTTCATCATCATGAAGCGCCAGCACACGCAGATGGCCACCATCGAAGCGATGTAGGGGAAGAAGAACACCGTGCGGAAGCCCACCGCGCCCTTCACGGCGTGGTTCAGCGCCAGGGACAGCGCCATGGCGCACACCAGCGTCAGCGGCACGGTGACCAGCGTGTAGAACACCGTGTTCTTGAGGGCGATGCCCAGGTCCACCTTCGTGAACAGGTAGCCGAGGCCTTTCTCGGCGACCTTCGAGACCTTGAAGATGTCGGCGTAGTTTTGAAGCCCCACCCACTGCAGGGTGTCAAAGGAGCCGCCCTTCCACTTCACAAACGACAGGAAGATGGAAAACAGCACCGGCAGCAGCGTGAATACCGCAAAGCCGATGAAGTTCGGCGCGATGAAGGAGTAGGCGATCAGCGCCTTCTTGCGCTCGTAGCGCGTCAGCTTCCGCCGGTATTTGGGACGGTTGCGGAATTGTTCCATGGTGGATGGCTCCTTTCGGGTGATCGGTGACAGAAAAGGCGGGGAAGGCGAGATATTCGCCCTCCCCGCCGCTGCGTCTGGGTATGCCGGTGATTCGGATTATCCGAGGACCTCGGCCACGCGCTCGTTCATCTCCTCGATTCCCTCGTCGATGGTGTACTCGCGGGTCATGATGAGGCTGTGCTCCTCGTTCAGGATGGTGGAGATCTCGGAGGAGTGCTCGGAGGCGGGGATCTCGATGCCCACGTAGCTGGGGATCAGCGCGGCCTTGCTGGCGTCATCGGTCGGGAAGCCGTCCGCGGAGGCCATGGCCTCGGCGACCGCCTCGGAGACCCACGCCGGACGGGTGCCGGTGGAGGCGGTGGCGATGGCGCCCTCCTCGCCGGCCAGCCAGGAGATGTACTCCCAGGCCAGGTCCTTGTGCTCGGACTTGGCGTTGATCATCGCGCCGGTCAGGTTGCCGAAGGAGGAACCGGCGGCCACGCCCTCCTTGTGAGGCACGGACACAATGCCCCAGTTGAAGTTGCAGGTGCCGTCCTTGTTGTAGCCGATCAGGGTGGAGACGTACCAGTAGCCCATGGGCATCATGGCGATGTTGCCGTTGGCGAAGGCGGCGGAGTAGTGAAGCCCGGCGGCCTTCAGTTCGTCATAGGACATGCAGGCGCCCGCGTCCTCCAGGTCCTGGTAGAGCTGATAGAAGTAGGCCAGGTCGGTGTAGTCGCCGTCGATCAGGGTGTTGACGCCGTCGCACACGTCCCAGTTCACCACGGCGGACAGCCAGGTGTGGTAGTGGGTGCCGTAGTTGCCGTCACCGGTCATCTTCTTGGCAAGCTCGGCATATTCCTCCCAAGTCATGTCGTTGGTGGGATAATCCACACCCGCGGCGTCGAACAGGTCCTTGTTGTAGTAGAGCACCCAGAAGTCGGAGCGGAAGGGCAGCGCATACTGCTCGCCGTCCACGGCGTAGTTGCTCTCAATGCCGGTAAAGCCGCTCAGGTCGTAGCCGGACGCCTCGATGTAGCTGTTCAGCGGCTCCTCGTAGCCCGCCTCCTGCCAGTTCATCAGGTCGGTGATCTCCTTGACCATGTAGATGTCGCTGCTGTCGCCGCCGGCCAGCATCGTGGTGGCCTTCACGGCGTAGTCCTGAGAGGCCACGTCCACGTACTCGATCGTCACGCCGGGGTGGGCAGCCTCAAAGGCTTCCTTCTGGGCGGCCAGGTAGGGGGTCGTGCCGGCGTCCCAGGCCACGATGGTCAGGGTCTGCGCCTCCTCCGCCACGGCGAAGCCGGCGACGGACAGCAGCATCATCGCTGCGAGCACCAAAGCGAGCGCTTTTTTCATGGGTAGTTCCTCCTTTGATCCTGTCTGATTCGTGAAATGCTGTAAACATTTTCACCGTCTGCCACCATTATAGTGACAAATGGTTAAAATGTCAATACTTTTCGTAAATATTCTCACATGAAAAGCCATAAAACATGTAAATGAATGAAAATAAATGTTGTAATTTACATTCGGATATGCTATAATCACGTCAGACGACGAGGGGGTGGAGGCATGGAAGGCAGGAGCGTGACCATCAACGACGTGGCGAAGCTGGCGGAGGTGTCCGTGGCGACAGTCTCCCGGGTGCTCTCCGGCGGCAGCGCCAGCCCGGCGGCCCGGGAGAAGGTGGAGGCCGCGGTGCGTGCGCTGGGGTATCGCCGGCTGGTGGCGGAGCGCAGGAGCGAGGCCGCGCCCGACCACGCGCTGGCGCTGGTGATCTCCGATCTGACCAACCCCTACTACGGCATGCTGTGCGCGGGGGCCGAGGAGGCGGCGCGCCGGGCGGGCTGGCCGCTGATCGTGTGCCAGCCGGAGTTCGGCCGGGGCGTGGAGGAGACCGCCGTGGAGAGCGTCACCGGCCTGCCGGTGTCCGGCGCGGTGGTGGTGGGCGCGGCCATGGAGCAGGGCGACGCCGGGGTCATCCGCCGCCGCCTGTGCCGCATCGCCCAGAGGATGCCCATCGTCACCATCGGGCCCCGGGTGGAGGGCGTGCGCTGCGTCAACATCACCTCGAATCTTTCGCTGAGCGTGCGCAAGTCGCTGGCGCACCTGGTCACGCTGGGGCACCGGCGCATCTCCTTCATCGGAGGCTCGGGGGGCATGCGCTCCTCCAGCACCCGGCGCAGGGCCTATTACGAGGAGATGGAGCGCCTCGGTCTAAGCCCGGACCGGCAGCTGCGCACCGACGCGGGGTTCGCGCCCCAGGCGGGGGAGTTCTGCGTGAACCGGCTGTTCAGCGGCGTCGCGCCGAAGGATAAGCCCACGGCCATCATCGCCATCAACGATCTGGTGGCGCTGGGGGCGCTTCGGCAGCTCCAGCGCATGGGCCTGCGGGTGCCCGAGGACGTGGCCCTGATCGGCTGCGACAACCAGTTCTTCACGCCCTATCTGAATCCCTCCCTGACCACCGTGGACCTGCATCCCTTCGATCATGGCGTGACCGCCGTGGAGGAGCTCATCGGCAGCATGGACGGCGGCGGGGGATCGTACTCCCAGATCCGGGAGTGCAGCCTGATCGTCCGCGAGAGCTGCGGGGCGATGCTGGGGGCGAGAAGGTTTTCATAATTGGGAATTGGGAATGGGGAATTGTAGAATGCCGGAGAAACGCAGCAGGGGCGCCGCATCGGCGCCCCTGCGCATTGTATTTCCATGGTTCACAGGTTCAGAGGGTAGAATGTCACGCTGAACGAAAGCGCGCCGTCGGCGAAGAAGCCGATACCGTCGGCGGCGAGGTCAGTGTAGAGCGTGGCGGACATGACCTTTTCGCCGTTGTTGACGAACACCTCCACGCTGTACCGGTCCAGGATCAGCCTGAGTTTCAGCCGCCCGCGGTCGTGGCGCACCTTGGCGCGGCGCTGGTGGATGATGGCGCGGCGGGAGCCGGAGAACTTCCGGTCCACCTTGAGCACCGATTCCACCGGGCGGAAGCTGACGCCGGTGTGGAACTGATCGTTTTTCGCAAAGCGCACGGCGAAGCGGTTGAAGGGGGTCTCGCCGGGCTCCAGCTCGATCTCCATGTCGGCCATGCGGCCGCCGATGCCGGGCAGGGTCAGCTCGCCGTCGGCGATTCTGACGTGCTCATAGGTTACCGGCGCGCCGCGCAGGGCCTCCAGCTCCCGGACGGGCCGCTGGTACAGCCTGCCGTTTTGTATGGACAGCTCCCGGGGCACGCTCATCTGGCCGTACCAGGCGGTGGAGGGCGTGTGCAGGTTGCAGGTGTCCCAGTTCTGCATCCAGCCGATCATCACCCGACGACCGTCGGGGGTCAGCAGGGTCTGAGGGGCGTAGAAGTCGATGCCATAATCGACGGCGTGGTCGGATTCCTCGACGAACGCGCCGGTCTCGGGGTCCATGTGCCCCAGCAGGCAGAAGGTGCCGTTGCCGTTGTGGTACTCGAAGCCCTTGGGCAGCATGTCCTGGGCGCTGCCCAGCAGCACGGCCCTGCCGTCCAGCTCGAAGAAGTCCGGGCACTCCCACATGCGGCCCAGGCGGCCGCCGTTTTCGGCCAGCACGCCGGCGAACGCCCAGTGGGTCAGGTCGTCGCTTCTGAACAGCAGCATGCGCCCGCCCACGCCCGCCTGGTCGTTGGCCACCACCGCGCGGTAGCCGTCCGGCGCCTCAAGGAGCCTGGGGTCCCGGAAGTCGAACCGGCTGCCCCCCTCGGGCAGGTGCACGGCGGAGATGACGGGGTTCCCCTCGTACTTGCGGTAGTTCACGCCGTCGCCGAAGGCCATGCACTGGGCCTGCACGTGCCGAAGGCCCTCGGGGGTCATCTCCTCTGAGACGCCGGTGTACATCAGCGCCTGGCGGCCGTCCGGCAGGGTGATGGCGCTGCCGGAATAGCAGCCCTCCCGGTCGAAGGGCATGTCCGGGGCCATCGCCGCGGGCAGATAGCGCCAGTGCAGCAGGTCGTCCGACACCGCGTGTCCCCAGTGCATGGGGCCCCAGTGGGAGTCGTAGGGGTGATACTGGTAGAAGAGATGGTACTGCCCCTTGTAAAAGCTGAAGCCGTTGGGGTCGTTCATCCAGCCCACGCGGGCGGACAGATGGAAGATCGGACGGTCCTCCGGCCGGATGGCGTGCTCGTGTTCCTCTTCGTAGCGCCGCGCGTCGCGCAATGCCTGGCTCATGTGCTATCAATCATCCTTTGTCGGTATGTTTTTTCAATGGGGAATGGGAAATGGGAAATGGGAAATGGGAAATGGGGGAATGACGACCTCTCAGTCACAGCCTGCGGCTGTGCCAGCTCCCCTGAAAGGGGCACCTCATCCGGCGCTTCGCGCCACCTTCCCCTGAAGGGGAAGGCAGGGCTGCCGCGCAGGGACAGCGATCTATGCCGGGACTCAAGGAGCATCCTCATTTCCCATTCCCAATTTCCCATTTCCCATTGTCTCAGGCTTCGTCCCGCATGCTGTCCTCGAGCGCATCCACGATGGTAGGCACCACCTTGGTGGCCTTCTGCTGGCAGATTTCGGGGGCGTAGGGGAAGGTATAGGACACGTCGGACGCTTCCAGCAGCGGCAGGTCGTTGATGGAATCGCCGATGCCGTAGAGCTTGAAGTCGCCGTACACGTCCTTCATGTGCTCCCTGAGGGCCATGACGCCCTTGCCCTTGGAGCAGCCCTTGGGGGCGATGTCGATCTCGATGACGTTCTGGAACGCCTCGATCTTGTTGCCGTAGCGCTCGTTGATGGAGGCGGACAGCCGCGCGGCGTCCTCAAGGCTCTCGGTGTGCACGCTGACCTGGTGGATGAGGCCCTTGGGGGCGTCGTCCACGCCGGTGATGACGTAGTACTTCCCGGGGTAGTCCATCGGGGCAAATACGCAGATATCGCCCTCCACGTCCAGCGTGAGCCGGTAGCCGAGGGGGTTGAGCTCCCTGACCAGCGCGTCGGCCACGTCGCGGTCCACGCCCCGCTTGAGGATGGGCTTCATGTCGCCGTCCACGATGTTCGCGCCGCTGGAGGTGATGAAGAAGTCCGGCTTCACAAAGCCGGTGATGAAGGGCGTCAGACCGCCCACCTGCCGCCCGGTGCACAGCCCGAACAGGTGGCCCGCGGCCTGGTACTCCCGAATCTTTTCGACGTTCTCCGGCGGCAGCTTGACCTCCGCCTTGTAGAAGTACAGGGTGCCGTCAAAGTCGCTGGCAAATACCTTCTTTTTCATGGGTTCCTCCTGTTCGTGTCAAACCACAAATTCGTCCGTCACGGAAGCCTTCATCGGGAAGATGCGCACGCCGACGCCCTCGGAGGCGGTGTAGTGGAACTCCCGCGGGGTGGGGTAGGCGTGGGTGGTGAAGGTGGCTTCGCCGTCATTGGCGAAGATCTCAATGGAGCACCGGTCGATGAATATATCCAGCTTCTCCAGCGGGCGCTCCATGGGCATCTCCAGGCGTTCGCCCACGGGGATGTTGAAGCGCTTGTCCATGCCGGAGCGGTCGAAGGTGCAGACCCTGCGGGCGCTGTCGTAGTGAAGCCGCAGGCCGCCCTCGCCGTCCTCGCGGGTGAACAGGTTGAGGTCGAAGTCGGCGTCGGGGCAGGCGACCTCCAGCTCGCACACGGCGGGCAGCGTGCCGTCGGCGGGGACCTCCGCCTCCCGGAGGGACCGGATTTCCGGCAGCGGCGTCTGGATCAGCCGGCCGTCCCGTATGCGCAGCTCCCTGGGCAGGGACAGGCTGCCCTCCCAGTCCTCCTCCTCGGTGGGGTAGTGGTTGTCCGGCAGGCCGATCCAGGCGATCAGTATGGCCCGGTTCGGGTCGCCGATGGACGCCGCGCCCTGGGCGGCGTAGAAGTCGAAGCCGTAGTCCAGGTGGTGATACGGGCCGTCCGGGGTGAAGGTCAGGGTGTCATAGTCCATCGTGCCGATGAAGTACACATTGTGGTTGGTGCTCTCGCCGCGCCCCGGCAGCTTGGTGTACTGGGGGGAGAAGATCAGCACGTCGCGCCCGGAGATGTTGACGATGTAGGGGCACTCCCACATGCCGCCGAAGGACTCGTAGCCCGGCACCTTCAGTTCGCCCGCGTACTCCCAGCCGGTCAGCAGCTCCTTTGAGCGGTAGACCATCACGCAGCCGCGCTTGTCCAGCGTCTGCGCGCCGATGAAGATGTAGTAGGTCTGGTTGGCCTCGTTCCAGACCACCTTGGGGTCGCGCTGGTGTTCGCTGTGGTCGTCCCGGGGGCCGAACAGCGGCTTCTCCAGCTTGCGCAGCTTGTTGCCCGGCTCCAGCAGCGCGGCGCAGGTGTAGGGGGTGCGGGTCCAGTCCTCGTCCCGGTGGTTGCCGGTGTAGAAGAACACCAGGTCGTCCCCCTTGGAGATGGCGCTGCCCGAGTGGGTGCCGCGGTTGTCGTAGTAGGAGTCGGGCTTTAAGCCGATGCCGGCGTTCTGCCAGTGCACCAGGTCGGGGCTTGTGACGTGATACCAGTACTTGAGCCCGTGCACGGCCCCCCAGGGGCACCACTGATAGCACAGATGCCACACGCCCTTGTGCAGCGCGAAGCCGTTGGGGTCGCTGGAGAGCCCGGTGATGGGCTGCACGTGGTAGCGCTGCCGGTAGACGGACTTCTGTATGCGATCGTACATCTTCCGAATCTCCTCCGGGCCCTGAAGCACCCGATAGCGCTCCTCTCTGGTCCATTCCTTCACGGTATCCTCCTCCTCTTCCTTGATGTGATGATGTTTAACGTTCCATGTACTCTGATTTCATAATACCATGAAACGTCGGAAAAATCCACTTATTTTTCATACAGGCTGCCTTCTCGTATGTTAAAATAAGCGTTTTCCTTTAATTTGCTATTTACACAATATAATATTTGTAGTAAAATGAGATAAACTGTGAAGCCCCATGAACGACGACGTATCACAGTTTCATTTATTTATGGAGGGGGAGAAAATCATGGCATTGGACTATCGCAAATGCGCTGAGGAGATCGCCGCCAATATAGGCGGAGGCTCCAATGTCATCAGTGCCGCGCATTGCGCCACCCGACTGAGGCTCGTTATCGCCGATAACGGCAAGGTCAACAAGGCTGCTCTGGAGAACGTGGACGGCGTGAAGGGCATGTTCGAATCCAATGGTCAGCTCCAGCTGATCATCGGCACCGGCACCGTTAACAAGGTTTACGACGAGTTCCTGTCCGTCACCGGCGCGTCCGCCGCGTCGAAGGCCGACGTCAAGGCCGCCGCCGCGAGCCGCATGCCGCTGTGGAAAAAGATCCTGAAGACCCCGGGCGACGTGTTCGTACCGATCCTGCCCGCCATCGTGGCCTCCGGCCTGATGATGGGCCTGGTGGAGGCGCTGGCCAAGGCGATCCCGTCCTTTGCGGACAGCGGCTGGTTCGGCTTCCTGGATCTGGTGGCCAACACCGCGTTTGCCCTGCTGCCCATCCTGGTGGCCGTCTCGGCGGCCCGCGTGTTCGGCGGCAACATCTTCCTGGGCGGCGTCATCGGCATGATGATGGTCCACCCGGGCCTGATGAACGCCTGGACCGTTACCCCGACCAACCAGCCCGCGGTGTGGGATCTGGGCATCTTCAAGATCTCCCAGGTCGGCTACCAGGGCCACGTCATCCCGGTCATACTGGCGGTCCTTCTGATGTCAACGGTCGAGAAGTGGCTGCACAAGAAGGTGCCGGAGATGATCGACCTGTTCGTCACCCCCCTGTGCACCGTGCTGATCACCGCCTTCGCCACCTTCGTGGTCATCGGCCCCATCTTCTCCATCCTTGAGAACTGGGTGCTGAAGGGCGCCGAGTGGCTGGTGACCTCCACCGGCGGCATCGGCGCGCTGATCATGGGCGCGCTGTATCCCTGGACCGTGGTCATGGGCCTGCACCACATGTACAACGTCATTGAGGCAGGCATGTTGTCAGGCGCGCTCGGCCTGAACATCTGGATGCCCATCGCCTCCGCCGCGAACTTCGCCCAGTTCGGCGCCTGCTTGGCCGTCGCCATCAAGTGCCGCAACGCGAAGCTCAAGTCCGTGGCGCTGCCGTCCTCGCTGTCGGCGTCCCTGGGCATCACCGAGCCCGCCATCTTCGGCGTGAACTTCCGCTTCATGAAGCCCTTCATCGCGGGCGTCATCGGCGGCGCGGTCGGCGCGCTGTTCGGCTCCCTCACGGGCCTGGGCGCGACCACCTACGGCGTCACCGGCATCCCCGGCCTGCTGGCCATCAACAACGTCCCGATCTACTGCATTGAGCTGCTCATCGCCGCGGGCGTGGCGTTCCTGATCACCACCGTGATCTGGAAGGAAGAGCTGCCCGCCACCGCTCCCGCTGCGGCCCCCGCCGCCGCGGCCCCGGCCATCGAGGCGCCCACCGTGTCCGTCATCCGCTGCGCGAACGGCGTGGTGCTCCAGCCGGTGAAGGGCAACGTCATCCCCTACGACAAGATCCCCGACGACACCTTCGCCAGCGGCGTGCTGGGCGTGGGCGTCGGCGTGGAGCCGACCGACGAGACCGTGGTCGCGCCGTTTGACGGCGAGATCAGCTCCGTTGCCGAGAGCAAGCACGCCGTGGGCGTGTCCGCCAACGACATGGAGCTTTTGATCCACGTGGGCGTGGACACTGTGAACATGAACGGCGACGGCTTCACTTGCCTGGTCAAGGAGGGCGACAGGGTGAAGGCCGGCCAGCCGCTGATCCGGTTCAGCCGCGCCAAGATCAAGGCCGCCGGTTACTCCGACACCGTGGCCGTGCTGCTGACCAACTCCGACGACCTCGAGGGCGTGGAGATCGGCGCGAAATAATCACACGGACGGGGGAGCACCGTCTCCCCCTCGCGATAGAAAATCAACAGGGAGGAAAATCATATGAAGTCTTTTGAATACGTCATCACCGATCCCGTGGGCATCCACGCCCGTCCCGCCGGCATACTGGTCAAGGAGATCAAGAAGTATGCCTCCACCGTCACCGTCGCCAAGGGTGAGAAGTCCGTCAACGCGCTCAAGCTGATGGCGCTGATGGGCATGGGCATCAAGCAGGGCGACACCGTGAAGGTCACTGTGGATGGCGCGGACGAGGATACCGCCTTCGCCGCGATCCAGGATTTCTTCAAGAACAACTTCTGATCGCACTTTGGACGGCTGTCCTGCACCGGGCAGCCGTTTTTTCAAATTGAAACAAGGAGGCAATGCACCATGATTTCGATTCAGGGCAAGGGCGTATCCACCGGCGTGGCCATGGGCCCGCTGTACTACTATCAGCGCGCAAAGAGCACCATCCGCCGCTATGAGGTGGCGGACGCCGAGGCGGAGTGGAACCGCTTCAAGGCCGCCCAGGCCAAGGCCATCGAGCAATTGGGCGCGCTGGCGGACAAGGCCCGCGAGGAGGCCGGCGACGACGCCGCCATGCTGTTTGAGACCCACCAGATGATGGCGGAGGACATGGACTACGAGGAGGCCATCGAGGGCCTGATCAAGGAGAGCCTGCTCAACGCCGAGGCTGCCGTGACCGACACCGCCGCCCAGTTCGCCGACATGTTCGCCCAGATGGACGACAGCTACATGCAGGCCCGCGCGGCGGACGTGAAGGACGTCTCCGGCCGCATCATCGGCATACTGACCGGCGTGGTGCAGGGCGGCATCGACAGCCCCGTGCCCGTGATCCTGGCGGCGGACGACCTGGCCCCGTCGGAGACCGTGCAGCTGGACAAGTCCAAGATCCTGGGCTTCGTCACCGAGGGCGGCAGCGGCTCCAGCCACACCGCCATACTGGCCCGCACCATGGGCATCCCGGCCATCATCGGCGTGGGCGACCAGCTCAAGCCCGAGTACGAGGGCCGCGAGGTGATCGTGGACGGCTCCACCGGCGCGGTGATCGTGGACGCCGACGAGTCCACCCGGTCCCTGCTGATGGCCAAGCGCGAGGAACAGCTCAAGCGCCAGAAGCTGCTGGAGGAATTGAAGGGCAAGGAGAACATCACCAGGGACGGCCAGAAGATCAAGGTCTTCTGCAACATCGGCAACCCCGAGGACGTGCCCGTGGTGCTGTCCAACGACGGCGGCGGCATCGGCCTGTTCCGCTCCGAATTCCTGTATCTGAACTGCTCCGACTATCCCACCGAGGACTACCAGTTTGAGGCCTACAAGAAGGTGCTCAGCGACATGGGCGACAAGGAGGTCGTCATCCGCACGCTGGACATCGGCGCGGACAAGCAGATCGACTACTTCGAGCTGCCCAAGGAGGAGAACCCCGCCATGGGCAACCGCGCGCTGCGCATCTGCCTGAACCGGCCCGAGATCTTCAAGACCCAGCTTCGCGCCCTCTACCGCGCCTCCGCCTACGGCCACCTGGGCATCATGTTCCCGATGGTCACCAGCGTCTGGGAGGTCAAGGAGGCCCGGAAGATGTGCGAGCTGGTTAAGAAGGAGCTCACCCAGGAGGGCAAGCCCTTCGCCGACGACGTGCAGATCGGCATCATGATCGAGACCCCCGCCGCCGCCGTGATGAGCGACCGGCTGGCCAAGCTGGTGGACTTCTTCTCCTGCGGCACCAACGACCTGACCCAGTACACCCTGGCCTGCGACCGCCAGAACAACGACCTGGGCCGCTTCTTCAACCCCCACCATCCCGCCGTGCTCCGTCTTTTGAAGATGGTGTGCGACAACGCCCATAAGAACGGCGTGTGGGTGGGCATCTGCGGCGAGCTGGGCGCGGACCTCGACCTGACCGAGACCTTCCTCTCCATCGGCATCGACGAGCTGTCCGTCTCCCCGCGCGCGGTGCTGCCCCTCAGGCAGAAGATCCGCGAGGTCACCGTCTCCGAGGTGAAGGAGAAGGTGCTGGGCGACCTGTTCTCCGACGAGAATACGATCTGAGGCTGATGGTTACGACCCACCCCGGCGGGACATGCGTCCCGCCGGGGTGGGTTTTCTGTATACCCCTTGAACCCTTAATATGCGTGTGCTATACTGGGTACAATGACAACACCGAAAGGGTACGACCGATGAAAGAATCCAGGACACTCAATCGCGTTGTGGCGGCGATACTGACCGCGGCCTTCCTGGGCTTCGTGCTCACGGCCTTCGTCGTGATGGTGACGGGGCACTTCCAGGACCTGCGCAAATCGATACAGCTGACGGACGAAAAGCTGGCCCTGCTGCCCGACAGCGCCAACCCGCTGGGGCGGCTGTCGGGGCGCATCAACGGCTTTACTGCCGAGATCGCGGACGACATGTGGCTCAAGAGGGAGCTGGGGTACGTCAACTCAGCCTTCCAGTACGCGCTGGGCAAGCGGATGATCAACACCGGCAGCCAGAACATGGTGCGGCTGAACACCGGCCATCTGTACGACCTGAACCCCTACAAGGACCTGTCGAAGAACGTTGAGGACATCATCGAGCAGCGCGGGACGGTGATGAAGGACTACCCCTTCCTGTTCGTCTACGAGCACCCGACGCTGTATTCGGACGAAATGATGCCCGCGGGCTACGACGCCCTGGACGCCTCGGCGCGCATGGCGGACGAGGCCGTGGCGGGCCTGCGCGCGGGGGGCGTGCAGGTGCTGGACAGCCGGGACGTGCTGCCGGTCTGCGGCAAGCCCCTCGACGACCTGCTGCTGGTGACCGATCAGCACTGGTCCACGCTGGCGGCCATCACCATGGGTCAGGCGGTGGCGGGGGAGCTGAACGCCATGACCGGCGCTAAACTGGACCCGTCGCTTCTCGACCTGGACCGGCTGGACACCGAGAAACACGAGAAGCTGTTCATCGGCAAGTACGGCCAGCGGCTGGGCCCTAAGCTGGTGACCCCGGACGACATCACCGAATACTGGCCGAAGGCGTCCGACGCGCAGATCCACCGCGTCACGCGGCACGTCAAGCGCATGGTGGACGTCAGCGGGGACTTCCGCGACGCCGTCACCCGGTTCGAGGTGCTGGAGACGCCCGAGGGCCAGAGCTGGAACGAGACTGCCTACATGCTCTACGGCCTCACGGAGTCGTACAGCATATTCACCAACGATTCCGCCCCAGATTACACCATACTGCTGCTCAAGGACTCCTACGGCGCGCCCATCGGCACGTTCCTGTCGCTGCTGGCGCGCAACGTGGTGTGTGTCGATCTCAGGCAGGACGTGGACCCGCTGGAGACCTGGCTTGATAAGTACCATCCCGACGCCGTGGTGATGGCGTACAGCCTGCAAATGCTCAGGGACGACAATTATGCGTTTGAATAAGAGAGGGGCTGTCTCAAAACGCATAATCATTCAGGTGTGTGCATGTTGTAGGGGCGGCGATGCGCCGCCCGCCCGTAGGGACGCCATTCATGGCGTCCGCAAATGTTTCGTACCCGGGCGGGCGCCGCATCGG
>CACXBB010000008.1 GCA_902765735.1 uncultured Eubacteriales bacterium | reverse complement strand
TGGGATATACGAACCCACTTGACGAAGTCAACAGGGTTCGGCGAAGCCGCGGCGCGAAGCGACGCCATGCCACCGCCTCCGCTCAAAAAAGGCATCCTCGCAAAGAGGATGCCTTTTTTGAGCGGAGGCGGTGGCGATAATCAGATCACTTCCACCTTGATGAGGTTGGTGTTGCCGGACTTGCCGTTGGTGACGCCGCCGGTGATGACGATCTTATCGCCGCTCTTGAGGCCGAGCTTTTCCCGGGCGAGCTGCGTGGCGACGTAGAACAGCACGTCGGTGGAGGTATACTCCACGGACAGGGCGGGCACCACGCCCCAGGACAGCGCGAGCTGCCGCATGGTGCGCTCGCTGGTGGTGGAGGCGAGGATATCCACGGGCGCGCGGAAGCGGGAGATCATGCGGGCGGTGCGGCCGGAGAGGGAGCAGACCACGATGGCCTTGGCCCCGATGTCGATGGCCATGCCGCACACGGCGTGGGAGATGGCGTCCACGGTGTCGTGAGTGATGAACTCGGCCTGGTGGAAGCGCTGGGCGTAGTCGATCTTGCGCTCGGTAGCCTCGGCGATCTTCGCCATGACTGCCACGGCCTCCACGGGGTGCTCGCCCGCGGCGGTCTCGCCGGAGAGCATCACGGCGCTGGTGCCGTCGTAGACGGCGTTGGCCACGTCGGAGATCTCGGCGCGGGTGGGCCGGGCGTTGTGGATCATGGACTCCAGCATCTCCGTGGCGGTGATGACCCGCTTGCCGATGATGCGGCACTTGTCGATCAGGTGCTTCTGTACGGCGGGCAGCTCCTCGTAGGGGATCTCCACGCCCATGTCCCCGCGGCCGATCATGATGCCCTCGCAGGCCTGGCAGATGTCCTCGATGTTGTCGATGCCGGACTGGTTCTCGATCTTGGCGATCAGGCTGATGCTCTGGCCGCCGTGGGCGTTCAGGAACTCCCTGACGTCTATAAGGTCCTGCCTGCGGGACACGAAGGAGCAGGCCACGTAGTCCACGCCGTGCTCGATGCCGAACAGCAGATCGGACTTGTCAAGCTCCGACAGGTAGATCTGGTTCAAGACCTTGCCGGGGAAGGACATGCTCTTGCGGTCGGACAGCTCGCCGCCCACCGCCACGCGGCAGCGGATCTCGCCGTTTACGATCTCCACCACGTCCAGCGCCAGCAGGCCGTTGGCCAGCAGCACGCGGTTGCCGGGTTCCAGGTCGTCGGCCAGGCCCTCGTAGTTGACGGACACGCGGGTCTCGTCGCCGGGCACGTCGTCCACGCACAGCGTGAACATCTGGCCCTCCTCCAGCGTGATCTTGCCGTTCTTGAAGGTCTTGATGCGGTATTCCGGGCCCTTGGTGTCCAGCATGATGGCGATGGGCTTATCCAGGCGCTCCCGCACCTTCTTGATGTTGGCGATCTTCTGGGCGTGCTCCTCGTGGGTGCCGTGGGAGAAGTTGATGCGGGCCACGTTCATGCCCGCCTCCATCATCGCCGAGAGGGTCTCGGGCGCCTCGCTGGCGGGGCCGATGGTGCAGATGATCTTGGTCTTGCGCATGGGGATTGCCTCCTTTGTGATGATCGCGGGCGATCAGCCGTTGTCGGGCATGTCAAACTGGCCGATGGCGTCGGTGATGGTGCGCTCCGCATCCATCTTCTCGTACTTGGCGAATTGCAGCTTGTTCTTCTGGCTGTGGCTTAAACACGCGGGGCCGCCGATGCAGCCGCCGTCGCAGGCCATGCCCTCGATGAAGTTCTCCTTTAAAACGCCCTTGGAGGCCTTGAGCAGCGCGGCGTTGCACTCCGAGAGGCCGTTGCAGGAGACGGCCCTGAGCTCGAAGTCGGTGTTGCCCATCTCCTTGATGGCCTCGGCCACCGCGTCGCCCAGGCCGCCGCAGCGGGCGAAGCCCCGGCCGTAGGAGGAGGAATTGGTCAGCTTCACGCCCTTGAGCGCCTGCAGGTCCACGCCGGCGGCGTCGAACCACGCCTGCATCTCCAGGAAGGTGATGGCGCAGTCCACCACGTTCTTGGTCTGGGTGTAGAGGGCCTCGTACTTCTTGGCGATGCAGGGACCGATGAACACGATCTCGGCGGTGGGGTCCTTTTTGCGGATGGCCTGGGCCATCATGGCCATGGGGGAGGGGTTGTGGGACACGTGCTCCGCCACGGTGGGGTAGTTCTTATGGGCCAGGTTGACGAAAGCGGGGCAGCAGGAGGACGTGAGGAAGCCCTTCTCCACCAGCTCCTGGGCTTCGTGGTACGCCACGGCGTCCGCGCCCCAGGCGGCCTCCTCCACCCGGTAGAAGCCCAGCTTCAGTATGCCCTCGTAGACCTGCTCGGCGGTGATGTTCGCGTACTGCGCGCCGATGGAGGGCGCGACCACCGCGTAGGTGTGGTAGACCTTGTTGTCAAAGGAGTTTTTGACGATCTCGATGGCCTTGGTGATGAAGGACTTGTCCGAGATCGCGCCGAAGGGGCACTGGTATACGCACGCGCCGCAGGACACGCATTTTTGCAGTTTGATTTTGGCCTTCTGGGTGTCGGGATCGATGGAGATGGCCTTGGTCTTGCAGGCCTTGATGCAGGGCCGCTCCAGCCGCAGTATCGCGCCGTAGGGGCAGGCCTGCGCGCAGCGGCCGCACTCCACGCACTTGTCCTTGTCGATGGTGGCGTGGCGGTTGAGGATGCGTATGGCGTCCTTCGGGCAGGCGTTCATGCAGTGGTGGGCGATGCAGCCGCGGCAGGCCTGGGTGACGGTGATGCCGTCCACCGGGCACTCGTCGCAGGCGATGGGCAGCACCTCCACCACGTTGGGGTTGCGCGCGTCGCCGCCCAGCGCCAGCTTCACACGCTGGTTGATGATGGCCCGCTCCTTGTAGATGCAGCAGCGCATGGTGGGCTTGGCATCGTCCGGTATGATCCGTTCGGCGATGGTCATGGTGTTCTGCGGCGTGAGCCGGTCGTTGAGCGTCAGCGACGCGACCTCCCGGAGCACCTTGTATCTTAGCTCCTGAACATCGGTGTCGAACAGCGGCGTCATGGGCATCCCTCCCTACATCAATATGCTCTTATAATGAAATTATAACATAACACAAACAGATTAGACAAGCCTAACTCGCCTTGATTCCCGCATACCGTTAAATTTTGACGAGCCGCCGGATAGCCCTTTACTTTACCGCGTTAGTGTGATATCTTATACATACATCTCATCAACACTATGGAGGAAAAGTAAAATGAAGCGTATTGTAGCACTGATGATCGCCCTGATGCTGTGCCTGTGCATGGCGGCCCTGGCTGAGGACAGCGATATGGCGTATGTGAAGGCCAACGGCAAGCTGGTGGTGGGCATCACCGATTTCGCGCCCATGGACTACAAGGACGAATCCGGCGAGTGGATCGGCTTTGACGCCGACATGGCCAAGGCGTTCGCCGAGAGCCTGGGCGTGGACGTGGAGTTCATCGAGATCGACTGGGACAACAAGATCATGGAGCTGGACAACAAGTCCATCGACGTGGTGTGGAACGGCATGACCCTGACCGAGGACGTCAAGGCCGCCATGGAGTGCTCCAACGCCTACGCCAACAACGCCCAGGTGGTGATCGTGCCCGCGGACGTGGCCGATCAGTACCAGACCCCCGAGAGCATCGCTGAGTTGAACATCGCCGTGGAGAACGGCTCCGCCGGCGAGGAGGTCGTGACCGGGCTGGGCTACACCGTGACCGAGGTCGCCACCCAGGCTGACGCGCTGATGGAGGTCGCCGCGGGCACCTCCGACGCCGCCGTGATCGACAGCCTGATGGCCGCCGCCATGGTAGGCGAGGGCACCGGCTACGCCAACCTGACCTACACCGTCGGCCTCAACAGAGAGGAGTACGGCGCGGGCTTCCGCAAGGGCTCCGACCTGGCCGCCGCGCTGAATGACTTCATGAAGGCCGCCTATGACGACGGCACCATGATGGCCATCGCCGAGACCTACGGCGTGCAGGCCGCGATGATCGCGCAGTAAGCGGGCTGCGCCCGCCGCGCTGCCGCGCGGATATGACGGACACTGGGGGCCATAGATTCAAGCCCCCAGTGTCCTGTCTTGCGTTACGGGCAAAACGGGCGATGCAGACGAAATATCCGTAAGCACATCGCCACAGGGGGTTCGAGCGCCCGGAAAACAGTCCAGTGGACTGTTTTCAGCGAGAACGGGCCGGCAGGCCCCCGGAACGGTGGCGCGCAGCGCCGGAAGAGGTCGTAACCCCTACTCCCTCCGGACGCCATGAATGGCGTCCCTACTGCCTACTCCCTACTCCCTAAAAGAAAGCTGTGAACCCATGCAGTTATTCCTCGAACAATTTCCCATCGTCGTGCGCTCGCTGAACGTGGGCTTTATGCAGACGCTGAAGCTGTTTTGCGTGACCCTGATCGGCGCGCTGCCCCTGGGGCTGGTGATCGCCTTCGGGTCCATGTCGAAGGTGAAGCCGCTGAGCATATTCACCCGTATCATCGTGTGGATCGTGCGCGGTTCGCCGCTGATGATCCAGCTCCTGATCATATTCTACTTCCCCGGCATCGTGCTGCACAAGACCGTGTGGGGCGGCGGCGAGGCGGGGCGGTTTGCGGCGGCGTCCACGGCGTTCATCATCAACTACGCCTGCTATTTCTCCGAGATCTACCGCGGCGGCATACAGTCGGTGCCGGTGGGGCAGGAGGAGGCCGGGCTGGTGCTGGGCATGACCAAACCGCAGATCTTCTTCCATGTCAAGCTCTCCCAGGTCATCAAGCGCATCGTGCCGCCCATGTCCAACGAGATCATCACGCTGGTGAAGGATACCTCGCTGGCGCGCATCATCGCGCTGCAGGAGATCATCTGGGCGGGGCAGGCGTTCATGAAGTCCAGCCAGGGCATCTCCGGCGCCATCTGGCCGCTGTTCTTCACAGGCGTGTACTACCTGGCCTGCAACGGGCTTCTGACGCTGCTCTTCGGCTGGGTGGAGCGCAAACTGGGATATTATAAGGTGTGATAACGCTATGTCGATACTGGAAGTGCAGAACATACAAAAGAGCTTCGGCAGCATAGAGGTGCTCAGGGACATCAGCTTCAGCATGAAGAAGGGGCAGGTGGTTTCGATCATCGGCTCTTCCGGCAGCGGCAAGACCACGCTGCTGCGCTGCCTGAACTTCCTGGAGCGGCCGGACGGGGGCAGGATCGTGGTCAACGGCGAGACGCTGTTCGATGCCGCCGACCCCGCCACCCAGCGGGAGCGCGAGGTGCGCCGCAAGCGGCTGCGGTTCGGGCTGGTGTTTCAGTCCTTCAACCTGTTTCCGCAGTACACGGCGCTGAAAAACGTGATGCTGGCCTGCGAGCTGCTCGCGCGCGAGCGCCCCGACTACCGCGCCAACCGGCGCGCGATACAGGCGCAGATCGAGGCCGAGGCCAGGACCCTGCTGGACAAGGTCGGCCTTGCCAACCGCATGCAGAACTACCCCTGGCAGCTCTCCGGCGGCCAGCAGCAGCGCGTGGCCATCGCCCGGGCGCTGGCGCTCAAACCGGACATACTCTGCTTCGACGAGCCCACCTCCGCGCTGGACCCGGAGCTCACCGGCGAGGTGCTCAGGGTCATCCGCAGCCTCAAGTCCGACGATCGCACCATGATTATCGTCACCCATGAGATGGCCTTCGCCCGGGATGTGTCCGACCACATCATATTCATGGACGGTGGCGTGATCGTCGAGCAGGGCAACCCCTATAACATCATCAATAATCCCCGGGAGGAGCGCACCATACAGTTCCTGTCCCGTTATCAGACGCAGCAGGAATCGTAATCATCCCTTCCCCGTGCTGCCAAAGCCGCCCACGCGCACGCCGTCGGCATGATCGTCCTCGGTGATGCCGAAGGGCAGAAACACCCCCTGTGCGAAGGCCTCGAGGGCCTCGACGCGCAGGGGTTTTTCGCCCGCGTTGGTGAGCTTGACGAATATATGCCCCTCGTTGCGGGCGCTGAAGTAGTCCGCGTCCACCACGCCCACGGTGTTGTTGAGCTGCATGCGGTACTTGAACCCCAGCCCGCTGCGGGGGAACAGCATCAGCACCCAGCCGGGGGCGATCTGCGCCCGGATGCCGGTGGGGATGCGGATCGTCTCGCCGGGGTTCAGGGCGAAGGCCAGCGGCGCGTAGAAGTCGTAGCCCGCCGAGCCCGCGGTGGCCCGCCGGGGCAGGCGCAGCACGTCGTAGGGGCTGGGCAGCAGAGGGAAGCACTCCCGCCAGTCGGCGTCGAAGCGCTCCGGGCTGACCTTCATAAATCGGGCGATTCTCTCCATGACGCATCCTCCTCGGTATAGCGCTCGTGCAGCCGCAGGTCGTCGCAGACCGCGCGCACGTCATCCATCTCCCGGGCCTGGTTCAGGCTGTGAAAGCCCGCCTCGCCCACCAGCAGCACGTCCAACAGCTCCACCTGCACCGCCCGCAGGGTGACCGCCAGGCTGTTCAGATATTCCCGCTCCTCCGGGGTGAGCCGGAGCGGCTCCGGGCCGGCGAAGCACACCAGGAACGCCCGCCGGGCCTGCAGCGCCAGCGCCTCCCGCAGGATCTGCTGGGCGATCATCGGGTCCGCCCAGCCCAGGGAGTCGCACAGCACCGAGCGCATCAGCAGCCGGTCGTCGTAGTCGGTGTAGAGCATCCAGGTCTGGGGTGCGGGCACGTCCCGCCAGACGGGGGAGACGAACCCGATCAGGTCCCGCGCCCGCCATATGCGCAACTGCGGCGCGGCGCTGGCGGCGGCGAAGCGCCGGGTCAGCTCGCCGGTGCGGATGATCCAGTCCGCCGCATGCCGCTTCATGCCCGGCACGGCCATCAACTCATCCCGCGGGGCCGACAGCACCGCCCCGATGGTGCCGAAGCGCCCGATCAGCGCCCGGGCCAGCTCGGCCATGTCGGCGCGCAGGTCGGACTGATACAGTATCAGCTCCACGATCTCATAGGGACGCAGGGCCTCTATGCCCACCGTCCGCGCCTTTTCCCGCAGTCGGGCGCGGTGACCCAGCCAGTATTGTTCCGCGTCGTTGGGCATATAAAAAGTCTCCTTGTCGTGTCTTTTGTAGAATATAGATAAGAGTGAAGAGTGGAGAGTGAAGAGTGGAGATACAGATTGCCGCGCAATACGCGATGGATGTTCAAACCACAGTTATCGCGAATGCAGGCATTGGGAGCAGGAAAACACGATGCTCCGTTCCTTTGCATTCTATATCTGCACTCTGCACTCTCCACTCTCACATCACCGGAGCCAGCACCTTCAACAGCCAGCCCATCACCCGGGTGATCAGCTTTTCGCGACGCAGGTCGTCAAGGTGGATCTCCTGGCACTTGGCGGCGGTCTCGATGAAATCCTGCTCGATGTCCCCGATGGCGGGCACGCCGTAGAGGTACGCGGCGCACTCAAAGTGCAGGTAGAGGCTGCGGTAGTCCAGGTTGATGGTGCCCACCACGGCCTTGACGTCGTCTGAGACGAACACCTTCGCGTGCACGAAGCCCGGGGTGTACTCCAGTATGCGCACCCCTGCCTGCAAGAGTTCCCGGTAGTGGGTCTTGGCCAGGGCGAAGGCGTACTTTTTGTCCGGGATGTGGGGCAGCAGCAGCACCACCTCCACGCCGCGCTTGGCCGCGAAGCTCAGCGCCGTGACCATCTCGCAGTCGAGGATCAGGTAGGGGGTCATGATATGCAAGTAGCGGTTGGCGCGGTTGATGATGTCGAGGTACACCATCTCGCCCACCCGCTCGTCGTCCAGCGGGCTGTCGCCGTAGGGCAGCACGTAGCCCGGGGCGGTTACCGGCGGGTGATCGACCTCGAGGTAGCGGGCGAAGTGCTCCGATTTGCCGTCCAGGTTCCACATCTGCAAAAACATCAGCGTGAAGGACTGCACCGCCTCGCCCCGCATGAGCACGGCCACGTCCTTCCAGTGGCCGTAGAGGTGCTTGATATTGATGTACTCGTCGGCCAGGTTCACGCCGCCGGTGAGGGCGATTTTGCCGTCCACCACCAGGATCTTGCGGTGGTCGCGGTTGTTGTAGTGGGTGGAGATCACCGGGCGCAGGGGGGAGAACATCTTGCACTGTATGCCCAGCTGCGCGAGCATCTTCGGATAGCTGTACGGCAGACGGAACACCGCGCAGGTGCCGTCGTACAGAAGCCGCACCTCCACGCCCTGCGCGATCTTCTCCTCCAGCTTTTCCAGAATGCGGCCCCACATGACGCCCTCGTCCACGATGAAGAACTCCATGAAGATGAAGCGCTCGGCCCGGTCGATCTCCCGAAGGATGGCCTCCAGCGCGGCCTCGCCGCTGGGCAGATATTCCACCTGGGTGTTTTCATAGGTGGGAAAGCGGCCGTTGCGCCACATGTATTCCGACAGCGCGCCCAGCTCCGGCTGCTGCCGCGAAAGCCTTCGCCGCAGGTCGGACTGGTCCGGCTGCATGGGTTCGGTGCGGGCGATCAGCTCGCTCAGCCGCCGGTTGAGCATGCGGTGGCCCAGATCGAATTCCGCGAAGAGATAGAGCGCCACGCCCACCGGCGGCAGCAGCACGATCAGCAGTATCCAGGTGATCTTGCTGGAGGCGTCCGAGGGCTTGTTCACCAGCCGCACGATGATGACGCCGTAGAACACCATCAGCAGACCGTAAATGTAGGGTATGAACCGCCGCAGCGAGCGAAACGCCATGTACAGCAGCAAAATCTGCACGGCAAACAGCACGAGGATCAGCATCGTGCGGCCGAACAGCACGTGCAGTATGCCCCGCTTGCTTCGCTCCACCAGGCGGATGCCGGTGTTGTCGTGGCTTGATTTCTCGCGTATACGTTGCTTGTCCATGGGTCGCTCCGTTCGATTGATGATATTGACGAAATCCGGTGAGAGGGTAACAGGGGCGCGTCCGCGGACGCCATGAATGGCGTCCCTACGGCGGGGCTTCCTTTATTTCATGCGCAGGGCTGAACGGTTATGTATTTTCGATGATTCGCAGCCCTCAATCCAAAGAAATCCGCAAGGATTTCTTCCAGAACTCCGCACTCCAAACTCCACTCTCCACTCTCAATAAAACCACTATACCGCAAACCGGGCCAAAAATCAAGTGCCGACAGCGCAAAGGCTGTCGGCACGGCGGGTTACGGGTCGGATCAGCGGCCGAACTGGCAATCGTTGTTGCCGGAATCGGTGGTCCACATCTCCAGCATGTTGATGGGATCGTTGAAGTCGGCCAGCCAGCCCTCGCGGGCGAAGTCGAAGTTGCCGTTCTTGCGCTCCTCCAGGAACACGTTCCAGTCGCAGGTGCGGATGGTCATGTTGATGCCCACGGCCGCCAGATCCTGCTGCATGCATTCGGCGATGGCCACGTGGCCGGTGCCCTCATTGGTCAGATACTCGACGGAGATGGGGGTGTTGGCGGAGAGCATCTCGCCGTCAAACTCAAAGCCCGCTTCCTTCAGCAGCTCGATGGCGCCCTCGACGTCCACCGCGAGATCATAGTAGCCGTCCAGCTCATCGCCGTTCTCGGCGGTGGCGGTCACGGGATAGGTGTAGGCGTCGTCGTTGGTCTTGAACACGCCGCCCTGGCCATCGGCCATGCCCTCGGGGATGAAGGCGTTGGCGGGCTTCTGCTCGCACTGGCCCACGGTCTCGATGATGTATTCGCGGTCGATCAGCTTGGAGAAGGCTTCGCGCATGGCGTTGGCCTGTTCCACGGTCTTGCCGGCGAACAGATCGCTCTTCACGTTGAAGGCCACATAGTAGGTGCCCAGGTTGTCGATGATGTGGAACTCCTCGGAGTCCTTCAGATTCTGGATCTCATCGGTGGGAACGGTGTCGATGAAGTCCACGTCGCCGGCCTGATAGGCGGCATAGATGGCGGTGTCGTCGGCGGAGAGCATGAACTGCAGCTTCTCCAGGGTGACGTTCTCGGCATCATAGTAGTTGGGGTTCTTGGTGTAGGTCATGGACTCGTTGTGGGTCCAGTCGGTCAGCTGATAGGGGCCGGAGACCACGAAGCCGGGCTCGAGGGTCCAGGCATTGGGGTTGTTCTCCCAATCCGCGGCGGCCTCGACGGACTGCTGGGGCACGGCGTAGAAGGCGGGGAAGGCCATCAGGTCCAGCATGTAGGCGCAGGGAGAGGCCATCTCCACGGTCAGGGTCTTGCCGTCCTCGCTGGCGGTCACGGCCAAGTCTTCCGGATAGCCCTTGATGCCGTCGAACATGTAGCTGTAATCCGCGCCGGTGGCGGGATTGGCCGCGCGCTTCCAGCTGTACTCGAAGTCCTTGGCGGTCAGGTCGGTGCCGTCGGACCACTTCAGGCCGTCGCGCATGGTGAAGGTGTAGGTCAGGCCGTCCTCGCTCACCTCATAGCCGGTGGCGAAGTCGGGCTTCAGGTTGCCCTCGGCGTCATAGGTGTACAGGCCGCCGAAGGAGGCGATGGCCAGGCAGGCGCCGTCCACGGAGCTGTTCAGCGCGGGGTCCAGCTTGTCGGGCTCGGAGGCCAGGTTCAGGCTCAGGGTGTCGGAGCCTTCCACGGTGGCATACTGGAAATACTTGAAGCCGAACAGGTTGGCGTAGATGCCGTCAACGGTGCTCCGCTGCATGTACAGATCGTTGTAGTGATAGATCGGGATGACCGCGTAGGTCTGCATCAGCATGTCCTCGGCCTGGTGCATCTTCGCTTCGCGCGCCACGAAGTCCGTCTCGGACTTGATGTCGGCGATCAGCGCGTCATACTCGGTCCAGTCAGGCTCGGAGCCTTCGTCGGCCATGGCGGGCACGGCGCAGGCCAGGAGCATCATGGCAGCCAGCAGAAACGCAAGCAGCTTTTTCATGGGTGGTTCCTCCTATGATAGTTGTATTATCTGAAACGGCGGGGCCGTTAGAGATTCGGGGGTGGGGCGGACGCCATGAATGGCGTCCCTACGATGACGCGCGAATCGTTTGTTGGATTCTCGGACGCCATGAATGGCGTCCCTACGGAGACCACGGCAGATAATAATCATCCTTTTCCCAAGCCGTAGGATTGTTTTGGATGTATTCCATGGTTTCCAGCAGATCATTCTCATTGCGAATGATGTGATCGTAGTATCTGGATTGCCAGACTGCTTGTCCAAGTCTTCTAGAAACACCTGCTTTAAACGCACCGATAATCTGGCCGAGGCTATAATTCATTGTAGGGACGACATTTATGGCGTCCGCCCCGACACACATCGCCAGTAACAGATGAACGTGATTCGGCATGACAACGTAGGATTCGACCTCAATATCAGAGAAATGTGTCGGCATGGCGAGAAGCTCATCTTCTACGACTTTTCCTGCGGCATTTAATATCATACGACGGTCTTCGATCCGTCCAAAGAGGCATTCTCTGTGGAGCGCACAAATCGTCACATGATACACACCCTTGGAATGATAGTCGTATTGTTTCAGACGAATAGACCTTCGATTTGGTAATCCATTCATGCTTTTAAATATCATCGTAGGGACGCCATTTATGGCGTCCGTTTGCCTCGATTACGGAGCCGTGGACGCCATGAATGGCGTCCCTACGAAGATTTGGTCAGTCGTGCGGGTTCCAGCAGGCGATGCTGTGGTCCGGGGCGATCTCCGCAAGCGGGGGGCGCTCCTGGGCGCAGCGCTCGGTGGCGTAGCGGCAGCGGGTGCGGAACGCGCAGCCGGAGGGGGTGTTCAGAGGGCTGGGCACGTCGCCCTCCAGCGGGATGCGCTTGCGCGCGCGGGCGGTGTTGGGGTCGGGGATCGGTATGGCCGAGATCAGCGACTGGGTGTAGGGGTGGGCCGGGTGGCTGATGATCTCATCCGCCTCGCCGGTCTCCACGATGCGCCCCAGGTACATCACCGCGATGCGCTGGGAGATGTGCTGCACCACCAGCAGGTCGTGGGCGATGAACAGGTACGCAATGCCCAGCTTCTTCTGCAAATCCTCGAAGGTATTGATCACCTGCGCCTGTATGGACACGTCCAGCGCGGACACGGGCTCGTCGCACACGATGAACCGGGGGTTCACGGCCAGGGCGCGGGCGATGCCGATGCGCTGGCGCTGGCCGCCGGAGAACTCGTGGGCGTAGCGGCGGGCGTGATCGGAGTTGAGGCCCACCAGGTTCAGAAGCTCCGTGATGCGCTCGGTCCGCTCGGCCTTCGACTGGTAGAGCTGGTGGATGTCCAGCGGCTCACCCACGATGTCCGACACGGTCATGCGGGGGTTCAGCGACGAATAGGGGTCCTGGAACACGATCTGCATCTTCTGCCGGAATTGGTGTACGTTCTGGGGTGTGATCCGGTTGCCGTCGTAGATGATCTCACCGGCGGTGGGCCTGTACAGGTGCAGTATGGTGCGGCCCACGGTGGTCTTGCCGCAGCCGGATTCGCCCACCAGGCCCAGGGTCTCGCCGGGCTTGATGGCGAAGGACATGTCGTCCACGGCCTTTAAGGGCTTGGTGCCGAACCAGCCGGTGCGGACGGGGAAGTACTGCTTGAGGTTTTTGACCTCCAGGAGGTATTTCTCGCCCATTACGCGATGCCTCCCTTCGCTTCTTCATAGACCTGCTTGACGTTCATCCAGCAGGACGCCTTGTGGCAGTCGTTGATGTCCAGCTCCTCCGGCAGCTCGTTTAGGCATATCTTCATGCAGTTGTCGCAGCGGGAGGCGAAGGCGCAGCCCTTGGGCATGTTGGTCAGGTCCACCGGGGAGCCGGAGATCGGGATCAGCCGGGCGTGGTTGGTGTCCAGTCGGGGAATGGACCTCAAAAGCCCCTTGGTGTACTCGTGGCGGGGGTTGTAGAAGATCTCGTCGGCGGTGCCGCGCTCGCAGATGCGGCCGGCGTACATCACGATGATCTCGTCGCACATGTCCGCGATGACGCCCAGGTCGTGGGTGATCATGATGATGGCCATGCCCAGTTTCTTCTGAAGCTCCTGCATGAGCTCCAGGATCTGGGCCTGTATGGTGACGTCCAGGGCGGTGGTGGGCTCGTCGGCGATGAGGATATCCGGCTCGCAGCACAGCGCCATAGCGATCATGATGCGCTGGCGCATGCCGCCGGACAGCTCGAAGGGGTACTGCTTCAGGCGCTGCTCCGGGGAGTTCACGCCCACCAGCTTGAGCATCTCCAGCGCGCGCTCGTCGGCCTGGGCGCGGTTGCGGTCGGTGTGCAGCATGATGGCCTCGCGGAGCTGGTTGCCGATGGTGTACACCGGGTTCAGGCTCGTCATGGGGTCCTGGAAGATGATGGACACCCGCTTGCCGCGGAACTCGCGCATCTGCTTCTTGGAATATTGCACGATGTCCTCGCCGTTGAACAGTATCTGCCCGCCGGTGATGCGGCCCGGCTCCACCAGTATGCGCATGATGGAATAGGCGGTCACCGACTTGCCGGAGCCGGACTCGCCCACGATGCCCAGCACGCGGCCCTTGTCCAGATTGAAGGAGATGCCGTTGACGGCGCGCACCTCGCCGGAATCGACCTTGAAGGACGTAGACAGGTTCTTGACCTGCAAAAGCGGTTCGTTCATCCTGAATTACCTCCTCAGCTTGGGGTCGAAGGCGTCGCGCAGGCCGTCGCCCAGCAGGTTGAAGCTCAGCACGATCAGGCAGATGATGATCGCGGGGAACACCATCTTGTAGGGGTAGCTCTGCATGCCGCCGCGGGCCGCGTTGGCCAGCGAGCCCAGGGAGGGCATCGGCGCCTGCACGCCCAGGCCGATGAAGGAGAGGAAGCTCTCGGTAAATATGGCCGAGGGGATCTGCAAGGCTACGGAGATGAAGATCACCGACATGCAGTTGGGCAGTATGTGCCGCTTGATGATGCGCCCGGACTTCGCGCCCAGGGCCCGGGCGGCCAGCACGTATTCGTTGGTTTTAATGGAGAGTATCTGGCCGCGCACCAGACGGGCCATGCCCACCCAGTACAATACGCCGAACACGATGAACAGAGAGATCATGTTGTTGCCCACCCGGGCGAGTATCGTGCCCTGCAGCGCGGTGCCCAGGATCTGGTTCAAAACCACCGACAGGAGCACCACCATCAGGGTGTCGGGCAGGGAGTAGATGATGTCCACGATGCGCATCATCACCATGTCCACCTTGCCGCCGAAGTAGCCGGAGACGGAGCCGTACAATAGGCCGATCACCAGTACGATCAGGCTCGCGAACAGCCCGACGGCCAGCGACACCCGGGCGCCGTAGAGCACGCGGATGAAGTAGTCGCGGCACAATTCGTCGGTGCCGAAGAGGTGGGGGAATATCTTCTGGCCCTCCTCCATGGCCTTCAATTCGTTCTTGGAATAGGTCATGGGGGCCAGGTTCTTGGCGGTCTTGTCGCGCTTGCCGTTGACGGTGATCATCTGCTCGTAGCTGTACGGGTAGAACATCGGCACCACGATGATCGTCAGCACCAGACAGAACAGCACGATCAGGCTCATTATCGCCAGGGGGTTCTTCCGAAGCTTTTTCATGCCGTCGCGGAAGAAGGTGGTGGATTCGCGCATGGTCTCGTGCTGGGCCTTTTCGTCCTCCGAGGCCATCTCAAACTTGCTCAGATCCAACTGGAGACTGAGGAGCTGCTTGCGGGGCAGCTTGTCCGTGTTGTAATTCATCTGCGCATCCTCCTCAGTCAAAGTTGATCTTGGGATCGATCAGCTTGTACACCAGGTCGCTGATCAGCGTGGCGATGACCATCAGCACCGCCAGGAAGATGGTGGTGGCCATGATCATCGGGTAGTCCTGATTGTTGATGGAGCGCACGAACTCGGTGCCCAGGCCGCCGATGGTGAACACGGTCTCGATGACCATGGAGCCGGTCAGTATGCCCGCGATCATCGGGCCCACGTAGGTGACCACCGGGATCAGCGCGTTGCGAAGCGCGTGCTTGAAGATCACCAGGCTCTCCCGCACGCCCTTGGCCCGGGCGGTGCGGATGTAATCCTGCCCCAGCACGTCCAGCATGGAGGACTTCGTCAGCCGCGTGATGTAGCTCATGGGGTAGAGCATCAGCGAGATCACCGGCAGGATGTAGTTGGGATTGTCCGTGGAGAACACGCCCACCCACTTGAGCTGCAGCGCAAACACCAGAAGCAGTATCGTCGCCAGTATGAAGCTCGGCACCGACACGAACAGCGTGGTCAGGAAGATGATCAGCCGGTCCGGCCAGCGGTTCCGGCAGAGCGCCGCCGTGGAGCCCAGCAAGAGCCCCAGCACGATGGCGCAGGCCGCCGCCATGCCGCCCAGCTTGGCCGACACGGAGAACTTCTCCCGGATGATCTGGGAGATGTCGCGCCCGGTCTTCAGCGAGATGCCGAAGTCCCCGTGGGCCAGGTTCTTCAGGTAGATCAGGTACTGCTGCCCCACCGGCTTGTCCAAATTGAAGCGCGCCTCCAGCGCGGCCTGCACCGCGGGGTCCGGGGCCTTCTCCTTGGAAAACGGCCCGCCGGGGATGGCGTTCATCGCAAAGAAGGTGACCGCGGATATGATAAACACGGTCACGATGGCCAATAGCACCCGCTTAATCGTGTACTTTAACATCGGGAAACAACCTTTCTTTTGCCGGCAGAGCAACCGGCAATCATCCATTTCATAATTATAGCACCCGTTTCATGGGTTCGCAACAAAAACCCCAGGCTTTGTGCATGAAATTATTGTAAATTATGCAATTTAGTCATTTTTGGACGGGAAAGTTGGGCATTATGCAGGAGTTGTTTGTTGAAGATGTCGAAATTAAACCCTTCACCATGTCCCAATCCTTCTCAGGAAATCGACCCGCGTATCCAGTATGCGCAGTATGGAGATACAGTCGTCTATGTCATAGATGATCAGGTATTTGCCCGAAACCAACCCCCGGCCCTTGATCACCCGACCGGTTTTCCTGCTGAGTTCAAAGCCCAGAGAGGGATTGCTCTTTAAGCGGGAAGCGTCCTGCGCGATTGCCGCGATGATTCGCTTTGCCGCGTCCTGATTCATCAGCTTCTCGCTGATGTAATCGTCGATCTCCTGTAGATCCGCCACGGCCTGAGGGGGTGTAGCGCAGCTTCACGGGGTCACCCCGAAGTGGGAGAGCACTTCCTCCTCGGATACCCAGTCGCTTTCAGAGCGCACGGAATCCCTGCCCTTCTGAATCTCCGACATCAGCATGGAGATCGCCTGGCTGCGCAGGGCCTCCCTGCTGTCGGCGGTGACGATAAACGGCAGCCCTCCGGCATTGATCGACTGTTGAAGGAAGAGATTGACGGCGTCCGTGAAGGACAGGCCGCAGCGGGAGAAAATCTTCTCCGCCTCGGTCTTGATCTCGGGATTGATGCGCATTTGAAATGTGGCCGTCTTCGGCGCGTTGACGACGTTCATCTGGGTCATGACGCTCACCTCCATGACAAGCATAGCATGCGGAACTGAGAATGTCAATACATTGTCACTACAAAAGCGGGGGAAGCTACCCCCAATACTTCCGGTCCAGCGCCCGGTACTGCACGGCCTCGGCGATCTGCTCCTCGCCGATGAGGTCGAAGCCGTCCAGATCGGCGATGGTGCGGGCCACCTTGAGGATGCGGGTATAGGCGCGGTTGGAGAGCTTGAGCATCTCCGTGGACTGCAACAGCAGCGCCTGGGCGGCGGGGGTCATCTTGCAGGCCCGGGCCAGCGTGCGGGCGTTGAGCTCGGCGTTGGAGTGGATGCCGATGTCCTTATAGCGCGCAAGCTGCACGGCCCGCGCGGCCTCCACCCGGGCGCGGATGTGGGCGCTGTCCTCCGAAAGGGCGGTGTCCGACAGGTTCTCCGCGGGGATGGACTCCACCTCGATGTGCATGTCGATGCGGTCCAATAGCGGGCCGGAGACGCGGTTCAGGTATCGCCTGATCTCGTTGGGCGTGCAGCGGCACTGCTGGGTGCGGCTGCCCAGGTGCCCGCAGGGGCAGGGGTTCATGGAGCACACCAGTATGAAGCGTGAGGGGTAGGTGGACTGGGCGTTGACCCGGGTGATGGTGACGAAGCCGTCCTCCATGGGCTGCCGGAGCGCCTCCAACACGTCCCGGCGGTACTCCGGCAGTTCATCCAGGAACAGCACGCCGTTGTGGGCCTTGGAGATCTCCCCTGGCAGCGCGTTGGGCCCGCCGCCCACGAGGCTTGCGTGGCTGGCGGTGTGGTGGGGCGAGCGGAAGGGGCGCTCGGTCAGAAGTCCCGTGGGCGGCACGATGCCCGCCACGGAGTGGATGCGGGTGGTCTCCAGGGCCTCCTCGAAGGTCATGTCCGGCAGTATGGTGGGCACGCAGCGGGCCATCAGCGTCTTGCCGGAGCCCGGGGGACCGATCAGAAGCACGTTGTGACCGCCCCCGGCGGCGATCTCCAGCGCGCGCTTGGCCTTGTGCTGGCCCTTGACGTAGCGGAAATCCTCGGCGTAGTGGCGTTCGCTGATGAGCTGGCGGTAGGACGCGGGCTTCACGGGGGCGATGGGCAGCTCCCCGGTCAGGTGCCGCGCGGCGGCGTTGAGGGTGCTCACCGGGTAGATCTCGATGCCGTCCACGCAGCGGATCTCGTTGACATTGGCCTCCGGCACCATGATGCGCTTCACGCCCCGCTCCACGGCGGAGATGGTCATGGGCAGTACGCCGCGCACCGGGCGCACGGTGCCGTCCAGCGACAGCTCGCCGAACACGCAGACGTCCCCCGCCGCGCCGGGCGGCAGTATGCCCATGCAGGTCAGTATGCCCAGCGCGATGGGCAGGTCGTAGGCGGGGCCCTCCTTTTTCTGGTCCGCCGGGGCCAGGTTGACCGTCAGCCGTTCACCGGGAAAGTAGAACCCGCTGTTCTTGAGCGCCGCCCGCACGCGCTCGCGGCTCTCCTTCACCGAGGCGTCCGGCAGGCCCACGACCTCGAACAGCGGCATGCCCCGGGCCAGGTTGACCTCCACGGTCACCTGGTAGCCCTCGATGCCGGACAGTCCGCAGCTTTCGATGAATGCAAGCATGTCTCTCTCCTTCGCCGGATACGGCTGAGTTGATTAGGATGGATTTATTATAGCATCTTTTGTGGAAGAAGGGAATAGGGAATAGCCGGGGAGGGAACAGGGAACAGGAATAGCTGGGCCGCCGTAGGGGCGGCGATGCGCCGCCCGCCAGGGTGATGCGCTGCACCTCATCCGGCGCTGCGCGCCACCTTCCCCTCAAGGGGAAGGCTTTTGGGCGGGCGCCGAATCGGCGCCCCTACGGGGGGTTGCAGTATCCGCGGACGCCATGAATGGCGCCCTTACGGGGGGGTGCAGTATCCGCGGACGCCATGAATGGCGTCCCTACGGGGATTGCGATTCCAACGCGGCAGCGGCCATTCCTGTTCCCTGTTCCCTCCCCGCCATAGCTATCGTCTGCCCCTCCCCGATTTCTCCCCACATTATCGCGCAAAGGCTATCAATCTTTAAAAAACTGTGCTATAATCAAAATGAAAGATTATGACCATTGGAGGACTGAGCATGCGAATCGGAGTGATCGGCGCCGGCACGTGGGGCATGGCGCTTTCGAGGATGCTGTACAATACGGGCAACGCGGTGACGGTCTGGTCGGCGCTTTCGGAGGAAATCGACCAGCTCTCCCGGGACCGGGTGCAGAAGAACCTGCCCGGCATGGTGATCCCCTCGGGCATCGCCTTCACCAAATCCATAGAATCGGCCTGTGCGGACAAGGACATACTGCTGTTTGCGGTGCCCTCGGTGTTCGTGCGGTCCACGGCCAAGCGGGCCGCGCCCTTCGTGCCGGCGGGGCAGATCGTCGTGGACGTGGCCAAGGGGCTGGAGCCCGGCACGCTCATGACCATGTCCGAGGTGATCAACGACGAGATCCCCGCCGCGCGGGTCGTGGCGCTGTCCGGGCCCACCCACGCCGAGGAGGTGGCCCAGGACCTGCCCACCACCATCGTGTCCGCCTGCGCGGACCACGACGCGGCGGTGTTCGTGCAGAGTGTATTCATGAACGCCTGCATGCGGGTATACACCAATGCGGATGTCAAGGGCGTGGAGCTGTGCGGCGCGCTGAAGAACATCATCGCGCTGGCGGCGGGCATCTCGGCGGGCATCGGCTACGGCGACAACGCCAAGGCAGCGCTGATCACCCGGGGGCTTGCGGAGATCGAGCGCCTGGGCGAAAGGATGGGCTGCCGTCGGGCCACGTTTTCGGGGCTTGCGGGCATGGGGGATTTGATCGTCACCGCCACCAGCCGCCACAGCCGCAACAACCGCTGCGGCTACCTGATCGGTCAGGGGGTGCCCCCGGAGGAGGCCATCCGTCAGGTGGGCATGGTGGTGGAGGGCATCAACGCCATCCCCGCGGCCATGACGCTGGCGGAGAAGTACGGCGTGGAGATGCCCATCGTGCACGCCGTGGACGCCGTGGTGCACCACGGGGCCGACCCGAAGGACGTGGTGTACGGGTTGATGACCCGCGACCCCAAGACCGAGCACTATTGATATGAAGATCAAGGTATTCACCCTGTTTCCGGACATGCTCCGGCCGATGCTGTCGGAATCCATACTGGGCCGCGCCATACAGGCGGGGCTGATCTCGGTGGAGCTTTACAACATCCGGGACTACACGCTGGACAAGCACCGCTCCACCGACGACTACCCCTTCGGCGGCGGGGCGGGCATGGTGATGATGGCCCAGCCCATCGTGGACGCCATACGGCAGAACATTGGTCCCGACTTTCATGGGCGGCGCATCTACCTGTCCCCCCGGGGGCGGCGGCTTGACCAGAGCATCGTGGAGGAGCTGGCCCGGGAGGAAGCGCTCGTTTTGCTGTGCGGCCACTACGAGGGCGTGGACCAGCGGGCGCTGGACAGCGTGATCGACGAGGAGCTGTCCATCGGCGACTACGTGCTCACCGGCGGCGAGCTGGGCGCGCTGGTGGTGATCGACGCCGTGGCGCGGCTGGTGCCCGGGGTGCTGGGCAGCGACGAATCCAGCGCCGACGAGAGCTTCACCACCGGGCTTCTGGAGTATCCCCAGTACACCCGGCCCGCGGACTTCAGGGGGCAGAGGGTCCCGGAGGTGCTGCTGGGGGGCAATCACGCCGACATCGCCGCCTGGCGGCGGGAGCAGGCGCTGGAGATCACCCTCATGCACCGGCCGGAGCTTCTGGACACCGCGCCGCTGACCGACGCCGACCGGGCGCTGCTTCGGCGCATCCGCCGGGGGCGGGAGGTCGCGGCGCTGCTCGAATCCCACGGCATCGGGGCCGAGCGCCTGGAGCTTCGGCTGGCGGACCAGTGGCCCAAAGCGTGGTTTGCGGCCTTCGTGCCCGGGGATAAGCGCAGGGAAGCCAAGAAGCAGTGCTTCTCCGGGCGGCGGCACGTGGGCTACCTGTGGCAGGCGTTCTCCATGGGCTTCGCGAAGGCCCTGTCGGGGGACGCCGCCTGCCGCGCCTGGGCGGAAAATCGCCCCGACGCCTGCATGCTGTGCCTGCCCGACGACGGCCTGCTGTTTAAGGTGCAGGGCGGGCAGCCCGACGCGCTGGCGGAACGGCTGGGCGATGTCGTGCTGGCCGACGAGGCCCTGTGCCGCACCCTCGTCGTCCCCGGCCGGAGGGACGCGGGCCCCTATTATTCAGAATCCGAGGAGCATCCATGAAGAAGATCCTGTGCGCCTGGATGGCGCTTTTGCTGCTGACGGCCCTGGGCATCCCGGCGCTGGCGGAGGAAAATCTCATCAAAAACGGCGATTTCTCCGAGATGGAGGGCGAGCTGCCCGCCCACTGGCGCAAGGAGATGTGGGAGACCGACCCGGGCATCAGCATCCTGACGGTGGAGGCGGACGGCTACGAGGGCAACAGCCTGAGCGTGGTCAACGTGGACCCCAACGACGCCCGCTTCGCCCAGACCGTGGAGGTGGAGCCCAACACCCTCTACCGCATCACCGGCATGGTGTGGGCCGGGGACTGCGAGCCGGGGGGCTACGGCGCCACGCTGTCCATAGGCAATACCTTCGTCTACTCCGAATCCCTCTACGACACCGAGGATTACTACGACTACGTGACCCTCTACGGCAAGACCGGCCCGAAGCAGCGCACGCTGGACGTGTACTGCCGCGTGGGCGGCTACGGCTCCGAGGAGCGGGGCCGCGCCATGTTCGACAACATCGAGATGGTCAAGCTGGACGAGAGGCCCGCCGACGGCATGGTGTACGACTTCTTCCGGGAGGACAGCGGCGGCGCGCAGCCCAAGGCCGCCGATCCCGGCGAGCCGGAGCGCTTCACCGAGGCGTGGCTGCTGTTTGCGTTCGTCTATGTCTGCCTGGCCGCCGGGGCGATCCGCAAGCGCGGCCGCGCGAGCGTCGAGGCGGGGCGGGAGAGCCGGTATGACAGGCTGATCTGGGTCCTGCTGGGCGTCGCGCTGCTGGTTCGGCTGGCTGTCGCCGTCAGGGTGCCCGGCTACAACACGGACATCAACTGCTTCACCGGCTGGTCGGAGCGCATCTTCTCGGTGGGCCTGACCCGGTTCTATTCCCCGGACTACTTCTGCGACTATCCCCCGGGCTACATGCTGCTTTTGTGGCCGGTGGCGCTGGTCCGGCACGTCTTCGGGCTGCGGCTGGACACGGCGCTCTACCGCGTGTTCCTCAAGCTTTTGCCGATGCTGGCGGACGCCGCGGGGGCGTACCTGCTGTGGCGGGCGGCGAAGAAGCGCATGTCCCCCCGGCTGGCGCTGCTGCTCGCGGGTCTCTACGCCTTTAACCCCGCCGCCATCTGCAACAGCGCGGCCTGGGGGCAGATCGACGCGCTCTTGACGCTTTTGATCGCGCTGTGCGCGCTGTCGGCGGCGGAGGATCGTTACTTCCGGGCGCTTATGTGGTTTACGGCGGCGCTGCTGGTGAAGCCCCAGGCGCTGCTGTTCGCGCCGCTGGGGCTTGTCGCCATGCTGACGGGCATCCTTCGCGCGCCGGACGCCGAGACCCGCGCTCGCCGTCTCAAGGGCTTTTTGTGGGGCGCGCTGGCCTGCGTGGGCCTGCTCTACGCTGTGGCGCTGCTGTTCAGCGCCCGGCAGGCGACCGGCTTTGCGGACATGCTCGTCCGCCCGGTGACCTGGATGATCGAGCTGTACTCCGGCACCATGCAGGGCTACCGCTACATGACCATCAACACCCTGAACCTGCACTGTCTGCTGGGGATGAACTGGGCCCGCCTGGAGGCGCATCCCGTCGCGCAGGGCGTGGCCTGGGCGCTGTTTGCGCTGTCGTATCTCTACACCGCCGCGCTGTGCTTCATCTCCCATAAGAAGCCCCGCCGCCTGATGCTGCTGGGCGCGACGCTGATCATGCTGGTGTGCGCCTTCGGGCCGATGATGCACGAGCGCTACGTGTTCCCGGCCATGCTGCTCTTGGCGCTGGCCTTCGCCATGGACCGGGACGCGCGGCTACTGATCAGCCTGATCGCGCTGACCGCCACGCTGTTCTTAAACGAGGTGCTGGTGCTGCAGGGCGGCATGACCGAGGCCAACTACGGCCATTTGCAGGAGGCGGAAAAGTGGCTCAACGGCCCGCTGTCGCTGATCGTGGTGCTGAACGCGCTGTTCATGGCCTGGGTGAGCTTCGACATCTGCGTTAAGGGGCACGTTCAAGCCCTGCGCGCGGCGCAGAGCGAGGCCCTTCCCGCGGGGCGGTACACGCTGTCGGAGCCTTCCCGTTATAAGCTGAACCTGCGCCGCGTCGACTACCTGCTGATGGCGGCGGTCACGCTGGCCTATTCCGTGGTGGGGTTTTTGAACCTGGGCGACGTGAAGGCCCCCCAGACCGGCTGGGTGTCCGAGCGCTCCGGGGAGGCGGTGGTGTTCGACCTGGGACAGGTCGAGACCTTCCGCATGACCTACTACGGCGGCATCTGCAATTCGACCTTCACGGTGCAGCTCTCCGACGACGGCGAGCACTGGTCGCCGGAGGTGTTCGCGAAGTACAACCAGGGCGAGATCTTCCGCTGGCTGTGGTTTGTACCGCTGGACGAGGAGATGGCCACGCTGTACGCGGGCGATCTGGACGAATCGCCGGACGCGGCGCAGTGGACGCTGTCCACCGCCCGGGACGCCAATCCCCGGCAGACGGCGCGCTACGTCCGCATCGCGGCGGAGTCGGCGGGGCTGAACCTCATGGAATTCGGCTTCCTGGACGCGGAGGACAGGCCCCTGCCGGTGACGGTCGCATCGGCGGACCGTCCCGGGGAAGCTGAAAAGCTCATCGACGAGCAGGACACCGTGGCGGCCTTCCCCAGCTACCTCAATTCCACCTACTTTGACGAGATCTACCATGCCCGCACCGCCTACGAGCACCTGCACGGCCTGAACACCTACGAGTGGACCCACCCGCCGCTGGGCAAGGTGTGGATGATGCTGGGCATCAAAATCTTCGGCATGACACCCTTCGGCTGGCGCTTCATGGGGGTGTTCGCGGGCATACTGATGCTGCCGGTGATGTACCTGATGGTGAAGCAGCTGACCGGGGACACGAAGCTGTCGATGATCGCCATGTGCCTTTTAGCGCTGGATTCGATGCACTTTACGCAGACCCGCATCGCCACCATCGACAGCTACGCGGTGTTCTGGATCATGGTGACGTACCTGTTCATGTTCCGCTACTGCCGGATGAGCTGGAACCGGGAGCCGCTTAAAAAGACCCTCGTCCCGCTGGGGCTGTGCGGCGTGACCATGGGCATCGCCTGCGCCACCAAGTGGATCGGCATCTACGCCGCCGCGGGGCTGGCGGTGCTGTTCTTCTGGACGGTGGCCGTCCGCCTGCGGGAATCACGGTACATCGAGGGCCCAAACCCCACCTGGCGCAACCTGATCATCACGCTTCTGTTCTGCGTGGCGTTCTTCGTGATCGTGCCGGCGCTGATCTACTACTTCAGCTACTACTGGTACCTGAAGGCCGAGGGGCTCACGGGCTTCTTCGGCATGTTCTCGAAACGCTGGGTCGAGCGGGTCATACAGATCCAGAAGAACATATTCGGCTACCACTCCGGGCTGGGCGGCGACACCCACTTCTTCCGCTCCCCCTGGTATCAGTGGCCGGTGATCTGGTGGCCGATGTGGTACTACTCCGGCACGGCCTACATGCCGCAGGGCACCATCTCCTCCATCAGCTGCATGGGCAACCCCGCGGTGTGGTGGTTCGGGCTGGCGGCCATGATCTTCGTGTTCGTGCGGGCCTGCTGGGATCGTCGGGCCTCCCGAAAGTACGTGATGACGGTCATCGGCTTCGCGTCCCAGTTCCTGCCCTGGGTGCTGGTGCCGCGCTCCACGTTTATCTACCACTACTTCGCCTCGGTGCCCTTCATCATCATCGCCTCGGTGCTGATGCTGGACGCCGTGCGAAGATACTCCCCGAAGGTGTTCGACGTCGCCGCCTGCGTGCTGCTGGCCTCCGCCGCCGCGCTGTTTGTGATGTTCTACCCGCTGGAGAGCGGCATGCCCTGCGCCCTGGCCTACGCCAGGCATCTGAGATGGTTCAAGTGGTATAATTTCTGACGATACAGCGCCCGGCGCATTCGCGCCGGGCACCGTATTGTTATCCTAATCTCCCTGCCCTCTCAGGGTCACATTGTTATGGTATACTCTCCTTGGCCCATCGGGGCCCAATACATGGCTTGAAAGGATATAAAACATATGAACCGCAGGGATATCGCGCAGATACGCCGCCGCTTCAACCCGGAGAAAAACGACATCTCCATCATCCGGGGGTGCTATGTCAACGAGAAGAAGGAGATCGTCTCCACCTTCGCCAAATCGCCCCTCTCTCTCCCGACCTCCGAGGCCGAGCACTACCTGGCCACCTTCAAAAAGACGCTGGGCGGCGCCGTCGGGCGCAACCAGTACGACATCCCCGTCCATCCCGACGACCCCAGCGGCCAGCTGCTCAGGCGGCTTCAGACCTCGGCGCTGACGGACGAGGCCGCCGTGAACGACCTGTGCCGGGCGATCATCGACCACCTGGAGATCGAGGACAACTACCTGATCCTGATGATGCACGACGTGTTCTCCATCCCCCGGAAGAACGCCGAAGTCCACACCGACGCGCCGGACCTGTCCGACAGCGTGTTCAGCTACGTCATGGTCTCGGTGTGCCCGGTGAAGCTCACCAAGCCCCTCTTGACCTTCTTCAACGACGACCGGGACTTCCACACCGTGGAGCCGGACCTGGCCGTGGCCTCCCCGGCGCTGGGCTTCATGTACCCGGCCTTTGATGACGGCGGGGCCGATCTGGGCGCGGCGTTCTACTACACGAAGGACGCCGAGAACCTGCACGCCGACTTCATCGACGGCGTGTTCGCTGCCCAGACCCCGGAGAGCGCCGCCGACCGGAAGCAGACCTTCTACGACGTGTTGGGGGACTCCCTGGACAGCGGCCTGACCTTCGACGTGGTGCAGGCCATCCACGAAAACCTGACCGCCCAGCTCTCGGAGCGCAAAAAGGATGCGGCCCCGCTTCAGGTGAGCCGCAAGGAGATCTCCAGCCTGCTCTCCGCCTGCGACGTGCCCAAAGCCCAGCAGGAGGCCTTCGAAAACGAATACCTGGAGCAGTTCGGCGCGGTGGGCATCGAGGCGGCCGCCATCGCTGAGCAGAAGCGGTTCGAGATCGAGACCGACAGCGCCAAAATCAGCGTCGATCCCGAGCGCAGCGACCTGGTGGAGATCAAAAAGATCGACGGCGCGCGCTGCATCGTCATCCGCGTCGAGGGCGATGTGACCGTCAACGGCGTGCAGGTGAATTAGAAAGTAGGAGTTAGGAATTAGGAATTCAATGCTGTGGCCAGACGAAAGAGGTCGTCACTTCCGTAGGGGCGGCGATGCGCCGCCCGCCCGAACGGAACCACGGATTCGCATCGGGCGGGCGCCGCATCGGCGCCCCTACGACGTGTAACAGCCAAATCTATACCCCGTCACTCCGAATTCCTATCTCCTGATTCATCAAGTCTATCAACTTGTCCACATCCTCCCGCGTCGTTGCCCAGCTGGTGGCGATGCGCATGATCACGCGGCCGTCGTCCGTATGCTCCCAGAAGCTCATTTCGAGCTTCTCCGAGAGGGCGGCGGCCCTTTCTCTATCCAACAACAGGAAGATCTGGTTGGTGGGGCTGTCGAAGGCGAGGGCACAGCCCATCTTGTGAAGCGACCCGCGGATGCGGTCGGCGGCCTCGATGGCCGTGCGCCCGATTGCGCCGTAGAGGTCGTCGGTGAACAGCGCGTCGAACTGTATGCCCGCGATGCGCCCCTTGGCCAGCAGCGCCCCGTGCTGCTTGACGACGGTGAAGAAGTGGGGCGCGACGCCGGGCCGCGGGAACACCACCGCCTCCCCGAACAGCGCGCCGCACTTGGTGCCGCCGATGTAGAAGGCGTCACACAGCCGGGCGATGTCGGGAAGCGTCGCGTCGTTTTGCGGGCAGGCGAGGGCGTAGGCCAGCCGCGCGCCGTCCAGGTAGAGGCCGATGCCCGCCGCGCGGCAGACGTCGCTCAGCGCCTGAAGCTCCCCGAGGGAGTACAGCGTGCCGCATTCGGTGGGCTGGGAGACGTATACCAGTCCGGGCATGACCATGTGGTCGCGGTTGGCGTCGTCCCGCCAGGCCTCGAAGCACCGCCGCACCCGCGCCGCGGTGAGCTTGCCGTTCTCCGGCTCGAGCGTAAGCACCTTGTGGCCGCCGAACTCGATCGCCCCCGCCTCGTGCACGCTGATGTGGCCGGTGCGGGCGGCGATCACGCCCTGCCAGGGGCGCAGCATGGCGTCGATCACCGTGGCGTTGGCCTGGGTGCCGCCCACCAGGAAGTGGATTTCCGCCTCCGGGGCGCGGCAGACGGCCCGGATCTTGGCCCGGGCGGCCTCGGAATAGGCGTCCGTGCCGTAGCCCGGGGTCCTTTCCAGATTGGTCTCCGTCAGGCGCTTCAATATCACGGGGTGCGCGCCCTCCATGTAGTCCGACGCGAAAAACAGCCTGTCGTGGCGCATGTGGCATCCTCCCTGCGGTGTGTTCGTTGTCTTATTTGGTCACCCTGACCTTCACCTTCGCCTTCTTCCCGCCCCGCTTGCAGGTGGCGGTGATGGTGGCCCTGCCCGGCTTTTTGAAGGTCACGAGGCCGTCGGCGTTCACGGTGGCGACCTTATTGTTGCCGGAGGTCCACCGTATGGCGCTGTTGGTGCCCTCGGGGAGCGACGCCGTCAGCTGCACGGTCCCGCCCTTCTTGCCGGTGAGGGACCCGGAGGCCGTCAGCGTGATATGCTTCGGGATGGTGGGGTCCGTCACGGTGAGGGTCACGGTGCGCTTCTTGCGGCCCACCTTAAAGGTGATTTTGGCCTTGCCGGGCTTCTTCGGGGTCACCTGGCCGCCGCTGGTCACGGAGGCCACCTTTTTGTTGGAGGACTTGAAGCCCTTGCCCGCCTTGCCGCCCAGGTCGATCTGATACACCTTGCCCACGACGGCCGGAGCCTTGACGTTGGCGGGCGCGGAGATCGTGACTACGGACGGCTCCTGTTCGACCGCGGGCGCGCCGGTGTCGGCGGCGGGGGGATTGTAGACCGGGGTTTCAGGGGCGGGCGGGCTGATGACGCGCTGGATATTGGCCACGAGGCGATCCCCTTCGAAATCCATGTGCAGCGCGTCGCCCACGTACTTCACCCGGATGGCGTATTCGCCCGACGCGGCGGCGGTGGGGATGGCGGCGGACCAGCTCGCGCCGTCGTCCAGGCTGTACAGCACCTGCGCGTAACCCTCGGGCAGCTCGGCGGGGGGCGTCAGAAGCGCCTGGCCGCTGCCGGTGTACGTGCAATAGAGCGCCGCGGGCTTCTGCGCCGGGGTCAGCGCGGAGGGGTCCGTGACGGCGGCGATGGACCAGGTGGCGCTGAGGCTGTCGGCGTAGTTGCCCTTGCCGGTGGCGGTGACGGTGTAGAGGCCCGCCGCCGTGCCGGCGAGGTCGCCGGAGATGTCATAGTCCGCGCCGGTCAGCGCCTTTCCGTTCAGCGTCAGGGTGGCGGTGACGCGCTTTTTCGCGCCGTCATGGGCGAAGCGGGTCTGGCTGAGCGAGAGGGTCCCGCCGGCGATGGACTTTGGGCGGACCGTCAGCACCAGCGTGGCGGAGCCCTCGGTGGTGGCGGAGGAATACCGCGCGGTGACGGCCGTCTTGCCCGTACTCCCGACGGTGACCGCGCCGGTATTGGAGACGGGGAGCGCCGAATTGCTGCTGCTCCACGTCCATACGCCGCCGTCGCCGGTGTTGGCGGCGGAGGCGCTGAGCTTCAGCGTGTCGCCGTAGTACGCGGTCAGGGCGCTGCCCTGGGCGATCGTCACGCCCGCGTCGGCCTTGGCGATGAGGCGCACGACCAGCCTGATCGTGGAATCGGCGTAGTTGGCGGAGGATATGATCACCGGCAGGGTGAGGGTATCGCCCACGGCGCCGCCGGAGAACGCGGCGGTCACCGCGCCGGTGGCGGCGTCCACGCGCCACGAACCGAGTTTGACGCTGCCGGTCACGGTCGCCGTGCCCTTCGCGTAGGTCAGCTTCCCGGCGTTTCCGGGCATCCGCCCGTCGACGGTCGCCTCGACGGCGGTGACGGCAAAGGGCCTGGACATCGCCACATCCTCAAGGGTCCGCTTCAACGCCTTGCCGATGGAGAAGGTCTTTGCGCTGTTTGCGGGCAGCGCGTAGTTGCCCGCCCGGGCGCCCTTCAGCGTCGCCGTGGCGGTGTAGCCCGTCCCTGCGTCGGTCCGGCCCCCGGTCACGGCGACAGATACGTCGTCCCCGTTCACGATCCCGGTGAGGGTGGCCTTCGGCGCCTGGGACGCGCCGTTGAAGGTCAGGGACGTATCGGACCAGTTCAGCCCGAGCGGCTTGGGGTTTACGGTCAGGGCGGCGGGGACGAAGGTGATGTCATAGTTGCCCGAGGTCAGTCCCTTGGGGGTGATGGTGTAGGCGCTGCCGGCGTCGCCGTAGCGGGTGTAGCTGTATTGATAGCCCAGCGTGCCGCCCAGCGCGGACGCGCTCTCGCCGTTGACGAAGCCGGCGTAGGTGACGCCGGCGTTCGCCGGGGCGTCGCCGTAGGTGATGGCATGGGGCTTGGCCGTCACGGTCAGGGGGGCCTTGGCGATGCGGACCGATACGGGCCTGGTCGTCGCCGTCGCCGTCTGGCCGTTGTCGTTTCGCGTGGCGGTCACCGTGCAGTAGCAGTAGGTCGTCCCTATGCCCAGGTGCTCCGTGGAATAGTCCGCGGCGGTCGCGCCGCCGATGGCCGTGCCGCCCGAGGCGCTGTTGGTCCTGTTGGAATACCACTGGTACGACAGCGTGTGGCCGTCGATGGGACTCACGCCCACGTGCAGCGCGCTGTTGCGGGTGCTGCCGTAGGTCATGCTCAGGGCGGTCGGCTGCGCGCTGATGGTGGGCGCGGTGGCGGGGATCAGCCGGAATTCCGCGTCGATGGTGACGGGGGCCGCGGGCATGCTGAAGCAGCGGCCGTCGCCGATGACCCGGGTCTGCGCCGCGCCGTCGTTGTAGCGGTACACCAGGCTGTTCTCAACCAGCGCGTAGCCTGCGTCCGGCGTGACCGTCACGGCCACGCTCTCGCCCGGCCAGGCTCTGGTCAGGCTCGCGGACACCGTGCCGTGGGCGATGCCCCCCCGGACGCTGACGTCGGACTGAACGGCGTTGTAGGCGATATCGGACAGGGTCAGCTGGGCGTCGCTGAACGTGGCGCGGGCCTTGTCGCTGTACACATAGGTGATGCTTGATCCGCCGGGGGTGAAGGTATAGCCGCCGTTCAGGGAGCCTGCGGGCCCGTAGGACATGAACAGCCGGTTCGTCGGGCCGCTGCTGCTGTCGCAGTTGGTCACGTCCACGAGGTAGTTCCTGCCGTCCTCCATGCGCACGATGTTCCACATATGGCCGCCGCCGTTCATCGTGCCGATGGCCAGCAGGCAGTCGTAGGCGTCGCTGAATCCGGAGAGGTCGAACAGGTACTTGAACGCCTTGGAATAGCCCTCGCACACCACCTTGGTGCTGGGGTCGCCGTCAAAGACGTAGATCATCTGCCAGGGATCGCCGTAGGCCTCGCCGTTTCCGGCGGCGGCGTGATTGTAATCGACCCTCTCGCAGATCTCGTTCTTGTAGGCGGTGAGGCGGTCGAGGACGCTACCCGAGCTGTGGCTCTGCACGATGCCCTGGGCGGTCGCGATGGCCCGCCTGGCGGTGCTGACCCTGTCGGCGCTGACGGTGTACTCGCCGGAATTCTGATAAGCCTTCGAGACCGACATGGATATCGTGATGCTGAAGGCGGTCTTGTAGCACAGCTCGTATTCCGTGCCGTTCCAGGTCGCGCCCACTGTCATGCCCGGGATGTTCATGGACAGGCCCTTGGTCTTGTTGTACCAGTACAGTTCGCTGGGGCAATCGGCGAGCAGGGCGTTGATCACCTTGTCCGTGGAGAACGCCGTGACAGCCTTGACGGCGTTCAGCGCCTCCGGGTTGATCCCTCCGTCGTAAACGACCGAGCTCACGCCCAGCGAGGCCGCCGTCCAGGGGCCGAGATCGATGCCCTCCGCCCGCAGCTCCTCTTCGGTGATGACGAACACGGTGTTCGACAGCGCGCCCTCGGCCACCCGGGTGACCCGGGATTTCAGGATGTCGTAGACGATGCCGTCCATGCCCGTCAGCGTCGCGCTCGCCGCGAACAGCGGCAGCGCCGCAGGAAGGCCCAGGGAATCGTCGATCATCTGCTGCACGTAGGCGTCGAGCAGTTGGTCGTTGTCCCCGTCGTCCCAGCCCGCGCCGACGACCTCCGTCACGGGCGCGAGGGTCTCCTCCGGCACGGCGTCCTCCGCGGGCACATCGTCGAAGCTCTCCCACAGGGGCGCGTCGGCCTCCGCTTCGAAGGCCTCCGCGTCGATGTCCTCCGTGAGCTCCTGTTCCGACGCCTCCGCCACCTCCGGCTCCGCGGGCGCCGCGACGAGGATCTCCTCGACGGGCGCCTCCGCGCCGGCATCGGGCGCTTCGACGTTTTCCTCCACGGACACTTCCTCAGTCTCCGTCGCGACGGTTTCCTCAGTCGCCGGGGTGTCGGCGACGGCCGCGTCCGCGACAGGAGCGTCCGCGATGGGGGCGTCCGCGACGGGCGCGTCCGCGACGGGCGCGTCCGCGACGGGCGCGTCCGCGATGGGGGCATCCGCGACGGGTACGTCGTCGGCGGGAAGGGGGGCGTCCTCCGCAAACGCGAGGACCGGCAGGGCCAAAAGCAGCGCGATCATAAGCGCCAGGGCCCGTTTGACAGTATGATTCACAGTCGTTACCTCCTGGTAAAAGTCGGCAGGGTTTCCACATTTTATGCGATCATTATAGCAGGATTTCGCGGCCGGAACAAGATGCCATTTGTTTACAAACCCTTCTTGACACAGAAAAACCCGGGTTTCGCCCCCGCAGCGCGGGCGGACCCGGGTTTTTAATCAACAGGGAATTATACAGTCGTCCCGACAATCGGAAAACCGTCGGGCGTCGCCCGAGAGTGAAGAGTGGAGAGTGAAGAGTGGAGATGAAGGGCGTCGCCCGAGAGTGAAGAGTGGAGAGTGAAGAGTGGAGATGAAGAATGCCTGAGAACGAAGCAATGTGATTTCCTGTCACAAAGACACGCTTATTCGCGGGAACATTGGTTGTTATTCCCGCAATGTTATGTGCGCGGCTGACTATATCTCCACTCTCCACTCTCCACTCTCCACTCTCCACTCTTCACTCTCCACTCTCCACTCTTCACTCTCCACTCTCCACTCTCCAAAATCAACTCTATATCTCCATCACGCAGCAGCCCTCCGGCGCGCCCTTGGACAGCTCCACCACGTTGGGGAGGGTCCGGGCGTGGGTGGCGGCGACGAACCCGGCGCAGTCGGCGACGGGGAACTGACAGTACTTATTCTGGTAGTGCATGGCGATGGCGGTGCGGGGCTTGAAGGTCTCGATGAGCCTGACCGCCTCCGGGGTGGTGATGGTGAAGGTGCCGCCGATGGGGATGAGCAGCACGTCCACGTCGCTGAGTATCGCCCTCTGCTCGTCGGTGTCGGGCAGGTGGCCCAGGTCGCCCAGGTGGACGAGCTTCATGTCCCCGTCCTGCACGGCGAACAGGACGTTCTCGCCCCGCTTCGCGCCGCGGACCTCGTCGTGGAAGCTGGCCACGCCGGTGATGGTGACCCCGCCGCGCGCGTAGACGCCGGGCCGGTTGATGATCTCCGGGTCGCCCTCCACGGCGGCGAAGTAATTGTGGTCGAAGTGGTCGTGGCTCGACAGCACGATGTCGGCCCTGACGTGCAGCGGGGGATAGCCCACGGATTCGTCGTAGGGATCGGTGACGATCACGCGGCCGTCGCTCAGGGTGACGGCAAAACAGGAATGGCCCAGCCATTGCAGCTTCATGATTCTCGCTCCTTTTCTATCAGATAATTCGCCAGCGCGCAGGCGTACAGCCCGCCGCCGGGGTTATGCTCTCGCAGGCACACGGCAGCGCGCTGCCGCAGGTCGCGGGAATAACGGGGATCGCATTCGCCGCCGTCCAGCCGCTTCACGGCCCGGGCGAACAGCTTGAGGACAGTGTCGTCCGGGGGACCGGAAAACCGCCGGAGGGATCGGCTCAGGGGGTCGGGGGGTTCGGGGTACAGCGCCGCCAGCCGGGCAAGCCAGACCGCCGACGGGGTCAGCCGAGTCAGGCCCCCTTCTTCCCGGCAGACGAAGCCCGCCGCGGCCCAGTCGACGGTCCCGCCGTGCAGGGGGGCGTCGGTGACGTAGAGGGCGTCGCCCCGGTCCCGCCGCAGGAACGCGCCCTCCGGCAGCCGGGCCCGGGCGGCGTCGCGGAGCCTGCGCGCGAAGTCATTCATAGCGCGTCAGGACCTCCGGCAGCGCGTCGATGAGGTCCGTGGGGAGCATGCCGCGCACCCCCCTGCGCGCGCGGGCCAGCTCGCCCGCCGCGCCGTGCAGCAGGCAGCCCGCCACGGCGCATTCGGCCGGGTCCGGCGCGGGATTCTGGGCCATCAGCGCCCCGATGATGCCGGACAGGCAGTCGCCGCTGCCCCCCTTGGCCATGCCGCTGGTCCCGCGGGCGGAGATCACCGGCCTGTCCTCCGTCATGATCACGGTGGTCGCGCCCTTCAGAAGTGCCCGCGCGCCCAGGCCGGCCAGCGCCCGGGCGTCGGCGAGGGGATCGGTCAGCGGACGGTCCAGCAGCCGCCGGGCCTCGCCGGGGTGGGGCGTCAGCAGGTGCCGGGGCCGCAGGGACGCCTTCAGGCCGGGATGCGCCGCGATCAGGTTCAGCGCGTCGGCGTCGAACAGCGTCGGTACGTCGCCGTCGAGCAGCACCCCGATCACCTCCGGCGCGGCCCTACGGGACAGCCCGCAGCCGCACACGACGGCGCTCTTGCCGGGCAGCAGCTCCCGAAGCATCCCCGCGGCCTCCGGGGCGAGGGCGCCGTCCCGCTCGGGCAGGGGCGCGCACATGGCGCAGGGGGCCAGGGTCTGCAATACGGGCACAACGGACGCGGGACAGGCCACCGTGGTCAGCCCCGCACCGGTCCGCATCGCCGACAGCGCGCACATCGCCGCCGCGCCCGCCATGCCGAAGCTGCCCGCCACGATCAGCAGGTGCCCCGCCATGCCCTTGTGGAAGTTCCGGGGGCGTTTGGGCAGGGCGGCAACGGCGTCGGCGTCCTCCGAAAGCGCGGGGCTGCCCGCGGGGTAGAAGGACGCGGGGATGCCGATGTCCGGCGTCACGATGTCGCCCGACACGTCCGGCCCGTCGGCCAGCAGGCAGCCGGGCTTGGCGTACTGGAAGGCGACGGTCACGTCGGCGGCGACGCAGGGGTCATAGGCCGTACCGGTCAGGCCGTTCAGCCCGGAGGGGATGTCCACCGCCACCACGGCGCTGCCCTGAGCGCGGTCGGCGTTGATGCGGCGGATGAGGTCGGCGGCGGGGCCGGCGGGGGCGCGGGACAGGCCCGTGCCGTACAGCGCGTCCACCCACACGTCCGGGCGATCCGCGGGGGCCTCCGGCACGCCGGCCTCCAGGGCGCGGCGCAGGTTTTCGGCGGCGTCCGGGGAGTTGGGTTCCCGCGCGGAGACGATGGCGGCACGCCCGCCCGCCTGCCGGAGCATCCGTGCGCAGGCGTAGCCGTCGCCGCCGTTGCCGCCGGGGCCGCAGGCGATATAGACCGTCCGCTCCGCGCCGTAGCGCGCGAGGATCGCGTCGCACAGCGCCCGGGCGGCGACCTCCATCAGTTCGATGGACGCCACCCCGGTCTCCCGGAAAAAGCGCTGCTCCATCTGACGCATGTCGGCGGGGGTGATGAGTGGGATCATGGGAACCTCCTTTGGGCAGAGTACAGAGTGCAGAGTGCAGAGTACAGTTTTGGTGGAAATCCTGCGGATTTCTTTTGATTATAGGGTTACGGAGTATTGAACGATCCTTGTAATCAGAGTTTTAATCAGAACAAATCCCGGAGGGATTTGAACCAAAACTGCACTCTGTACTCTGTTATCTTCACTCTGATTCGACAATCGCTGTCGCGGCGGCGAAGCCGGACTCGTGGGTGACGGTGACGTGCACGCGGGCGTCGCCCGCGAGCGCCCGGGCGCGCCCGTACAGTGTGCAGGCGGGGCGGCCGTTATCGTCGGGCAGGATCTCCACGGCGTCGGGGCCGAAGCCCGCAAAGCCCGTGCCCAGGGCCTTCGCCACGGCCTCCTTCGCGGCGAACGTGCCCGCGGCGATCTGACCCCGGCGCGCGCCTCCGGCGGCCAGTATGCGTTCGCGCTCGCCCGGGGTGTACACCCTTTCGAGAAAGCGCTCCTTTTCGATGGCCTTCTCGATGCGCCCGATGTCGCAAAGGTCAAGTCCGATGCCCAAAATCACCGAAAATCCCCCCACAATTTGGCCCAAATAAGACACGTTTTTTAATATTATAGCACAGGTTTGCGGTTTTGCACAGATTTCCTTGTGTTTCGGAGGCCAAAAATGTATACTTATGTTGGATCAGTTTGATTTGCAAGGAGACTTTGCTATGCAGGTGACACAGCGCTTTGCGCAGCTGCTCAAGAAAAACGTGGGCAAGGTGATCGTGGGCAAGGAGGACGCGGTGGCGCTGATGATGATCGCGCTTCTGTGCCGCGGCCATGTATTGATCGAGGACGTGCCCGGCGTGGGCAAGACCACGCTGGCCAGCGCGCTGGCGCGGTCGCTGGACTGCTCGTTCAAGCGGATACAGTTCACCCCGGACATCACGCCCTCCGATATCACCGGCTTTTCCCTGGCCAACTTCAAGACCGGCGAGCTGGAATACCGCCCGGGCATGATCATGAGCCAGATCGTGCTGGCCGACGAGATCAACCGCACCTCGCCCAAGACCCAGTCGTCGCTATTGGAGGTCATGGAGGAGGGCCAGGTGTCGGTGGACGGCGTGACCTATCAGATGCCCCGGCCCTTCATCGTGCTGGCGACCCAGAACCCGGTGGACTTCGTGGGCACCTACCCGCTGCCGGAGGCCCAGCTCGACCGGTTCTTCATGCGCATCTCCATCGGCTATCCCACCGCCGAGGAGGAGGCCGACATACTGGAGCGCTACACCGGCTCCGCCCGGCCCATGGAGGATCTAAAGCCCATCTGCACAAGCTCCGACATCGTGAGGCTTCAGCAGGAGGTGGAGAAGGTCTACGCCGCCAAGGAGATCCGGGTGTACGTGTCCGGCATCGCCGCCGCCTCCCGAAAGAGCGGGGCGCTGCAACTGGGCGTGTCCACCCGCGCGGCCATATCGCTGGTGCGGGCAGCCCAGGCCCACGCGCTGCTGGACGGGCGGGATTACGTCGTGCCCGAGGACGTGCAGACGATGGCCGAGCCCGTGCTGGCCCACCGGCTGGTGCTCTCCCCCGAGGCCCGCATGCGCAATATGACCGCCCAGCGGGTGCTCAACAACGTCATGGGGTCGGTGCAGGTGCCGGTCAAGACGAAATGAGCGCCATGAACATACTCAACGCGCGCCGCGTCGGCTACGCGCTGTGCATGGCGGCGCTGCTCTCGGCGGGGCTGTCCACGGGCACGCGGCTTTACTACCTGGCGTTTTTCATGCTGCTGGTGATGCTGATACTGGGCTTCATATCGGTGGCGTGGACGTTGTGGTCGGTGAAGCTGGAATTGAAGGGCGTCAAGGCGCGGGTGACCCGGGGCGACAAATTGATGACGGTGTTCTCCGTGCGCCACACCTCGCTTCTGCCGGTGTCGGCCATACGGGTGCAATTGAGCGTGCCCTCGGGCTACGCCGCCGCGCAGACGGTGAACGTCACCACCCCGCCCTTTGTGTCCCGCACCTTCCGGCAGGTGCTCCAGTGCCCCCACCGGGGGGTATACGAAGCCGGGGTGACGAGGATCAGCGTGGAGGACGTTTTCGGCATGGTCTGCCTGTCCCGCCGGCCGGGGGCGAAGCTGGCGCGGATGGAGGTGTGCCCGAGGGTGACCGATATCGCGCCGATGCTTCTCAAAAACGCGGACATGGGGCCGGAGTTTCGCTCCACCGCCACCGAGGACACCGCCTCCCCCTCCGACGTGCGCAAGTGGCAGGACGGCGACGAGCTGAAGAAGGTGCACTGGAAGCTCAGCCTGCGCAAGCGGGAACTGATGGTGCGCACCTACGAGGAGAGCGCCCGGCCCGACACGCTGATCATCCCCGATTTACAGCGGGTGACGACGCTCCGGGACCAGCAGCTCTCCATCGAGGACTGCGTGTGCGAGGCCAGCCTGGACGCCGCCAAGGCCCAGCTCGAGGCGGGCTATCCTGTGCGCATGCCGCTGACCAACGCCCACCCCGGCGAGGTGGCGGGGCAGTTCCCGACGGATTTTCCCGCCTTCGCCGACGCCATGCTGAAGGTGGCCTTCGACAGCCCCTACGACTATGAGCGTGTGCTCATGCTGATGATGGGGCGGCTGCAGCGCACCGGCGGCGCAGTGCTCGTCACCGCGCGGCTCACCACCCGCATCGCCGATATGGCGCTGAGGATGCAGCAGTCCGGCATCACCACCCGGCTGGTGTGGGTGTCCGACGATGCCCGCGAGGAGACGCTGACCATGCTGGAGCGCCTGCGCATGGGCCATGTGGAGGCCCTGCGGCGGGACCCTTGGAGCTTTGATGCCACTGATCACAGGGTGGCGGATGTCGAGGATGAATATGACGCAGAATGAGGAATTAGGAATGAGGAATTAGGAATGAGGGCTGCGACCTCTTCCGTCAGCCCTTCGGGCTGCCACCTTCCCCTGAAGGGGAAGGCTTTTGGAGCCGCAGCCTATGCCTTCCCCTTCAGGGGAAGGTGGCGCGAAGCGCCGGAAGAGGTCGTCCTCAATTCCCCATTCCCAATTCCCCATTCCCAATTTCTAACTGATCAAGCAAGGTTACGCAATGAACAACAATACCAAACTCCATCGCATCGCGCTGACGGCGCTGCTGGCGGCGGCGTTCGCGGGCAGCGGGCTGACCACCGTCGGCACGGCGCTCAGCGCGCCTCCGGGCCTGCGCATCTGGCTGGCGGCGCTGCTGTCGGCGCTGCTTGGCGGCGCAGCGGCGTATTCCACGGCGGGCGCGGTGATCGGCGCGGCGGCGCTGGCGCTGACGACCGGCGGCTGGGCGCTGACCCACCTGGCCGACCTGCGCGCCATCCCCGCGGCCCTCGAGGCCGGACAGGGCACGGTAGCCACGGAGGGCGTGCAGGCGCTGCTGGTCTGCGCCGCGCTGGTGTTCGGCGCGCTGTTTTTCCTGATGCTCTATAAGCGCGGCGGCACGTCCATGGCGATACTGATCCTCGGGGCCATGCTGGTGTTCAGTCACGGCATGTCCCAGCGGGCTTCCATCGCCGCGGCGGTGCCGGGGCTGATCGCCGGGGCGGCGGCGTTTGCGCTGTCCGACGGCGTGCAGCGGGACCGTCTCGCTCTGCGGGTGCTGCTGCCCTCGGCGCTGGCGGTGGCCGTGGCACTTATACTGATGCCCGCGGGCCGGGTGACCTGGCAGCCCATGGAGGACCTGGCCGCCCGGGTGCGCAGCGTGTTCGAGCAGTACTTCAACTTCACCCATGAGCGCATCGCCTTTTCCATCGCGGAGGAGGGCTACAACCACGGCGGAGAGGTGGACGGCCAGCCCGTGGCCATGCTGGGCGGCCCGGCGAATCCCGATCCCAAGGCGGTGATGCGGGTGACGTCCGATGCCCCCATACTGCTGCGGGGCACCATACGCGCCACCTACACCGGCTATTCCTGGGTGGACATCACCCCCAAGAACCGCTATCTGTACTACGATGTCACCCACCGCCTGGTGCGGGAGCGGGTGTTCGATCTGCGCTTCGACAGCCCCGAGGAGGCGTTTCAAACCGTCAGGGCGTCGGTGGAGCTTCTGGATTCCGGCACCAGCACGCTGTTCGTGCCCGGCAGGATGAAGGACTTCGACATGGCCCTGTCCAACGCGGTGTACTACAACTCCTCGGGCGAGATGTTCATGGCCCGCGTGGCCGAGCGCGGGGACAGCTACGCGCTGGAGGCGCTCAGCCCCGTCCACGGCGAAGCGCTGATGCAGGCGGCGCTGTGGGGCGATACGGACGACGACAGCCAGTACGGCTCCATCCTCTCGGCCCACAGCCAGCTGCCCGACGGCATCGAGGACGGGCTCTACGCCCTGACCATGGAGATCACCGCCGACGCCCGGAATCCCTACGAGCGCGCCGTGGCCATTGCCGACTACCTGCGCAAAAACATGCGCTACAAATTGGAGGTGGAGTATCCGCCCCGGGGCCGGGACTTCGTGTCGTGGTTCGTATTGGACAGCAAACAGGGCTATTGCAGCTACTACGCCTCGGCCATGGCGGTGATGGGGCGCATCGCGGGGCTGCCCACGCGGTACGTCGAGGGCTACTATGCCCGGCCCGGTGTGGACGGCACCGCCACCCTGACTGGCATGGACGCCCACGCCTGGGCGGAGGTGTACTTCAAGGGGCTGGGCTGGATTCCCTTCGACGCCACCAACGGCGGGCAGGGATCGGACAGCGGGACGGGCTCTGACGCGGGCGGGGAACAGTACGGCGATGCCGCGAATGTCCCGGAGGATCGGCCGGAGCCCACGGTCGCCCCGGAGGACGACCCCTCGAAGCCCGCCGAGGGCGCTGAGGACGGCGAAACCGGCCTGAATGACAACTCCCAACAGGAGCCCACGCCCTCGCCGGAGCCGGAGGGCAATCCCTTCGACGAGCCCGAAAGCGACCCTCAGGACGACGACACCCCAGACCCGGACGACTTCCCGCCGGAGGACGAACCCGAGGACCGACCCGAGGCCGCCGCGCGCGGCGGGGCGTGGGGCGTGCTGATCGCATTGATCATACTGGCGCTGATCGCGCTGCTGGTCTGGTGGGTGAGGAGGCGGCTCCAGAGCGCCGACCCCGCATGGCTGTGCAGGCAGACCCGGCGGGCCTCCCAGGGGGCCATGATCGCCTATCGCGCCAACCTGACGCTGCTTGCCCACATGGGGCAGTACCCCCAGAGCGGCGAGAGCCCGGATACCTTCGCCCAGAGGGTGGCGAAGGAGCTGGACAACCCCGATTTCAAGGCGTTCAGCCGCGCCGTGACGCTGGCGCGCTACGCCGGAAAGCCCGTCCGCCGCGACGACGTGCAGGCCGGCCTGCGGGCCTATGCCCGGTTTGAAAAGGGCATGCGGCCCATGGAGCGCGCGCGGTTCATACTGACGCGGGTGTTCAGGGGATTGGGGGATTTTGAGGTGATACCGTAAATAATAAGGTGGCGGGCTGTCTCAAAACGCATAATCATTCATGTGTGTGCATACCGTAGGGGCGGCGATGCGCCGCCCGCCCATGAAGTACGTTGCATTTCGTACACGGGCGGGCGCCGCATCGGCGCCCCTACGCAGGTATCATGAATACATATGCGTTTTGAGACAGCCCGCCGCTGTTTTATTATCCGCCGACGATCCTCGCCAGCACGATGGTCTTTCCCTCCCGGGAGAGGCAAATCTCCATGCCCCCGTCGGCGTCGCGCCGGAGGATATCCAGGGTCTCGCCCTCGAAGCAGGGGCTTCGGAAGGCGACCTCCATCTCGCGGATGCGCAGGTCGTTCCATTCCTTTGAGGAGAACGCCCCGGCGATGGCCCGCACATAGGCGGCGTTGTTCATGTGGCCGCCCAGGTCGATGTCGGTGGAGCGCACGGTGTATTGGCCGAGGCACTCGGCGTCGGAAAAATCGTCGGTCAGCCGCGCGAAGGGCTCCGGCAGCACCCGGTCCTCAAGAAGCTCGAGGTCCTCCGGGAACACGCCGTCCACCGGATGCAGCCGGTGGGTCTTCAGGTTCATGATCATCCACTCGGTCTTGCCCGCGACGATGACCTCCCCGCCCCGCAGTATGGCGTAATCCCGGTTGCAGCGGGAGCGCTCCGGCGCTTCGGGCCAGGTGCGCAGGGTCACGGTCTCGGTCATGGCCGGGCGGTCGTAAAAGCGTATGCGCGTGCGCACGGTCAGCCAGAACAGCCCCTGCTTCATCAGGCCGTTCATGCCCACGCCCAGCCGCTCGGCGTGCTCGGTGGCCAGGTCCATGAACAGCACAAAGGCGTTGGGCACGCCCAGCTTCGCCGTGGCGTCGCACATGCTGGGCAGTATGGTCAGCGTATGCTCATAGTATCCCTGCATGGGGTTCACTTCCTCTTTTGATGGATGATCTGTCCGTAGTGCTCCAGCACCTCGTCCACCAGCACGGACCAGGGGATGGGGATGGTCTTGCGGGCGTTTTCGCCGATCTCCTCCAGCGCCTCGGGGTCGGACAGCGCGCGCTCGACCACGCGGGCGAGGTCGGCGGGGTCGTCGTCGCACAGAAAGCCGTTGAAGCCGTCCCGCATGCCCTCCGACGCCGAGCTTCTGCGCACCACCATGGCGGGGGTGCCCATGGCGGCGGCCTCCCGCACCACCAGCGGGGAGTTGTCGTAGACGGAGGGGAACAGAAACAGCGACGCGCGCCTGTAGAGCGCGTTGAGCAGATCCCGGTCCGTCATGTGGCCGGTCATGAATACCCGGTCGTCGATGCCCAGGTCCTTCGAGAGCTTCGCGATGTCCTTTTCGTGGGGACCCTGTCCCGCCAGCACCAGCCGGAAGGGGCGGCGCAGCCGCGCGCAGGCCTCCAGCACGCAGCGCAGGTTCTTCTTCCAGTTCATCTGGCCCACGAACAGCAGAAGCGGCGCGCCGTCGGGGGCGTACTGCTCCGACACCGCCTTGACCGCCCGGTCGTCCGCCTCCGCGAGGTCGGTGCCGTTGTAGACCACCCGGATGTCCCCGCAGTAGCCGTAGTCCCGCAGGGTCTGGGCGGAGGATTCGTTCACGGCCCAGACCTCGTCGCACTTCTCGTAGAAGTTCACCACGTACTTCGTGCCCAGCGCGGCCAGCGCGTTGATGCCGGTGACCTGCAGAAAGTCGTCGTAATACTTGGAGTGGAAGGTGCCCACGATGGGACAGCCCTGCCGGTGGGCATAGGACAGCCCCGCGTGGCCCGCCACGAAGGGGGAGTGGGCGTGGACGATGTCGGCGTGGATCTGATTCAGCCGGTTCTGGCAGTGCACGTCCAACAGCGGCGTGCCCACCTTGTAGCTCTTGAGATTCAGAAGCGGCACGCCGATGTAGTCCACGATCTCAAAGGGGAAGTTGCCCCGGTAGCCCGTGTTCGCTTGGGGCGCCACCACGTAGCTCTCGTGGCCCTTGAGTCCCATGTTCCGCGCGTATTGATACACCACGTTCCCCACCCCGTCCATGATGGGCAGGAAGGTGTCGCAGAATTGGATGATGCGCATCTATGAAGTCCTTACCTTTTTTCAGAGTGGAGAATGAAGAGTGGAGAGTGGAGAGTGCAGATAGGGTACATGTCCCGTTGTAGGGACGCCATTCATGGCGTCCGCCGGATTTGCGCCCCCTCAGTCAGCTGCGCTGACAGCTCCCCCTACGCAGGGGAGCCCGCGCCCCCTCAGTCAGCTGCGCTGACAGCTCCCCCTACGCAGGGGAGCCTTCGTAGGGGCGCCGACGCGGCGCCCGCCCAAAAGCCTTCCCCTTGAGGGGAAGGTGGCGCGTAGCGCCGGATGAGGTGCTGCGCATCCACCCGGCGGGCGGCGCATCGCCGCCCCTACGGTGGCACGATTGATCCCTTCAACGCGAAATCTCTTTCAATCGGACAAATCTCGAAGGGATTTGAACCAAAACTGCACTCTGCACTCTCAAGCCGAATCCAGGTCAACAATCAACAAAACAACATTTCTCCCGCTACTGTGCTCTGTAAACGCACTCGCCGCCCACGAAGGTGGCGCGGACGTTGAAGTGCCGGTCGGCGATGACGATATCGGCGTCCTTGCCTCGTTGCAGCGCGCCCTTTCGGCTGTCCATGCCGATGGCGCGGGCGGGGTAGAGGGAGGCCATGTTGACGGCGCGCCACACCGGGATGCCGGAGTAGCGCACGAAGTTGCGCACGGCCTTGTCCATCGTCAGGGTGCTGCCGGCGATGGTGCCGTCCATCAGGCGGCAGCACTCGCCCTCCATGCGGATCTGCACGCCCAGCTGATCGTAGACGCCGTCGGGCAGGCCCGCGGACTGTATGGAATCGGTGATCAGCACCAGCCGGTGCAGCTTGAGCCGCGCCAGCAGGGGAAGCAGCAGGGGACTGACGTGGAGGCCGTCGGCGATGAGCTCGCAGTACACCCGGTCGTCGTTGAGCGCCGCGCCCACCAGGCCGGGGCTGTGGTGGTTCAGCGGGGCCATGGCGTTGAAGGTGTGGGTCACATGGGTGACCCCGGCCTCGATGGCGGCGAAGGCCTGCTCGGCGGTGGCGTCGCTGTGGCCCATGGAGACCGCGATGCCCAGCCGCTTGGCCGCGCGGATGAAGTCCAGCGCGCCGTCCACCTCGGGGGCGACGGTGATCAGCCGGATGACGCTCGCCCAGGGCTTGATCCTGCGAGCCTCCGGGCGCTGTATGTACGCCTCGCACTGGGCGCCCTTGCGCCTGGGGCTGATGAACGGCCCCTCCGCGTGGCAGCCCAGCACCTGCGCGCCGCCGCACCATTCCGGCAGGGCGCTCTCCCGCATGACCTCGCGGATGGCCGCGAAGCACTTTTCCAGCTCGGGCCAGGGCAGGGTCAGCGTGGTGGGCAGCCAGCTGGTCACGCCGCTGCGGACCAGGTGGGCGCACATGGATTTCAGGTCGGAGACGCTGGCGCGGGAGGTGTCCCACCCCATAAAGCCGTGACAGTGGACGTCGATCAGCCCCGGGGCCACATAGCAGCCCTTGGCGTCGATGATCTCCGCCTCCTCCGGGGGCTCCGACGCGATCTCCGCGATGCGCTGGTCAAAAGTGAGTACCTTCTGGTCGATAACGCCGTCAGGGATCAGTATCCGTCCGTTGACGATGCTCTTCATGACGAGGCCTCCTTTGTATCTTCTATATTCTACCACGTTTTTCCGGCGCGTTCAAGCGGTTTTACAGGACTAATCATCCTTTTTTCGCCAGATCATCAGCCAGTCCATCCGCGCGTCGCGCACCTTGAGCAGCGCGGAATACTGAGTGCCCTCCCATTTCAGGCCCTCCGGCGTCTGCTCCAGCGTCAGCCTGGGCGGACGCCGCCACAGCCGCCACAGCGTGACGCCCGCCGCCGACGAGAAAAGTATGGCGGTCAGCGCGGTCATGACCACCGTGAGCTTCCACAATCGCCCCATGTACTCCCTCCTCTCCGGACAGTGATTTCATATGAAATACGGGACAACGGCATGCGGCGGCACAGATATTTCACATTTTTGACGGGACCCCCGCGACATTTCGGGGCGAAAAGTGTATCATTCGTGCGCGCGCCCTTTTCTTTTGGCGGGAAAGATGGTATACTAAGACCATCGAAAGACAAAGCGAGGTGAAGCTGGCATGGGCGGTTTATGGAGCCTGTTGGCATCGAACCTGCCGGAGATGATACTGCTGCTGGTGGGCGTGGGCCTGCTGGTGTTCGAGATGTACATCCCGGGGTTCGGCGTGCCGGGGATGCTGGGCATCGGGTCGCTGGTGCTGGGGTTTGTGCTGCTCAGCCCGCCGCTGGAGCAGGGGCTGTTGCTGTTCGTGATCCTGGCGGCGATACTGTGCATCGCGCTGACGGTGTGCCTGATCACGGCGTCCAAGGGACGGCTTGAGAAGTCGAAGCTGGCGCTCAACGACGTGGCCATCTCCCCCGACGCCGCCGAGAACAACGACCTGAACTACTTCATCGGCAAAAAGGGCGTCACCCACACGGCCCTGCGCCCCGCGGGCATCGGCGAATTCGACGGCGTGAAGCTCAACGTGGTTTCCGACGGCGAGTTCATCGCCCAGGGCAGGCCGATCAGGGTGCAGAAGGTTGCGGGAAACCGAATCGTTGTTGAAGAAATCGTATAGAACAGATCAAGGAGGTCAATATCATGTATCGTTACGGTCCGAGCATTGCGGCCTTTGCGCTGCCGATCATCATCGTCGTCGTCATCATCGCGCTGTTCTCGCTGTTCCCGCTGGGGCTGTGGTTCTCGGCGCTGATGAGCGGCGTACACATCAACATCTTCAATCTGGTGGGCATGAAGTTCCGCCGGGTCAGCCCGCGCCGCATCGTGCCGCCGATGATCAAGGCCCGCAAGGCCGGCATCAACGTCACCATGAACGAGCTGGAGACCCTGTACATGGCGGGCGGCAACGTGGACCGCGTGGTGGACGCGCTGATCGCGGCGCAGTCGGCCCAGATCGAGCTGGGCTTTGACCAGTCCAAGGCCATCGACCTGGCCGGCCGCAACGTGCTGGAGGCCGTGAAGATGTCCGTCAACCCGAAGGTCATCGAGACCCCCGTCATCGCTGCCATCGCCAAGGACGGCATCGAGCTGCGGGCCAAGGCCCGGGTCACCGTGCGGGCCAACATCTCCCGCCTGGTGGGCGGCGCCGGCGAGGAGACCATCATCGCCCGCGTCGGCGAGGGTATCGTCACCACCGTCGGCTCCTCCGAGAGCCACAAGGACGTGCTGGAGAACCCCGACCTCATCAGCCGCACCGTGCTCAACAAGGGCCTGGACGCCGGCACCGCGTTTGAGATCCTCTCCATCGACATCGCCGACGTGGACGTGGGCCGCAACGTGGGCGCCCAGCTCCAGATGGACCAGGCCGAGGCCGATCGCCGCATCGCCCAGGCCAAGGCCGAGGAGCGCCGCGCCATGGCCGTCGCCCACGAGCAGGAGATGAAGGCCAGCGTGCAGGAGATGCGCGCCAAGGTCGTCGAGGCCGAGGCCGAGGTGCCGAAAGCCATGGCCGCCGCGCTGCGCGAGGGCAAGCTGGGCGTGATGGATTACTACAACATGCAGAACATCAAGTCCGACACCCGCATGCGCGAGGCGATCGCCGGGGAGGGCGCGCCCGCCGCGCAGGAGAAGGAAAAGAAGTAACGGTTGACGGGTGAGGGGCGCTCGACGCCCCTCGCCCCGTCGGCGCACAAGGAGGGCAGCCCTATGGGAGTCCTAGTGTATATACTGATCATCGTGTTCATACTGGTCAGCAGCAGCAACAGCAAGAAGAAAAAGGCCCAGAGCGCCGGGAAGACCTCTCAGCAGGCGGTCCGCAGCCGGGAGGCGCTTAACCGTAAGCTGGAGAACGCCAAAAGCGGCGAGGACTTCCTGAAGGCGCTGGGCGTTATGGCCACGGAGTCCGCGGGCGACGCGGTGAAGGAAGCGAAGCCGGCCGCGAAGGCGCAGGCCGTGCCGAAGGAGGTCGGTGCCGCGAAGCCGCCCGCCCGGACCGCGGCGGCGACCGTGGCTGCGAAGCCTCAGGGGACCACCCACGCGGATGACGAGGGCTGCGTGGGCGGCTCCATGGCGCACACCCACGAGGAGGGCGAGAGCCGCGCGGAGCATGACCGGCACATGAAGGCCGCCATGCGCCGGGAGGCCGACGAGAGCCTCGCCGCCCAGGCCGCGCTGGAGCTTTCCGAGATGAATATCCACCGCCTGCGCCGCGCCGTGGTGGTCGCGGAGATCCTGGACCGGCCCAAGGCACTGAGGCGGAGGGCGTCATGAATGATTTAAATATTCTCATCGCCGACGACGAGCCCGGCATGCGCCTGGTGATGCGCAAGCTGGTGGAGCGCGCGGAGGGCTACCGGCTCGCGGGGGAGGCGGAGGACGGAGACCAATTGATCGCGCTGTACGACGAAGGCCACCCCCAGGTGGTGCTGATGGACGTGGAGATGCCCGGCAAGACCGGTATCGAGTGCGCCCGGGCCATACAGGACCGTGACCCGCGGACGGTGATCGTGTTCGCCACCGCCCACGAGGAGTACATGAAGAGCGCCTTCGAGGTCTACGCCTTCGACTATCTGGTGAAGCCCTTCCGGGTGGAGCGCGCGCTGGAGACCCTCGCGCGCATACGGGACCGGCTGGGCGGGGGCGTCGTCGAGCCGGTGACCGAGCCGGTCGCACCGGTCGCCCCGGTCGCACCGGTCGCCCCGGTCGCACCGGTCGCACCGGTCGCACCGGTTTCGCCTGCCCCGGCGGCGGTCAGCGTCCCGGGGCGCATCATGCTCAAGCACCGGGAGGGCGTGAGCTTCCTGGACCTGGCGGACATCGCCATGGTCATGCGGGAAAACCGCGCCACCATCGTGCTGATGAAGGACGGCGCCCGCTATACCATGTCCGACGGCATGGCCGAGCTGGACGAGCGCCTGCCTGACGACCGGTTCTTCCGCACCCATAAGAGCTATATCGTCAACCTCAACCTGATCGAATCCATACAGCCCTACGGCCGCTGGACCTACGTGGTCAAGCTCAAGGGCCTCAGGGACGACGCCCTGATCACCCATGAGCGGTTCGAGGCGCTGCAGAAGATGTTTGGATAATAATGGGGAATTGGGAATGGGGAATTGGGAATTATAGAATGCCGCTGCCGCGTTTCATGAACTGATGGACGCGGTGACCTAAGCCTTCCCCTTCAGGGGAAGGTGGCGCGAAGCGCCGGAAGAGGTCGTAACCCCAATTCCCAATTCCTAATTGATAAAAAGCAAGGAGACCATCTCATCATGCTAACCAAAACCACAGCCTCCGACACGCTGCGCGCGGCGCTCGCGACCGGCGGCGACTTTGCCGAGATCTACTGGGAAGACCGGCGCTCCGGCGCGATGGGCCTGGTGGACGGCCACGTGGAGGCGGCCTCCACGGTGCGCCGCCACGGGGCGGGCATCCGGGTGTTCAAGGGCCTGAACAGCGTCTACGTGCACACCAACGACACCGGCGCCTCCGGCCTCGTCGCCGCGGCGCGCAAGGCGGCGGACGCGGTGTCCGGCGACGCCCGCGTGGGCGATATCCGCCTGACCCGCAGCCTCCAGCGCAACCTCCACCTGATTAAGGAGATGCCCATGGACGTGGCCGGGACCCGCAAGGCGAAGCTGCTTCGGGACTGCGACCTGGCAGCCAAGGCGGTGTCCGGCGAGATCACCCAGGTGCGGGCCAACCTGACCCACTGGGACAGCGACATACTGATCGCCAACTCCGAGGGCCTGTTCACCGGGGACACGCGGGTGTACACCCGGCTGTACGTCTACGCGGTGGCGTCGAGGGACGGCGACAGCCAGTCCGGCCGGGAGGCCCCGGGCGCGATGATGGGCTACGAGCTGTTCACGGACCGTGTGGACGCGGCGGACGCCGCTCGCGCGGCGGCCGAGCGCGCGGTCACGATGCTGCACGCCGAGCCTTGTCCGGCGGGGGTGATGCCGGTGGTGATCGACGGAGGCTTCGGCGGCGTGATCTTCCACGAGGCCTGCGGCCATTCGCTGGAGGCCGCCGCGGTGGCCTTCGGCAACTCCGAGTTCGCCGGAAAGCTGGGACAGCGCATCGCCTCGCCCGTCGTCACCGCCGTGGACGACGGCACCCTGCCCAGCGAGTGGGGCTCCCTCAACATCGACGACGAGGGCATGCCCACCACCCGGCTGGTGCTGATCGAGAACGGCATCCTCAAAAACTACATGATCGACAAGCTCAACGCCCGCCGCATGAACATGCCCCCCACCGGCAGCGGACGGCGGCAGGACTACACCTTCGCCCCCACCTCACGCATGCGCAACACCTACATCGCCGCGGGCAGCGACGACGAGGCGGAGATCATATCGTCCTGCCCCGACGGGCTGTACGCCAAGTCGATGGGCGGCGGCAGCGTAAACCCGGTGACCGGCGAGTTCAACTTCGCGGTGGACGAGGGCTACCTGATCCGGGGCGGCAGGATCGACCGGCCCGTGCGCGGGGCCTCGCTGATCGGGCGGGGCGGCGACATCCTCATGAAGATCGACCGCGTGGGCAAAAACCTTCGCCTGGCACAGGGCATGTGCGGCGCGTCCAGCGGCAGCGTGCCCGTGAACGTGGGCCAGCCGATGATCCGCGTGACCGATATTACCGTGGGAGGTCGATGAGCATGGACAGGAGCGCATTTATCCGCCGCCTGCTGGACGCCGCCGCCGAGCGCGGCGTGGCCGGGGAGATCTGTTACGAGAGCGGCGAGAGCTTTGAGGTGTCCGTCAAGGGCGGCGAGATCCACCAGTACAGCGTGTCGGACAGCGCGGGCCTGGGCTTCCGGGTGCTGAAGGATGGCCACACCGGCACGGCCTCCACCCAGATCCTGGACGAGGACGCGCTGACCCAGCTTCTGGACGGCGCGATCGAGAACGCCGATCTGGTGGAGTCGAAGGACGAGCAGTTTATGTACGCCGGGGATGAACAATACCCCGAGCTGGACCTCTGCAACCCCGAAATCGGGGCGATGGACGCCGCGGTGAAGATCGACATGGCCAAACGGCTGGAAAAGCTGGCGCTTGATCAGGACCCCCGGATCGCGCAGGTGGAGGACTGCGCCGTGTTCTCCTCCACCGGGGAGCGCATGCTGACCAACACGCTGGGGCTTCAGGTGTCCATGAAGTCCGCGCTGCTGGGCGGCTACGTGTGCGTGGTGGCCCGGGATGGCGAAAAGGTCAACACCGGCATGAAGGTGTTCTTCACCATGAAGCCCGACGAGGTGGACCTGGAGGCCGTGGCGAAGGCTGCCGCGAAGGAGGCCCTGGACGGCCTGGACGGCGCGCCGGTGCCCTCCGGGAAGTACCGGGTGCTGCTCAGAAACGACGTGGCGGGCACGCTGCTGTCCACCTTCGCCGGCATATTCTCCGCCGACAACGCCCAGCGCGGGCTGTCGCGGCTGAAGGGCCGGGAGGGGGAGATCGTCGCCGCCGGGTGCGTCACGCTGACGGACGACCCCCACCGCCCGGACAGCGCCTCCTCCGCCCCCTTCGACGGCGAGGGCGTGGCCACGCGGGTCAAGGCTGTGGTGGAAAACGGCCGGCTCAACACCTTACTGCACAATTTAAAAACCGCCCACAAGCAGGGCGTCGAGACCACCGCCAACGCCGCCCGGGCCTCCTACGCCGCCGGGGTGGGCGTCGCGCCGACGAACTTCTTCTTCGCCCCGTCGGACACCGGCTTCGACGGCATGGTCGAGAGGGTCGGCGACGGCCTGCTGATCACCGAGCTGCAGGGCATGCACGCCGGGGCGAACGCCGTCACCGGCGACTTCTCCCTGGCCGCCAAGGGGTTTAAAATCGAGGGCGGGCGGGTCGCGTCCCCCGTCAACCAGATCACCGTTGCCGGGAATTTCTACGAGCTGCTCAGGGACGTGGAGACCGTGGGTTCAGACCTCGAGTTCCGCGCCCCCGGCACCAGCTGCTTCGGCAGCCCGTGCCTGTTGATCTCTGCCCTTTCCGTGGCCGGAAAGGGTGAATAAGGCTATCCGAGGGCCACGTCCAGCGCCAGCATGACCGTGAACCCCGCGGCGAACCACGCGGCGCCCGCACCTGAGGCGGGGTCCCGGGACAAACCGGGAATCAGCTCCTCCACCACGACGTACAGCATAGCCCCGGCGGCGAAGCTCAGGCACCAGGGCATCGCCGGGGCGAGGCGGTCCGCCAGCAGAAGCATCAGGGCCGCGCCCAGCGGCTCCACCGCGCCGGACAGCACGCCGCCCGCGAATGCCCTCCGCCGCGACAAGCCCGCCGCGCGCAGCGGCATGGAGATGATCGCGCCCTCCGGCAGGTTCTGGATCGCGATGCCCAGCGCCAGCGACAGGGCCCCCAGCGCCGTCACGCCGCCGCGCCCTGTCAGGAGCCCCGCGTACACCACGCCCACCGCCATGCCCTCCGGCACGTTGTGGATCGTCACCGCCAGAAGAAGCATGGCCGTCGGGGACAGCCGCCCCGCCCCGCCGCCCGCATCCGGGCACAGGCGGGGCGTTGCTCTGTCCATCAGCAGCAAAAACAGCACCCCCAGCCAGAAACCGCCCGCCGCCGGGACGAACGCCCACGCGCCCAGCCCCGACGACTGCGCGAGGGCCGGGAGCAGCAGGCTCCACACCGACGCCGCCACCATCACCCCCGCCGCGAAGCCCGTCAGCGCCCGCCGCAGCAGCCCCGGAATCTCCCTCTGCATGAAGAATACCAGCGCTGCTCCCAGCGACGTGCCTATAAAGGGGATCATGATCCCCTGAATCGCCTCGTTCATAGAGCACCTCCCGTTCGTACTATGACGGCGGGAGGCGCGGGGTGAGAAGAGAAATGGGGAATGGGAAATGGGAAATGGGAAATGGAGGGCGAAGGAGCGTGGTTTCGTAGGGGCGATGTCCTCATCGCCCGAAGGGAATGGGTGACGACCTCTTTCGTCAGCCCTTCGGGCTGCCACCTTCCCCTAAAGGGGAAGGCATAGGGTTACGTTTCCAAAAGCCTTCCCCTTCAGGGGAAGGTGGCATTTGCAAAGCAAATGACGGAAGAGGTCGTCACCCCAATTTCCCATTTCCCATTATAACAAAACTCCTCCTTGCGCAAACCTCTGTTCTGTGGTATGATTTGTATAACAAATCATACCACAGGAGGGATTGTTTATGACCGAAAGAGCGCAGCGCTGCGCCTGCACGGTCACGGTGGGCGCCAAGGGGCAGATCGTGATTCCGAAGGAGATGCGGGACTTATTCGACATTCGCCCGGGGGACAGGCTCTTGCTGCTGGGGGACGCGGCGCAGGGCATCGCGATCCCGCCGAAGGACCGGTTTGACGATGTGTTCAGGGTGGTATTCGGGGAGGGACGGGACAATGGCTGACATCGCGTTTTTCTGCATACCGGCCCACGGTCACACCAACCCCACCCTGCCGGTGGTGAGGGTGCTGACGGACATGGGCCATCGGGTGACCTATTACAGCTTCGAGCCCTTCCGATCGGAGATCGAGGCCGCCGGGGCGCGGTTTGTGGACTGCGGCGCGGGCAACGCCGTGGCGACGTCCGACGGCAACGCGGTGGCCCGTGACATACTGGTGTCCACGAAGCTGATCGTGGATACCACGCTGGCCTTGCAGGACATGGCGCTTGAATCGCTGAAGGCGCTGAAGCCGGACGTGATTGTGGCGGACTCGGTGGCCTTCTGGGGCAAGCTGTTCGCCCTGCGGCTGGGCATCCCTTTCATCAGCTCCACCACCACCTTCGCATTCAACCGGCACTCGTCAAAGGTCATGAAGCAGGGCCTGGGGGACCTTGTTCAGATGCTGATCAAAATGCCGAAGGCCGCGCGGCTGCTCAGGCCCCTGCGGGACGCGGGCTATCCGGTGAAGAGCGTGCTGGACATCGTACAGAACGACGACAACACCCCCACGGTGGTGTACACCTCGCGGGAGTTTCAGCCCTGCGCGGACACGTTTTCGGACAAATACCGCTTCGTGGGGCCCTGCCTGCGCCCGGTGACGGCGCCGATGCAGAAGCCCGAACGCCCGCTGGTGTACGTGTCCATGGGCACGGTGCTGGACGGGGAGGATGACTTCTACCGGAACTGCGTGCAAGCCCTGGGGGACGGGCGGTACGAGGTGATCCTGTCGGTGGGGGAGAGCCGGGCGCCTTCGGACCTGCCGGAGAACGTCCATGCGCACCGGCGGGTGGACCAGCTCGCGGTGCTGCAGGCGGCGGACGCCTTCGTCACCCACTGCGGCATGAACAGCGTCAGCGAGGCGCTGTACTTCGGCGTGCCGCTGGTCACACGCCCCCTGACCCCGGAGGAGGGCGGCGTGGCGAACCGCGCGGAGGAGATGGGCGCGGGGCTGAGGCTGCACTCGGCGGATCCCGACGCCATACGCGCCGCGGTGGACGCGGTATTGACTGACCCCGGATATCGGGATGCCGCGGGTAAGATCGGGCAGGGCTTCCGCGCCTGCGGCGGGCCGAAGGCCGCGGCGGAGGCGATACTGGCGGTCGCAGGGGGCGCTTAAACGCGCGCCTGGCGGCACAGCCAGCTCAGCAGGGCGTCGTAGTCGGCGGTCTGTCGGGCGATGCCCAGAAGCCGGGACAGCGGCGAGGGTGCCCGGGTGTCCGAGATCATCAGCAGCGGGCGCAGGCGGCGGTCGGCGCGGCGGGCGACGCGCGCGCGGGCGGGCTCGTCCAGCCGTGAGAGCGCGCGCCTGAGCGCCCACAGCCGGGCGGAGTCGGCGAACATGCCGCCCGCTTCGAGGCAGAGACGGTACGCGGCGATGTTGGCCTGCCCCTCGTCGGCGATGCCCTTTAAGTGCATCAGCTCGTGCACGCAGGTGAAGGGCAGGCTGCCCGGCGGCGCGTCGGCGTCCGCCAGCGCCTCCCCCGTCCAGGGAGCGAACAGCCCCTCGATGTCCATGGCGCGCATCCACTCCGGCCAGCGCGCGGGCTTCACCCGCGCCCCGGGCAGCCCGGCCACGGTCCCCGCCGCGTCGAAGGGCGGCTCGAAGGCGAGCGCCGAGGCGTTCAGCGCGTCCGTGAGCAGGACGCACAGCCGCTCCGGGTCGGCGGGGGCATCGCACTGCGGCGCGGGGGCGGCGAAGTAGGCGGGATACCACAAAAGACCGTACATCCCGAGGATGAAGGCCAGCGCCAGCGCCCGGGAACGGCGGCGCAGCAGGCCCATGAGCAGCAGAAACGCCAGCGGCTCGAGCAGCGGGAAGGGCAGCGCGGCGCTCGTTCGGTGCAGCGCGCCAAAAAGCGGCAGGGCGGCGTTTTCCATCCATAGCCCGGCCAGCCCGGGCCAGAACCGCAGTATCGCCATCGCCGGCGCGAGGATCGCAACGCATATCAATGACCGCTTCATGACACTGGCCTCTCATGTATCCGTGATACCGGAATTATCCCATATTACAGGCATGAAAAGCAAATGTAATTCCTGCCATAGACGGTTGCGCTATGGCTGTATTTCATTTATAATGAATGCAAAGACGTAATAAGTGGAGTGATCACAAATGCTTCGCTATCTGAAAAAATACCGCATGGAATGTATCTGCGCGCCGCTGTTCAAGATGTTCGAGGCGACGCTGGAGCTGTTTGTGCCGCTGGTGATGGCGTCGATCATCGACAGGGGCATCGGCGCGGGCAACGCCGGCCACATCTGGCGGATGTGCGGCGTGCTGGTATTGCTCGGCATCGCGGGCCTGGCGGCGGCGATCACGGCCCAGTATTTCGCGGCGCGCTCGGCCACGGGCTTCGCGGCGGACGTGCGCCACGCGCTGTTTGAAAAGCTGGCGGGGCTGTCCTTTTCGGACGTGGACCGGCTGGGCACCTCGGCCATGATCACCCGCATGACCAGCGACGTCAACCAGGCCCAGACCGGCGTGAACATGGTGCTGCGGCTGGTGCTGCGCTCGCCCTTCGTGGTGTTCGGCGCGATGGTGATGGCCTTCACCATCGACGCGCGCATCGCCCGGATATTCGCCATCGTCATCGTCGCGCTGATGATCGTCACATACGCCATCATGGCGCTGAATATCCCCATGATGCGTATCGTGCAGCGCCAGCTCGAAAAGGTGCTGGAGGCCACCCGGGAAAACCTGACCGGCGCGCGGGTGATCCGCGCCTTCCGGCGGGAGGACGCCGAGTACGCCGAGTTCGTGAGCCGCAACCGCACGCTGACCCGGCTGCAGCTTCGGGCCGGGCGGGTGTCGGCGCTTCTGAATCCGCTGACCTACGTCATCATCAACATCGCCGTGATCGCCCTGGTCCGCCAGGGCGCGATCCGGGTGGACGCGGGCATCCTCACACGGGGCCAGGTGGTGGCGCTCTACAACTACATGAGCCAGATACTGGTGGAACTCATCAAGTTCGCGGGGCTGACCATCACCATCAACAAGGCCTGGGCGAGCTGGAAGCGGGTGGCCGACGTGCTGGCCATGGAACCGGCGATGGCGGACGGCCCCGGCGCGGCGCCCGCCGCCGACGCGCCCGCGGTGGAATTCGACCATGTGAGCCTCACCTACCCCGGGGCGGGCAATCCGTCCCTGATGGACATCTGCTTCACCGCCCTGCGGGGGCAGACCGTGGGCATCATCGGCGGCACCGGCGCGGGCAAGACCTCGCTGGCGTCGCTGATCCCCCGGTTCTACGATGTCACCGAGGGCAGCGTGAGGGTGTTCGGCGCGGACGTGCGAAGCTACAATCAGCAGGCGCTTCGGCAGCGGGTGGGCTTCGTGATGCAGAAAACGGTGCTTTTCAAGGGTTCTATCCGTGACAACCTGCGCTGGGGCCTGCCCGAGGCCGACGACGACGCCCTCATGGCCGCCGCGAACACCGCCCAAGCGGGCGAGGTGGTGGCGTTCAAGGGCGGTCTGGACGGCATGATCGAGCAGAACGGCGCGAACCTGTCCGGCGGGCAGCGCCAGCGGCTGACCGTTGCCCGGGCGCTGGTGCGCAGGCCGGAGATACTGGTGCTGGACGATTCCGCCTCCGCGCTTGACATGGTCACCGACGCCCGCCTCCGCGCGGCCATCGCGGGGCTCGACTACAACCCCACGGTGTTCATCATCTCCCAGCGCACCGCCTCCATCATGGGGGCCGACCAGATCCTGGTGCTGGACGACGGCAGGCTGGTGGGGAAGGGCACGCACTCTGAGCTCATGGAGCGCTGCCCCGTCTACAAGGAAATCTACGATTCCCAGTTCGGCGGAGGGGAGGTGCGGACGGCATGAAAAAAGGGCTGAATCCGTCCTCCGCGGGCACGCTGAAAAAGGTGCTTCACCGCATCGGACACTACAGGTGGCTGGTGCTCGTGTCGCTTGCCCTGGCGGCGGGCACGGTGCTTCTGACGCTGTACGTGCCCATACTGGTGGGCCGGGCCATCGACGGCATCGTGGACGCGGGCCATGTGGACTTTGACCGGATCTTCCCCATACTGGTCCGCATCGGGCTGTGCGTGGCGCTCACCGGCCTGGGCCAGTGGGTGATGAACGCCGTCAACAACCGGGTGACCTTCGACGTGGTGCGGGACCTTCGCGAGGAGGCGCTTCAACACATCGAAAACCTGCCGCTTTCCTACATCGACAGTCATCCCCACGGCGAGACCGTCAGCCGGGTGATCGCGGATGCGGACCAGTTCGCCGACGGCCTGCTGATGGGCTTCACGCAGCTGTTCACCGGGGTTTTGACCATACTGGTCACACTGGGCTTCATGTTCATGAAAAGCTGGCTGATCGCCCTGGTGGTGGTGGGGGTGACGCCGCTTTCGCTGTTCGTGGCGCGGTTCATCGCCACCCGCACCTACGCCATGTTCCGGCAGCAGTCCGAGACGCGGGGCGAGCAGACCGCCTTCATCGACGAGCGGATCGGCAACCTGAAGGTGGTCAAGGCCTACGGGCGGGAGGCTGCCGAGACCGAGCGCTTCGACGAGATCAACGCGCGGCTCAAAACCTGCTCCATGCGGGCCACGTTCTTCTCCTCCATCACCAACCCCGCCACGCGGTTCGTCAACTCGGTGGTGTACGCGCTGGTGGCGCTGACCGGGGCGCTGTCCGCCCTGGCGGGGCACATCAGCGTGGGCGGGCTGACGGCGTTTCTGGCCTACGCCAACCAGTACACCAAGCCCTTCAACGAGATCTCCGGCGTGGTGACGGAGCTTCAGAACGCCATCGCCTGCGCCGCCCGGCTGTTTGAGCTGATCGAGGCCCCCGCCCAGACCCCGGACGCGCCCGGCGAACTGACCGACGTCAAGGGCGGCGTGGACTGGGAGGACGTGTGCTTCTCCTATGTCAAGGACCGGCCGCTGATCGAGCACTTCAACCTGTCGGTGAATCCCGGCCAGCGCGTGGCCATCGTGGGGCCCACGGGCTGCGGCAAGACCACGCTCATCAACCTGCTGATGCGCTTCTACGATCCCGACCGGGGCGTCATCCGCGTGGACGGCAGGGACACCCTGACGCTCAAGCGGCACAGCCTCCGAGACGCTTACGGCATGGTGCTCCAGGAGACCTGGCTCAAGCCCGGCACCATCCGCGAGAACATCGCCATGGGCCGGCCTGACGCCACACAGGAGGAGATCGTCGCCGCGGCGCAGGCCGCCCACGCCCATTCCTTCATCATGCGCCTGCCGGAGGGCTACGACACCGTCATCGGCGAGGACGGCGGCATGCTGTCCCAGGGGCAAAAGCAGCTTCTGTGCATCACCCGGGTGATGCTGCTGCTGCCGCCGATGCTCATCCTGGACGAGGCCACCTCCTCCATCGACACCCGCACCGAGCTTCGCATACAGTCCGCCTTCGCCCGGATGATGCAGGGCCGTACGTCCTTCATCGTCGCCCATCGGCTGTCTACCATCCGCGAGGCCGACGTGATACTCGTCATGCGCGACGGGCATATCGTCGAGCAGGGGAACCATGAATCCCTGCTGGCGCGCAAGGGGTTTTATTATGAGCTGTATACAAGCCAGTTCGAGGGAGTAGGGAGTAGGGAGTAGGGAGTAGGGAGTAGGGGTTACGACCTCTTCCGTCTTGCGCTTCGCGCAATCCACCTTCCCCACGGAAATCCAACGCGGCAGCCTTGCCTCCCCTTCCAGGGGAGGTGCCCCAAGGCGACAACCCCAAAGGGGTTGTCGGTCTGCCCCTTCGGGGCAGACTGCGACGGCAAAATCAAAGATTTTGACGCCGCACCGCAGGGGCGGAGAGGTTCTACCCTACTCCCTACTCCCTGTTCCCTGTTCCCTGTTCCCTCCCTCTCCTCCGATACTCCCTCGGCGACAGGCCGGTGAAGCGGCGGAAGGCGGCGGAGAAGTGCTCGATGGAGGAGAAGCCGGTGCGCTCGCTGATCTCGGTGACGGACAGCGCCGTGCTGAGCAGGTACTGGGACGCCGCTGCCATCCGCGCCTCGGTGAGCTTCTGCGAGAAGGTCCTGCCGAAGTTCTGCTGCAACAGGCGCTGGGTCTGCCGGGCGCTCAGGTTCAGAAGCCGGGAGAGGTCCGTCAGCGTCAGCGTCCGGTAGCGGTAGAAGAAGGCGTCCTCGATGATCGGCAGAAAGCCCGCCCGGGTCAGCAGCGGGGCGGGGGAGGGCGCCGGCATCCGCGCGGCGTCCTGGCGGTACATGCGGGTCAGCAGTATGATGATCTGCTTGAGGATCGTCTCGGACATCTCCGCCGCCCCGGGCAGCATCTGCCGGTTCTCCCGGATCAATTGCTCCAGCAGCGGCAGCAGGCGGCCCTCGTCCCGGCCCATCCAGAAGGCGGTCTCCGCGAACAGCGAGAACGGGTCGCTGCGGGCCGACGCCCCCCGGCGGCAGTTCAGGTACAGGCAGTACTCCACGATGGGCTCGGCGTTTTGCGAGGTCTGGGCGTGCACCACCCCGGGGCCGGTGATGTAGAGCGTGTCCGCCTCCACCGGGCGGCTCACCCCGTCGATGGTCACCGTGCCCCGCCCCTGCCGGGTGTAGTGGATCTCGTAGCTGGTGTTGGAATGGGTGTGCGCCGCGATGATCGGCCGCAGCTGCTCGATGCGCACGTGCACCGGCGCGACCTGCAGCGTGCCGAGCTCGAATACACTTGAGAATTCATATGTTTCCATGGTGGACCTCCGGATTGGGGAGTAGGGAGTAGGGGAGAACCTCTCCGCCCCTGCGGTGCGGCGTCAAAATCTTTGACCCGAAGGGGCAGACCGACAACCCCTTTGGGGTTGTCGCCTTGGGGCACCTCCCCTGGAAGGGGAGGCAAGGCTGCCGCGTTGGATTTCCGTAGGGGCGGCGCATCGCCGCCCCTACGGGAGTGCGGTGATTTCGGACGCCATGAATGGCGTCCCTACGGGGTATTGTTCCATGCGGGCGATGAGGGCAGGCGCAAGCGCGGAAGCGCCCCTACTCTGCACTCTGTACTCTCCCTCATTCTACCACAACTTATCCCCATCGGACATAAATTTGCGTGAAAACGACATATTTAACAAAAGGAGGTCGGAATTATCTCTAATCAACGGGTGCAAAAACTGTTATACTAGTTACAGCAGGCGGTGACACCGCACAACAAAATCAGGAGGAAGATGAAACATGGATAAGAAGATTCTGGGCGCGATTCTGCCGGGCAACAGCACCGTTGAGCTGAAGGAATTCGACATGCCGAAGCCGGGCTACGGCCAGGTGGTCGTGAAGACCAAGGCCTCGACCATCTGCGGCTCCGACATCCGCTGCATCTACCGCGCGCACGTGGGCAAGGGCCCCGAGGGCTACCAGCCCGGCATGATCGCGGGACATGAGCCCTGCGGCATCATCGAGATCGAGGGCGAGGGCCTGAAGCGCTTCAAGAAGGGCGACAGGGTCATCGTGTACCACATCTCCGGCTGCGGCGTGTGCTACGACTGCCGGCGCGGCTACTACATCTCCTGCAAGAGCAAGTTCCGCGCGGCCTACGGCTGGCAGCGCAACGGCGGCATGGCGCCCTACATCCTCTGCGACGAGAAGGACCTGATCGCCCTGCCCGACGAGCTGACCTACGAGGACGGCGCGCAGGTGGCCTGCGGCTTCGGCACCTGCTACGAGGCGCTGATGAAGATCGGCATCTCCGGCAACGACCGCGTGCTGGTCACCGGCCTGGGCCCGGTGGGTCTGGCCACCCTGATGCTGGCGAAGGCCATGGGCTGCGACATGACCATCGGCACCGACGTCAACGAGGAGCGCATGCAGCTTGCCAAGGACCTGGGTCTGGCCGACTACGTGTTCAATTCCTCCGACCCCATGGCCTGCCAGGAGAAGATCATGGAGGTCACCCAGGGCTACGGCTGCGAGCGCGCCATCGACTGCTCCGCCAACAACGGCGCGCGCGCCATGGCGATCCGCTGCACCCGGGAGTGGGGCAAGATGGCCATGGTCGGCGAGGGCAACGACGTGACCTTCAATCCCTCCCCCGACATCATGCACGGCCAGAAGAGCATCTACGGCTCCTGGGTCACCTCGCTGTGGCGCATGGAGGAGCTGGTGGAGCACCTGGTGCGCTGGGGCATCCATCCCGACAAGCTCATCACCCATCGCTTCGAGCTCAAGGACGTGGACAAGGCCTACGCGCTCATGGCCTCCGGCCGCTGCGGCAAGGTCGCGGTGGTCTATCCCGACTGATCTTCATACATCCGCACAGGCCCGGTGAACTGCCGGGCCTGTGTTTATACGCAAATCTTATATAAATGTTAAAATGCGTTGAATTTTAACTGATTATCGTATATAATGATAACAAATGACACAGAATGCACTGTTTCGAAAGGAGCGTTTCATATGATTGATCCCAGGACCGTACCGTCCTTCAAGCTCAACGACGGCTCCACCATCCCCTGCGTGGGCATGGGCACCTTCGGCTCCGACCGCGTGACCCCCGACGAGGTGGCCGGCGCCGTGGCCGGCGGCATCCGCGCGGGCTACCGGCTGTTCGACTGCGCCGCCTGCTACGGCAACGAGGCCCAGATCGGCCAGGTGTTCAAGGCGGCCTTTGACGAGGGCGTCGTCGAGCGCAAGGACCTGTTCATCATGTCCAAGGTGTGGAACGACATGCACCGGCGGGTGGCGGAGTCCTGCAAGAAGACCATCGCCGACCTGCAGTGCGACTACCTGGACATGCTGTTCATCCACTGGCCCTTCCCGAACTACCATGCCCCCTTCTGCGACGTGGACTCCCGCAACCCCGACTCCAAGCCCTTCTCCGTGGCGGAGTTCGTGGACACCTACCGGCAGATCGAGGACCTGGTGGACCAGGGGCTGGTGAAGCACATCGGCATCTCCAACCTCACCATCCCGAAGCTGGAGGCGGTGCTGCCCAAGCTGCGCATCAAGCCCGCGGCCTGTGAATCCGAGCTGCACCCCTGCTTCCAGCAGCAGGCGCTGTTCGACTACCTGGTGGCCCACGACATCCTCCCCATCGGCTACATGCCCCTGGGCTCCCCCCGCCGCCCCGAGCGCGACATACTGCCCGAGGACCTGGCCGACATGCAGATGCCCGAGCTTGTGGCCATAGCCAAGGCCCACAACTGCCACCCGGCCATCATCTGCCTCAAGTGGGCGCTGCAGCGCGGCCAGCTGCCGATCCCCTTCTCCGTGCACAACTACGAGGCCAACCTCGAAGCCGCCGTCACCGAGAAGCTCACCGACGAGGAGATGGCCACCATCGCCACCCTCGAGCGCAACAACCGCCTCGTCAAGGGCCAGGTGTTCCTGTGGCCCGGCGCCAACGACTGGCACGACCTGTGGGACGAGGACGGCGTGATCGTGGACTGTACAGATTGTTAAGGGATAATGAGGAATGAGGAATGAGGAATTAGAGTGATATCAAACCCCTCGTAGGGACGCCATTCATGGCGTCCGCAAACAGGCCCGGACGCCATAAATGGCGTCCCTACATGGGTGTTCGGTCGTTTTCCGCAAAAGGCGACAACTGCCGCCTCCATTCCTAATTCCTAACTCCTCATTCCTAACTCCTAATTCCCAATTCCCCATTCCCCATTCCCAATTCCTAATCCCCCCGGAGGTACCGCCATGACCATCGAACGCATCTACACGCCGCAGGCGCTGACGGCGCTGGCGAAGGCCCGCTTCCGGGAGGAGCGCGCGCTGAATCACCTGGAGGGCTGGTTTCTGGCCCGTGAGATCGCCATGGAATGCGATCAGACCTTCCGGGACGACGTGCCTTGCATCCGCATCGCCAGGACGCTTAAGGAGGTCGTCTCCCGCATCCCGCTGACGCTGGGGGATTACCACGTGTTCGCGGGCACGCAGGACGACGCCTTCGCCCGGTCCTACGCGCTGATCAACCCGGCATTCACGGTGAAGTCCTTCGCGGGCTACTGCGACCCGGTGGCGGTGTTCGGCGACATCGAGCCCATCGGGGACATCACCGCCGAGCGCATTGCGCGGGTGAAGGACTACTATTCCAAGAACGACTTCGCCCGGGCGCTGACCGCGGCCTATGCGCCGGTGGAAAAGCTGACCGGCGAGGCGGTGTTCTTTTTGGAGCAGGTCACGGGCCACGTGGTGCCGGACGTGCGGGAGTACCTGCGCGTCGGCGCGGCGGGCATCCGGGCGCGGCTGACCGAAAAGCGCGACGCCGAGGCCGACCCGGACAGGCGGGATTATTACGAGGCCATGCTGCTGAGCGTGGACGCGCTGTTGATCCTGGCCGGGCGCTACCGGGAGATGGCGCTTGAGAGGGCGTCCAAGTCCGAGGGCGACGCGAAGGCGCGCTTCGAGCTAATGGCGCGGACGCTTCAGCGAGTGCCCGAGCAGGGCGCTGAAAACCTCTACGAGGCCATACAGGCGTTCATACTGATCTGGCAGCTCATGACGCTGGAGCAGACCCCGAACCCCTTCGCCTTCTCGGTGGGCAACGCGGACCGCATCTTCGAGCCCTACCGGGCTATGGAGGACACCGGCCGCGACATGACCGCCGCGCTTTTGAAGCACCTGCTGGTGTTCTTCAACGTGGCCGACCGAAGCTGGGCCATCTCCCAGAACCTGATCATCGGCGGGCGCGATGTGGCCGGCAACGACCTCACCAACCCCACCAGCTTTGCCCTGTTCGACGCCTACTTCGACATGAACCTGCCCCAGCCGATACTGTCCGTGAAGCTGCACGCGAACACCCCGGACGGACTGTACAGGGAGATGGGCAAGTTCTTCTTCACCCCCGGGGTGCTGACGCCGTCGCTGTTCAACGACGACATGCTCTTTGGCATGCTCAGAAAAAGCGGCATCCGGGAGGAGGACCTGCCGGACTACGCGGTGGCGGGCTGTCAGGAGCCCCTGATCATGGGCAAGGACAACGGAAACACCACCAACTCGTGGCTCAACATGCCCAAGGTGCTGGAGCTGGTGCTGCAAGGGGGCGTCTCCGAGATCACAGGCGCGCAGCTGGGCAAAACCTATGAGGCGCTGGGGGTTAGTGACGCCGTCGATCTTCTGAGGAACATCCGCCCGCTGTTCTATCGCGAGCTGGACGCTTACATCGAAAAGATGACCGACGCCGCCAATGCCGCCAGCCGGGCGCTGTCGCTCTACCAGGTGCCGTTTCTGTCCACCATGATGGGCGGCATCGAGACCGGCGTGGACATGCGCGACTGCCACCGCCAGGGCACCCGCTACAACGGCTCGGGCTGCCTCATCCACGGCTCCTCCGTGGTGGCGGACAGCTTCATCGCCATCGACACGCTCTTAAAGGAGCGCCCGCAGGACGCGGAGCGCCTGCTTGCCGCGCTGCGGGACGACTTCAAAAATGACGGCGAGATGCGGCAGTTCCTTTTATCCTGCGACAAGTTCGGCAACAACATCGAAGCCGTGGACCTGGAGGCCGCCGAGGTGGTCAGCCGCGCGTCGCAGATGGTGGCGGCGCGGAAGAACTACCTGGGCAACCCCTTCCGGCCGGACTTCGCCACCCCCTCCACCCACCTGATGTACGGCTACTGGGTGGGCGCGACCCCCGACGGCCGCCGGGCCCGGGAGATGCTCAACTACGGCGTGGACCCCCTCTACGGCGAGGCCTCCGGCGGGCTGGGCATGCGCATGCTCAGCAACCGCAGGCTGCCCTTTGACCGCATGTGCGGCGGCTGCGCGAGCCACTTCGGCATCAATCCCGGCTACTTCCGGGGCGAGACCCTGGAGGACAGGGGCCTGGAGTTCAAGCAGAAGATCTTCAACCCGCTGTTCTTCAACGCGGCGGGGGACGACGTGAACCCCTTCTACCTCTACGTCAACGTCACCACCCCGGAGATGCTGCGCAAGGTGCTGGCCAACCCCGAAAAGTATGCCCCCAGCGGGGTATACATCGTGCGCATCCACGGCACCTTCGTCAACTTCCTCGACCTGTCGCCGGAGATCCAGGAGGACATCATCGCGCGCCTCGACCCGGCGTCGACAGCGCTTTAGCGCTTCGCGCAGGGAACAGGTAACAGGGAACAGGAATAGCTGCTGCCGCGTTGATTTCAACATCACCGTAGGGACGCCATTTATGGCGTCCGAGGCATTTCATCATCAGGAGGGTATATGCGTTCGCTCGGTATCGATATCGGCACCACGTCGATCAGCATGGTGCTGCTGGATGAGGACACGGGGGCGGTGGTCGCGCGGGAGACGGTGAACCACGCCGCCTTCATCGACGACGGCTGTCCCGTGGGCAAGGTCCAGGACGCGGGCAGGATCGTCGCCATCGCGCTTAAGAAGTACGACGCACTCGTCGCGACCCACGGCAGGCCCTGCTGCATCGGCCTGACGGGCCAGATGCACGGCATGCTGTACGTGGATGAGGACGGCGAGGCGGTAAGCCCCCTCTACACCTGGCAGGACGGCCGGGGCAACCTGCCCATGGCGGACGGCCAGACCTACGCCCAGGCCCTCAGGCGCTACGGCGCCGCGGCGGCGGGCTACGGGCTGACCACCCACTTCTACATGGTGAAAAACGGCCTGGTGCCGGAGGGCGCCGCGTCCATAACCACCATAAGCGACTACCTGGCCATGAAGCTGACCGGCAACAGGACGCCCGTGCTGAGCGCGGACATGGCCGCCAGCTGGGGCTGCTTCGACCTCGAGAGGAAGGTCTTTCGCGTCGAGGACCCCCTGCTGCCGAAGGTGGTCGGGGGCTATGAGATCGTCGGGGAGACCCCGGAGGGCGTGCCGGTGACGGTGTCCGCCGGGGACAATCAGGCCAGCGTGATCGGCTCGGTGAGGGACCTTCGCGACACGGTGCTCATCAACATCGGCACCGGCAGCCAGGTCTCGCTGGGCACGGACCGCTACATCGAATGCGGCGGGGCCATCGAGCTTCGGCCCTGCGGCGGGGACGGCTACATCCTCGCGGGCTCGGGGCTGTGCGGCGGCCGGGCCTACGCCATGCTGGAGCAGTTCTACCGGGAGGCGGCGGGGACGGACGCGCCCTGCTACGACCGGATGCTCGAACAGGCGGAGGCATTCGTCGAGCGCTACGGCATGGACGCCGCCTGGCGGGTGCGCACGACCTTCTCCGGCACGCGCTCAAACCCCGGCGAGCGGGGGAGCATCGAGGGCATCGGCGTCGAGAACTTCCGCCCCGGCGCGCTGACGGCGGGGCTGGTGGCGGGCATACTCTCGGAGCTGCACGGCTTCTGCCGGGAGATGACCGCGCTGACCGGCGCGCGCCCCGCGGCGCTGGTGGGCTCGGGCAACGGCCTCCGGCGCAACCCGCTGATGCGGCGGCTGGCCGGGGACATGTTCGGCCTGCCGCTTCGGATCCCCGATCACATGGAGGAGGCCGCCTACGGCGCGGCGCTGTGCGCGCTGTGGGCGTCGGGCCGGGTGAAGTCTTTAAGGGACGCCCAGAGTATGATACGGTATATCGGAGGATAGCCCATGTTCGAACAATCCGCGCGGTGGAACGAATACTACCGGGAGCTGGAGCCCGCCCGGCGCAGGGAGCTATTGGACCAATTGTGCATGACCGAGCCCGACGACGGGGCCAACGACTACCGCCGCATGCTGTTTCGCGCCCGGCACGTGGACGAGAAGCAGCCCGGGCGGGTGGTGGACCGGTTCCTGTTCAACTGCCTGAACTTCGCGCAGATCTGGTCCTCGGCCAAGTGGTTCAGGAAGTACGCCCGCAGGGAGACGCTTCAGACGCTGGACGCCATGCTCGCGGGCCGCGCCGGGGAGTACGGCGAGGCGGGGGAGCGGGCCTTCTACTGGGAGATCCGCAACGCCGCCGCCCGCTACCTCAAGACCTGCGAGAGCTCGGGCTACAACCGGTCGCTGTTCGGCATGATCGCCTCCGGCGACGAGAGCCGCGCCGAGCGGGTGTGCCGGGACGTGTGGCGCATGTCCGAGGGGCTGGCCGAACGGCTCGATCTGCGCGGGCAGCTTCGATTGTGGAACCGCGCCGTGCAGGACGCCTATTTCATGTCCGATCCCGGCGCGCAGAGGCGTTTTGAAGAGTATTGCGAGAAGAATCAATCATGAATTTTCAGAAGAATTAATCATGAATGGAGGAAGTGTCGTGGGAGAGGTTATCTTGACAATGAAGGGCATCGACAAATCGTTCCCCGGCGTGCACGCGCTGGATCACGTCGATTTGGAGGTGCGCAAGGGCGAGGTGCACGCGCTGATGGGCGAGAACGGCGCGGGCAAATCCACGCTGATGAAGGTGCTCACGGGCATCTACACCAAGGATTCCGGCACCATCACCTATGAGGGCCGCGAGGTGGAGTTCCACAACCCCCGCGAGGCCCAGGAGGCCGGCATCGTGATCGTGCACCAGGAGCTCAACATGATGAACCACCTGACGGTGGCGCAGAACATCTTCATCGGGCGCGAGTTCATGAAGGGCAAGCTGATCGACGACGTCCGGATGAACGCCGAGGCGAAGAAGCTGTTCACGCAGCTGGGCATCGACATCAACCCCGCCGAGAAGATGGGCAACCTGACCGTCGGCAAGCAGCAGATGTGCGAGATCGCCAAGGCCATCAGCCACGAGGCCAAGGTCATCATATTCGACGAGCCCTCCGCCGCCCTGACCGAGGCGGAGATCGAGGAACTGTTCAAGATCATCCGCGACCTGCGCGAAAAGCAGCTGGGCATCGTGTACATCTCCCACCGCATGGACGAGATCAAGGTCATCACCGACCGGGTCACCGTCATGCGCGACGGCGGCTATGTGGGCACGCTGATCACCGAGCAGTGCACCAAGGACGACATCATCAACATGATGGTGGGCCGCGTGATCTACGAGGAGCCCAAGACCCAGTCCATGGTGCCGCCGGACGCGCCGGTGGTGCTGAAGGTGGAGCACTTAAACGCCGGCAAGATGGTGCAGGACGTGTCCTTCGAGCTTCATAAGGGCGAGATCCTGGGCTTCTCCGGCCTGATGGGCGCCGGCCGCACCGAGACCGCCCGGGCGCTGTTCGGCGCGGACCCCAAGGAGTCCGGCGACATCTACGTCAACGGCAAAAAGGTGGACATCAAGAGCCCCGAGGACGCCGTCAAGAACGGCATCGGCTACCTGTCCGAGGACCGCAAGCGCTACGGCATCGTGGTGGGCAAGACCGTGGCGGAAAACTCCACCATGGCCAACCTCAGGGACTTCGTGAAGGGCCTGTTCATCGACAAGAGGAAGGAAAACCAGGTCACCAACGAGTACATCGACAAGCTCAAGACCAAGACCCCCAGCGTGGACCAGCTGGTCATCAACCTCTCCGGCGGCAACCAGCAGAAGGTGGTCCTGGCCAAGTGGCTGGTGAAGAACTGCGACATACTGATCTTCGACGAGCCGACCCGCGGCATCGACGTCGGCGCGAAGTCCGAAATCTATCACCTGATGAACGAGCTGGCCGCCGCGGGCAAGTCCATCATCATGATCTCCTCTGAAATGACGGAGATCCTGCGCATGTCCGACCGCATCGTGGTGATGTGCGAGGGCCGCAAGACCGCCGAGATCGACATCGCAGAGGCGACGCAGGAGAACATCATGCACGCCGCGACGCTGCGCTGACAGGAGGGAAGGACATGGAGAACTTCAAGAATCTGCCTATCGTTAAAAAGCTGGGCTTCAACCGCATCATACTGGTGCTGGTGCTCATCGCGATGTATTTCATCTTCTCCCTGGGCAGCGGGCGCATGCTGGGCCAGAGCGACCTGATGAACGCGCTGAACATGGTGGACTACCTGGGCTTCCTGGCCCTGGGCGTCACCTTCGTCATCGCCACCGGCGGCATCGACTTTTCCATCGGCCCGGTGATGGTGTGCTCGGGCCTGATCGCGGGCCGCCTGCTGGTTACCTTCGGCTGGCCGCTGTGGCTGGCGCTGATCATGTGCGTGGTCGTGGGCATGATCTTCGGCGTGTTCAACGGCATACTGGTGGCCTTCATGGGGCTGCCCTCCTTCATCTCCTCCATGGCGTCGATGATGCTGGCCAAGGGCGTGGGCTCAGTGTTCACCCACGTTCAGAACTCCAACTGGCCCGCCTCCGGCGCGCCCAACAGCGGCTACAAGTACTTCGTCTCCTATAACGGCATCCCCACAGGCCTGATCTTTTTGCTGGTGGTGACCATCATCTGCTCGATACTGCTCAACAAGACCCTGATCGGCCGCTACATCCTCTGCATCGGCTCCAACCGCGAGGCGGTCCGGCTGTCCGGCGTGGACACCCGCAAGTGGGAGGCGCTGGCCTATGTGATCTGCGGCACGCTGGCGGGCATCGCGGCCATCACCTACGTGGGCGTCATCACCCAGGTGCAGCCCGGCCTCGGCGATGAGTTCAACAACAACGCCATCGCAAGCTGCGTGATGGGCGGCACCTCGATGGCCGGCGGCGTGGCCTCCATCGGCGGCACGTTCATCGGCGTGCTGATCATCTCCCTGCTGCGCGTCGGCATACAGGCCATGGGCTTCCGCCCGGACTACCAGTACATCATCACCGGCATCATCGTGGCGCTGGCGGTGTTCGCCGACATCCGCTCCAGCGCCCGCAAAAAGTAAGGAGGACGTATCATGCAGACGAGTAAAAAAGGGAACGCCTTTACCAACAACCCGATCGTCAAGGCCATCGGGCTTCAGCGCATCGTGGTCGTGCTGGCGGTCATCCTCGAGGCGATATTCTTCAGCGTCATGAGCGCCTCCTTCCGGCAGTACGCCACCGTGGTCAGCATACTGGACTACTCCTACTACATCACCTTCATGGCCATCGGCGTCACCTTCTGCCTGATCTCCGGCGGCAACGACCTGTCGGTGGGCGCGGGCATGATCTGCTACGCGCTGGCGGGCGGCTACCTGGTGCAGCAGGTGGGCTGGCCGGTGTGGGCCGGCATGCTGGTGACCATCGCCATGGGCCTGTGCTTCGGCGTTTTGAACGGCACCATGGTGGCCATCATGAACCTGCCCCCCTTCATCGCCACGCTGTGCACCATGCTCATCACCCGCGGCCTGGGCTCCATACTCACCGGCGGCATGGCCGTGTCCTGGCCCTCCCGCAAGGGCGTGGGCGGCTGGTTCCGCTCGATCTTCAAGATCATCGGCACCGGCAACGGCATTCCCAAGGGCACCATCATCCCCATAGGCTTCGTGCTGGTGCTCTTGTCCATCATCGTGATGACCGTCGTGCTCAACAAGACCAAGGTGGGCCGCTACATCATCGCCATCGGCTCCAACAAGGAGGCCGCGCGCCTCTCCGGCGTGAACGTGGTGAAGTACCAGATGATGGCCTACATCATCTCCGGCTTCTTCGCGGGCCTGGCGGGCATCGCCTACGCCGCCACCTTCTCCTCCTCCGTGGCCCCCGGCACCGGCCCCGGCCTGGAGCTGGACGCCATCGGCGGCGCCATCATCGGCGGCACCTCCATGACCGGCGGCCAGGGCAGCGTCATTGGCACGCTGCTGGGCGTGTTCGTCATGTCGCTGTTGAAGACCGGCTTGCCCTACATCGGTTTGCAGGCCAACTGGCAGCAGATCATCACCGCGCTGGTGCTGATCGGCGCCATCTATATCGACGTGTTGAAGAACAAGAAGACGGCGTAAACGCGACCAAAAACACGGGAAACGCCCCGCTATGGGGCGTTTCCCGTGTTTTTGGGGTGACGGGCGGACGCCATGAATGGCGTCCCTACAAAGCGTCAGACGAACTGATTCCGCTCCGGGTCGTATCTGAACCCCACGGCGGCGAGGGCGTCCAGCAGGGCCTGTTTGTCCTCGTCAAGGTCGTCGCACAGCGCGTCCAGCGACGGGTAGAAGTCCCGCAGCTTGGTGTTCAGCACGCTGTATAGTATCATCGGGTCCCTGGGCAATCCCGCCATGATCAATCCCTCCCTCTGCATTCGTTCAAAAACATCTCGATGACCTTCGCCCCGTCCACGGTGTCCGACCGGGCGTGGGCAAAGCACATGCGCTCGGGGTGCCACTGAACGCCCCAGACCGGCAGGGCGCGGTGGGCGATGCCCTCCACGACGCCGTCCTCGGACCACTGCACCGCCTGAAGCCCCACGCCGGGACGGTCCACCGCCTGGTGATGGGCGCTGTTGGTGGCAAAGCGCAGGCCATACAAATTGTACAGGAACGAGTTTTCCTTCGTATGGGTCGGGTGCACCTTGTCGTCGGACGCGCCCTCGTCCCGGCTGTGGGCGGGGCTCTCGGGCAGGTGCTGGATCAGCGTGCCGCCGAAGCAGACATTGATCATCTGGTGCCCCCGGCAGATGCCCAGCACCGGCCTGCCGGCCTTCACGAAGGCGTCCATGGTCTGAAGCTGCAAATCGTCCAGCGCCCGGTCCACGTGGAGGCTGGCGGTGTTTGCCTGGCCGTACAGCGCCGGGTCGGCGTCCCAGCCGCCGGGCAGCAGCAGGCCGCCGAACGCCCCGGGATCGCAGGGCGCGTGGACCAGCACGCCCCGCGCCCCCAGGCTTGCAAGGGCGTCCAGGTAGTTTTGCACATTCGCTCCCGGCCTGACCGGGAGGGCGATTTTCAGCGCGCTCACAGCGGGATCTCCACCACCTCGGCCATGCGGGAGAGGCACTGTTCGATCTGCTGGGAGATCTCGGCGGCCATGCGCGCGGTGATCTCGGCGTTCTTCTCGCGCTCCAGCTTGCTCTGGAAGCTGGCCTTGACCTCCTCGGTGAGCCGCTCCACGCGCTGCTCAAAGTGGGCCCGGGGCACCAGCTTCCGAACAGGCCGCAGTATGTCCGCGTGCATGAACATCTCCTGCATCTTGTCCTTGCCGAGGAACAGTATCAACAGCGAGCCGATGGCCCCCACTACGATGCCGGAGATGCCGCTGGACACGATGGCCAGCCCGGAGCCGCCGCAGATCAGCCCCACGATGACGGAGATGATGCCGTTGATGAGCCAGGTGAGCTCCTCCACGGCGAACACCTCCCGGGCGTCGATGTGGATGTCGATATCGGACAGCGCGAAGTAGGAGTTGAGGCTCAGCGCCCGGTAGGGGATGTTGTGCTTAACGCAGATGGGCATGGTCTTCTCCTCCACGTCGTAGGCCACGGGCTTGAGCCAGTCCGCGATGGGCTTGACCAGCAGGGCTTGGGCGTCGTCGGAGTGGAGCCACGCCTCGATCTCCTTCTGCATCACGCCGTCGATGTCCGCGAGGGTGCGGATGTCGCCGTCGCGCCAGCGGTCGAACACCGGCACGGCCACCCTGCGCAGTATCGGCTCCACCAGGGCGTCCACCACCCGGCGGTAGAGGTCGTCGATGCGGTTCTCCACGATGCGCTCCACGATGCTGGAGTCGATCAGGTCGTCCACCTCCCGGCGGAATTCCCGCATCTGCGCGTCGATCCTGCCGGAGTACGAAAGCCCCCGGCTCACGGAGAACTCCGGCTCCGCGCCGGTGATGACCACCGCCTCCGGGAACACCGACTGGCACCAGTCCCGCACCGGTTTAAGCTTCGACACGCCGCCGGTCAAAAACAGCAGCTCCGGCATGGTGTCGCCGATCTTCTGCCGCACAGCCCGGAGGCTGTCGATGAACGCCTGGCTGAACGATCGGCCGTTTAACTGGTTTGCGCCCCTGTTCAGCACGCGGTCCGCGATGCTCTGGTCCAGCCGCAGGGTCAGCTTTACGTCGCGCTCCGAGAGGATGCGCACGGTTTTGACGCACTCCCGGTCGGCCCAGAAATCCTCGTCGGCGAAGTACTGCTCCTTCAGACGGCGGGCGGCGAACTCGCAGTAGCTCTTCCACGGCGGACTCTGCGTAAGCGCGCGGCGCACGCGGTCGGCATCGGGGGACAGCCGGATGGACTCCTCCAGCACCAGCTCGTCCATGATGCCGCCGCCCAGGCGCACCTCGCCCGCAGTCTGCAGCTCCACCTCCTTGCGCCCCAGTATGAAGGCGAAGTCGGTGGTCGAGGAGCCGATGTCCACCACCAGCACGGGCCGGGTCATGATGTCGTAGCCCACCTGGAAGTGCTTCGACTGGCACGCGCTGATCAGCGCCGCCCGGGATTCCGACACGATGCGGCTCGGGGGATAGCCCACGTCCTCAAAGATGGCGCGGTAGCGCTCCCGGGCCGCGCGGTCCCAGCCCGCGGGGCAGCCGATGTAGAAGCAGCTGTCGTCGTTCTTGACCAGGTTCCCGTCGGCGTACAGCTCTCCCAGCACGCCGGTGGCGAAGGCGCGCACGTCCTTCTCCGCCTGCGGGTCCGTGAGAAAGTTGCTCTTGAACCGCAGGGCGCGCTTGACGGCGTGGGTGTCGTAGCAGGCGCTCTCGCCGATGAGCAGCTCGCCGCTGTCCAGCTGGGCGTAGGCCGTGATGAAGCTGCCCGCCTCCCGCACCGGCAGTATGACGGGCTCGCCCTCGTCCCCGCGCCCCAGCCGGGAGACGGCGCTCTCGGCATCGCCCAGGTCGAAGCCGTAGTATTTTTCCATAGCGTATCTCCTGTTAATTCGAGGCAAGGCCCTTCTTGATCAGCTTGTCGTCGATGAGCAGCGCCGGGCGGATGGTGCCGGATTGCTGCGCCGGCAGGAACTCGAACCAGGCCTCGCGGCCCTTGACGTAGTCCGCCGCCTCCACGCCCAGGCCGTGCAGGTAGAAGCGTATGCCCTCGGCCATCTCCCGGCCATCGGCGCTGTCCTGGGCGTAGCAGTTTTCCAGAAGCCCGGCGAACAGCTCCGCCTGCGTCCGGTCCAGCGGACCCTGCCCGGCGGCGGCCTGCTTCTGCTGATCGACGGCGGCCCGGCTGCGGGCGCTCTCCACGGCGCTGTCGGCCAGCAATATCATGCCCCGCAGGTGGTGCCACACCCTGTCCGCATCGATCAGGAATTCGTCCCGCAGGTCGGGGGCTGCGTCCTTCTGCTTATCCGGCCTGCCCTGCTTAAGGCCCGCCCAGTACAGCGCCGCCATGCCCAGCGCCGCGGGGAGCAGCGCCTCGATGAACGCCACCGCCCCCGTCAGCCGCCCGCCGGTGATCAGTAGCCCCAGCATCACCGCCAGCTCCATAACGACGCCCAGCGCCATGAGCCCCAGCGCGGCAGGCTTCATCCGGCGGGCGGCGGGGGTCGGCGCGGTCTTCTGCCAGCGGCGCACCTCGCCCACCGAGTCCACCAGCGGCAGCGCGCTGCGCAGGGCCCGCAGGATCGACTGCGCCGCGTCCCGCGAGGCGGCGTCGGGACACTGCTCCGCGTACCGAAGCGCCACCCGGTCCAGCGCCTTCTCCAGCGCCGCCTGCGCCGATGCAGGGCTCCTGTCCCGGTTAAGCGACGCCAGGATCATCTCCCGGTCCGATTCCAACAGCTCCAGCAGGGTCGCGTTTTCCATAACGTCCTCCGTTTGTACCCGTTTTATGCACCTCATAAGTATAGCATGACGGGCGGGATTTATCAAGATGGGCGCCCCTACGTCCGCACGACGTGAAGCCCCGCAGCCTTAAGCGCCGCCTCCAGCCGCCCGCGGGCCTCCGGGGCGACGCGGCCGGACATGGTGTACTCCATGCCGCATTGGGTCCACTTGGCCTTGCCGAACTCGTGGTAGACCAGCACCTCTGCGCGCACGTTGTCGCTGGCGGCGACGGGTCCGAGCAGCGCGGCGAAGGCGTCGGCGTCGGCGGGGGAATCGTTGAAGCCCGGCATCAGCGGGATGCGCACCAGCGCGTCCGGGTGGGTGGCACACACCTTGTTGAGCATGTCCAGCACATTCGCGTTGCCCGCACCCAGCCACTGACGGTGCTTTTGATCGTCCCAGTGCTTCACGTCCATGATCCACTCGTCCACCAGCGGGATCAGGTCCGCGGCGCCGGGGAGGGTGGCGTTGGTCTCGATGGCGCGGTGGATGCCCCGCGCGCCCAGGCCATTAAGCAGTGCCTTCGCGGCGTCGAGCTGCATGCAGACCTCCCCGCCGGTGAGGGTCACGCCGCCGCCGTCGAAGAACATGGGCGACGCGCCGACGCACTCCGCCAGCAGGTCGTCCACCTCGATCTCGGTGCAGGACAGGCGGATGCCCTTCTGTCGCAGGGCCGTGCAGGGCCTGTCCGGGCAGGATCGGCACATCGCCCGGTCCAGCGCGCCGTCCCGCACCGCGCCGCGGGGACAGCAGGTCGCCGTCAGCCAGTCGAAGTCCACCATCAATGCGCCGGCGGGGGAGATCCCCTCCGGGTTTGCGCACCAGGGGCAGCGCAGGTTGCAGCCCTGCAGATGCAGCACCAGCCGGTTGCCCCGGCCGTCCTGGGAGTAGTTGAAGCCCTTTTGAAAACAGCGTATCTTCATACAGTCAGTCAAAACATCGCCCCCGCCCGGGAGACCTGGGCGGGGGCGGCGACAATCCTCAGTCAGGAATTAGTCGTACAGGTTGATGGCGATGTCGGGATCCTCCATGTTCTCGGCGGTGTACCACTGGCAGCCGGTGTCGATGTCCTCGACGGCCTCGCCATTGGCGGCCTTGACCATGGTGTCAACCAGCGCTTCGCCCATGGCGAACGGAGCCTGGGTGATGGCGCCCAGGAAGGTGCCGTCGGCGACGGCGGCCTTGATGACCGCGCCGGAGTCGAAGCCAGCGCCGATGACGTCGCCTTCGCCGGTGCCCAGACGCTGCAGGTTCTCGTTGGCGGTGACCATGGCCTCAGCGGAGTGCTGGTTGGAGCCGTACAGGGCCACGATGTCGTCCTTGTTCAGCAGGGCGGCGCAGTCGGTGGCGGACAGCTCGGCGGTAACCTGAGCGGGCACGAGGGTCTCGATGATGATCTTGGCATCGTCGGACTGCTCGACCTTGGCTTCGTTGACGTACTTCTCGTTGCCTTCCAGCTTCACACCATAGCCCTCGGCGGCGGCCAGCTCACCGATCTTGTCGATGAAGCCCAGGCCACGCTGGGTGACGGACTCGGAAACGGCGTCCTGAGCGGAGATGCCGATGCGCACGGAGCCCTCGGCGGCAGCCACGCGATCCTTGATGGCTTCCCAGATCATCTCGCCCGCCAGAGCGCCGGCGTTGTAGTTGTTGGTGGCGCAGTTGGCCAGGATGGCGCCTTCGGGAGCGCCGGGCACGCCGGAGTCAAAGCCGATGATCGGGATGCCGGCATCCTGGGCGGTCTTGATGGCGTCCAGGCAGGTCTCGGTGGACAGCGCGGCCAGGCCGATGGCCTTGGGGCTGGCGGCGATGGCGGAGTTCAGCTGGGACAGCTGCTCGTCGTAGGCGGACTCGTTGGCGGGGCCGACGAAGTTGATCTCAACGCCCAGCTCCTCGGCCTTCTTCTCAGCGCCCTTCAGCACGGCCTGCCAGTACTGATGCTGGAAGCCCTTGGACACGATCTCGTACTCCGCGGCGAACGCGGCGCTGGCGCTCAGAACCAGCATCATTGCAAGAACGATGGCCAAAACTTTCTTCATGGGGATACCTCCTAAAAAATGTTTCTATGTTTACCGCGTACGCGGTATAACATCACAAAGGCGTCAATCTATCCAAACGCACCATGATTATTATAGCATCAAAGCACATTGAAGTCAACATGATATTTACATTTTTGCGGGAAGGTTATTCCTCCTCGTAGTCCGGGATGTGGCTTTCAAACAGCACGGTGTCGCCGGGCTCGGAGATCTCCTCGAGCAGCTCGGAGGCGTCGTCCATGTCCTCCACGGTGTGGAGCATGGAGCGCGGGAAGCCGGACTGCAACAGCCCCCGGCGCAGGCCGCGCTGGCTGTTTCGGGAGCCCACCAGGATCACGGCGTCGGCGCAGTCGGCCATCACGGTGCCCAGGGCGTAGTTGATGTCGGTCTCCTGCGGCCCCAATTCGCCCATGCCGGGGGTGACCACCACCCGCTGGCCGGGCATCTGGGCGAGCACCCGCAGGGCCTCGAAGGCGCCGTCCGGGTCCTCGTTCAGGGTGTCGTCCACCACGTTGAGCTCCTCCGCGGTCAATTGAAGCCGGTGCTCGATGGGCTTTAATTCGGCGATGGCCTTCACGATGTCCTCCGCGCTCACCTCCAGCCTGCGGGCGAGCGCCGCGGCCAGCAGTATGTTCTTCACGTTGTAGCTGCCCAGCAGCGGCGTTAAGCAGGGGTAGCGCTCGGCGTCGCCGAACACCAGCTTGAACGACGTGCCCCGCTCGCTGTACGATATGCCCTCGGCGCGCACGTCGGCTTCCTCCTGCGGGTCCAGGCTCACCCGGCACTTCTCCTTTTTGCACATGGCGTAGAGCCGGTTGATGTAGTCGTCGCCGGAGCCGAACACCGCAAAGCCGTCCTTCGGCAGGCCCTGTATGAGCTCGTACTTGGTGGAGGCGATGTTCTCCAGGGAGCCGAAGGTGTCCAGGTGACGCTTGCCGATGGAGGTGAGTATGCCGTATTTCGGGCGCACCAGCTCCGTAAGCTCCTTGATGTCGCCCACGTGGGTCGCGCCCATCTCCGCGATGAACACCTGGTGATCGTCGGTCAGATCGTCGTTGACCACCCGGGAGATGCCCATGGCGGTGTTGAAGCTGGCAGGGGTGGCCAGCACACTGTATTTCCGGGAGAGCATGTCCCGGAGCATGAATTTCACGTTGGTCTTGCCGAAGCTGCCGGTGATGCCGATGGTGATGAGGTTCGGATGGCTGCGGATCTTCTGCCGGGCGGATTTGAAGAACCCGGCGTTCACCTTGGCCTCGTAGGGGTTGATGATGAGCGCCGTCAGCTCCACCATGTAGGGCATGGCGGCGAACAGGAAGTAGGGCGGAATGGTCACCGCCCGGAAGATCGACGCCGACAGCAGGCACAATACCGCCATCACCGCCGTGAAGCGCCGCACGCGGCGGGTCATCACGAAGGGCTTCTTCGCGGGGAGGTTGTAGTCCCGCCAGGCGATGAAGCCCGCCGCGCCCGCGAACAGCGCAAGCGCCAGCCAGCCCGACACGGTCCGCCGGATGGTCTCCACCTTGATGAACATCGACAGAAACACCGGCAGATACAGGCTCAGCAGCGCCGCCACAAAGGCCAGCAGCACGTTTTCCTTCAAAAGCCTGTCCCGGTTGCGGGACATCCACTGCCGGTATGCCGGCAATTGGTAGCGCCCCATCTGCAATACATGGACATAGTGGACCGACCCGACGCAGCACATCAGCGTCACGATCAGGATCTCCACGAGATTGAAAAGCATATGTCCTCCAGTTGGTTCAATCGTCCTCCGTCACGAGGAACGGATCATTCTCCGGATGTCCCTCCGGCAGATGCTCGAGGGCCATGATGAGGGCGTCCTCGGAGTTTTCATAGTAGCGCTTGCGGTAGCCCACGTCGATGAACCCCAGCTTGTGGTAGAGGTTCTGAGCGGCGACATTGGAGCGGCGCACCTCGAGGGTCATCCAGTTCATGCCGGAATCGGCGGCCAGCTGGATCATGCCCCGGGTGACCATCTCCCCGTAGCCCATGCCCCGGCGGTCGGGGCGCACGGCGATGTTGGTGATGTGGCCCTCGTCCAGCACGAACCACACCCCGGCGTAGGCGATGGCCTCGCCGTCCTCGCGCACCACCATGTAGCGGGCGCAGGCGTTCTGGGTCACCTCGTCGTAGAAGGACTTCTTCGACCAGGGGGTCTTGAAGCAGGCCGTCTCGATGGCGTGCACGGCGTCCACGTCCTCCACGGTCATCAGACCCATGGTAATAGAACTCATTTTGCTTCCTCCTCCCGCTGTCTGCGGAGAGGCTTGGTGTGGTCCCGGCCCGCGGCGCGCTCCCGCTCGGCCTGGGGGGCGCGCAGGTAGATGGGGGTCAGGTATCGGGCCTCCATCCACTGATCGGGGCGGGCTGCCGCCAGCACGCAGGCGGCGTCGGGGCGCAGGTTTCTGAGGTGCTCCGGGGCGATGAGAGCGCGGCTGCCCAGCATCTCCCTGATTTTGTCACCATAGGCGGGCACGCCGTCGCCGACGAACGCCAGCCGCCGGTCGGTCGGCAGGGCAGCGATGAAGTCCGCAAGCTGCACGGCGTCGGGCGCGACGGCCCCGGCCGGCAGGCCGTCCTTCATGTCGTAGGCGGCGCAGTACACCTGGCCCCGGCGGGCGTCCAGTATCGGACAGCACAGGCCGTCGAAGCCGAAGAAGTTCATCGAAAGCGCCTCCAGCGCGTGGACGCGGGCGCAGGGCTTGCCGACGGCGTGGGCCAGCCCCTTCACCGCGCACACGCCGATGCGCACGCCGGTGAAGGACCCGGGGCCCGCCACCGCCGCGAACACGTCGATATCGCCGCAGTGAAGCCCGGAGGCCGTCAGCGCCTGGTCCACCGCGGGCATGATGGTCTCGGAGTGGGTCAGCCCCCGGTTCATGACGACCTGGTACGTCACCCTGCCGTCCATCATCACCGCGCAGCCCGCCACCGGTCCGGAGGTGTCGATCGCGAGTATGTTCATGCCTCCGTCCTCCATTCCGACAGCGCGTCGGGGTCGAAGCCCGCCACGTCGTAGTTTTGGATCTCGATCAGGCGGGTCTGCTCGTCCGCGCACCGGAAGAGGTCGATCTCCAGCGCCGGGGTGGGCTGGATCTCCGCCATCTGGGGCCACTCCACCACGGCGATGCCGTCGCCGCCCACGAATTCGTCCAGCCCCGCGGCGTAGTATTCCTCCGGGCTGTTGAGCCGGTACAGGTCGAAGTGATACAGCTTCCGCCCGTCGGCGCCCACGTAGGGCGCCAGCAGCGTGAAGGTGGGGCTGGGCATGGGGCCCTCGATGCCCATCCCCCGGGCGATGCCCCGCGCCATCACCGATTTGCCCGCGCCCAGCTCGCCGAAGAGCAGTACCGTGTCCCCGGGCGCAAGCATCGGCGACAGCTTCCGCGCGAAGTCCATAGTGTCGGATTCCGAGTGTGTTTTATAATACATGTCTGATCCTCTTTAATTGAGAATTGAGAATGGAGAATTGTTGTGGAAATCCTGACGGATTTCTTTTGATTGAATCATAGACGCGGACTGTGCGAAACAGTATGGTCACACAAATCCGTCAGGATTTGATCGGCCATTTTCAATTCTCAATTTTCAATTCTCAATTGATCCTCACGACTCCCTCCGGCCGGATCGCCAGCACGGTGGTGGCGTTCTGGCCGAACACGCCGTCCATGGCGGCGCGGTAGGTATCCAGCAGGTCGAAGGGCACGAAGGCCAGTATGGTGCCGGCGAAGCCGCCGCCGTGGATGCGCCACGCGCCGCGGCCGGCAAGCATCCGGCGGCTCATCTCCAGCGCCAGGGGCATCTCCTGATTGTCGCTGCCGGGCACATAGAGGTTTTGCAGGAGCTTCCAGCTGCTCTCGCCGGAGCCGATCACGGTGTCGAAAAAGCCCTTCAGGTCGTCCTTGCGCAGGGCGTCGACCGCCGCCACCACGCGCCGGGTCTCATCCACGTAGTGGAAGGCGCGCAGTATCGCCCGGTCGGGCACATGGTTCTTGAGCTTCGGCAGCGCGGCCATCAGCGCCTCGGGGGTCACGTCGCACAGCAGCTCGCGCCCCAGGGCCTTCGCCACGGCCTTCATCTCGGCGGGGATGGCGGCGTAGTCGGCGGTCAGGTTGCCGTGATCGCCGCCGGCGGACACCACGCACACCGCGTAGCCCTTTTTGCCGAAGTCGTAGGCGATGGATTCCACCCCGGCGGGGGAGACGGCGAAGTCCATGGTCACCAGCCCGCCCACGGCGCTGGCCGACTGGTCCAGCAGTCCGCTGGGCTTGCCGAAGTACACGTTCTCGGCGTACTGGGAGATGCGGGCGTTCTCCTTGGGGTCCACGACCCAGCCGTTGTACAGCGCGTCGAAGGCCGCCACCAGCATGACCTCGAACGCCGCCGACGAGGACAGCCCGCTGCCCTTGAACACGGTGGAGGTGGCGCTGGCGTCAAAGCCGCCCACCTTGTAGCCGAGCTGGCGAAGCCTCGACGCCACGCCGCGGATGAGCGCGAAGGTGGTCTCCTTTTCGTCCTCGCGCACGGCGTCGTCGGCGATGTCCACCTCGAAGGGTTTGTCGTAGCCCGCCGAGTACAGCTTCACGATCGTGTCGCTCCTGGGCGCGACGGCGGCCACGGTGTCCAGGTTCACCGACGCGGCCAGCACCCGACCGTTCTGGTGGTCGGTGTGGTTGCCCACCACCTCGGTGCGCCCCGGCGCGGAGACGAACAGCTCCGGCTCCCGGCCAAACTGGGCCCGGAAGGCCTCCGCCAGCGCCTCATAGCGCTCGGTCTGGTCCGCGCCCGCATACAGCGCGCGCATGCGTTCGGCGTTCTTCTCAAGCAGCTTTCTGACATCCATATTGATAACCTCCCCACAGGCATATTAATCTATCATCTATTTTATACCATTTTCGCGCCGTTGGCAAGACGACCCGCAAATTTGACGGGTGAAATTGGCATTAATCCATTGACACGCAGTATAGTTTTGAGGATAATAATAGAAAAGAGTTCAGAGTACAGAGTTCAGAGTACAGTTGCGGTGCAAATCCCTTCGGGATTTGTTCTGAATCAATGGATAATTACAATGATTGTTCGTTATGTCGCAGCCTTATTATCAAAGAAATCCGAAGGATTTCTACCAAAACTGCACTCTGCACTCTGCACTCTGCACTCTCCACTCTCATCCAACCAAAGGACTGCCCGGTGTACCATAGTTATTTCATAAGTAAGAGGTGTTTGCCCATGAAGCCCACCGCAACCGAGAGCATCTACCGCCTGGCGGATTTCGCCGTGGCGAAGGGTCTGATCGCGCCCATCGACAGAAGCTACACCGTGAACCGGCTCATGGAGATCATGCAGCTGGACGCGCCGGAGGATATCGACTACGCCTCCGAAGCGGCGCCCGAGACCGCGACGGCTTATCTGGAGGCCCTGTGCGACCGGGCCGTGGAGGCCGGGATCCTGCAGGACAGCGGCGAGCGCCGGGACCTGTTCTGCGGGAAGCTCATGGGCGCGCTGACGCCCCACCCGTCCATGGTGCGGGAGAAGTTCGCGCTGCTGAACGGGTCCCTGGGCCCGCAGAAGGCCACGGCGTGGTTCTACCAGATGTGCCGGGATGTGGACTACATCAAGGTGGACCGCATCGCCAAGAACGCCCGGTTCTTCGAGGACACCCCGGCGGGGCGGCTGGAGATCACCATCAACCTGTCCAAGCCCGAGAAGGACCCCCGGGACATCGCCGCCCAGCGCAACATGAAGCAGACCGCCTACCCCAAGTGCATGCTGTGCATCGAGAACCCCGGCTACGCGGGGCGCATCGGCTTCCCGGCGCGGCAGAACCACCGGGTGATCCCGCTGTCGCTGCAAAACAAGCCCTGGTACATGCAGTATTCGCCGTACCTCTACTACAACGAGCACTGCATCGTGTTCAACCACGAGCACATCCCCATGAAGATCGACCGGGGCACCTTCGAGCGCCTGTTCGACTTCGTGGAGCTGTTCCCGCACTACTTCCTGGGCTCCAACGCCGATCTGCCCATCGTGGGCGGCTCCATACTGTCCCACGACCACTTCCAGGGCGGCAACCATGCCTTCCCCATGGACGCGGCGGGCGTGCGCATCGCCCTGAAGAGCCCCGTCGAGGGCGTCTCAGCGCATGTGGCGGACTGGCCCATGACCTGCGTGGTGCTGGAGGGCGCGGACCGCGCGGCCCTCGTTGAGATGGCGGATGATATGCTCAAGGCCTGGCGCGGCTGGTCCGACCCCGCCTGCGACATCTTCGCCGAGACCCAAGGCACGCCCCACAACACCATCACCCCCATCGCCCGCAAGACCGACGGCGGCTACCGGCTGTCGCTGGTGCTCAGGAACAACCGTACCTCCGACGAACACCCGCTGGGCATCTTCCACCCCCACGCGGACCTGCACCACATCAAGAAGGAGAACATCGGCTTAATCGAGGTCATGGGCCTGTTCATACTGCCGGGGCGGCTGCTTGCGGAGTTCGAGGGATTGAGGGACTACCTGACCGGACGGCGGCCCATCGACGACGCTCCCGCGCCGGGCGACCCGCTGGAGAAGCACTACGAATGGGTCAAGGACATCGCCTCCCGCGTCGGGACGTCGCTCACCGACGCCGGGGCCGACGCCGCTCTCCGCCGCGAGCTGGGCGCCAAGTGCGCCCGCGTGCTCTCCGACGCCGGCGTGTATAAGCAGACGGCGGCGGGAGATGCAGGGGTTATGAGGTTCTTGAATACGTTGGGATACGTAGAGAGATAGTAAATGAGGAATTAGGAATTAGGAGTTAGGAGTTGAGTTACCCGCTGCCGCGCGGCATATCCTGCGTCAGGTTTCCGGCATTCTATAATTCCTAATTCCTCATTCCCAATTCCTAATTCAAAAATAAGGAGGTTATCCAAATGTCCAACAAGTACGCGGGAACCCAGACGGAAAAGAATTTACAGGCGGCGTTTGCGGGCGAGAGCCAGGCGCGCAACAAGTACACCTACTACGCCTCCAAGGCCAAGAAGGAGGGCTTTGAGCAGATCGCGGCGCTGTTTTTAAAGACGGCGGACAACGAGAAGGAGCACGCCAAGATGTGGTTCAAGGAGCTGGACGGCATCGGGACCACCGCCCAGAACCTGCTGGCCGCCGCCGAGGGCGAAAACTACGAGTGGACGGACATGTACGAGGGCTTCGCCAAGACCGCCGAGGCGGAGGGCTTCAACGAGCTGGCCGCGAAGTTCCGCGGCGTCGCCGCCATCGAAAAGCACCACGAGGAGCGCTACCGCGCGCTTTTGAAGAACGTGGAGATGCAGGAGGTCTTCAAAAAGAGCGAGGTTAAGGTGTGGGAGTGCCGCAACTGCGGCCACATCGTGGTCGGCACCCAGGCCCCCGAGGTCTGTCCCGTCTGCGCCCATCCCCAGGCGTACTTCGAGATCAGCGAGGAGAATTATTGAGGTCAGGGAGTAGGGAGTAGGGAGTAGGGGCTACGACCTCTTTCGTCACGCTTCGCGTGCCACCTTCCCCTGAAGGGGAAGGCTTGTACATGCCTATCGTAGGGGCACCGACGCGGCGCCCGCCCTCAACATATCGTTCGGCTCTGACCCGGCGGGCGGCGCATCGCCGCCCCTACGACGTGGTTCCGGGCGATGAGGGCAGGCGCAAACGCGGAAGCGCCCCTGCGCACGCGCACTCCGTCCGCGGGCGGCTACTCCCTACTGCCTACTTCCTCCATCATCGCAATCATTCGTTGATGATCAGATCCTCAAACGCGCTTCGGCGCACCCATACGGACACGCTGCGGCCGTCGGTGAAAAACTCACCGACGCCGTTTTTATCGAGGGTCACGGGCTGGGTACACACGCCCAGCACGTCGTAGAACCGCGCGCCGGCGCACTCCGGGCCCATGTCCATGCGGACGCTGCCGCCCGCATCGTCGCTCATGACCACGGCCATGCCGGAGTTTTCGTGCTCGATGTCGCCGCGGCGCACCCAGCCGACGATGTGGTCGTCGTCGAAGTAATCCTGCTGTTCGCCGTAGGCGTACCAGCGGCGGGCCTTGATGAGCTTGCCCAGGTTGGGCACCATGGGGCGGTTCTGCACGGGGTTTCCGTAGTAGTCGGAGTAGAACACGCAGGGCACGCCGTCCTGCCTGAGCAGGATCAGCGCGTAGGCCAGGGGCTTGAACCAGTCCTCGACGAAGGATTGCAGGCTCTGGCCGTACTGGGTGTCGTGGTTGTCCACGAAGGTCACGGCGTGGCCGGGGCGCACTTTGACCAGCGAGTCGTCGAAGATGTGCTTAAGCGCCCGGCGGCCCTGGGAGGCGTCGAAGAAGTTGTAGTGCAGCGCCACGTCGAACAGCGACATGCGGTTGTCCACCATGTCCAGGTAGTGCAAGAGCCGGTCCAGCTCGCCGGACCAGTATTCGCCCACGGCGGGCATCTCCATGCCGGTGGTCTCGCGGATGTGGCCCAGCAGCTTTCCGTAGAAGGGGAAGCTGATGTGCTTCACCGCGTCCAGCCGCAGGCCGTCGATGTGGGTTTCGTGGATGTACCACTCCAGCCACTTCTCGGTCTCCCTGACCACCACGGGGTTGTCCATGTCCACGTTCATGCCCATCAGGTAGTCGAAGTTGCCCCACTCCGGGTCCACGTTGGGGTCCCACTTCTTGCCCATGAAGCGGTAGATGCGGTCCATGGTCTGGGTGTTCTCGTCCCAGTCGGTGCCGGTGAAGTGGGTGTGGTTCCACTTGAAATTGCTGTACTTGCCGTTTCTGCCGGGGAAGTCGAATTTCGACCAGACCTTCACCCGCTTTTCCTCGTCGATCTGCTCGTTGCGGTTCTCCGGGGAGTCGCTCACGGCGATGACGTCCTCGGTGGCGTCGCCGCCCATGCGGTGGTTGAGCACGATGTCGGCGAACACCTTGATGCCCGCCTTGTGGAAGGCGTTGATCGCTCCCAGGTATTCCTCCTTAAAGCCGTACTTGGTGCGCACGGTGCCCTTCTGGTAGAATTCGCCCAGGTCATACATGTCGTAGACGCCGTAGCCCACGTCCTCCTGGCAGGTGCCCTTGTAGGCCGGGGGCAGCCACACCTGGGTGATGCCCAGGTCGCGCAGGTTCACGGCCTTCGCCGCGCAGCGCTTCCACCAGAGGCCGTCGTTGGGCAGATACCATTCAAAGTACTGCATCATGGTTTGATTGGTACACATCTATATTCACTTCCTGTTCAGCCCGCGCAGTCGCGGGTGCGAAAGACGCATTTATAGTAAAACTCGGAGGCAAGCCTCCGAATTTCATATATTATACTCATATTTTGTGACATTTCAAGGCTGTTTCGCCCCGGGATGTGCCCATTGGGTTGAGATTCGACGTATTTCGATTAAATTTGGGTTAATTGTTGGCAAAACGAGGCAGACGGGCGCTTCGCTGCCATACAGGTGAGCTCACTGGGATTTCTTTCGCGCTTTTATTATAGCGCTGACGCCTCCCAAATTGCAAGGCATTTTCGCAAACGCGATTGACCGGGGGCGCGAATTACAGTATAATTAGGAAAACACCTACATAGGATCATACGGCACAGTGTTATGGAGAGAGCAATGTCATTTTGCAGCTTTGCCGACGGCGCGGCGATGTTCGACGTCACGCCGATCGAGAACATGTTTCTGATGGAGTACCTGTACGACGCCCCCGCCCCGGCGCTCAGGGTCTACCTGTACGCCCGCATGCTGGCGCTGCACCCGGAGCTGGGCGGCAGCATGGCGGACATGGCCCTGGCCCTGCGCATGGAGGAGAAGGAGGTCGGAGAGGCCTTTGATTACTGGGAGCGCAGGGGGCTGGTGACCCGGATGAGCGATCATCCCGCGACCTACGCCTTCCTGCCCGTGCGCACCCAGGACGGCGGGACGCTGGCGCTCGACCGGGAGATGTACGCCAATCGGGACTTCAACAACCGCCTGCGCAAGCTGTTCGGGGACAAGTTCATCGGCGACCACGAGCTTCGCAAGGCGGGCGACTGGCTGGGCATATTGAAGTACGAGCCCGCCGCGGCGCTTCGCCTGGTCGAATACGGCATACAGACCTCCCGCAGCAAGGACCCCAAGCCCCCCTCGGTGTTCAAGCGCATGGACAAGCTGGCCGAGGCGTGGTCGGCGCGGGGCATCCGCACCCTGGAGGACGTGGAGCGGGCCATCGCGGAGGAATCCGGCGCGATGACGACGGCCCGGGAGGTTTTGAAGAAGCTGGGCATCGCCCGCCAGCCCTCCGACCCGGAGCTCGCCACCGTGACCAAGTGGCTCAAGGAATGGGGGCTTTCTCGGGAGGAGATACTCGCCGCCTGCGACGACACCGTCTCCGCCCGCAATCCCACCGTCAAATACCTGGATTCCATACTGGAAAGCCGCCGCGGGGACGCGCCGGAGGACTTCCGGGAGCTTCAGGACATCTTGAAGGAGCTCAATCCCCAAAGTGCCCGGCCTACGCCGGACCAGCTTGCGCGCTACGACGCGCTGAAGAAGCGGGGCGTCTCCCCGGAGATGATCCGGCAGGCCGCGATACAGTGCCACCGGGCCAACAAATACCGCTTCGACGATCTGGAGTGGCGGCTCAACGTGTGGCGCGAGGCGGGCATCGACACCCCGGAGGCCGCCGAGGCCTGGATGAAGGAGATGTCGGCGCTGTCGGGCCAGTTGCGCCGGGTGTTCCGCCGGGCGGGGATGGACGACAGGCGTCCCGGCTACGGCGACATCGCCGCCTACCGGGCCTGGCGGGACAGCTACCCGGAGGCGCTGATCGAGTACGCGGCGGAGTGCTCCAGGGGCGCCGGCGGCTCCATGGCCTACATGGACAAGCTGCTCAGAGCCTGGGCGGAGGCGGGCGCGACCACCGTGGAGGCCGCCCGGGCCCAGCGCGCGGCCTGGCAGGCGAACGCCGCCGCCTCGCCGGACAGGCCCGGCAACCCCGCGCTGGACTACGCCCAGCGGGAGTACAGGGACGAGGACTTTGGCGATGATTTCTTCATGGACATGAGCAAGTACAAGGAGGACGCCCAATGACCCGCACCGAGCACATACAGGCCCTGCTGGAGGACTACGCCCGCCAGAGGGCGACGGACGAGCTGGATCAGGACAGGCGGCTTGGGGAGGCCTGCGCAAAAGCGCCGCGCATTGGGGCGCTGCGGCAGGAGAGCGCCGCGCTGGCCTTAAACGCCATGCGCTCGATACTGGATGAGTCCACCCCGGAGCAGCGCGCCGCCATCGCCCGGGACATGAAGGCCCGGGGGCAGGCCATCAACGCGGAGATCCGCGCCCTGCTGAAGGCCGCGGGCCTGCCGGAGGATCATCTCGACATGCGCTACCGCTGCCCGGTCTGCCGGGACACCGGCTATGTGGGGGAGGCCCCGGCGCGCTTCTGCGACTGCTTCGAGGCCCGGCTGCGGCTTCGGCAGTACGAGGACGGCAGCATGGCCGGCGTGGACGAGCAGAACTTCGATAAATTTGACCCCTCCGTCATCCCGGAGGCGGACGGCCAGCGTGCCAACACCGTCGCCGTGAAAAAGCTGTGCGAGGAGTACGCCGACGCCTTCCCGAAAAACAGGCTCAGGAACCTGCTGCTGTGCGGCGAGGGAGGCCTGGGCAAGACCTTCCTGCTCAACTGCATCTTCGAGCGCGTGACCTCCCGGGGCTTTTCGGCCGTCAGGATCACCGCGTTTCGGATGTTCGAAGCCATACGACAGCAGCACTTCAACTCCGGCGAGAAGTTCGAAGGCTTCTCCGCGCTGATCGAGGCGCCGATGCTGCTGATCGACGATCTGGGCACCGAGCCCATGATGCGCAACATCACCGTGGAGTATCTGTTCACGCTGTTGAACGAGCGCGCCGCCGCCAAGCGCCACACCGTGGTGGCGACGAACCTCACCCCGACGCAGCTCAAGGAGCGCTACGGCGAGCGGGTGGCCTCGCGGCTGCTGGACAGGACCGCCACCGCGGCGGTGCAGTTCAAGGGAAAGGATCTGAGGCAGCGGTGAGGGATACCGTAGACGAGGTGCTTCAACGGCTGGACGCGCTGGGCATACCGTATCGGGTGGCGGAGCATCCCCCTGCCGACACCATGGAGGCCTGCGCCGAAGTGGACCGGCGGATGCATACGCTGACGCCGAAGAACATCTTCCTGACCACCAAGAACGGTAAACGCTTCTGCCTGTGCCTCACCCGCCCGGACGCCCGGTTCCGCACCGCGGACATCTCGAAGCAGGCCGGGTTTTCGCGGCTGAGCTTCGCCCCGGAGGAGAAGCTCTACGAGAACCTGCGCTGCCACGGGGGCTCCGCCAGCCCGCTGGGGCTGATGTTTGCAAACGATGTGACGCTCCTGGTGGACAGCGCCCTGCGCGATCAGCCCGCGCTGGGCTTTCACCCCTGCGACAACACCCGCACCGTGGCCGTCGCGGGCAGCGATTTCTTTGACGTGTTCCTGCCCGCCGTCGGTGTAAAGCCGGTGTTCGTCGAGGTGCATGACTTTCTGTGAGGGATGGAGGCAGGGCAACCCCTCCGCCTCGCTTCGCTCGGCACCTCCCCTTACACAGGGGAGGCTTGGGCTCAAACGCGGCAGCATGCCTCCCCTGTGTAAGGGGAGGTGGCCCGCAGGGCCGGAGGGGTTGCCCGTTTCATGATTCATACTCCCAACCGCAACACAACCCCCCTTGCCGATTTTACAAGGAGCCGCTACACTCTTGTCCGATCAAAGAGGCTCACTTGAGCCGATATCGGGAGACAGACATATGGAAGACGGATACAGTCGCGCGAGAAAGCTCGCCTTAAAGGAATATCACGCCCGCATGCAGCGGCACGAGAACCCGTTTCTGCCGGTGCTGGCGGAGATCGACGAATCGCTCAACGCATTGAGCCGCGTGTCGCTGGGGCTCATACAGGTGCCCCTGTCCAAGGTGGTGGGCACGGCCTCCAAGGGCCGCACCAACGCCTTCGCGGCCAACTTCATGCCGCTGCTGGACCAGGGCAGCGAGTTCAGCGCCAAGTGGAACACGCTCTACAACAGCGTGGTGGAGGACGGCCTGCGCCAGCCGGTGAAGGCCTACGAGTATCTGAACAAGTACTACCTGGTGGAGGGCAACAAGCGGGTCAGCGTCATGAAGTACCTGGACGCCGTGTCCATCGAGGCGGAGGTCACCCGGGTGCTCCCCGCCCGCACGGACGACCCCGAGAACCAGATGTACTTCGAGTTTCTGCCCTTCTACGCCGACACGAAGATCAACTACCTGTGGTTCACCAAGCCCGGCAGCTTTCTCAGGCTGTGCGAGCTCACCGGCCACACCCCGGGCGAGAAGTGGTCCGGCGAGGCGCTGACGGACTTCCAGGCGGCGTACATGCGCTTCCGCGCGGCTTACAAGGCCAAAGAGGCCGGGCGGAACCTGCCCATCACCACCGGCGACGCCTTCCTGATCTACCTGAAGGCCTGCGGCTACGCCGACGCGCCGAAGAAGCTGGACCGGGTGATCCGGGACGAGGTCGCGGCCCTGTGGGGCGAGTTCGAGAAGGACAAGCAGCCGGAGAACGTGGCGCTGATCATGCAGCCCGGGGAGCTCAAGCAGGGCAAGAGCCTGCTGAACACGCTGTTCGGGCCGACCTTCGTGAAGGTGGCGTTCCTGTACAGCCGGGAGCCCTCGGACTCCGGCTGGATCTACTGGCACGACCTGGGCCGCATCAACCTTGAAAACGAGCTGGGCAACCAGGTGGTCACCACCGCCGTGGTGTGCAAGGACCCGGGGCAGTACGAAGCCGAGATCGAGCGCCTGATCGCCGAGGACAACGCGCTGATCTTCACCACCTCCCCGGTGATGCTGGAGGCGTCGATGAAGGCGTCGGTCCGGCATCCCTCGGCGCGGATACTCAACTGCTCGCTGCTGGCCTCCTGGCAGCGGGTGCGCTCCTACTACCTGCGCATCTACGAGGCCAAGTTCCTGGTGGGCATGATCGCCGGGGCCATGACCGAGACCGGGCACATCGGCTACCTGGCGGACTATCCCATATTCGGCATGGCCTCCAGCATCAACGCCTTCGCCATGGGCGCGCGGATGGTGAACCCCCGGGCCAAGGTGATCCTGGAGTGGTCCACCCGGCGGGAATTCGACCCCGAGCAGCCCTTCGCCGATCCAAAGATCGACGTGATCTCCAGCCTGGACGTGTCCGCCCCGCGGCATCAGGACGTGGAGTACGGCCTGTACTCCGTCCGAAACGGGGAAAAGCGCAGCCTGGCGATCCCGGTGTTCGACTGGGGCAGGATCTATGAATCGCTGGCTCGCAGCGTGCTGATGGGCAACTGGAAGGACGTAGGCGCCGAGCCCTCCAAGGCGGTCAACTACTGGTGGGGGCTGTCCTCCGACGCCATCGACATCGTCATGTCCGAGGACGTGGGCAGCGGCCTGCGCCGCCTGGTGGAGCTGGTCAAGGCCCACATCCGCGAGGGCGTGTTCTGGCCCTTCGAGGGACTGATGCGCGATCAGGCCGGCGTCGCCCGCTGCCCCGCGGACGGCCGGCTCAGCCCCGCGGACGTCATCGCCATGAACTGGCTGACCGACAACGTGGTGGGCGGCTTCCCCGAGACCAGCGCCCTCAAGAGCGAGGCCCGCGCGCTGGTGGAGCTGCAGGGCATCCGCGAGGTCGATCTGCCCGACGCCTCGCAGTTCAGCTGGAAGGAAGAAGAATCGGAGAAGAATTGATCTACGAAGGGTTCTGTTCATGTGAAGATACTGTTGCTGTCGGACATCGCGGACAAGGCGCTGTGGGACTATCTGGACCGCTCGCTGCTGGAGGACATCGGTCTGGTGCTCTCCTGCGGCGACCTGCCGGCGGAATACCTGTCCTTTCTGACCTGCTTTACCCACGCGCCGATACTCTATGTCCGCGGCAACCACGATTCCGGATACGAAAAAAAGCCCCCGGAAGGGTGCGTCTGCGTGGAGGACACGATCTGCACCGTGGAGGGCGTGCGGGTGCTGGGGCTGGGCGGCAGCATGAAGTACCGCCCCGCGCCCAACATGTTCACGGAGCGCCAGATGGCCGCCCGGGCGCGCAGGCTGTGGTGGAAGCTCCGGCGCAGCGGGGGCTTCGACATCCTGCTGACCCACGCGCCCGCCCGGGGCGTGGGGGATCAGGACAACCTGCCCCACCGGGGCTTTGAGACCTTCAACCGCCTGATGGACCGCTACCACCCGCGCTACATGGTCCACGGCCACGTCCACCCGCAGTACGCCGCCCTGGACTTCAAGCGGGTCAGGCAGTACGGCGAGACGCAGGTGATCAACGCCTACAAGCGCTATGTGATTGAAATATGATTCACGGGCCGCTCCGGTCGGAGCGGCCCGAAATGTTTACCGGTCGTATTCGATATCGACGACGTGGCCGTCGTCCCTGTCGTAGATCACCCGGCCCTCGTGCTCGTCACGGTCCATCATGGCGTACTGAGTCACGATGCCCCGGTCCTCCACGGTGATCCGGTAGGGCCAGTAGATGTCGTCGCTGCCGGATGCGGACTGCCAGCGCACCTTACCGTCGTGGCCGATGCACACCGGGTCGGGCCCGTAGTAGCCGCTGATGTACAGGTTGCCGTCGGCGTCAACCGCGTGGGAGATGCTCGCGCCCAGGTTGACCTCGCTGTCGCTGAGCAGCCAGACCGCCTCGCCGGTGTAGAGGTTCAGGCTGTACAGCCCCTCCCGGGCGTTGAACACCAGCACCCGGGGGTCGTCCGACGTGCCGCCGACAAAGGCGTCGGTCATGCTCAGCTCGGTGGGCTCGCCGCCGTCGGTGACGTAGCGCCACTTCTCCGCGCCGGAGGCGTCGTAGCCCACGACCGTCAGCTTCTCGCTGCCGTCGTACTGCCGCATCGCCATGACGTCCATGCTGTATTCGGGCAGTTGGACATCCAGCACGGTCTCCGGCTCGTTGGCCTCCACGGGCTCCAGGTACTTGTTCTGTATGTAGCCGGTGACGCCCTCGTAGGTGCAGCGCATGAAGTCGTCGTCCTCCCACTGGCAGTCGGTGACGATTTCGTACAGCGGCACCTTTTTCAGCCGCTCCGACGACGTGCTGGGCGCCTTGCGCAGGGACACCCACTCGTTGCAGTTCACGATGATCATGTCGTCCGCCAGCGCCGTCGCCGACAGCAACAGCAGCAGGGACAGGAACAGGGCAATTGCGCGCTTCATGACGGGACCTCCTTTGGGTCAGGGAGTAGGCAGTAGGGAGTAGGGAGTAGGGAGTAGGGGTTACGACCTCTTCCGTCACGCTTCGCGTGCCACCGTTCCGGGGGCCTGCTGGCCCGCGCTCACTGAAAACAGCGCACTGTGCTGTTTTCCGGGCGTTCGCGCCCCCTGAAGGGGAAGGCTTTTGGAGGCGCAACCTATGCCTTCCCCTTCAGGGGAAGGTGGCTGGCCGCAGGCCAGACGGAAGAGGTCGTCCCCGTGAGACCTGACCATATCAGGCCTGACCTGGTTTCCGGTCACAGGCCGGCGATTTTGAAGAACACATAGCATGCCACGCCGCAGAAAAGTATGCCGTCCATGCGGTCCAGCATGCCGCCGTGGCCGGGAAAGATGGTGCCGAAGTCCTTGATGCCGCAGTGGCGCTTGACCAGGGAGGCCACCAGGTCGCCGATCTGGGAGAGCGCCCCGGCCACCAGGCCCAGCAGGGCGAACGTCCATAGGGGGGGATAGTGGGAGACGGCCAGGTCGGCGGCGATGGCGGGCGACGTGGGGGCCAGCCGGAAGGCCACCCAGGGCACCAGCATGGCGAATATCGTGCTGGACACGAGCCCCGCCACGGCGCCCTCGACGCTCTTCTTGGGGCTGATCTCCGGGGACAGCCGGTGCTTGCCGTACTTCAAGCCGATGAACAGCGCGAAGGTGTCGTTGACGGAGGCGATGAAGAATGTCAGTATCAGCGCCAGGGTGGAGGCCAGGCGGGTGTTCAGGTCCTGAAGCGGTATGATCAGCGAGAAGAACAGCCCGGGGTAGAGCATGGGGAACACCGTGGACATCATGCTGTCAAAGGCCACCTTGCCCTTCAAGATGATGTTGGTCATGCCCAGCAAAAGCCCCACCACCAGCGCGAACATGGCGGGGCTTATGGAGCTGAACAGCCTGCGCTCGGTCAGGTTGGCGTAGAACGCCTGGGCCAGCACCGCCAGCACGCAGTAGACGTAGCCCGCCCAGCGCACCGGGTCGTAGCCGATCCTGCGAAAGGCGCGGTACATCTCGCTTAGACTCATCAGCATGCCGGCCAGCAGCAGCGCCCGTAGGAACCAGCCCTGAAGCCATATGCCCGCCGCCATCACCAGTATCAGCGCGATGGCGGTTATGATGCGCTTGATCAAGGCGACACCTCCCCGCTGGCGTCCGTCTTGACCCCGCCGAAGCGCCGGTCGCGGTCCGCGTACTCCCGGAGGCACTTCATGTAGCGCGCCCGGTTGAATTCCGGCCAGTTGATGGGGTCGAATATGAACTCGGCGTAGGTGGTCTGCCAGGGCAGGAAGTTGGAGAGCCGCTGCTCGCCGCTGGTGCGGATGAGCAGGTCCACGTCCGGGGACTCCCGGGTGTAGAGCTGCTGCTCGAACAGCATGTCGTCGATGTCCTCCGGGTCGATCTGCCCGGACTTCACCTGCTCCGCCAGCCTCTGCGCGGCCCGCACCAGCTCTGCGCGGCCCCCGTAGTTTAAAGCGATGTTGAGCTTCAGGCCGGTGTTGTCCTTCGTGCGCGCCATGGCGTTTACGACCGCCTCGCGCTGGGGCTCCGGCAGGCCGTCCACGTCGCCCAGTATGGTGATGTGGACGTTCTTTTCGTCCAGCTCGTCGATCTCGGAGTTGAAGTACTTGAGCAGCAGTGACATCAGCGCGCTGACCTCCTCCTTCGACCGGGCCCAGTTCTCCGTGGAGAAGGCGTAGAGGCTCAGCGCCTCGATGCCCCAGTCGTCGCTGGCGCGGATGATGTCGCGCAGGGCCTCGGTGCCGGCGGCGTGGCCCGCGGAGCGGGGCAGGCCCCGGGCGTTGGCCCAGCGGCCGTTGCCGTCCATGATGATGGCGACGTGCCGGGGCAGCCTGCTGGGCGGCAGCGCCGCGGCGGGCTGGGAGACCGATTGCGCCTCCGCCACGGAGACCGTGATGTACTGCGGCGTCCTGTGAAAGGCGCTGTTCAGAAGCTTGGACAGCTTTTCAAAAAACACGCGGCGTCACCTGCTTTCCCTGACGATACTCTGCACTCTGAAAAAACGGGGCAGCTGTTCCGGCTGCCCGTTATCGTTTGGCGGGGGAGGGGAGATCAGACGGACATGATCTCCTTTTCCTTGTCCGCACCGACCTTCTCGATCTCCTCGATGCGCTGGTCAGTGACCTTCTGGAGCTCCTTCTCGGCGACCTTCTGGTCGTCCTCGGTGATGGCGGAGTCCTTCTTCATCTTCTTGATCTGCTCCATGGCGTCGCGGCGGATGGAGCGGATGGCCACCTTGCCCTCCTCGATCATCTTCTTGACCTGCTTGCACAGCTCCTTGCGGCGCTCGCCGGTGAGCTCGGGCACCAACAGGCGGATGACCTTGCCGTCGTTGGAGGGATTGATGCCGATGTCGGACTTCTGGATGGCCTTTTCGATGGGTCCGATCATCTTCGGCTCCCAGGGCGCGATGACCAGCAGCCGCGGCTCGGGGGAGGAGATATTGCCCACCTGGTTCAAGGCCGTGGGGGTGCCGTAATAGTCCACGGTGATCTTGTCCAGGATCTGGGGGTTGGCGCGGCCCGCGCGCAGGGTGTTCAGGTCCTTCTGGACCACGGCAATCGTCTTTTCCATCTTGGTGCCGGCGGTTTTAATGGTCTCCTTGTACATAACACTACCTCCACTGCTGTTGAGCGCCTCACAGCGTTAAATTTCTAAATAATATTGTATCGTAAATTGTTGGAAAAGGCAAGCACTATTTTTATATGACGGAGATAGTGACACGGGGGCGGTTTTGTGATATAATTACATGTAAGCTGTGATGATAATATGGTGGATAATGGGCTTTTTGAAGCGGAAGGGATACAATATCCATGGAAAACAAGAAAACGAGGACCCGGGGCATACCGATCAACGCGGTCACGGTGCCGGTGGCGATCACGCTGGCGGTGCTGCACGTGCTGATCGTGGTGTCGATTCTGATGGTCAACCACGCCAGCGGCGACATTTCAGCCACCATGTCGAACACCTCCATGTACCTTGAGGACGCCACCTCGCTGCAGGCGGGCTCGAGCGTGATGTCGGAGACCTCCTCCGCCTTCGTGCTGACCCCGGCGCTGGAGGACGGCACGGTGAACACCGGGCCGCTGATGAGCTACATCAACGAGCTGGGCGTCCCCCGCCGGGGCGACGACGTGCTCAGAAAGTTCGAGAACCGGGAGATCAGCGACGCCGGCCGGGAGGCGCTGGAGCTGGCCGCCGCCACTGCCGATCACATGTACGAGACCCAGATCCACGCGATATCGCTGATAAGGTCCGTCTATCCGCTGCCGGAGACGCCCCAGTTCGCCCCGCTGCCCGAGGCAGAGTTGACCGACGAGGAGCTGGCCATGCCCGAGGCGGCCCGACTGGAGCTGGCGGCCGGTATGATGATCAGCATGGACTACGCGCGGTCCAAGCAGATCATCTCCGAGAGCGTCAACACCTGCGTGGCGGAGATTCGCAGCGCCGCCTACGCCAAGGCCGCCGTGATGGGCCGCCGGCTGGGCATGCTGCGCATGATACTGTGGATCGTGACCGGGACCATCGTGCTGCTGCTGGCGTGCTTCTTCCTGGTGCTGTACCGGCAGCTGGTGTTCCCCCTCAACAGCTGCTCCCGGCTGATCGCCTCCAACGATTCGCTGGACGAGGGCAAGGGCCTTCGGGAGGTGCGGGTGCTGGCCTCCGCCTACAACGCGCTGCTCAAGCGCCGCGACGCGCTGGACGCCATACTGCGCTCCGCTGCCGAGACCGACGCGCTGACCAACCTGCCCAACCGCTACCGCTTCGAGCAGTACCTGCTGGAGTCCGGAGAGCACGGCTATTCGATGGCGGTGTTCCTATTCGACATCAACTACCTCAAGCAGACCAACGATACCCAGGGCCACCTGGCCGGGGACGGGCTCATCCGCGACGCCGCGGAGTGCATCTCCACCTGTTTCGGCAGCGGTCCCGACGAGAGCTGCTTCCGCTTCGGCGGGGACGAGTTCGCTGCCGTCATCAAGAACTGCGACGAGCAGGCCATCCGCGGGAAGATCCGCCGCTTCGAGGACATGCAGCGGGAAAAGGGCGTCAGCATCTCCATGGGCTACGCCTACGCACAGGACGTGGGCACGACCACCTTCAAAAAGCTGCTCGACGAGGCCGACCAGAAGATGTACACCCGGAAAAAGGCGTATCATCAGGAGCACGAGGAGAACAGGGAACAATAATATGGCGAAGTGAAATCATCGAGGAGTGAAGCAAATGTTCAAGCTGTACGACGCCGGGGTGTACCTGGTCAACGGCACGGAGATATGCACGGATCCCGCCGAGGCGGCACAAAAAGCCGGCCGTCCCGTGGACAGGGCCGCCGCGGTCCGCGGCACCATGGCCTACGACATCCTCAAGGCCCACAACACCTCCGGCGACATGGACAACCTGCGCCTGAGGTTCGACTCCATGACCTCCCACGACATCACCTACGTGGGCATCATACAGACCGCCCGCGCCTCCGGCATGACGGCCTTCCCGCTGCCCTACGCGCTGACCAACTGCCACAACAGCCTGTGCGCCGTGGGGGGCACCATCAACGAGGACGACCACAAGTTCGCGCTGTCCGCGGCGCACAAGTACGGCGGCATCTACGTGCCCACGAACCTGGCCAACATCCACTCCTACAACCGGGAGACCATGGCCGGCTGCGGCAGGATGATCCTGGGCTCCGACTCCCACACCCGCTACGGCGCCATCGGCACCATGGCCGTGGGCGAGGGCGGCGGCGAGCTGGCCAAGCAGCTCGTGGGCCGCACCTACGATTTCGCCCGTCCCGGCGTGGTGGCCGTTTACCTGACCGGGTCGCCCCGGCCCGGCGTGGGACCCCACGACGTGGCGCTGTCCATCGTGGGTGCGGTGTACAAAAACGGCTATGTCAAGAACAGGGTCATGGAGTTCGTGGGGCCCGGCGTCGCCGGCCTCTCCATGGAGTACCGCAACGCCGTGGACGTGATGACCACCGAGACCACCTGCTGGTCGTCGATCTGGGTCACTGACGATAAAACGAAGCAATACCTGACCCTGCACGGCAGGCCGGAGGATTATAAAGCGCTCACGCCCGCCGACGTGGCGTACTACGACGGCTGCATCCATGTGGACCTGTCCCGTGTGGAGTGCACCATCGCCATGCCCATGCACCCGTCGAACACCTTCACCATCCACGAGCTGCTCGAAAACGCCGCCGACATCCTCCACGAGGTGGAGGACGCCGCCAACCGGCAGATCAAGGGCGCGCGGATGGACATCGCGTCCAAGTACCATGACGGCGGCATCTGGGTGGAGCAGGGCGAGATCGCGGGCTGCGCCGGGGGCACGTTTGAGAACATCTGCGCCGCAGCGGACATCCTGCGAGGCCAGAGCACCGGCAACGGGGCCTTCTCGCTGAGCGTGTACCCGGGCTCCATGCCCGCGCTGGCGGAGCTGATGCGCAACGGCCGCGCCGCCGACCTGATCGCGGCGGGGGTCATCATGCGCGAGTGCTTCTGCGGGCCGTGCTTCGGCGCGGGCGACTGCCCCGCCAACGGCGAGTTCTCCATCCGCCACACCACCCGCAACTTCCCCAACCGCGAGGGCTCCAAGCCCGGCGAGGGGCAGATGAGCGCCGTGGCGCTGATGGACGCGCGATCCATCGCGGCTACCGCCCGAAACGGCGGCAGGCTGACCGCGGCCACCGACATCGAGGTGGAATACACCGACCCGGAGTATCACTACGACGCCGGCATCTACGCAAAGCGCGTGTACAACGGCTGGGGCCGCCCCGAGCCCGAGCACCCCCTGAAGTTCGGCCCGAACATCAAGGACTGGCCCGACATGCCCGCGCTGACGGATGACCTGCTGGTGCGGATATGCAGCTACATCACCGACCCGGTGACCACCACCGACGAGCTGATCCCCTCCGGCGAGACGTCGGCCTACCGCTCCAACCCCGAGCGCCTTTCGGAGTTCGCGCTGTCCCGCCGCGACCCGCAGTACGTGCCCCGCAGTAAGGCCATGCGGCAGATCGAGCGCGACCGCCGCGCCGGGAAGGGCCTGCCGGAGGAGGTGCGGGCCGTGTACGCCGCGCTTGAAAAGGCCGGGATCGCCAACGACCCCGACAATACCGACGTCGGCTCCGCCATATTCGCCAACATGCCCGGCGACGGCTCCGCCCGCGAGCAGGCGGCCTCCTGCCAGCGCGTGATGGGCGGCAGCGCCAACTTCGCTAAACAGTACGCCACCAAGCGGTATCGCTCCAACTGCATCAACTGGGGCATGACGCCGTTTTTGGTGGAGCATCCCGAGGTCTTTGAGCTGGGCGATTACGTGTTCGTGCCCGGCATTCGCGAAGCCGTGCTGGAGAACAGGGCCTCAATCACCGCTTACGCCGTGAAGCCCGACGGCGCCGTGACCGCCTTTGAGGTGTCTACCGGCGCGCTGACCGAGCCCGAAAGGCAGATCATCGCGGATGGGTGCCTCATCAATTATTATCGGAACAGGTGAGCAAACACAGGGGACGACCTCTTCCGGCGCTTCGCGCCACCTTCCCCTGAAGGGGAAGGCTTTTGGAAGCGTAACCGATGCCTTCCCCTTCAGGGGAAGGTGGCAGCCCGAAGGGCTGACGGAAGAGGTCGTAGCCCCTACTCCCTACTCCCTCTAAAAAACCGCCACACCCCGGCAAAGGGTGTGGCGGTTTTCGTCATTCAATCCGCATACGGTACGAACTCGAACAGTTCGCTCTCAGGGATGTCGTTGACCTTCCAGCCCCAGTCATCGTAGTTCCAGTCGATCTCCAGCGTGCCAGAGTGGCCGTCGGGGGTGACGAAGGCGGCCTTTTCCCGCTTGTCCGAGCCGGTGATGAAGATCCGGTCGCCGGGCTTGAGCGTGGCGGGACTGCCGTCGAGTTCACAGTCCACATCGGCCTTGAGGGTCAGCCCGGTGTACTCGTCCCATGCCTCGCCGTCGGCGGGCGCCTCGCGGGTCCACCAGCCGTCGTCGGCGATCTCGAACAGCCCGTCCTCGGAGAGCTTCAGCGTGCGCCCGACGAAGTAGGTGCCCAGCACGTCCTGGCTGCCGCACAGCGTCACCGTGCCCTCTTTGGGGTCCGCGGCGGTCAGGTAGCCGTAGCCGGACTTGTAGTAGCCGTTGCCGTTCTCGCCGCGCTCGATGTCCCGAAACAGCGCCGGGGCCAGCCGGTCGCCCATCCAGTGCAGGCACCAGGTGTAGTAGTCGTCGGACATCACGTCGCCCCAGGCGAATATCTCCATCCGCCCGTCGCCGTCCAGGTCCGCCACCCAGCCGTTGCCGCCCCAGGCGATGTCGGTCTCAAAGCGGACCGTCGCGCCGTCCGCGCCGGTGACCTCCACCACCATAACGCCGTCGTCGCCGGGGGTCATGACCCAGCGGACCTCCTCCGCCGCGCCGTCGCCGTCAAGATCGACGGAGGCCGCCTTACCTTCTTCGAGCGTCACGCCGCCCGGCAGCGCCGCCTCTGCCGACGCTCCCGCGCACAGGATCAGCAGCAGGGCCAGTATCAATGACAGTTGCCTCATGGGAAATCCCGCCTTTCTTTTTTTATTGGACGCGCGGCATGGAAAAAAGTTCCGGGCGTGTGAAGCGGACGGGTTCACGCGCCGAAGATGCCCTTGACGAAGATCTCGATGCCGATGGCGATCAGTATCACGCCGCCCAGTATGGAGGCCCTGCCGGCGAGCCGCGTGCCGAAGCGCTGGCCGATGTGCAGGCCGGCTACGCAGATGACGAAGGTCACCCCCGCGATGATGAGGCTGGCGGAGAAGGCCTGGGCCACGTGGTACTCCGCGATGGTGAACCCCACCGACAGCGCGTCGATGGAGGTGGCCACGCCCTGCATCATCAGCACGCCGGGGCTCAGGGTCACGTCCTCCTCCGAGGCGTCGCCGCTGCCGCGGATGCCCTCGATCAGCATCTTGCCGCCGATGAAGGCCAGCAGCGCCAGCGCGATCCACGGGATCGCCCGCTGGAACGCCGTGAACGCCTCCGCGATGGCGTGCACGCAGAACCACCCGATCATGGGCATCAGAAACTGGAAGAACGCGAACGTCAGCGGTATGGCCAGCCGCTGGCCCGGGGACATCCACGGGGCGTTCAGCCCGTTGGCCATCGATACGGAGAAGGCGTCCATCGCCAGGCCCACGCCCAGCAGGACGCTGTTGATGATGAATGCCGCCAGCGTGCCCATGCGTCTTTCCCCCGATCCTTCCCCGCGGCGGGATGCGCCGCGGAGGGTATGACATACCAAAGATTATAAACCGCCCCGGGGGAAAATGCAAGGGAAAAGTCCCTATTTCCTCACAATATGCAGCGTGCACGAGGTGTCGCCGGTGTAGTTGCGCTCGGCGTCGAAGTCGTCGAGGGAGGCGCAGACGAAGGCGGTCAGCCAGATCTCGTCCACGTCGGCGATCTTGCTGCCGCAGGTGAGCTTGATGGAGGTGATCAGGGTGTCCTTCTTCACGCTCTTGAGGTGGGAGTAGTTCTCGTGGGGCTTGCGGTGGTAGTCGTCGTACAGCCAGCACTCGATGTACTCGGTGTGCTGGATGTGCTTCGGGGACAGCATGGTATACTTGACCTCGCCGCCGTCCTTTAGAGTGTAGCGCAGGGTGTAGCCGATCTTGCACTGATCGGACTTGGGGAAGGACTTCCACACCGAGCCGAAGATGTCCCCGAAGAAGTCCCCGGGCAGCTCGTCCTGCTCCGAGGCGATGACCTCGAAGCTGCCGATGTCCTCGCCCTTCTTCCACTTCGCGGCGTACTCGTCGCCCAGCTTGACGCGGGGGGAGTAGCTCTTGCCCTTGGGCCGGTAGAAGGACAGCGCGTTGGGGATCTCGCCGGGCTCGAAGGTCGGGGCGGGCGTCGGCGTCGAAGTGACCTCCGGCGTGGGTTCGGCGGTGGCGGTGGCCGTGGGGAGGGCTGTGGCCTGCGCCGTGGGCGCGGGCGCAGGGGTGTCCGTGGGCGCGGCGGCGGGCGCCGGGGCATCCCCGTGGGGACGCAGTATCAGTACGACCGCGACGATCAGTATGACCGCGATCAGCGCCATCGCGCCGATGGCCAGTAGGTTCCGGCGCTGCTGTATCCGGCGGCGCTGCGACCGGTTGATATACCTGTTCGCCATGATGATCTCCTTTATGGGTGTTATCACGGGTATTATAGCGCATATCCGGGAAAAAGGAAAGTGGGAATAATAGCATGCGCCCCCGTCCGGTCGTGGGCGGGGGCGCGGAATATCATCCGATGTGCAGTATCATCGAGGCGAATGAGAAGTAGATCAGCAGGGACAGCACGTCCACGATGGTGGTGATGAACGGCGAAGCCATCACCGCGGGGTCCAGGCCGGCCCGCTTGGCGAGCATCGGCAGGGTGCAGCCCACCATCTTGGCGATGATGATGGTGCACAGCATGGTGATGCACACGGTCAGGGCCACCGGCGCGGTGAGCTTGTCGAACAGCAACAGCTTCACGAAGTTGGCCGCCGTCAGGGTGACGCCGCACATGATGGCCACCCGGAACTCCTTCCATACGACCCGGAACAGGTCGGCGAACTCCACCTCGCCCAGCGACAGCGCGCGGATGACGGTGACCGACGCCTGGGAGCCGGAGTTGCCGCCGGTGTCCATCATCATGGGGATGTAGGCGATGAGCATCGGGAACAGGGCCAGGGCGTCCTCGAACCGGGTGATGACGATGCCGGTGAACGTGGCCGAGACCATCAGCAGCAGAAGCCACGGGATGCGGTTTTTCCAGATCTCGAGCACGCTGGTCTTGAGGTAGGGCTTGTCCGACGGCGTGATGGCGGCCATCTTCGCGATGTCCTCGCTGGCCTCCTCCTCCATGATGTCCATGGCGTCGTCGACGGTGATGATGCCCACCAGGCGGCCCTCGCCGTCCACGACGGGCAGCGAGGAGAAGTCGTACTTCGACATGGTCTGCACGGCGCTCTCCTGGTCGTCCTTGGTGGTGACGCTGATGACGTTGGGGGACATCAGGCTCTCGCACTTCTCGTCGGGTTTGGCCAGTATCAATTGTCGGATGGTCACCGTGCCCAGCAGGTGGTACTTGTCGTCGGTGACGTAGCAGGTGTTGATGGTCTCCTTGTCCACGCCCGTGGCCCGGATGAGCGCGATGGCGTCGGAGGCGGTCATCTCGGGCCTCAGTGACACGAACTCCGTGGTCATGACCGAGCCGGCGGAGTCGTCCGGGTACTTCAGGATCTCGTTGATGCGCTTTCGGGTGTCGGCGTCCGCCTGCTGCATCAGCCTGCGCACGAGGCCCGCGGGCATCTCCTCGATCAGGTCCACCGTGTCGTCCATGTACAGCTCGTCCAGCACGTTTTTCAGCTCGTTGTCGGAAAAGCTCTTGATCAGTGCCTCCTTGATGTCGCCGTCCATCTCCACAAAGGTGTCCGCCGCCAGGTCCTTGGGCAGAAGCCGGAACAGCGCCGGAAGCATGTCCTTGGGCAGGTCGGAGAGTATGGAGGCCACGTCCGCGGGGTACATGGTGGCCATCAGATCGCGCAGCGATGAAAATTTCTTCTCTTCCACCAGCTTGCGGAAGGTCTCTTCGAGAATTTCGGTTCTCTCCTTCACGGGTATCTCCTCCAAATCGTTGATAATTGGGACGGGCACCGCCCGACCGCAGTCAAGACAGGAGTGTGACACTGCGGGAGATGGGTGCGGGCTACCGGCGCAAAATGAACGCCGTAACGCACCGCAAGGGTCCCGCGCCTGTGTCGCATCTACTGCCAGCGTCCATTTTGTTCACCTCACTCATCGTTGAAATCAAAATCCGCACCCCAAACGGATGCGGATGAAAGCATATGGATATCACCTGCACCGTTCGAGCTTCAGCATCGCAGGGCGGTGAAATTGCGTTAGACGGTACCTTGTGCTTCGATATCGCCTGTTCAAACCATCTGATGGTGTCTCCACCACTTCGCGGCAGCAATCCATATCCCTGCGGTAGCCTTACTTACCGGATATTACAATTCTATTGTAGAACACCGCCCGGCGTTTGTCAACCGTGCCATAAAAATTAACCGGGCAAAGGCAATAGGGAATAGGGAATAGGCAATAGGAATAGCCGGGGAGGGAACAGGGAACAGGAATGGCCGGGGCCGTCGTAGGGGCGATGCCCTCATCGCCCGGAACCCCGTTGTAGGGGCGGCGACGCGCCGCCCGCCCAAGCCTTCCCCTTCAGGGGAAGGTGGATTAATGCCGATAGGCATTAAGACGAAAGAGGTCGTTCCCCGGACGCCATGAATGGCGTCCCTACGGCGAGGCTGCGGATTGGGCGGCGACGCGGAAGGGACGAATGATGACGGAAACAAATCGTACAATGTTCGGAAAATGGAGGGATTTCTTCCTATATAATATATACATTGTTCGGGAAAGCATCAGGTCGACAAATTAACAGGGGATGTGGTATGATTAAATGGAAACGGGAAACGGGGGATTGAACATGATCATACTGGGCATCGATCCGGGGTTGGCGACGCTGGGCTACGGCGTGATCGAGGTGGTGAACGACAAGCGGCGGCTTATACAGTTCGGCACGCTGACCACCCCGGCGGGGGAGCCCATGCCCCAGAGGCTCCGGGCGATCTTCCAGGGCATGAACCAGCTGATGGACATCTACCGGCCGGACGACGTGGCCTTCGAGGAGCTGTTCTTCTCCAAGAACATCACCACGGGCATGGCGGTGTCGGCGGCGCGCGGGGTGGCGCTGGTGGCGGTGGTGCAGCGCACGGACAACCTCTACGAGTACACCCCCATGCAGATCAAGCAGGCGGTCACCGGCTACGGCGGCGCGGACAAGCATCAGGTGCAGCAGATGGTGAAGATGCTCCTGAATATGAAGGAGATCGCACGGCCCGATGACGCCGCCGACGCCCTGGCCGTGGCGCTGACCCACGCCAACAGCATGCACATGAAGAAGATGTTCAGGATCAATTAGGAGGATACACACATGTTTGCGCATTTTGACGGCATCGTGGCCGAGAAGGCATCGGATTCCATCGTGCTGGACGTGGGGGGCGTGGGCTATCTGCTCTACGTCAGCGGCGCGACCCTCCAGATGTGCCCCGCGGTGGGCCAGCGCTTCAAGGTATACAGCATGCTGAACGTGCGGGAGGACGCCATGGAGCTCTACGGCTTTTACAGCCGGGAGGAAAAGGCCATGTACGAGCGGCTCCGGGGCGTCAACGGCGTGGGCTCCCGCACCGCGCTGCAGATACTGTCCGCCATGAGTGTGCGGGACCTGTCCATCGCGCTGGTGTCCGGCGACGCCGCCGCGCTGACCCGGGTGCCCGGCATCGGCAAGAAGATCGCCCAGCGGCTGGTGCTGGAGCTCAAGGACAAGGTGGACGATGCCCAGCTCACCGGCAGCGGGGCCTCCGTCGCGCCGAAGCAGGCCGACGGGCCCGAGGGCGAGGCCGTCGCCGCGCTGGTGGCCCTGGGGTACAGCGCCTCCGAGGCCGCCAAGGCCGTCTCCAGGGTGGCCGGAAAGACCGACAAGACCGACGAGATGATCTTCCTGGCACTGAAGAGCCTGGGGTGATCGTGCGGGTAGCTGTCATATCCGCGGCATCGTGTGCATATACCTGTCACAGAGGTGACGGATATGGATATGGAACTGCTGCACGATTTGCGGCTCTCGCTTCAACTGATACAGGCCAGCGCCCAGATGCTGCAATTGTCAGGAGATGACGGGGCGACCCGGGGCTATCTGGACGCGCTCACGGAGGGCGCGGCGCAGATGGGCCGGCTGCTGGACGGCGCGCTTGAGCGGCACGAGGCGCCCGCGCCCGAGTCGGTGGAGCTGATGGGCTGCCTGCGGGCGCTGTGCCTGCGCTGCCGGGACTACGCCGACGCCCGCGGGGTCGCGCTGGCGCTTTCCGGCAATGTGGACGCGCTGACGCTGGCCGCCGACGGCGACGCGCTTGCGCGGGTTATACTGAACCTCCTCATGAACGCCATACGGTTCTCGCCTGCGGGCGGCAGGGTGGCGGTGCGCTGCACGGCGCTGGGGGACTTCGCGGAGATCGCCGTGACGGACGACGGCCCGGGCATCGCCCCCGAGCGCCTGCCCTACATCTTTCTGCGCGGGGAGACCGACAACGGCCACGGCTACGGCCTGCCCGCCGCCATGGAGGGCGCGCGGCGGCTGGGCGGCAGTCTCTCGGCACGCTCCCGCCCCGAGGCGGGCAGTACCTTCACCCTGCGGCTGCCGGTGCGCGGCCGGATGGTCTCATGACAGCCTTTTCGGGAGGCTGCCTTTTTTGCACTCCGTTTTCGCGCGGCGCATAGTATGCCGCGTGAAAGGGAGGCGGTTTCATTGGATTACATCGTATTGGGCGGCGACGCGCGGATGCCCGCCCTGGCGAAGCGGCTGCGGGAGGGCGGATACACAGCGCGGCACACGGCGAAGCCAACGGCGGAGGACCTGGCGGGAGCGCGGGGCATCGTGGTCAACTGTCCGCCGAAGTGCGACTTCACCATGGAGGAGATACTGGCGCTGGCCGCGCCGGAGGCGCGGGTCTTCCTGTGCGGGCCGGTCCATTGGGAGGACGCGCGGATCACCGACCTGTGGCGGGACGAGGCGCTCCAGGTGGAGAACGCCTGGCTCACCGCCGAGGGCGCGCTGTGCGCCGCCATGCGGGCGGGGGACAGGTGCCTGCGCGACGCGCGCACGCTGGTGATCGGCTGGGGACGCATCGGCGGCGCGCTGACCGAGATGCTGGTGGCGCTGGGCGCGAAGGTCATCGTGGTCTCCCGGACGCGGGCGCACCGGCATCGTGCCATCGAGCGCGGCGCGGAGGCGATTTTGACGGAACGGCTGCCGGAGGTGCTGCCGGGGATCGATATCATCTTCAACACCGCCCCGGCCATGGTGCTGGACGGGGAGACGCTTCGGCATGTGAACCGCGAGGCGCTGATCATCGACCTGGCCAGCCTGCCCTACGGCGTCGATCTGCGCGCGGCGTGGGCGCTGGGCCTGCGGGCCTGGCGGGAGCCCGGCCTGCCCGGGCGGTACTGTCCCGACAGCGCGGCGGCGGCGCTGTACCGCGCGATGCTGCGGGGAGGTGGGGAGCATGACTGATCTGCGGGGCGTCCGCGTGGGCTGCGCCATGACCGGGTCCTTCTGCACCTTCGCCCGGGCGTTTCGGGTGTGGCGGGCGCTCAGGGAGGCGGGGGCCGAGCTGACGCCGATCATGTCCTTCAACGCGGCGAACATCGACACGCGCTTCTTCGAGGCGGCGGCGGCGCGGCGCACGTTTGAGGAGATCTGCGAAAGGCCGCTGATTCAGACCATCGCACAGGCCGAGCCCATCGGGCCGAAAAAGCTGCTGGACGTGCTGGCGATCATGCCCTGCACCGGCAACACGCTGGCCAAGCTGGCGGCGGGCGTCGCAGACACGCCGGTGACGCTGGCGGCGAAGTCCCATCTGCGCAACGGCAGGCCCGTGGTGCTGGCGGTGTCCAGCAACGACGCGTTGGGGCAGAACGCGCGCAATATCGGGCAGCTGATGGCGGCAAAGCACTTCTTCTTCGCGCCCCTCCGGCAGGACGACCCCGGGGAGAAGCCCGGCTCCATCGTGGCCGACTTCGAGATGCTGCCGGAGATCCTCGCGCTGGCCCTCGAAGGCCGGCAGATTCAGCCCATGATCGGCAAATGATGTTAATTCACGGTAATTTGCAAAAAAGAGTATTGACAAATAAAAAGCGGTTTGATATACTGATCAAGCTGTCAGCGAGAGACGCCCTGCGGGAGCCTCACAAAGGCGGCGCGAACCTTGAAAACGAT
>CACXBB010000007.1 GCA_902765735.1 uncultured Eubacteriales bacterium | reverse complement strand
CTTGCCGCCAATCCCATTCCGGAGCGCACTCCCGGAAAACGCGGCCCCAAGGCCAAGGGCAAATTCAGGTGTCTTCTGGAGCGCTTCCGCGACTTCAAGGATGACATCCTAAGATTTGCGAAGGACTGGCGCGTTCCCTATACCAACAATACTGCTGAAACTGCAGCGAAGCCTCCAGCCACGGGCGATTCGCTGCGCAAGGGTCAAAGAGAAAGTATCCGGGTGCTTCCGCACCAAATCCGGCGCAGATGATTTCGCTCGTGTCCTCAGCTTCACCTCCTCGGCGGCTCTTCATGGCGTCTCTTCTTTTGATGCCATCGTTGCGGCCTTTCGGGGTGGTGCTGTTGGGGTATTATTCGGGGTGGACTGAACAGTTACCTCCACAGAGGCATTATAGTGAGACTGCCTCAATGCAGTTATCCAGTTTCGTACCGTTGCCGATAACAGCTTGCGGTTCGCTACGTTTGGCGGTAGATACCCGCGACCGGACTTTCACCGGTTAGATGTGCGCCATGCCCGGCACACCAATATAAAGCCGGGGGTGTACGACTGCGCTCCCGGCTTCGAACGAGGTCATTTCTTCTTTGTCATGTGCTTGATCGTGTAGATCCCCAGCGCGATGGCAAACATCATGCCCACTGCGGCGATCAGCGGCTGGCCGTCCGGCGTCTTGGGCTGGATATCCGCCGTGGTCAGTATGCAGGAGCCGAAGAACAGTACGCAGGCAAATAACGCCAGCACCACGTTCCTGACGGTGGCATTCAGGCTTCTGAGGATCTCCTCATAGCCGGTCAGCTCGAAGTTCACCTTCGTGCGCCCCTTGACCAGGTTGTTCATCGCGTCGTAGGCCATGCCGGGCATCCTGGACGCCTTCTTGCCCAGGTCCAGCACATCTTTGCCGGCGCTCAGAAGCTCCTGTTCCACGTTGAAATTCTGCCTCACGCGCTCCAGCAGCCGGTCGGTGATCTGCTGGAACAGGTTGAGCTCCGGGCACAACTGCTCGATTACGCCCTCGATGGTGGCGATGGAGCGCACCAGCATGGTGTACTTGCCGGGGATCGTGATGTGATGCTTGCTCGCCAGGTCGGTGACCTCGGTGAGCAGCGCGGACAGATCCAGCTCGTCCAGGTTAGTGACGTTCATGTACTTGTCGAACATCACGTCCGCGTCCTCGATCAGCTTGCTCCGGTTGGTCTGGGGACCCGTCGCGCCCATGGACATGATGGCGTTGACCAACTTGTCCAAGTCGCGCTCGATCAGCGAGAGGATCAGCGACTGTATGATGTTCACGTCCGCGTCGCTGATGCGCCCGATCATGCCGAAGTCGATCCAGACGGGCTTGCCATGACTGAACATGATGTTGCCCTGGTGGGGGTCGCCGTGGAAGGTGCCCACATCCAGTACCTGATGGAGGTAATTATCCAGAATCACGGAGCCGATCTGCACCGGGTCATAGTCCTCGTCGATCAGCCGGTCGCGCTTGGAGATGGAATAGCCATCCACGAAGGTCATGGTGAACAGCCGCTCGGTGGTTAGCTCGTCGATCACCGTGGGGCAGGTGATCTTCTCCTCGTCGCCGATGCAGTTTTCCTTGAAGAAGCGGGTGTTCTCCGCCTCAACGCGGAAGTCCAGCTCCTCCTCTTCCACCTTCTCCAGCTCCTCGATCACCGACAGCAGGTCGATCATCTGCTCGCTGTCCTCGTTGGCCTCGTTGACGGTGTTGACGATGGTGGCGAGCTTCTTCAAGAGCACGAAATCCTCGCGCATCATGTCCGCGATCAGCGGGCGCTGCACCTTGGTGACCACCCTCGTGCCGTCCTTCACACGGCGTAGTGGGCCTGGCCGATGGAGGCCGAGCCCAGGGGCTTGTCCCGGAACTCCAGGAAGATGTCCTCGATCTTTTTGCCGGTCTCCTGCTCGATCACCGCCCGGGCGATCTCTGCGTCCAGGGGCTTGACGTTCTGCCGGAGCTTCTCAAGCTCCCTGCAGTAGCTCTCTGGCAGCATGTCTACGCGGCTGGACATGATCTGGCCGATCTTGACGTAGGTCGGGCCCAGATCCTCCAGCGTGGTGCGCATCTCCACGGGCGTGAAGCCGTTGGCATGGGATCAAGGGCGTTGCGAAGCTGTCCAATGTCTGTATGGTTATCTTCGGCGCGCTGCTGCTATATGTGCTGATCCTTGGCGGACAGACGCGCTACATCCTCGAAACAGGATTGACTGCCATCGGTAATGTCGTACAGAACTTCATCGGCCTTTCCACCTGGACGGATGCGCTCCGCACATCTTCCTTTCCGCAAAACTGGACCATCTTCTATTTGGCCTACTGGATGGTCTGGTGTGTGGCTGCGCCATTCTTCATGGGCAATGTCAGCCGTGGTCGGACGGTGCGCCAGGTGATCCTAGGTTCCTATTTGTTCGGAGTGCTTTCCACGATCGTATCCTTTATTATCCTGGGGAATTATGGCCTGGGCCTGCAGATGATGGGGAAATCCGACTTCATCGGCTTGTATGAGGCGAGTGGTGATTTGTATGCCACGGTTATGTCCATACTTAGAACATTGCCCGCCTACAAGATCGCGCTCGTGCTGCTGGTCGCTTCAATGGTCACGTTCTATGCCTCTTCCTTCGACAGCATCACCCTCGTCGCTTGCCAGTATTCCTACCGTGAGGTTAATTATGACGGTGAAGCGCCAGTGCGGATGAAGCTGTTCTGGGCGTTGCTGCTGATCCTGCTGCCAATGGCGCTGATCTTCTCAGAGTGGAGCATGAGCAATTTGCAGACAGTATCCATTATCGCTGTTTTCCCATCGGTTTGGTCATTCTGCTTATCATTGCGAGCTTTATCAAGGATGCGAAGGCGTATGTCCGAGATGCTCAACAATTGTATTGAAAAAGAAAGCCCTTGAACATTGACATATGCGGCGTCATCCTGGTTTATCATTTCTACCACCTTTATAGCTATTGGCTACTAAATATGGAATGCTGACATTTAGCACATTAAAAGATATAAGCTTTGCGGTTTCATGTTTGTCAAAGAGTACAGACTATTGCTGCAGCAACTGTTTCAAAACAGCTCCAATGTCGCCATTGATGCAGATCGATCGTTCCTGGATTTCCACAGGCGTGAACGCTTCGCCTAAATTCAGGCAGACATAGGTGGCGTTCGGCCATTCCTGCGTCATGCGCATGAAGGGCACTTTTATGATTGTCGGCGTATTGACCCCTATTCCCAGGTCGAGAAAAACAATCTTGCTCCTCCTGTGCTCGTCCAGATAGTCGGAATACAGCTTGGCATGGACGTGCCAGCCCTTGTCCTCCACGAAGGTATCATCAGCGCGCAAGTTCATACTCATGGGGCGTCCGCAGCGCGGGCAGCGCGGCACCAGTTCCGTCGGCACGGTCATCTTCAGCGCCGCGCCCTTGGGGAGGGTCAGATCGCCGTTTTCCGCTATAATGAAACCCTGGGCCTCCACCATCTTCCGCACGGTCTGGGCGTTATCATAGGTTGCCAGATGGCAGGGCTTGGAACATTGCCACAGGCCGTAATCGCCCTGGGTGTAGAACAACCTCCGCTTGTCAAAGCCCGCCTTCTGGAAGCAGTGATCCACATTGGTGGTAATCACGAAATAGTCCTTGTCTTTCACCAGCTTGAACAAGTCCTCATACACAGGTTTCGGTGGATTCATGTAGCGATTGATGTAGATGTTCCGACTCCAAAAACCCCATCGTTCTTCCGGGGTATCGTAGGGATAGAAGCCGCCTGAATACATATCCTTAAAGTGATATTTTTTATAAAAATCGCTGAAATACTTTTGAAAGCGCTCGCCTCCGTAGACAAATCCCGCAGATGTTGAAAGTCCGGCTCCAGTGCCTAAGAGCACCGTCTCCGACTGATCCAGCGCGTCGCGCAGCTTTTCAATGCCGTTTTCCGTATTTTTATAGGCCACTTTCCCGCTAAACATCAGGCACACCGCCTTTCAAAGCCATTGATCAAAGTATGCGAACCCTCTGAAATCTGCCGTTTTATCACGTTTCTCGTAGATTTCCTTTTGGTGCGCATTGAACAAAACACCGGAGTGTTTGCCCCGACGCCCAATTCCCAAAATAGTACATGGCGATTCTCATGCCTGCACAGGAAATCGGAGTAAGCCGCCGATGCCCTGTGCCATCCCTCGTCCTCAACGAAGGAATCATCCGAGCGGAGATTCATGGTTGCGTCAGTGCGGTCGTCCGGGCATTTGGGAATCAGCGATGCGGGGAGCCGCATAGTGATTCTACCGTCCTCCGGCACCTGATAAATGCCGTCCGTACCCTTCACGAAACCCTGCGCCACTATCGCAGCCGTGACCCACGCCTCGTTGTCGTAGGTTTTCCGATTCGATGGATCGACGCTCTGGAATAAGCCGTAGTCGCCCTGCGTATAGAACAGGCGTTTCTTGTCAAACCCCGCTCTCTGGAATTGGTGGTCCACATTGGTCGTGATGACAAAGTAGTTTTTATCCGCAGCCAGCTCCAAAAGCTCCCTGTAAACTGGCTTTGGGGCATCGATGTAGCGATTGAAATAGATGTGCCTTGCCCACCATGCCCAGCGCGTTTCATCATCGGGGAAGGGATAGAAGCCTCCGGAATACATATCACGAATGCCAAACTTTTCTGCAAAATCGGAGAAGTACCGTTCAAACCGCTCGCCGCTGTAGGTCAGTCCCGCAGAGGTGGACAGTCCCGCACCCGCGCCGATCACGATAGCGTCGGCTGTTTCGATTTCTTCTTTCAACCGTACAATCCGCTCTTTCTTTGTCCCCGTCCCGAAGGACATCCGGTTGCTGAAAGTTCGCACGGCACTCAGCCCCTTCCCGATGCTCTCCTGATAGCCGTTTGGCAGATCACGATAATTCTTCCCCATAGTATCGCCTGTCCTCGTCTTTGAAAACATTGAATATCACCCTTTCCATTACCTTCGGGTGGGTTGAAATCCAGTTCTTGACCGTGCTGACTGCGATTTCCGCCGCTCTTCTGTTTGGAAAATGGAACACTCCTGTGGAGATGCAGCAGAAGGCCGCGCTCCTTAGCCCATTCTTCAAACACATATCCAGTGTGTTCCAATAGCAGTCGGCGAGGTCTTTTTCCAGAGTAGGCGTCAAACGATTCTGTACAATCGGCCCGACGATATGAATCACTTTCTTTGCCGGGAGGTTGTAGGCATCCGTCAGCATGGGAACAGCGGTCGGCTGCTCATAATCCCTGCCGAATTTCCCACGCAGCGCTTTCATCTGGCGATTGCACTCCGCCCGGAGCTGGACTCCGGCAAAGGTATGGATGCAGTTGTCGATGCAGGTGTGCATCGGTACAAAGCAGCCCAGCATCTGTGAATTGGCGGCATTGACAATAGCATCGACTTCCAGCCTTGTAATGTCACCCTGCCAGATGGAAAGACCGTCCCGGATGATTGGAATGTCCGAAAGCTGCACAATGCCTTTCTCCTCGGCTCGTTCAGTCAGGTATTTATCCTGCACTTCCAAAACAGAATTCGGCAGTTCACGCGGCATCCGGACGTTCATAAGAGAACGGAGGATGCGCCGCTTGCCTTCCGTGTCGGCGGGTGTCCGCAAACCCGCATATTCACCGGAATCCGCCTTGAACGCTTCCACAAGGTAATCAAGGCGCTGTTCCTGTGTTGTTTTCCTGCCCACATCAAAGTCCCCTTTGCAAAAGGGCTCCGGGACAGCCGTCGCCGAAGCCCTGGTCGCTTACGCTTCCTCCGCGAGTATTTCCCGCATGCCCGTCCGCAGATCGGCAAGCGTGTATTCCTTCATCTTGTCTTCCATGGAGTCCTGGATCGCCTTGAGCTTTTCGTCAAGGAGCCTGTGGATGTTTCTTCCGACAGGACACTCCGGATTCGGGCTCTCATGGAAATGGAACAGGTCGCCGTTTTCAACGGGCTCGATTGCCTGATACACATCGTAAAACGTGATCTCCGAAAGCGGCCTGTTCACGGTGATCCCGCCAGTCCCTCTCGCTACGGTGATCAATCCCGCATTCTTCAGCTGTGTGAGGATTTTGCGAATGATGACAGGATTTGCATTGATACTTCCGGCGAGAAAGTCGCTGGTCACTTTGTAGTCATCCTTGAAAGTATCCACACAGGTGAAGATATGCAGAGCCACGGTAAACCGGCTTGAAATCTGCATAGCCACCAACCTCCTGCCACCATTCTACATCAATAAAGCTGTAAATTCAATGGTTACATTAGAATTTTCCGTTCTGGTTCTGCCAGGTATCCTCAGCAGCCAGCGTCTCCATGACGTCCCAATGCTCCGCGATCTTTCCGTCCTCGACACGGAATAGATCGTAATAGGTGGTAGGAGTGCCCCCGAAGGTGCCCTCGCTGACTGCCAGGCCGTAGTTGCCATCGGCCAGAACATGGTGGGTCTTATTGTAGATCATCTGAATGCCCTGATCGGCAAGAGCGGCCAACGCAGCGCCAAGACCGGACAGACCGTCAGCGATGCCGGTGTTGTGCTGGATGTAATTGTCTCCGTCAAAGTAATCGGTCAGCTTGCCGGGATTCTCGCCGCGCAGCACATCACCGACGAAGGAGGCGACGACCTTGCGGGTCTCTTCCCTGTCGACAGCCTTCTTCTCCATCGTGCCGTCGATCTGGGTGTGGCCGGAGGGATTTGGCTCGGCCTTGGCCGCGAGGTTATCCCAGTGCTCCGCGATCCTGCCGTCCGCGTCGAAGCGGAAGATATCGAAAGCGACCTGCTCGCCCATACCGGCGAAATTGTAGACGGTTTGCAGGAACACCTTATCGCCATCTTCGAAAGCGCGGATATTGTTGACGGTGGTCTTCACGGGAGCAGCTCCGAGGTAGGCAACACTCCCGACAAAGGCATCAGCGCCGGTTCCGTAGGCGAGGTTGTGCTGGATGTAGCCGGGAGCCAGAAGTTCCTTTGCCTTCTCGGTGTCGCCGGTAGCGAAAGTGTTGATGAGAGCCAGGGCCTTTTCAATGTTCGTCATGATCGTATCCTCCAGAAATCGTGGTAGTTTATCTAATGTAATCATTGCGGTTACATCTCATGGGCTTACAATAGCACACTGATGATGTAATGTCAATGGTTACATCTAATATTTACATAAACTTTCGTTTTGTTCTCCCATCATGCACATATATTTATCTATATGTATCCTCAGATACAGACTTTTTCTTCTTTTTGTTGTAAGCTATTAACAGAACGAAAGAGGTGATGGGCATGATTATGGAAGGCTGCCAGGGCAAGCCGCAGATTGAGATCCGTGAGAAGACCTGTCCGCGATGCGGGTACGAGATCGAGATATTCTCCGTGGATACGGAGGCGGTCTGTGAAAACTGCGGCTTTGTCATCTACAACGACGCGCTCACCTGCGTTCAATGGTGCCAATACGCGAAGAAGTGCGTGGGCGAGGAAGCCTTTAAACAACTGATGGAAATAGCACGGCGTCAGAAAGAACGCGTTGAGACGCGATGAGAAGGAGGGCATTCAGATGATCAGGAAGATTATTCACATCGACGAGGAGAAGTGCAACGGCTGCGGGCTGTGCGCAAGCGCCTGCCACGAGGGCGCTATTGAGATGGTGGACGGCAAGGCGAAGCTGGTGCGGGAGGATTTCTGCGACGGCTTCGGAGATTGCCTGCCGAACTGCCCCACGGGTGCGATCAGCTTCGAGGAGCGGGAAGCGCCCGAATACGACGAGGCGGCGGTAAAGGCCAGCAACGCGGCAAAGGCAGCGCAAGCGCATCATCACCATGAAGGTGGGTGTCCGGGCTCCAACGTGCGGCAGTTTGAACGCGGCGAAGGCGATAATGAGCCTCGTTCCTTCCGCCCGGTCTCCCACCTCGGTCAGTGGCCCTGCCAGATCAAGCTCGTTCCCACGCAGGCACCTTTCTTTGAAGGCGCGAAGCTGCTGATCGCGGCGGACTGCACGGCCTACGCCTACGCCAGTATGCACGAGGATTTCATGCGGGGCAAGGTCACGATCATCGGCTGTCCAAAGCTGGACGCGGTGGACTATACGGAAAAGCTGACGGCGATTATCCGTGACAACGACATTAAAAGCGTCACCATCGTCCGCATGGAGGTGCCCTGCTGCGGCGGCTTGCAGCGGGCCGCGGAAAACGCGCTGAAGAACAGCGGCAAGTTCATCCCGTGGCAGGTGGTTACCATCTCCGTGGACGGCAGGATTCTGGACTGAGGAGGCGAGACAATGATCAAGGTAGCGTTTTTTGATACGAAGGCATATGACAAGCCGTCTTTTGAGCATTACGGAGAGATTCATGATGTGGAGTTCAGATTCCTTGAAACGAAACTGAACGAGGACACGGTTGAGTTGGCGAAGGGCTGCGACGCAGTATGCGTGTTTGTGAACGATGATGTGAATGCCGCAGTGATCGAAAAGCTGTACACATATGGTGTCAGACTCATCGCGCTGCGCTCCGCGGGCTACAACAACGTGGATGTGCGCGCGGCGTTCGGAAAGGTTCACGTCGTGCACGTTCCGGCCTATTCGCCGTATTCGGTGGCGGAGCACGCCATGGCGCTGCTGCTGACCTCCGTGCGCCGAATCCACAAGGCATACAATCGCACGAGGGAATTCAACTTCTCGCTGAACGGCCTGACCGGGTTTGACCTGCACGGAAAGACCGTGGGCGTCATCGGCACCGGCAAGATCGGCAGGATCTTCATCGACATCTGCCGGGGCTTCGGCATGAATGTGATCGCCTATGACCGCTTTCCGGCGAAGGACAGCGGCATCGAATACGTCTCGCTGGACGCGCTTTTCGAGCGCAGCGACATCATCTCCCTGCACTGTCCGTTGACCGACGAGACACGGCACATGATCGGCGCGGACGCCATCGGCAGGATGAAGAAGGGCGTCGTCATCGTCAACACATCCCGCGGCGGCCTGATCGACGCCGAAGCGCTGCTGGAGGGCATCAAGGCCCGAAAGATCGGCGCAGCCTGTCTGGATGTATACGAGGAAGAGGCGGACATCTTCTTCGAGGATCGTTCGGGCCACATCCTCAACGACGACCTGCTGTCCCGGCTGATCTCCATGCCGAATGTGATCGTGACCTCCCATCAGGCATTCCTGACGGAGGAGGCCCTGAACAACATCGCCGAGACGACGGTGAACAACATCCTGTCCTGCTTTGAAAACGACGGCGTCTGCGACAACGAGCTGTGCTATCGCTGTGGGAACATCGAACAGTGCAAGAGAGAGCGCAAGCAAAAATGCTTCTAAGAGGGGAAGCGTTCATAGAGTAATTGAATCGTTGCATCTACCTTTAGTCCAGTCTGTGAAAAAAACAGCTCCCGATCACCAAAACGATGACCGGGAGTTTGATTATATCAACCAGCCAGTGCAGAGGCAGGATCGGCCGTGATCCCCAGCGCGCTCAGAACCTCGCGGACGGTGGATACGGGCACGATCTCAAGCGCATCCCTGACCTCCGCGGCTACGTCCTTGAGGTCGTCCACATTGTCCTTCGGGATGAATACCTTCTCCACGCCTGAACGCTGGGCGGCCATAAGCTTCTCCGGCAAGCCCCCGATGGGGTTCACGTCACCCTGCAGAGACACCTCGCCGGTCATAGCTACGCTCGGCGGCACGGGGATGCCGGTCAGGAGGGAGGCCAGCGCTGTGGTCAGCGTGATGCCCGCCGAGGGGCCGTCCTTGGGGGTAGCACCGTCGGGCACGTGGATGTGCAGGTCGCTCTCGGCAAGGTTCTGTGCCTGATCCGGCAGCATGGCCTTCACCAGACTCACAGCGATCTGGGCGGATTCCTTCATCACATCTCCCAGCTGGCCGGTAACGGTAATCTTTCCGGTTCCCCTGGTCAACAGCGTCTGGATATACAGGATGTCGCCGCCCACCGGCGTCCAGGCCAGGCCTGTGACGATGCCGGGCTTGGCGCTCTCAGGGACATGCTTGCGGTGGATGGGGTTTGCGTCCAGATACTCCGACAGATCATCCGCGTCAATGGTCAGCTTTACGCTGCCGTCTTCCACCAGGGCTACCGCCGCGCTGCGGCACAGTTGGTCCAAACGCTTCTTGAGCCCACGGACGCCTGCCTCGCGGGTGTAGTCTTCGATGATGCGGTCAATGGTGGCGTCGGACACAGCCAGCGCACCTTCGGTGATCCCGACAGCCTCCATGCTCCGGGGCAGCAGGTGCTTAGTGGCGATCTCATGCTTCTCGATGGGCGTGTAGCCCTGGAAGTGGATGACCTCCATACGGTCGAGCAGCGGCTGGGGAATGGTGTCAAGCGTATTGGCCGTGCAGATGAACAGCACGTCCGACAGGTCGAAGGGCACGTTCAGGTAGTGATCGGTGAAGGAGAAGTTCTGTTCCGGGTCCAACACCTCCAGAAGGGCGCTGGCGGGATCGCCGTTATAGGACTGGGAAAGCTTGTCCACCTCGTCCAGCACCATCACGGGGTTGCTCACGCCACACTTGTGGATGCCGTCGATGATACGCCCCGGCATGGCTCCGATGTAGGTACGCCGGTGGCCGCGGATGTCGGCTTCGTCCCGCACGCCGCCCAGCGACACGCGCACATACTTGCGCCCCAGGGCATTGGCGATGCTCTCGCCGATGCTCGTCTTGCCGGTGCCGGGCGCGCCTACGAAGCACAGTATGGAGCCACTTTGCTTTCCCTTGAGGCGCATCACCGCCAGCTGCTGGAGGATGCGCTTTTTCACTTTGTCCAGGCCGGAGTGCTCGGAGTTCAGTGCGGCGCGAGCCTCGTCAAGGGATATTTCCTTCGCTGCTTCCTTCTTCCACGGGAGGCTGGTAAGAAGGTCCAACCAGTCCGTCAGCATACCAGCCTCGGGGCTGTTCGCGCCCTCGCCCTTGATACGGTTCAGAACCTTGCGGCCTTCCTTCAAGGCCTGCTCGTTCATACCGGCTTCTTCCAGCTTCAGTTCCAGCCGCCGCACCTCGGAGACGTTCTCCGGGTGCATGGCATCCAGTTCCTTTTGCAGGTATTCTATCTGCTTTTTGAGGGCGGCCTCGCGGTACAGCTTCTCGTGGTTTTCCTGCTGGGCGGACTGCGCGGCGCTCTGCACGTCGATCAGCTCCAGCCCTTCCATCAGAATTCGCTCCACTGCGTCGAAGCGGGCGGAAAGGCTGTCCTCTGCCAGCAGCGCATAGCGCTCCTCGGAAGAAACGTTCATCCACGGCGACATGGCGGCGGCCACGGTCCACAGATTGTCCCAGTGCGCCGCGAAGTTGCGAAGCATGCCCTCCCACTGCTTGCCCTTGGCGAAGGAGAGGATACGGTCTTTGACTTCAATAAGACGACGTCCGGCATCGACGGAGTCCAGGTCGTCCACGTCCGGGCGGCGTGATACGGTCATGCTGAAGCTGCGATCGCGCAGCATGGCAATTTCCTCTATATTTACGCGATTCTGGACATCGATGCACAGAAATCCTTCGTTGTTGATCTCGACGATGCTGCCCACAACCCCGATAGATTGAAAGCTGTCAGCCGTAAGGGCGTTGCGCGGCGCTTCCTCCTTCTGCATGAGTAGCGTCACGCGCTCGCCGGAAGCGGGGGCCTTGCCCGTGAGGGATTGATAGGCCTTGACCTGCAGCCACAGCTTTGCGCCGGGCAGGGCGATGATATTATACAAAGGCATAATGGACATGGAAACACCTCCTGCTGCTGTCGTTGAATTCCATCATGACAAGCAATACATTGACAGATGTCAAGTTTTATATATCATACAACTATCCTTGACATCTGTCAACCTTTTTGCTATAATATTTACATTCACAGATGGGAGAGACAGATATGTACTGCGGCAGCAACAAGACGGCGATGGCCTCGCAGCGGCAGATCGCGGAGGCGATGATGCGGTTGATCCAAGAAAAGCCGTATGCCCAGATAACCATCAGCGAGCTGTGCAAGTCGGCGGGCATTTCCCGCCAGACGTTCTATACCCTTTTTTCCTCGCGCGAGAACGTGGTGACGTTTACGCTGCAGGCTCAGTACTGCTACGCGCCGGAGTTGCCTCAATTCAAGACTGAAGAAGCCTGCAGCCTGCGTCAGCTGTGCCGTGGTTATAGCAACTACATTTTTCGCAACAGGGATTTACTCCGCCTGCTGGTGGAAAACCGCATCGACTACCTGCTCTACGACAGCCTGTATGAAGCGCTGGAGGCATGCGATTGTTTCCTGAATGCCGTCGATCCATGTACCCGCCGGTATGCCGCCAGCTTCTACGCGGGAGGCGTCTCCTGCGTGGCCAGACGGTATGCGCTGGAAGGATGCGCGACCAGTCCGGATCAACTGGAAGAGCTGCTGATGACATTGTTTACGGGGAAGCTGTTTTGATTTTGTGCCGCGTGAATGATGCGCACGAAATAAAGTCTTTTACGTAATGGAGGGAAAGAAAATGAGCATTGAATTCAAAGGCAACAAATCGACGATCACCCCTGAGGGCGTATTCATCATCGGCACCTATGATGAGAACGGCATACCCAACGCAATGAACGCAGCCTGGGGCATGCAGAGCGACATGAGCGAGATTACCCTTATGCTCGGAAAGCACAATACCACCGAGAACTTCGAGAAGACCGGAGCGTTTACCGTGGCATTCGGCACGGCGGACACCGTGCTGATCTCCGATTACTTTGGTGTGGAGACCGGCGCGAAGGTCAACAAGATCGAGAAAGCCGGCTGCCACACCCACAGGAGCGCCCACGTCAACGCGCCTATCATTGAGGAGTATCCGTTGACGCTGGAATGCAGGGTGAAGAGTTGGGATACCGAGACGGGCTACCTGATCGGCGAGATCGTGGCCTCACAAGCCGACGAGAGCATCCTGACGGACGGGAAGGTGGACCTGGGAAAATTACGTCCGATCATCTTCGATCCATCCTTCAATGCCTATCGCGTCGTCGGCGAGGTCGTAGGCAGGGCGTTCAGCGACGGGCTGAAGCTGAAGTAAACACAATTCACAACATCTTCCGGTTGGAAACAGCATCCAGCCGGAGGCTTTTTTCAACTACAAGGTCAATGACATCCCGGCCACTTATGTGATAAGCTAAAGGTGGAGTTCGCCCAGCGGCGATGTGCGTTTTCCGCGGCGCGTATGGTTATCCTGCTTTTATCGCCAACGGTGACATGAGCCGGGACGATTACGACACCTGGCGGTACAGCTACCCCGCCCACGACGAAACGCAGAACTATGTCAAGGTGCCTTCGCAGGCTCTGAGCGACGCACTCGTCGAAGCGTTCAAGGACAAGCTGTGAAAAAGAAATTCGCATACTCCAAATCCTCCTTGGCCGATTGTCGGCAAACAAAAAGAGCTAACTGACTTCAACAAAAATCAGTTAGCTCTGGATTTGTCCGAATGATCTGTGAGCCACTCCGACAATCGGAATAATCCCTCGATCATTCAGTGAGTAATGCGAATCTCAAAAATTGTTGTCAAAACGTTGTCACGGCGACCTCGGAGGCCTTGAAAACCCCGTGTTTTCAGGGTCTCCGACCGTTCTTGCCGCTATTCCCACTCGATGGTCGCCACGGGCTTGGGAGAGAGGTCATAGAGCACGCGATTGACGCCCCTGACCTCAGCGAGGATGCGGTCAGTGATCTTGAGGAGCACGGGCCAGGGGACCTGCTCGACGGTGGCGGTCATGGCGTCCACGGTATTGACGGCGCGGATGATGACGGGCCACTCGAAGCAGCGGGCGTTATCGCGCACGCCGGTGGAGCGGAAGTCAGGCACGACGGTGAAGTACTGCCACACCTTGCCGCGCAGGCCGGCGACATCGAACTCCTCGCGGAGGATGGCGTCGGCCTCGCGCAGGGCCTCGAGGCGGTCGCGGGTGATGGCGCCCAGGCAGCGCACGCCCAGGCCGGGGCCGGGGAAGGGCTGGCGGTAGACCATGCTGTCGGGCAGGCCCAGGGCCACGCCGCAGGCGCGCACCTCGTCCTTGAACAGCATCTTGAGGGGCTCGACCAGCTCGAATTTGAGGTCCTCGGGCAGGCCGCCCACGTTGTGGTGGGACTTGACCATCTTCGCGGTCTTGGTGCCGGACTCCACGATGTCGGGATAGATGGTGCCCTGGCCGAGGAACTCCACGCCGTCGAGCTTGCGGGCCTCCTCCTCGAACACGCGGATGAACTCGGCGCCGATGATCTTGCGCTTCCGCTCGGGGTCGGAGACGCCGGCGAGCTTGTCCAGGAAGCGGTCCACGGCGTCCACGTAGATCAGGTTCGCGCCGAGCTGGTTGCGGAACACCTCCACCACCTGCTCCGGCTCGCCCTTCCTGAGCAGGCCGTGGTTGACGTGCACGCAGGTGAGCTGGTCGCCGATGGCGCGGATCAGCAGCGCCGCCACCACGGAGGAATCCACGCCGCCGGACAGGGCCAGCAGCACCTTCTTATCGCCCACCTGCTTTTTGATCAGCTCGATCTGATCGGCGATGAAGTTGTCCATGTTCCAGTTGGCTTCGGCCCTGCAGACGTCGAAGGTGAAGGCACGAAGCGCTTCCCGGCGCTGCGCGTCGTCCTCCGGCCAGCGCTCGAGGGTCACGTCGGCGCGCCGGGCCCTGTGGTCCACGGCCATCAGCGGCAGGCCGCTGTTGTAAACCGCGTCAGAGGCATCGATCTCGACGCCGTCCACCACGCGGTTCTCGCCGCCGTTCAACACGATGCCCTTCACGTTGGGCAGCGCCCTGAGCTGGTCGGCGGTGATGTCGTGGGGATGAATCTCCGTGTACACGCCCAGCGCCCGAATCTCCCGGGCGATCTGCGCGCTCTGCCTGCTGCCGAGGTCCAGAATGACGATCATGTCCTGCTGCATAGTGTGCCTCCTCCGTATTCCACTGTATTTTATGGGATTATTGTACACCTTCACCGCGCCCGCGTCATTAATGAAAGGTTATTTTGAAATATGTTTTCTTGTCGGTTGCGGCGAATATCCATTGACAGAGCATTGCAAAAGTCGTATTATACTATTGAATCAGCAATGAGGAGGCATGAATGATGTCCACTGTGCAAATAAGGATTGACGACGCACTGAAAACGCGGATCGATTCCCTCTACAACAGCCTCGGGCTGGATACCACCACCGCGGTGCGGATGTTCTTCATGGCGTCGCTGGAACGCAACGGCATTCCGTTTGAGGTGCGCCACATCCCCGATTACAGCTTGAAGACGGCCGTGCGCGACAGCCGCGACCGCACCAACCTCCACGGTCCCTATGAAACCGCCCAGGCCGCCGTCGCCGCTATGCTGGAGGATTAGACATGTTGAAGATCATGTTCACGAATCGTATGAAACGCGACGTGAAGCGCATGAAGCGGCGTGGCAAGGATATGGACAAGCTCACCGACGTACTCGACACGCTGGCCAGGCAGGAACCGCTCCCCAAGCGCAATCGGGACCACGCGCTCACCGGAAACCTGTCCGACTTCCGGGAATGCCACATCGAACCGGATTGGCTGCTGATGTACCAGGTATTTGAGGACGTACTCATACTTTCCGCCACCGCCACCGGCACACATGCGGAATTGCTCGATGAATAGTGAAAAGAATTGTCAGAGGTTGATCTGACGCGAGGTATACCATGTCAAACATCGGATTGATCCTTGAGGGCGGCGGCATGCGCGGGGTGTTCACCGCGGGGGTGCTGGACTGCTGGATGGCGCGGGGGGTGTGGTTTGACCACGTCTACGGCGTGTCGGCCGGGGCCTGTCAGGCGTGCAGCTACCTGTGCCGTCAGCCGGGGCGGGGCATCCGCGTGTGGCTCAACTACCTGCGCGACCCCGGGTTCTGCTCGGTCAGATCCCTCGTCGCCACCGGGGACCTGTTCGGGGCGCGCATGAACTACGACCTGATCCCCCGGAAGCTGGACCCGCTGGACAACGACGCCTTTTTGAAAAGCGGCGCACGGTTCACCGCCGTGGTCACCGACGTGGAGACGGGAGCGCCGGTGTACGTGCCCATACGGGACATGTTCGACGACATACAGGCCGTGCGGGCGTCGGCGTCGCTGCCGCTGATCTCCAACATGGTAGAGTACCATGGGCGGCGATACCTCGACGGCGGCATCAGCGACGCCATCCCCGTGCGCCGGGCCATCGCCGACGGCTGCGACAGAAACGTGGCGGTGCTCACCCGAGCCCCGGGCTACGTCAAATCGCCCAACCGGGCCATCGGCGCGATCCGGCTGCGCTACGCCCGCTATCCCCGGCTGGCGGAGGCCGTCGCCCGCCGCCATGTGATGTACAATGACACGCTTAGGTTCATCGAGGCACAGGCCGCCGCCGGGCGGCTGTTCGTGCTGCGCCCGGACACCCCGCCGGACGTGGGGCGGGTGGAGCGCGACCCCGAAAAGCTCCGGCGGCTGCACGCCGCGGGCTACGCGGCGGCGGAAAAAAGCCTCGACGCGCTCAGGCGGTTCATGGACGGGGCAGGGGAGCCCTCAATATAGGCGCAAATGCCCGCCGGCAGGTTAAAATTCCGGCAATAAGGCCGGTTTGCTTGACATCGACGGCACAAAATGGTATTATCTATAAGTCTGGGTTTGCATGAAAGGAGCGTGCGCGGGATGCTTGACAAGCTGAAAAATGCCGATAAGGTTGTCGGTACGCGCAGGCTTGTGCGCGCCATACTGGCCGGCGAGATCGCCGAGGCCTACGTGGCGCAGGACGCCGATCTGTTCATACTCCGCCAGGTGCGGGACGCCTGCAACAAAATGGGCGTGCGCATGGTGGAGGCCGAGAGCATGAAGGCCCTCGGCGAGGCCTGTGGCATCGAGGTCAGGACGGCCTCGGCGGGCATCAAAAAGTAAGGCAAACCCATATGGCTTAATCTCTTGTCCTTCCAGGGTTGCGGAAGTGTATATAGAGGCTTTCAATCACTCATAATAGTTCAGGAGGTGCTTTTCTTCAATGCCGACGATCAATCAGTTGATCCGCAAGGGTAGAGAAAAGGTAACCAGCAAGTCGAATTCCCCGATTCTGCAGTCCTGTCCGCAGAAGCGCGGTGTCTGCATGTCCGTCAAGACGCAGACCCCCAAGAAGCCGAATTCCGCTTTGCGTAAAATTGCGCGCGTCCGCCTTACGAATAATATCGAGGGTACCTGCTACATCCCCGGCATCGGCCACAACCTGCAGGAGCACTCGGTTGTGCTGATCCGCGGCGGCAAGGTCCGCGATCTCCCTGGCGTGCGTTACCACATCATCCGCGGCGCTCTGGATGCTGCTGGCGTTGCCAAGCGCATGCAGGGCCGCTCCCTCTACGGCGCGAAGCGTCCGAAGAAGTAAGGAAAACCGGCAGGCTTTCCTATTGGCGAAAACGGCCTGATTGCCCTGAACGCATGGTCCATTTGGAACGTGGGAATATGCGCGGCGGGGATGGGGGTCGGGCAAGCGCGGCAGCGCCAAATGCCGCGGGCGCTTTTGCCTGTTTCTCGTTCACTTTAACACCGTCAGAATATATTGGGAGGGACTTAAAATGCCCAGACGTGGATTTATCCCGAAGCGCGAAGTGCTTCCGGATCCGGTATACGGAACGACCATTATCACCAAGCTGATCAATCAGGTGATGTACGATGGCAAGCGCGGCGTCGCGCAGGCCGTCTGCTACGATGCTTTTGAAACTGTCGCCGCCAAGACCGGCAAGGAGGCCATGGAGGTTTTCAATCAGGCGATTGCGAACATCATGCCCGCCATGGAGGTCAAGGCCCGCCGCGTCGGCGGTTCCACCTATCAGGTGCCTATCGAGATTCGTCCCGAGCGCCGTCAGACCCTGGCCCTGCGCTGGCTGGTGATGTTCGCCCGCAAGCGCGGCGAGCGCAGCATGGCGGATCGCCTGGCCGGCGAGATCATGGACGCTGCCAACAACACCGGCAACGCCGTGAAGCGCCGCGAGGATATGCACAAGATGGCCGAGGCCAACAAGGCTTTCGCCCATTACAGGTGGTAATTCCGACAGCACCCATACAGCACACCGATTTCAGCACGCTTTATGCGTGCTGAAATACTTCATAAGTCATCTGTAAAGATTTCAACCTCCGCCCCCGGCGGAGACTCAAAGAAAGTAGGAACTGACTGTGGCGAGAACACATTCACTGGATCATGTACGCAACATCGGCATCATGGCGCACATCGATGCCGGCAAGACCACCACTTCCGAGCGCATCCTGTACTACACCGGCCGTACGCATCGCATCGGCGAGGTCCACGAGGGCATGGCCACGATGGACTGGATGGAACAGGAGCAGGAGCGCGGCATCACGATCACCTCTGCGGCCACGACCTGTGAATGGCGCGGCCACCAGATCAACCTGATCGACACCCCTGGCCACGTGGACTTTACCGTGGAGGTCGAGCGCTCCCTGCGCGTGCTGGACGGCGCCGTGTGCGTCTTCTGCGCCAAGGGCGGCGTCGAGCCCCAGTCCGAGACGGTCTGGCGCCAGGCCAACAAGTACCACGTGCCCCGCCTGGCTTACGTCAACAAGATGGACATCGTGGGCGCGGACTTCTTCCGCGTGGTCAGCATGATGAAGGAGCGGCTCCAGACCAACGCCGTGCCGATCCAGATCCCCATCGGCGCCGAGGCCAGCTTCGTGGGCCTGGTGGACCTGGTCAAGATGAAGGCCGAGATCTACGTCGACGAGATGGGCACCACCATGGACGAGACCGACATCCCCGCCAATCTCCGCGAGATGGCCGAGGAGTACCACGGCCAGATGGTGGAGGCTGCCGCCGAGGCCGACGACGAGCTGATGGAGAAGTACCTGGACGGCGGGGAGCTCAGCCATGAAGAGATCATGCGCGGCATCCGCAAGGCCACCATCGCGGGCAGCATGACGCCCGTGCTGTGCGGCACCTCCTATCGCAACAAGGGCGTGCAGCCCCTGCTGGACGCCATCGTGGACTACCTGCCCTCCCCCATCGACATCCCGCCGGTGAAGGGCACCCGCCCCGGCAAGGACGACGAGATCGAGCGCGAAGCCTCCGACGACGCGCCCTTCTCCGCCCTGGTGTTCAAGATCATGGCGGACCCCTACGTGGGCAAGCTGGCCTTCTTCCGGGTGTATTCCGGCACACTCAAGACCGGCAGCTACGTCTACAACTCCACCAAGGGCAAGAAGGAGCGCATCGGCCGCATACTGCGCATGCACGCCAATCACCGCGAGGAGATCGACGAGATCCGCGCCGGCGACATCGCCTCCGCCGTGGGCCTCAAGGACACCACCACCGGCGACACCATCTGCAACGAGGGCAAGCCGATCATACTGGAGTCCATGGAGTTCCCGGAGCCCGTCATCCGCGTGGCCATCGAGCCCAAGACCAAGGCCGGCCAGGACAAGATGAGCCTGGCTCTGGTGCGCTTGGCCGAGGAGGACCCCACCTTCAAGACCTACACCGACGAGTCCACCGGCCAGACCATCATCGCCGGCATGGGCGAATTGCACCTGGAGATCATCGTGGACCGCCTGCTTCGAGAGTTCCGCGTGGAGGCCACCGTGGGCAAGCCCCAGGTCGCCTACAAGGAGTGCATCCGCAAGCGCGCCAAGGCCGAGGGCCGCTACGTGCGCCAGACCGGCGGCCATGGCCAGTTCGGTCACTGCGTCATCGAGATCTATCCCCGCGAGGCCGGCGCGGGCTACGAGTTCAACAACAAGATCGTGGGCGGCGTGATCCCCAAGGAGTTCATCGCCCCCATCGACCAGGGCATCCGCGAGGCCGCGATGTCCGGCTCCGTGGGCGGCTACGAGGTCATGGACTTCGGCGTCGATCTGATCGACGGCAGCTACCACGAGGTGGACTCCTCCGAGATGGCCTTCAAGATCGCCGGTTCCATGGCCTTCAAGGAGGCCCTGCGCAAGGCCGACTGCGCCCTGCTGGAGCCCATGATGAAGATCGAGGTCGTGGTGCCGGACGAGTACATGGGCGACGTCATGGGCGATATCTCCGCCCGGCGCGGCCGCGTGACCGGCATGGACGCCCACGCGGGGCTGCACTCCATCGACGGCATCGTGCCGCTGTCCGAGATGTTCGGCTATGCCACCGACCTGCGCAGCAAGACCCAGGGTCGTGGCAACTACACCATGCAGTTCGAGCACTACGAAGAGGTGCCCAACAACATCGCCGACAAGATCCTGGGACGGCGGAGCTGAGAGCACAGAATACCAGAACCGACTGTTTCAAAACGCTTATAGATTCATGAAACATGCGTAGGGGCGCCGATGCGGTGCCCGCCCGGGTACGATACGCAACGTACCTTCACGGCGGGCGGCGCATCGCCGCCCCTACGGCATGCACACGCGATGTATAATTGGAGTCTTCGCGTTTTCTTATGGGATGACGACCTCTCAGTCACCGACTTCATCGGCGACAGCTCCCCTGAAAGGGGCACCTCATCCGTCATGGCTTCGCCATGCCACCTTCCCCTGAAGGGGAAGGCAAAGGCTGCCGCGCGTATGCTATAACCCCCTTGCCTCCCCGTCATGCCTCCCTCTTCAGAGGGAGGTGGCCCGTAGGGCCGGAGGGAGTGGGAGGTGGCCCGTAGGGCCGGAGGGAGTGGGAGGTGCCCCGGCCCGTAGGGCCTAGCGAAGCGTCAGGGGCGGAGAGGTTCCCCGTCATGCCTCCCTCTTAGAGGGAGGTGGCTCGGCGAAGCCGAGACGGAGGGAGTGCGAGGTGCCGGGCGATGAGGGCATCGCCCCTACAACGCCGGGACGGAGGGAGTCGTTATCCTGTAAGTTTCCATGATAAACCTGATCACAGGAGGGATATTTCGATGCGCAAGGGTCTGTTCGGGGGCGCAATGCTGCGGTTTTCGTGTGGGGTGATCCTGCTGGGGCTTCTGCTTTTTCTGCCGGCGGGGACCCTCGACTGGTGGCAGGCCTGGCTGCTGATGGGCGTGCTGTTCGTGCCCATGTTCTTCGCGGGGCTTTTGATGCTGTGGCGGTCCCCGGAGCTTCTGCGCCGTCGGCTCAACGCCCGGGAGGCGGAGCCGGAGCAGCGCCGGGTGATCGCGTCCAGCGGGCTGATGTTCCTCGCCGCCTTCGTGCTGGCGGGGCTGAACCGGCGGTTTGGCTGGACCGTGCTGCCGGGCGCCGTGTCCTGGGTCGCCGCGGCGGTGTTTCTGCTGGGCTACCTGCTCTACGCCGAGGTGCTCCGGGAGAACGCCTGGCTCTCCAGGACGGTGGAGGTCCAGGACGGCCAGAAGGTGGTGGACACCGGGCTCTACGGGGTCGTCCGGCACCCGATGTATATGTCCACGCTGCTTCTTTTCCTGTCGATGCCGCCGATATTGGGCTCTATACCCTCCTTCGCCGTGATGCTCTTCTACCTGCCCATACTGCGCCGCAGGATTTTAAACGAGGAGGCGGTGCTCTCGGCGGGGCTTGAGGGCTATGCCGACTACATGAAGAAGGTGCGTTACAGGGTCATCCCCTATATCTGGTAGACCCCGCTTACTTCATGGTCACCACGGTCACGCCGTCCTCGCCCTCGCCGTAGCGGCCCAGCCGGAACTCCTTGACGGCGGGGTTCTTTTTGAGCGCAGCCTGTATGCCGCTTCGGAGGGTGCCGGTGCCCTTGCCGTGGATAATGAAGACCTGCCGGAGCCGGTTGAGCATGGCGCCGTCCAGGAACATGTCCACGGCCAGCAGGGCCTCCTCCAGCGACATGCCGCGCACGTCGCACTCGGTCTCCACCGCCCGGGCGGACACGTTCACCCGCGCGCCGCTGCCGCTGCCCTTTCCCGCGGGCTGGCGGCCCTTTTTTTCGGGCTTGTCGGGCTTGGCGACGCGCATGTCGGCGATGTTGGCCTTGAGCTTGAGCGCCCCCGCCTGCACGGTGCACTCGCCCCTGGCGTCCGGCGCGGTGAGCACCGTGGCCTTGGCGTTGAGGTTCACCAGCAGCACGGTGTCGCCGGGCTTGGCGTCGGTCACCGGCCCACCCTCCTCGCCGGGCACGATGGCCTCGGTGTTGTCGTCGATGGCGTCCTGGAGCCTGGCGCGCAGGTTGTGAAGCTCGTGCTCCTTGACAGAGGCGTTGCGCTGCTTCTTTAAGTCGGCGATGATCTGCTCGGACTCCCGCTGGGCCTTCTGAAGCACCCTTCGCGCCTCGTCCCTGGCTTTGCGAAGCTCGGTCTCCCGCCGCGCGGCCAGCTCCTTTTGCAGCTTTTCGGCCTCGTCCCGGAGCTTCGTGGTCTCCCGGTGGGCCTCCTCGGCCAGCGCGCGCTCCTTTTCGGCGATCTGGCGGTGGTACTCGGCGTTGGCGATGACGTCCTCGAACCGCACGGCGTCCTTGCTCAGCCGCTTCGAGGCGTCCTCGATCAGAAACTCCGGCAGCCCCAGCTTCCTCGAGATCTCAAAGGCGTTGGACTTGCCCGGCACGCCGATGGACAGCCGGTAGGTGGGCCGCAGGGTCTCCACGTTGAACTCCACCGAGGCGTTCTCCACCCCGGGGGTGCCCAGCGCGAAGGCCTTGAGCTCACTGTAATGAGTGGTGGCCATAGTGGTGACCTTCATATTGAGCAGGTGGTTGAGTATCGCCATCGCAAGCGCAGCGCCCTCGGTGGGGTCGGTGCCCGCGCCCAGCTCGTCGAACAGCACCAGCGACCGGGGCGTGACGCTGTTCAATATCTCCACGATGTTGGTCATGTGGGAGGAGAAGGTGGACAGCGACTGCTCGATGGACTGCTCGTCGCCGATGTCGGCGAACACCTCGTCGAATATGGCCATCTCCGAGCCGTAGGCGGCGGGGATCTGCAAACCCGCCTGGGCCATCAGGGACAGAAGCCCCACGGTCTTGAGGGTGACCGTCTTGCCGCCGGTGTTGGGACCGGTAATCACCAGCGCGGTGAAGTCCTCGCCCAGCCACAGCGTGGAGGGCACCACCTTTTCCGGGTCGATCAGCGGGTGTCGCGCCTGGATGAGCCGCACGTGGCCTATGGTGTTCAGCTTCGGCGGCACGGCGCGCATCTGACGCCCCAGCGCCGCCTTTGCGAATATCACGTCCAGCGCCGAGAGCAGCTCGTGGTTGTGGGCGATCAGCTCGGCGTCCGGCGCGATGCGGTCGGAGAATTCGCCCAGTATGCGCTCGATCTCGTTGTGCTCCTTAACGGTCCACTGCTTCAATTCGTTGCCCGCCTCCACCACGGCCATGGGCTCGATGAACAGCGTGGAGCCGGTGCCCGACTGGTCGTGCACGATGCCCGGCACGCTCGAGCGGCACTCCGCCTTCACCGGCACCACGTAGCGCCCGTTGCGCATGGTGACGATGGCGTCCATCAGGTACTTCTGCATGGTGGAGGAGCGTATGATGCCGTTGAGCTTCTCCCGCACGCGCTCGTTCAACACCCGCATCTGGCGGCGAATGTTGGCAAGCTCGGGGCTGGCGTGGTCGCTGATCTCCTCCTCGGAGATGATGGCGTCGAAGATCTCCTCTTCGAGCGAGCGGTTGGTCATCAGCCGGGAGCCCATCTCCGTGAGGTTCGGGGTGTCCTCCCGGTCGGTGACCAGCGCGCCGCGCACGATCCGCGCCGCCTTCAGGGCGTCCGCCACCTGCAAAAGCGCCTTGGGTGACAGCGTGCCCCCCGCCTTCGCCAGCTTTAAATACGGCCGCACGTCGGTGAAGTGGGCCATGGGGTTGCCGCCGCAGTAGGCGAATATCGAGGAGGCCTCCTCGGTCTGCGCCTGGGCGCGATACACCTCGCCCGGGTCGCCGGAGGGCGTCAGCGCCCGCGCCGCGATCTGGCCCGGCTCCGTGGTGCACAGCGCCGCGAGCATGTCCAGTATCTTGTTGAATTCCAGTACGCGAAGGTTGCGTTCGTTCATTTATTCCACCCCTCTGAAGAAATGTCCCGCGGTGGTGTTCATGGATTCGAGGATCGCCCACTCCGGCAGGGCTTTAAAGTCCGCGCCGTGAAGCGCCGCGCGGTAGACCTTTACGACGGCCTCCACCGGCTCCTCCGGCCGCAACAGAAGCCGCCAGCCGGAGGCTTTGGGCAGCCTGTCCAGCCGCTTTAACGGCATCAGCGGCACGCAGTTCAATACCTGCACCACGCAGCCGCCGGGCATCGCCAGCCGCCGAAGCGGAAATTCGGCGTTCTTCCGGTCGGTCAGCGCCCTGTCGTTCAGCTTCTCCTCCGGCGCGCAGGCGTCGCAGTGCCTGCAGTCCGCGTGCGGCCCCGGCATGCCCCGGGCCGCACGAAGCGGACAGTGCCGCAGGTGCATCAGCGGCAGACGCCCCCACACGATCAGGTTCGTCCGGCCCCGCATCTGCCCGATCTGCCGGGCGGTCAGCTCCACCGAGGGCGTCACGGTCGAGATGCCCCAGTCCATGAGCTGCTCAACCGTCAGGTCGTTGGCGGCGTTGAGCATGTAGTCCCCGGCGATGTCCCCCGGCCATGTAAGGCCGAGCTGACCGACGTTGGACAGGAAGGTCTCCGCGATCCGGCCCGCGTTTTCATTGGCCCAGGCGTTCAGCTTATCCAGCGCGGGCGCCGTCAGCACCGCGGGCACGGCCAGCGCGAAGGTCTCCGGCAGGTTGTCCGCGCACAGGTTGCGCAGGTCCTCCGGGGCGTAGACCGCCACGTCCGCGCCGCATTCGAGGGCCCTTTTCAGCACCGCCGGGTCGCCGGACTGGGCGTACAGCCGGGGCTTTTCGCCGTTTCCGTCGGGGATTTCGACCGTCGGCGCGGGCAGGGTATGCCGGTCTGCCGCCGTGCGCAGGCCGGTGAGCGCCTCCAGCGCGTCGCGGCGCAGGGCGTTGAGCGCCGAGGCCGGGGCGAAGGCGTTGTCGTCCGCGTCCCACGCGATCGTCCCGATGACGTAGGGCGTGCCGCCGGTCCTTTGAAGCTGCCGCGCCGCCCGGCCGGGGTCGAAGGGTCCGCCGGTGGCAGCCTGCACTATGTCCCCCGCAGCCTCCGCGGTAAAGACCCCGTCGGAAACAATGAGCCGCGCCGGTTGGCCGACTTTAAGCGTCGCCCGGGCGGTCAGCCCGATCAGACGGTGCTCGCTGTCGAAGCTCTCCCGGGCCGTGCGCATCTGCTCCGCGCTGACCAGCCGCACCAGCCGGTCGCCCTTTGCCGCCTTCGGGCAGGGCACGTGCGCCCCCGCCGCGCCGGACAGCTTCACGGGCACGTCCTCCCCGCCCCGGCGCAGCACCAGCGCGTCGGCGGCATCGACGTCTGCCTCCAGCGCCACGCTGCCGGGCTTCATACACGCGCCGACCGCCACGCCGATGTGGTTGGGCCGGGCGGGGTACATCAGCTCCCGCTCCGCCATGCCCGGGCCGTAGCCGCGGGTGAAGCCGCCGCGGTTGAACATCTGCTTAAGGGCGTCGCGGGCCCCGGCGGCGTCGAAGGGCCTCCCTTCATACAGCGCGTCCAGCGCACGACGGTAGGCCGCCACGGTGACGGCCACGTACTCCGCGCGCTTCATACGCCCCTCGATCTTGAGGCTCGTGACCCCGATGTCCCGAAGCCGCGCCAGATCGTCGATGCCGCACAGGTCCCGGGTGGACAGCAGATAGCCCTCGCGCCCTTCCAGCCTCCAGGGCAGGCGGCAGGGCTGAGCGCACAGGCCGCGGTTGCCGCTGCGGCCCCCGACCAGCGAGGACATCAGGCACTGGCCGGAGCAGGCCACGCACAGCGCGCCGTGGACGAATACCTCCACGTCGATGCCGGTTTCGACGCACCCGGCCATGTCCTCAAACGTGCACTCCCGGGCCAGCACCGCCCGGTCGAAGCCCTGCGCCTTCAGGAAGCGGGCCGCCTGGACGCTGTGCGCCGCCATCTGGGTGCTGGCGTGGAGCGCCATGTCCGGGGCCATTGCGCGCACGGCACGGGCCACGCCGAAGTCCTGCACGATCACGGCGTCCGCGCCGCTTTCATGGATCAGCCGGACGGTGTCGAAAAGCGCCTCCAGTTCGTCCTGGCGCACCAGCGTGTTCAGCGTGACGTGCACGTGGACGCCCCGGGCATGACAATAGCTGACGGCGGCCTTGAGACCGTCGCCGTCAAAGTTGCCCGCGTTGCGCCGGGCGTTGAAGCCGCCCGCCCCGAGATACACCGCGTCCGCGCCGTTCTGCACCGCGGCTTTGAGGGCGTCCATGTCCCCCGCGGGGGCGAGCAGCTCAAGCCTGCGCATCGCCGTTTATCGCCTTCAGGCGCCCGATCTCCTGGTCGCGGGCCTCGATCTCCAGCTTCATGCGCTCCGCTTCGTCCCGCAGGGCCTCGTTCTCCCGGCGCAGGCGGTCGATCTCGTCCCGGGATTTCATCATGTCGTCGGTGGCGTTCACCGCCGCCAGCACCGCCAGCTGGCCCGCGGGCAGCCGGGTGGCCAGGCTCAGCTCGTTCATCTTGCGGTCCACGTAGGCCGCCACCCGCGACACGTACTCCGGACTGTCGTAGCTGGCGATGGTGTAGTCCCTGCCCGCGATGCGCACCGTGGCGCGGGTCTTTTCGTTCTGCATGTCTGCCTCCTGGATGATCTTTTCTTCATTATAGCACAACCTACGCGCATAAGTAAAGCGGCGGCGCGACCTCTTCCGTCAGCGCTTCGCGCTGCCACCTTCCCCTGAAGGGGAAGGCTTTTGAAGGTTCAACCCCGATTTAGCGTTAAAGTGCTTTACGGCGGGAGGAGATTTGTGTATAATACAAAATGGCCTGATATGATGGCAGTATTATGAAGAACGCGGCGCGACGCGCCTGAGAAAGGATGGTAACACGATGGCAAGAGGCGGATTTCCCGGCATGATGGGCGGCGGCAACATGCAGCAGCTGGCGCGGCAGGCCCAGAAGCTCCAGCAGCAGATGGCCAAGATCCAGGAGGAGCTCGAACAGCGCGAATACGAGGCCAGCGCCGGCGGCGGCATGGTGACGGTGAAGGTGACCGGCAAGAAGGAGCTGGTCTCGCTGGAGATCAAGCCCGAGGCCGTGGACCCGGACGACGTGGAGATGCTCCAGGACATGGTGATGGCGGCGGTCAACGAGGCCCTGCGCACCGCGAACGACACCATGGAGCGCGAGATGGGCCGCCTGACCGGCGGTCTGAACATGCCCGGGCTGTTCTGATCAATCGAAGGAGATGGCGTCAATGGCCGAAATCGAGGCGATTGCCAGGCTGGTCAACCAGCTTTCCAAGCTGCCGGGGGTGGGCCGCAAGACGGCGCAGCGCCTGGCGTATCACATCATCGGCCTGCCGGAGGCGCAGGTGCGGGAGCTGGCGGCGGCCATCTTCAACGGCAAAAAGCAGATCCACTTCTGCCCGGTGTGCGGCAACTACACCGACGTGGACCCCTGCGCCATCTGCGCCGACCCCAGCCGCCGCCACGACATCGTGTGCGTGGTGCGGGACCCGCGGGACGTCAACGCCATGGAGCGCATGCGGGACTACAACGGGCTCTACCACGTTCTGCACGGGGTGATCTCCCCGATGGACGGCGTGGGCCCCGACGACATCCGCATCCGCGAACTGATGAGCCGCCTGGCCACCGGCGAGATCGAGGAGGTCGTGCTGGCCACCAACCCGGACGTGGAGGGCGAGGCCACCGCGGCCTACATCTCCCGGCTCATCAAGCCCATGGGCGTGAAGGTCACCCGCATCGCCCACGGCGTGCCGGTGGGCGGGGAGCTGGAGTACACCGACGAGGTCACGCTGATGCGGGCCTTCCAGGGCAGGACGGAGATTTAGGATACGGACATACATCAGACGGGAGGGATGGGAATTGAAGGTCGCCGGTAATCCGGTCGGCGCGCCCCGGGAGGATCGCCCGGCGCAGCGCAGCGGGATCATCCACGTGCTGATTGCCCTCGGGACGATGCTTGCGCTCTCGTTGGCCGTCTGGTTCTTCCGCATCCCCAACCCCAACATCATACTGATGACGGGCCTGGTGCTCTTCACCTCGGTTTACGGCTTCGGCGCGGGCTTCGCGTGCTCCGCGGTGATCGTGGCGTACTCCATGTTCTTCTTCTCCGAGAACAACAGCTGGGTCGAGTACAGCGCCGTCAACCTGCAGAAGATGGCGGTGATCGCCCTGGGCGCGCTGGTCAACACGCTTTTAATCGGCAACCTCAAGCGCAAGCAGACCCACGCCACCCGCCAGCTCACGGAGATGAACCGGCTTCTGCGCACCGATAACCACACGCTGGAGGAGGCCTCGCTGACCGACGCGCTCACCGGCGTGCGCAACCGGTTCGGGCTGCGGCGGGATTACGGCCAGTTCGAAAACCGCTACGTCCACGTGATGATGATGGACCTGGACAACTTCAAGCGGATCAACGACACCTACGGCCACGCCGTGGGCGATTACATCCTCAAAAAGGCGGGACAGGCGCTCTCGCAGGCCTTCGGCGCGAACAACTGCTACCGCTACGGCGGGGATGAGTTCCTGATCATCTGCGTCGATATGGACAGGGACGTGTTCCCGGACCGGCTCAACACCTTAAAGCAGAGCCTGACCGGCATTTACCTGAACGACAAGCACCTGCCGGCGCGCTTCTCGGCGGGCTACGTCTACGGCGACTGCGAGTTCTCCCACGACCTGCGCCTGATGATCCACCAGGCCGACCATAACCTCTACGAGGCCAAGGAGCAGGGCCGGGACCGCTGGGTGGGCGGACCCTTCTCCCGCAGCGACGCCGCCGGTTTCGAGCGGGACGATCGGGCGAGGGAGCGCCGGGCTGTGGATCTGAACGATCTGTTCCCGACGTAAAATCAGAGTGGAGAGTGCAGAGTGCAGTTTTGGTTCAAATCCCTGCGGGATTTGTTTGATGATAGGGTTGCCGTTCCGTCCGGCGGGCGATGAGGGCATCGCCCCTACGACATGTGTCCCTGCCTTCCCCTTCAGGGGAAGGTGCCCCGAAGGGGCGGAAGAGGTCGTCACCCCACGTAGGGGCGCCGATGCGGCGCCCGCCCATTGCGAATCCATGGTTCCGTTTGGGCGGGCGGCGCGTCGCCGCCCCTACGACGGGGATGGTCTCCGGGCGATGGGGGCATCGCCCCTACAATAACTGCACTCTGCGCTCTGCACTCTGCGGATAAAAAGCGTCCCCCGATCGCAAAGGATCGGGGGGCGCTTTTTATCCGCGTACCGCGTCTCTGAGCGCGCGGATGTAATCGGGATTCGTGCCGCAGCAGCCGCCGACGATGCCGGCCCCAGCGTCCACCAGCGGGACCATGCTGCGGGCGAAGTCCTCCGGGGACATGCTGTAATGGGCGGTGCCGTGTGCGTCCATCACCGGCACGCCGGCGTTGGGCTTGGCGATCACGGGCACCTGGGCCACCGCCTTCATGGCGCGCACCACCGCCTCGAGCTGGTCCGGCCCCACCGAGCAGTTCAGCCCGACGGCACAGGCCCCCAGCGCCTGCAGGGTCTCCACGGCCTCCACGGCGCTGCCGCCCAGCAGCAGGTGGCCGTCGGCCTCCATGGTCAGCGAGCACATGATCGGCAGGTCGCACACGCTCATGGCCGCCTCCACGGCGCAGACGGTCTCGTCGATGGCCATCATGGTCTCCGCCACCAGCAGGTCCACCCCGGCCTCGGCCAGCGCCTCGATCTGCTCCCGGTACACGTCGAACAGCGCCTGGTAGCTCATGGGCCCGACGGGCTCCAGCGGCTTGCCCGTGGTGGTGATGTCGCCCGCCACCAGCGCCCGGCCGTCCGCGGCCTCCTTCGACAGCTTCACCAGCCCGGTGTTCAGCGCTTTGAGCCGGTCCTCGATGCCGTGCATGCCCAGGCCGACGCGGTTCGCCATGAAGGTGGGGGCGTAGATGATGTCGCTGCCCGCCTCGACATAGGCGCGTTGCAGCCTGAGGATGGCCTCCGGGTGGTCGTACACCCACTGCTCCGTGGACACGCCCACCGGCATGCCCGCCAGCCGCAGATTGGAGCCCGTGGCCCCGTCCAGCAGTATCACGCCCTCCGAGGCGCGCTTTTTGAATTCCCCGATGCGCATGCGCGTCACTTCCCCGTCGATTTGATGGTATGATTATAGCCGCTAATTCTCCGGAATGTCAAGGGGGAAGCCCGACGGACCGTGTCACTTCAGCATCCCCATCACCTTCTGATACAGCGCGGCGTCCAGCAGGCAGGTGACGCGGGTGCCCTCGGCGGCATATTCCTCGGAGAGCACCTGGCCCCGCTCGTGGATCAGGGAGAGCACATTGCCCTTCGCGTAGGGCACGGTGAGCTCGGTGCGGTGGCGCAGCTCGGCGATGCGGCGGCTGATCTCGGCCTTGAGCGCATCCAGGCCGTCGCCGTCCCTGGCGGAGATCAGTATGGCGTCGGCGGGCTCGATCATGCCGGTGACCTGTGCCGCGTCGGACTTGTTCAGCGCCTCGAGGATGGGCCGGTCGGCGGCCCCGAGATCGTTCAAGACCTCGAACACCGTGGCGCGCTGCTGGGCGTAGTGGGGGCTGGAGAGGTCCGAGACCACCACCAGCAGATCGGCGTACAGCGCCTCCTCCAGCGTGGAGCGGAACGCCTGCACCAGCTGGTGTGGCAGCTTGCGGATGAACCCCACGGTGTCCACCACCAGGCACTCCCGGTTCTCGGGCAGGGCGACTTTGCGCATCACGGGGTCCAGGGTGGCGAACAGCTTGTCCTCCACGTACACGTCCGAGCCCGAGAGGGCGTTTAGCAGCGTGGACTTGCCCGCGTTGGTGTAGCCCACCAGCGCCACGGTGTTCTGGCCGGTCTTTTCCCGCCGGGCGCGGCGCAGGTCGCGCTGCTTTTTGATCTCTTTAAGCTGGCTCTCCAGATCGTCGATCCTGCGGCGGATGCGGCGGCGGTCCACCTCCAGCCGGGTCTCGCCGGGGCCGCGGGTGCCGATGCCGCCGCCCAGCCGCGAGAGCACCGTGCCCATGCCCTGAAGCCGGGGCAGCCGGTATTTCATCTGCGCAAGCTCCACCTGCAGCTTGCCCTCGGCGGACTGGGCCCGCTGGGCGAATATGTCCAGTATCAGCGCCGTGCGGTCGATCACCCGCACCCCCAAAGCGTTTTCCAGGTTGCGCTGCTGCGCGCCGGTCAACTCGTCGTCCAGTATGGCCAGGTCGATCTCCAGCGTCTGGCAGACCAGTGAGAGCTCCTCCGCCTTGCCGGAGCCGATCCAGGTGGCGGGGTCCGGCTTTACGCGGTTTTGCAGCACCCGGGTGATCACCATGGCCCCGGCGGTCTCGGCCAGCGCGGCCAGCTCGTCCAGCGATTCGTCGGAGTCGGTGGAGATCAGCATGACCTTCTCGGCCTCCTCCACGATGCCGCCCTTCTCGATGGCCTTTTTGACCCGCTCCTCCGCCAGCTCGATCTCCTTCATCCACAGGCTCTGGGGGATGCGGCCGGGCTTCACCGGGCCCCGGACGACCACGGAGAGGTTGTCATACTCCACCTCGCCCAGGAAGGCCGCGCTGATGCCGGTGCAGCGGCCGTCCTCCACGCCCACGGCGCACATCGAATCGAACCGCAGAAGCCGAAGGGCCTGTAAATCCACGTCCGACAGCCGCGCGCCGCCGCCCGGATGGGTGTGGATGCAGCGAAAGCCCGCCAGCCGGTCCAGGTTGCGCCGCAGGTGCAATTCCGGCAGCGCGATGGAGCCTATAGAGCCGACGGCGATCTCCAGCACCGTGCCGTCCCGGCCCAGATAGACCAGCATCTCCCGGTTCAGCGCCGTGGTGTGCCTGACCAGTATGGCGAGCAGTCGGTCGGGCAGGAAGGCGTCGCGCTCAAACTCCGCGTCGTACAGCTTTTCCAGCTCGTTCAATACGCTCTCGCGGATGCCGGTCAGGTTGCCGTGAATCATGTGTCGTCCTCCCGTTTGTCAGGTATCGATCCGAATGAGATGCGTCAGCTCCCGGTTGCGGTAGGCCACGTCCTCGCGGACGGTGAAGCCCTGCCTCTCCCAGAAGGCGTTGCCCGCCTCGTTGTACTTGAACACCAGCAGCGCCACCTTGTTGATGCCCTCTTTCCTCAGCGCGTCGAGGCAGCGGTCGAGAAGGGCCGTGCCGACGCCCCTTCTGCGATGGGCCTCCGCCACGGCCATGTGGTAGATATATCCCCGGCGCCCGTCCTGGCCCGCCAGGATCACCCCGGCCAGCCCGCCGCCCGCCGTGGCGACGAAGCAGGTGTCCGGGTTGCGGCGCAGGAAGTGTTCGACGCCCCCGCGGGAGTCGTCCAGATTATTGAAGCCCATGTTGGGGCTGGAGATCCACAGCGCGTACACCGCGTCGTAGTCCTCCGGGCGCATGGGGCGGATGTTCACGTCGCTCATACGTACTTCACGTCCGCGTCGTCCGGCTCGGTCACCGGGGGCAGGCCCTTTTCGAGGCGCTCGCGGTAGTCCTGGATGGCGGCGTGCAGGGCCTCCTCGGCCAGCACGGAGCAGTGCACCTTGATCGGCGGCAGCCCGCCCAGGGCCTCCATGACCATCTTGTTGGTGACCTTCTCGGCCTCCTCCAGGGTCATGCCCTTGACGATCTCGGTGGCCTTGCTGGAGGTGGCGATGGCCGCGCCGCAGCCGAAGGTCTTGAACTTCACGTCGGTGATGACGTCGTTTTCCACCTTGATGTAGATGCGCATGATGTCGCCGCACTTGGCGTTGCCCACGGTGCCCACGCCGCTGGGGTCTGCCATCTCGCCCATGTTGCGGGGGTTCATGAAGTGGTCCATGACCTGTTCAGTGTATTCCATGTATAAATCTCCCTTCGGTCGGTTGTTAATGGGGAATGGGGAATGGGGAATTAGGATTACGACCTCTTCCGTCATTTGCTTCGCAAATGCCACCTTCCCCTCAAGGGGAAGGCTGTCACCTCATCCGTCACAGCCTGCGGCTGTGCCACCTTCCCCTCAAGGGGAAGGCTATGCTGCCGCGTTAAACAGAATTGGCGGCAGCGGCATTTAATAATTCCCAATTCCCCATTCCCAATTCCTAATTCTTCTGTGAAGCGAGGAAATCATCGTACAACGGCGACATCGCTCTTAAACGCGCGACGATCTCCACGAGGCTGTCCACCACGTAGTCGGCCTCGGCCATGGTATTTTCCTCGCAGAGGCTGAGGCGGAGGGAGCCATGGGCGATCTCATGGGGCAGGCCGATGGCCAGCAGCACGTGGCTGGGGTCCAGGGAGCCGGAGGTGCAGGCCGACCCGGAGGAGGCCGCGATGCCCTTCATGTCCAAATGGATCAGCATGCCCTCGCCCTCGATGAACTGAAAGGACACGTTCACATTGCCGCACATGCGCTTCGTGGGGTGGCCGTTGAGCCGGGCGTAGGGGATCTCCTTTAAGATGCGGTCGATCATGTGGTCGCGGATGGCGCGCATCCCCGCGGCCTTGGCGTCGATGTCGGCGGTGGCCAGCTCGATGGCCTTCCCCAGCCCCACGATGCCCGCCAGGTTCTCGGTGCCGGGCCGCTGGCCGCGCTCCTGCGCGCCGCCCTGCATCAGCGGCTGGATGCGCACGCCCTGCCGGATGTACAGCGCGCCGATGCCCTTGGGCGCGTGGAACTTGTGGCCGGACATGGACAGCATGTCGATGTTCTGCGCGTGCACGTCGATCTTCACGTGGCCGATGGCCTGCACCGCGTCGGTGTGAAACAGCACGCCGTGTTTCTTCGCCACCGCAGCCAGCTCGGGGATGGGCTCGAGGGTGCCGATCTCGTTGTTGGCGGTCATGACAGTCACGAGCACCGTGTCCGGGCGGATGGCGGCCTCCAGCTGCTCCGGGGTGATCAGGCCGTACTCGTCCACCGGCAGGTAGGTGACCTCGAAGCCCTCCTTCTCGAGCTGGGCGCAGGTGTGCAGCACCGCGTGATGCTCGAAGTTGGTGGTGATGATGTGCTTTCCCTTTTTGACGTTGGCGTAAGCCGTCCCGCGGATGGCCCAGTTGTCCGCCTCGGTGCCGCAGCCGGTGAAGTAGATCTCCCGCGGCTCAGCGCCGATGGCCTTCGCCACCTGGGCGCGGGCCGCCTCCACTGCCCGGCGGGACTCCCGGCCCGCCGTGTGGAACGACGAGGGGTTCCCGAAGACCTCGCAGAAATAGGGCTGCATCGCCGCCATGACCGGCTCGGTGACCCGGGTGGTGGCGCCGTTGTCCATGTATACCTTCATACCTGTATGCCTCCTGCGCGTTCGCGCTGATAGTCCTCGATCATATCCTGAAGCGTGATGCCGTCGGCCAGCCGGTTCAGGCCGTCCCGCAGCTTTTGGTACACGATGCGCGACGGGCACGCGCACGCCTTGCCGCAGGTGTCCGCCTCCGTGAGGCAGTCCACCAGGTTGAGGCCGCCCTCCAGCGCCCGGAGGATCTCGCCCACGCTGATCTCGTCCGCCGGGCGCGACAGCGCATAGCCGCCCTGGGCGCCGCGGGTGCTCTTCACCAGGCCCGCGCGCTTCAAAACCGCCATCAGCTGCTCCAGATACGCCTCCGGCACCGCCTGCCGCTCCGATATCGCCTTGATCGGCACCGGTCCGTCCCCGGCGTGCGCCGCCAGGTCGTACATGGCGTGGATGCCGTAGCGTCCCCGCGTGGACAGCTTCACGGCCGTTCCCCCCTTTGCGTCCGACAAATTCCGACTTTTCAAGTCAGGATTATTGTAGCACATGTGCGGGCCGGGGTCAAGTATATCCGACCTTATCCATAGGATTTAACGATGCGCATACGTGCCGAAATCGTGACAAATGGACGCCGAAAACGGATATTTGAGCGCAAAGGCGTTGCGCGGAGGCGGGAAAAATGCTAAGATAGGGGCACAGCCAAGACAAGCGCAATAAAACACAGGAGGGAAGTATATCATGACAAATCTGCTTGCGATACTGATAAGTCTGGCGATGCTGCTCACGGGCGCGACCGCGCCGGTGGCGGCGCCGGCGTCCCGCACGCTCCAATTGAACAACCTGACCGTGCGGCACAACGACGAGGAGGTCGCGCTGACGCCCTACGCCTCCCTGGGCGTGATGACCGACGGCGCGAAGGTTGTGGCGGATTTCTTCGTCGGAAGCGGTGACGACATCTGCCTGCCCTTCCAGGCCCAGGCGGACGAAAACGGCATACTGGTGCTCAGCGACAACAGCGACGTGACGCTGAAGATCGACAGCGCGAACATCGACGCCATGCTGGACGACCTCGGCCTGGACGAGGACGGCAAGGCCATCTTCGCGCTGATGGGCGATTACATCAGCGCTTACGGCGACTTGCTCCGGCTGATGGGCGATCCGGAGGCCATGCAGGCCATCCAGCAGAAGGCCGACGCCCTCTATGATGAGATGATCGACCGCGGCGAGGGCACCCCCGGCAAGCTGGCCTACAACGACGAGATCGTCGATGTGACCAACTACGAGTACGACGTAACCGCCGCGCAGATCGGCGCGCTGACCGACGCCCTCTACGCCTCGGACGACGCGCTGGCCAACTACGCCGCGGTCTACTTCAAGATGCTCAACGCCGTGCCCGAGGATTCCGGCCTGCGGGGCATGGACAGCTTCGGGGCGCTGATGGAGAAGTTCGCCAACGTGAGCATGCACGTCATCGAGGCCATCTCCGAGGACGGTCTGAACGTCAGCGACGTGATCGTGCGCATCGCCGTGCCGGATGTGGAGACGCCCCTGGAGTTCGTGGTCCACAGCGTGAAGAACGGCGATGAGAAGAGCAGCGAAATGAACGGCGCCTTCAACGTGGACGACATGGCGGTGGAGATGTACATGGAATCCTCCCAGGCCGCCAATGACCTCCAACTGAACCTGACCGTGTCCGCCAATCCCAAGGACGAGGCCCCCGAGGCCGACGAGGCTCCCGAGGCAGAAGTCGAGAAGGAAGCCGAGGAGGAAGCGACCGGGGACGCGGAGGACGAGGCGCTGGACGACGGCGAGGGCGACGCGGAGGACGCCTTCTACTTCAGCATGGACTTTGACCGCAGCTACGACGCGGACACCCGCACCACCACCCAGGCCCTCAGCTACGGCGTGGACATGGCGGAGGAGGGCCTCCACGCGGACTTCACCATGGACGGCACGCTGTCCGACGGCGAGGGCGACTTCCAGCTGTCCGGCGAGACGAACGTCGGCGGGGACTCCTACGGCTTCGACCTCACCGCCGAGCTGAACGACGATCCCATCGAGGCGCGCATCGACGCGGCCAAGGCCGTGGGCCTGGACGGCTTCGACCCCACCGCCCTGCTGTCGGGCGTCAGCGCCGACGCCATGAAGCTGTATTCCGACGAGAGCGTGCAGAAGCTGATCGCCATGGCCCAGGCGGCCTTTGAGACGGTCAGCGAGGACGTCGCCGACATCGAAGAGGACGTCGAAGCGATCCCCGCGCCCGAAGCCGCGAATGCCGTCATCGGCGAACCCCACTTCGGCTGGCTGCCCGAGGGGTACGCCGTGCAGGAGACCAACGTGGACGAGGAGTATCAGGACGCGAACTGCACCCTGGTCAACGAATCCAGCGGCCAGAGCGTGTTCATCGACATCTCCGCCTCCTACGGCACGTCGGGCATCAATCACTACATCCTCAGCCCCGACGGCAGCTACCGGCCCCTCGAGGGCAGCGTGCTCAACGAGGAGGTCGGCGACGGCTACAGCATGTACAACATGGACGACGGCAAGACGGTCGTGAGCGTGTTCCCCAGCGGCAACGACCTGACCATCGACGACATCGCCCACATGCTCTCCACCATGACTTTCTGATCGACGGGCGTTTTGCGCCGGGCTTCACGCGAGGCCCGGCGCTTTGCATATTTCCTTATTGTAAAATCCCGGGGATTGTGCTATCATATAGGACAGTAAATTAAGCGCAAAGGAGCGAATGACATGAAGTTCTATTCCGTTTACGATCCCGAATTCAAGCCCTACGGCAAGGTGCTTGAGGGCTACGACACCAAGGAGCTTGTGGACGCCATGCTGAAGATCGACCTGCCGGAGCGCGGCGTGGCCTACGAGCCGGGCATCGCCTCCCTGGAGGCCTGCGCGATCTATAAGGACTTTGAGAACCGCGGCTACGGCGGCATGCCGATCCAGCTGGGCATGTGCTGGGGCCGCAACACCAAGCTCAACTGCCTCGAGTACCACCGCGACAGCGAGATCAACCTGGGCACCCACGACTTCGTGCTGCTGCTGGCCCGCGAGGACGACATCGTGGACGGCGTGGTGGACACCGCCCTGGTCAAGGCCTTCCGCGTGCCCGCGGGCGTGCCGGTGGAGGTCTACGCCACCTCGCTGCACTACGCGCCCTGCCATGTGGACGCCGAGGCCGGCTTCCGCACCGCCGTGGTGCTGCCCAAGGGCACCAACACCGCCGTGCCCGACTTCACCCCCGTGTGCGAGGAGGATAAGTGGATGACCGCCCGCAACAAGTGGCTGCTGGCCCATCCGGAGTCCGACGAGGCCAGGGGCGGCGCGCACGTCGGCCTGAAGGGCGTGAACATCGACATCGCGTAAGGAACTATGCCGGAGGCGCGGACGGGGCTGTCTCAGAATGATGAACATGCGATACGATCGATCCGTAGGGACGCCATTCATGGCGTCCGCGGGCGGCATGAATGCCGCCCCTGCGGCGATTTGCACGGCATGGGTTCGCTTTCAGACAACCCCGTTCGCGCTTTTCCGCATTTTGAATGACCGGGAGGTATATGGAATGAAGAGAATCATCGCCCTCTTGCTGAGCCTTTCGCTGCTGCTCGCGTGCCTGCCCGCCGCGCTCTCGGAGAGCGCGGCTGCTCCCCTGCCCGAGGTGGGGGACGTGGTACACGGCTTCGAGGTGACCGAGCTCAGGGACTACCCGCTGCTGGACGCCGTGATCGTGCGCTTCGAGCACCAAAAGACCGGCGCGGCGCTCTACTACATCGCCAACGACGACACCAACCGCGCCTTCGACCTGACCTTCTTCACCGAGGCCACCGACAGCACCGGACTGCCCCACGTATTCGAGCACGCCACCACGGCGGGGTCGGAGAAGTACCCCTCCCCGGCGCTGTGGTTCAACCTGGAGTACCAGACCTACAACACCTTCTGGAACGCCATGACCTCCGGGAGGTTCACCAGCTATCCCTGCGCCAGCCTGTCGGAGGCGCAGCTGTTGAAGTACGCGGACTACTTCACCGACAGCTGCTTCCACCCTACGCTGATGGAGGATAAGCAGGTGTTCCGCACCGAGGCGTGGCGCTACCGCCTGGACGACGCCGACGCCCCGCTGACCATCGAGGGCACCGTGTACTCCGAGATGCTGGGCGCCTGGACGCTGGAGCACGCGGCCGGGCTCAACGCCCTGCGGGCCATGTTCCCCGGCTCCACCGCCGGCAACGACTCCGGCGGCGACCCGGACTGCATCCCCGACCTGACCTGGGACGCCCTCAAAGCCTACCATGATCAATACTACCATCCCTCCAACTGCGCTGCCTTCCTCTACGGCGCGTTTGAGGACTACACCGCCTTCCTCGAGCTGCTGGACGGCTGCTTCTCCGCCTATGAGAAGCGGGAGTTCGTCCACGAGGACCCCGGCTATACCCCCATAACAGAGCCGGTGGCGCAGTCGCTGCCCTTCCCGGTGGCGCAGGGCTCCGATACCGCCCACGCCGCCGCCGTGAACTACGGCATCGTGTGTCCCGGCTTAAAGGACGACCCCGAACAGCAGGCCGTGATGGTCACGCTCGCCCGGCTGCTCAACGACAGCGCGTCCGGCTTCAAGCAGTCCCTGCAGGAGAGCCTGCCCTACGGCAGCTTCGGGGTCTATCTCGAGCAGGCGGGGCCGGAGGACACCCTCTTATTCTCCGCGCAAAACGTCGATCCCGGGGACGCGGAGGCGTTCAGGGCCGCCGTGGACGAGGCCCTCCGGGACGTGGCAGAGAACGGCTTCCCCCGGGATCAGCTGGACGGCATCACGGCCGCGCTGGAGATCTCGGCGCTGCTGATCCGGGAGAGCAGCGACCCTGTGGATCTGGTCATCGTCCCCATGATCGAGACATACGCGAGCACCGGCGACCCCTGGCGGCAGATGGAATACCAGGACGCGCTTTTTCGCATGACCGAGTGGAACGACGCGGGGCTCTACGCCAAATGCGCCGCCGACTGGCTGGCGGACAGTCAAACCACCGCGCTGGTGACCACCTACCCCGTGCCCGGCGGGAAGGAGGAGAAGGACGCCGCGCTGGCCAAGAAGCTGGCGGATATCAAGGCGGGCATGAGCGATGAGGAGATCGCCGAAATCGTCGAGGGCTCCAACACCCTTGTCGAGAAGGAGGACGCCGCCGAATACGTGCGGCAGATCCAGGCCGTGACGGTGGAATCGCTGCCCGAGGAGCTGAAGCGCTATGCCGTGACGGATGTGACCGGCGACGACGGCGTGCGCCGCATCGACGTCGCGGCGGGCGTGGACGGCGTCGGCCAGGCCAGTGTCTTTCTGGACATCGCGGGGCTCGATCAGCAGGACATCCACTGGCTCAGCCTGTATACCGACCTGCTCTACGAGCTGGACACCGCCGAGCACACCCGTGCGGAGCTGGCGAAGCTGGCCAGCCGCTACCTGTACGCCGGCGGCATCCACCTGTCCACGCCCCAGGAGGGGGAGGACGGCTATCATCCCTATCTGCGCCTGCAATGGATCGCCATGGACGAGGATCTGGACGAGGGCTACGACCTGATGCGGGAGATGCTGTTCGACACGAAGGTGGATGACCCCGAAGAACTGCTGGAGCAGGTGCGGGCCATCCGGACGGATTTCAGGAGCGACGTCAACGACAGCCCCTTCGGCCTGATGGTGCGGCGGGCGCTGGCCGTCAGGGGGGAACTGTTCCGGTACACCGCCTACGCCCGTGACCTGGAATACTACGACTTCCTGGGCCGCGCCGAGGCGCTGCTCGAGAGCGATCCCGACGCCGCGGTGGCGAAGCTCAGGGAGATCCAGGCGTTCCTCAACAACCGGACGGGCGCCGTGACGCTGTTCGCCGGCAACGAAAACAGCATCGCGCTGAACCGCACACTGGCGGACGGCTTCCTGGCCGCGCTGGACGCGCGGAGCGTCGAGCCCGCCGAGTACGACCTCCCCGTGCCCGCGCGGTCCGAGGCGCTGGTGATCGACAGCGGCGCGCAGCACAACGTGCTGGTGGCGTGCTACGAAGACCTGGGCCTCGAGGGCTTCACCGGCGACCTGGATGCGGTGACCAACGTGATCTCCGACGCCTACCTGTACCCGCTGCTCAGGGACCAGTACGGCGTGTACACGCCCATACACGCGGCGATGGAGCCGGACGGCTTGTACATCTACGCCTACCGCGACCCGAACATCGCCCAGACCTTCGAGGTGCTGGACGCGCTGCCCGACATGGTGGCCGGGATGGAGATCGACCAGGACACGCTGGACGGCTACATCATGAGCGCCTATTCCGGCTTCGCCATGCCGGAGGGCGAACTGACCGGCGCGGTGAACGCGGGCCTGAACGCGCTGCAGGGCATCCCTCAGGACCGGGCGCTGACCTGGATGCGCCAGCTGAAGGCGCTGACCCCCGAGGGCGTGAAGGGGTATGCCGGGATGTACGCGAGACTGGCCGAGAGCGGCATGCGCCGCACCGCCGGCGGCGCGGCGGCCATCGACGCCGACTCCGGGCTGTTCGACGCCGTACTCAATCCCTTCGGGGCCGAATCATAACCGGGATAAGGGCAGCAGGGCTGTCTCAAAACGACGACAGTGCGATATAACCGATCCGTAGGGACGCCATTTATGGCGTCCGCGGGCGGCATGAATGCCGCCCCTACGAAGAATCGCCCGGTGCAGGTTCGTTTTGAGACAGCCCTGTTTTCAAACCATTCGCGGGAGGGGATCATCCTTGAACATCAACAAATACCAGACCTTCCTGAAGGTGGTGGAGCTGGGCAGCCTCACCCGGGCGGCGGAGGCACTGGGCTGCACGCAGTCCGGTGTGAGCCACACCGTCAACAGCCTGGAGGAGGAGCTGGGCTTCACGCTCTTGATCCGCAGCCGGGCGGGGGTGCGGCTGACCGCCGAGGGCGAGCGGGTGCTGCCCGCCATGCGCAGCATACTGAACGGCCTGAGCCAGCTTGACCAGATCGTCGCCGCCATCCGCGGGCTGGACACCGGCGTGATCCGGGTGGGCAGCTTCACCAGCGTGGCGGTGCGCTGGCTGCCGGGGATCATCAAGGTCTTTCAGCAGGATCACCCGAAGATCGAGTTCAAGCTGTTGAACGGCGACTACCACGACGTGGAACGCTGGCTGCAGGACGGCAGCATCGACGTGGGGTTCGTGCCCCTGCCCGCCCGGGTGGAGTGCCGGACCATCCCCCTCCGGGAGGACCGGCTGCTGGCCATACTGCCCAGGGATCACCCCAAGGCGAAGCTGGACCGCTTTCCGCTGTCCGAGATCGGGAAGGAGGACTTCATCAGCCTGCTCAAGAACTCCGATCACGACGCCCGCCGCGCCATGGAGCTGGCCGGCGTGAAGCCCCACATCAAGTTCACCACCAAGGACGACTACGCCATCATCGCCATGGTGGAAAACGGCCTGGGGGTGTCCATCGTGCCGGAGCTGCTGTTGCAGGGGCATTCCGACAACCTGCGCGCCATGGAGCTGTTCCCCGGAGCCAAGCGCACCATCGCCCTGGCCGTGCCCGACGCCGCCGGCATGAGCCCCGCCGTGCAGGCGTTCGTGGAGTACGCGAAGCGGTGGGTAAACGACTATTATTCCGCGTCCTGACGAATCCCGTTGTAATCATCACGTTAATATGATGAAACGCGATTGACACGATAAAAATATGAATATATAATTGTCTACAATATTCATATTAACGTATGAATGTTTGCGGCATCGCCGAAATATGAATAAACCGCGCGTGCGGATTGCAGGCGACGTCGAAAAAATACCAACGGGAGGGGTTACCATGAAGAAACTGATCGGGGTGCTGCTGGCGCTGATGCTGCTCATCGGCATCGCCGCGCTGGCAGAGCCTGCCGCGCCGGCAGAGCCTGCCGCGCCGGCAGAGCCTGCCGCAACCGAATCCGCCGCTACCGAATCCGCCGCGGCGGAGATCGTTGAGACGGTGGAGGAGACCGCCGAGGAGGTCAACGAGGCGGTGGAGGGGGCCATCGAGACGGCTGAGGCGCAATCCGGCGGCTTCCTGGACGGCGTGGCGAAGGTCAACGGCGTCGTGAACGGCATCGTGTGGGGCGCCCCCGCGCTGGTGCTGCTGGCGTTCGTGGGCGTGCTGATGACGCTTCTGACCAAGGTGTTCCAGCTGACCCACATCGGCCACTGGATGAAGAAGACCATCGGCGCGGTGTTCTCGGACAAGCACGTCACCGGCCACACCGCCGACAAGTCCATCTCCCAGTTCCAGTCCCTGTGCACGGCGCTGGCCGCCACGGTGGGCACGGGCAACATCGTGGGCGTGTCCGGCGCGATCATGGTGGGCGGCCCCGGCGCGGTGTTCTGGATGTGGGTGATCGCCTTCTTCGGCATGATGACCAACTACTCCGAGAACGTGCTGGGCATCTACTACCGCCGCAAGAACTCCAAGGGCGAGTGGGCCGGCGGCGCGATGTACTACCTGCGCGACGGCCTGGGCGACCACAACGGCCTGCATCACGTGGGCAAGGCGCTGGCGTGGCTGTTCAGCCTGTTCTGCCTGATCGCCTCCTTCGGCATCGGCAACATGACGCAGGTCAACTCCATCTCCGGCAACATGCAGACCGTGTTCCACGTGCCCACCTGGGTGACCGGCGCGGTGGTGATGGTCATGGTGGGCCTGGTGGTCGTGGGCGGCCTGAAGCGCATCGCCTCGGTGACCGAGAAGATCGTGCCCTTCATGGTGATACTGTACATCCTGGGCACGCTGATCATATTCTTCACCAACATCGGCAAGATCGGCGCGGTGTTCAGGGCCATCTTCAAGGGCGCGTTCGCGGCCAAGGCGGCCGGCGGCGGCGTGATCGGCTACGGCATCAAGCTGGCCATCGAGCAGGGCATGAAGCGCGGCGTGTTCTCCAACGAAGCCGGCCTCGGCTCCTCGGTCATGGTGCACTCCTCCTCCAACGTGCGGGAGCCCGTGCAGCAGGGCATGTGGGGCATCTTTGAGGTGTTCGCGGACACCATCGTGGTGTGCACGCTGACCGCCTTCACGGTGCTGTCCTCCGGCCTGGTGGACCTCAATACCGGCGTCACCCTGGCGGAGTACAACGGCGTGGCGCTGAGCAAGGCCAACCTGGTCTCCACCGCGTTCAACATCCGCTTCGGGTTCATCGGGTCGGCGTTCGTCGCCGTGTCGGTCATGCTGTTCGCGTTCTCCACGGTGCTGGGCTGGAGCCACTACGGCACCACCGCCGCGGAATACCTGCTGGGCGAGAAGCGCACCATCCCCTATCGCGTGATCTTCGTGCTGCTGGTGTTCGGCGGCGCGGTGATGGGCGACAACCTCGCCTGGGATCTGGCTGACACCTTCAACGGCATGATGATGATCCCCAACCTGATCGGCGTCATCGCGCTGTCCGGCGTGGTGATGAAGATCACCAAGAACTACGTCGACCGCACCTTCCGCGGGGCAAAGGTGGAGCCCATGCTCTCCCACTTCCCCGATATCCAGAGGGAGCAGGCCGCGAGAACCGACGGCGAGTGATCGCCGCGCAAGCGCCCCGGGCGGATGCCCGGGGCTTTTGATTGCAACGCGGGGAGATTTAGTGTATAATGAGGAATGGGGAATTGGGAATTGGGGGGGCGAATCCCATCGTAGGGACGCCATTCATGGCGTCCGCGATTACTGCCTCCCGTAGGGGCGCCGATGCGGCGCCCGCCCAATGCGAATCCATGGTTCCGTTCGGGGCGGGCGGCGCATCGCCGCCCCTACGACGGCGAAGGTTCTGTTCATCCGGGCGATTAGGGCATCGCCCCTACAAAACCACACTCCTTCATTCCCAATTCCTCATTACCTCCACCCTCTTATCACAGAACAAAGGAGTCCTAAAAAAATGTCCACCCATCGCGTAAACGTAGGCGGGATCCCCATCGGCGGCGGCGCGCCGGTGACCGTCCAGACCATGACCAACACCGACACCCGGGACGTGGCGGCCACCCTCGCCCAGATCCGCGCCATGGCGGCGGCGGGGGCGGACATCGTGCGGGTATCCGTGTACGACGACGCCTGCGCCGACGCCGTGCGCGCGCTGGTGGACGGAAGCCCCGTGCCGCTGGTGGCGGACATCCACTTCGACCACCGGCTGGCCATCCGATCCGCGGAGAACGGCATCGCCAAGGTGCGCATCAACCCCGGCAACATCGGCGGGGAGGCCAACGTGCGCAAAGTGGCGGACTGTCTGAAGGCCCACCACGTGCCGGTGCGCATCGGCGTGAACTCCGGCTCCATCGAGAAGGATATCCTGCAAAAGTACGGCGGGGTCACCCCCGAGGGCATGGTGGAGAGCGGCCTCAACCACGCGCGCATGCTGGAGCGGGCGGGCTTTGAGGACATCGTGATGTCCTTTAAGGCCACCGACCTCTACAAGATGATCGGCGCCTGCCGCCTGGCTGCAAAACAGACCGGCTATCCCCAGCACATCGGGGTGACCGAGTCCGGCACCGCCGACGTGGGCGTGGTGAAGAGCGCCATCGGCATCGGCGCGCTGCTGGTGGACGGCATCGGTGACACCATCCGCGTGTCCCTGTCCGGCGACCCGGTGCAGGAGGTCCCCGCGGGGCTGTCGATCCTGCGGGCTTGCGGTTTGAGAAGGGACGGCATCGAGATCATCTCCTGCCCCACCTGCGGGCGCACGGGCATCGACGTGGAGGGCATCGCCCGGCGGGTGCGGGCCGAGTGCGCGGACATCAAGACGCCCCTCAAGGTAGCGGTGATGGGCTGCGTGGTCAACGGCCCCGGCGAGGCCCGGGAGGCCGACCTGGGCGTGGCCGGCGGCAAGGACGGCAAGGGCGTGCTGTTCGTGCGCGGACAGGCCCCGAGGCCGGTGTCCGGCGACCTGGCGGCGCTGCTGATCGACGAAGTCCGCAAAATGACGCAGACGGAGGCATGACATGTCCGAGCTCTGGAAAAACCTGATCGCCCGGGAGGACGCCGCGCTGGCCGACCGACTCCGGCTGTCCCGGGTGAGCATATCGAAGAACACCGGCAGGATGCGGGTGAAGTTTGCGTGCGACGAGATCCTCGACGACGCCGAGTTCGCCCGCCTCGAGCGCCTGATGACCGCCGCCTTCCCCGCGGTACAGGTGAAGGTGCAATTGGAGTACCCGTCGCTTCGGGAGAAGGTCGCGGAGGACATCTCCATCGCCTCGGGGCTGATGAAGTCGCTGGTCAGGCACGAAAGCCCCGGCTGCATGCACTTCATCGACTGGGACGGCAAGGGCTGGAGCCTGGAAAACGGCGTGCTGACGGTGTGCGTGTCCACCGAGGAGGGCGCGGCGTTTCTGAAATCCCGGAAGGTGGACCGCATACTGGCCGAAAAGCTCTACGACCTGTTCGGCATTCGCGCCACCGCCCGCATCGAGATCACCGGCGACGAGGAAAAGCGCATACAGCGCATCGCCGAGGACCGTCAGAGGGCGGAGGCGCTGCTGGCGCAGACCGTGGCCGCCGACGCCCCGGAGGCGCGCAAAAGGGCCGTGTCCTCGGACGCCATACTGGGCCGGACCATCACCGACGCCCCCACCCCCATGAACCGGGTCACCGAGGACATCGGCCGGCTCACCGCCGTGGGCGAGGTGTCCGCCTTTGAGATGAAGGACACCAAGACCGGCACCACCAAGATCGTCACCTTCTCCATGACCGACTACCTGGGGTCCATAAACTGCAAGCTGTTCCTGGGCGGCAAGTCGTCCAGGGAAACCGTGGGCGGCATACAGGCCCAGGCGGAGGCGCTTTCCGCCGCGCTGAAGGACGGCAACTGGGTCAAGGCCCGCGGCAGCTATCGCTACGACGACTTCAAGCACGAGATGGTGCTGATGGTCAACGATTTACAGCCCGCCCAGAAGCCCGTGCGGGAGGACCGCGCCGCCGAGAAGCGCGTGGAGCTGCACTGTCACACCACCTACTCCACCATGGACGCCTGCGCCACCGCCTCCGACCTCATCAAGCAGGCCGCGAAGTGGGGGCACAGGGCCATCGCCGTCACCGACCACGGCGTGGTGCAGGCGTTCCCGGAGGCCTTCGGCGCTGCGAAGAAAAATGGCGTCAAGCTGATCCCCGGCTGCGAGGGCTACCTGATCGACGACGACGCGGGGATCGTAGAACTCCCCCCGGTCTACGACCACCCCCCTCGGGGAGGGGGGCAACTCCCCTCTCTGGCATTGGACGATTGTGCCTACGTGGTGCTGGACGTGGAGACCACAGGCCTCAACACCCACGCCGACGAGATCATCGAGATCGGCGCGGTGCGCATTGAGAACGGCGTGGAGGTGGGGGAGTTCTCCGAGCTCATCAACCCCGGCCGGGAGGTGCCGCCGAAGGTGGTGGAGATCACCGGCATCACCACCGCCATGCTCAGGGACAGGCGCACGCTCATGGAGGTCATGCCGGAGTTTGCGAAGTTCTGCGAGGGCGCGGTGCTGGTGGCGCACAACGCCGCCTTTGACATGGCCTTCTTCCGCCGCGCGTTCCGGCAGGCGGGCTATCCCTTCGACTTCACCATACTCGACACCCTGGCGCTGGTGCGCAATCAGTACCCCCACCAGAAGAGCCACAAGCTGGGGTCCATGTGCAAGCTGCTGGGCATCAGCCTGTTAAACGCCCACCGCGCGGTGCACGACGCCCGGGCGACGTCGCTTCTGCTCATCAAGGTGTTAAACGAGATCAAACAGCAGAAGGGCATCGCCACACTGGACCAATTAAACACCTGCTTCCCCACCGACGCGGGCAAGCAGAGCTGGCACATCATACTGCTGGCTGCCACCCAGGAGGGCATGGCCCACCTGTACCGGCTGGTCAGCGAGGGCCATCTGAACTACTTCCACCGCACGCCGCGCATCCCCCGGAGCCTGATCGAAAAGTACCGCGAGGGGCTGATCGTGGGTTCGGCCTGCGAGGCGGGCGAGCTGTTTCGCGCGGTGCTGGACGGGCGGGACGAAAAGACGCTTGAGAAGATCGCGTCCTTCTACGACTACCTGGAGATACAGCCCATCGGCAACAACGCCTTCTTAAAGCGCGAGGGCACGGTGAAGGACGACGAGGGGCTCCGGGACTTAAACCGCAAAATCGTGGCGCTGGGCGAGAAGCTCAACAAGCCCGTGTGTGCCACGGGGGACGTGCACTTCATGAACCCCACCGACAGCGTCTACCGCGCCATACTGCTGGACTCCAAGGGCTTCGACGACGCGGACTACCAGCCCCCGCTGTACTTCCGCACCACCGACGAGATGCTGGAGGAGTTCGCCTACCTGGGCCGGGAGAAGGCCAAAGAGGTGGTCGTGACCAATCCGAACAAGATTGCCGATAGTATCGGCGACGTGAAGATATTCATCCCCCACCCGGAGGGCAAGGAGACCTTCCAGCCCTTCTGGCCGGAGGCGGAGAACGAACTTCGGACGCTGGTCAACGACAGGGCCCACGCGCTCTACGGCGACCCGCTGCCGGAGATCGTTCAAAAGCGCATCGACAAGGAGCTGGGGGCCATCATCGGCTACGGCTTCTCGACGCTGTACATGATCGCCGTGAAGCTGGTGGCCAAGTCGCTGTCGGACGGCTACATCGTGGGCTCCCGCGGCTCGGTGGGCTCGTCGCTGGTGGCGTTTCTCTCGGGCATCACCGAGGTCAACGCCCTGCCACCCCACTACGCCTGCCCCAAGTGCAGGCACACCGAGTTCAACCCCGACCCCCGCTACACCACCGGCCTCGACCTGCCGCCCAAGGCCTGCCCGGAGTGCGGGGCGATGATGAACAAGGACGGCTTCAACATCCCCTTCGAGGTGTTCCTGGGCTTCAAGGGCGACAAGGTGCCCGACATCGACCTGAACTTCTCCGGCGAGTACCAGCCCCGGGCCCACCGCTACATCCAGGAGCTGTTCGGCGAGGAGTACTGCTTCCGCGCAGGCACCATCGGCACCATCGCGGAAAAGACGGCCTACGGCTACGTGCTCAAGTACGCGGAGAAGCGGGAGCTAAGCCTGACCAACGCCGAAAAGGAGCGCCTGGCCCGGGGCATCACCGGCGTCAAGCGCACCACCGGCCAGCACCCGGCGGGCATGGTGGTGCTACCGAAGCAGTATGAGATTTACCAGTTCACCCCGATCCAGCACCCCGCCGACGACATGACCACCTCCACCATCACCACGCACTTCGACTTCAACTCGATGCACGACGTGCTGGTGAAGCTGGACGTGCTGGGCCACGACGACCCGACGATGCTCAGGAAGCTGCAGGACATCACCGGCATCGCGCCGCAGGAAGTGCCGCTGCACGACCCGGAGGTGTTTTCGAAGATACTGTCGCTGTTCACCTCGCCTGAGGCGCTGGGGCTGACGGCGGAGCAGCTGGGCGTGGCGGAGACGGGCACGCTGGGCGTGCCGGAGTTCGGCACGTCGTTCGTGCGGGGCATGCTCAAGGAGACGAAGCCCTCCACCATGGAGGAGCTCATCCGCATATCGGGCCTGTCCCACGGCACCGACGTGTGGCTGGGCAACGCCCAGGACCTGGTGCGGCAGGGCATCCCCTTGAGGGAGTGCTTCTGCACCCGCGACGACATCATGAACGCCCTGATCGCAAACGGCGTGGAGGCCTCCGTCGCCTTCAAGACCATGGAGTCCGTGCGCAAGGGCCGGGGCCTCACCCCCCAGATGGAGGAGGCCATGCGCGCCGCCTCCGGACCGGAGTGGTACATCGACACCTGCAAGAAGATCAAGTACATGTTCCCCAAAGGCCACGCGGTGGCCTACGTGGTCATGGCGCTGCGCATCGCCTACTTCAAGGTGTTCTACCCGGCGGCCTACTACTGCTGCTACCTGCATCGCAACGCCGAGTCCTTCGACGCCACCCGAATGACCACCGGGGACGTGGACCAGCTTCGCGGCATGATCGAGGACATCAAGGCGCTGGACAAGTCCGAGCGCACCGCCACCAAGGACGACGAGATGACGATCCTGGAGATCCTCATCGAGATGAACCTGCGCGGGGTGCACATCAAGCCCATCGACATCTACAGGTCCGCCGCGGCGGAGTACCAGATCGACGACGACGGGCGCATACTGCCCCCCATCAACGCCCTGCCCGGCGTGGGCCTGGCCGCCGCCGAGGCGCTGGTGGAGGCCCGCAAGGGCGGCCCCTTCATCAGCCAGGACGACATGGAGCGGCGCAAGGTGTCCCGGTCCGTCATCGAGCAGCTTAAACTGGCCGGGTGCCTGAACGGGGTGCCCGAGACCAGCCAGGTGTCGCTGTTCGAGCTGAATATCTGATGGATTTGACAAAGCGGCGGCTTGATGGTAAAATAAAATTAACGTAAAATACAAACGAGGTGTATGACGCTATGAAGGACATGTTTTACAGGATGAACGTCGCGGGGCTGAAGCGCGACCTGCCGCTTTGCCCCCTGAACGACAAGCTGATGATCGGCGCGTTCGTGATCTTCGGCGACATGGAACTGACCACCGCCTGCGCCAAGGCGCTGGTGGATCGCATCCCCGAGCACGACGTGATGATCACCGCCGAGTCCAAGGGCATCCCGCTGATCTGCGAGATGTCCCGCCTGCAGGGCAACGAGCGCTACGTGCTGGCCCGCAAGGCCCCCAAGCTGTACATGAAGAACGTGCTGACGGTCGAGGTCAACTCCATCACCACCGACCATAAGCAGACCCTCTGCCTCGACGGCGCCGACGCCGAATACATGAGGGGCAAGCGCGTCGTGATCGTGGACGACGTGATTTCCACCGGCGAATCCCTGCGGGCCATGGAGAGCCTGCTTGCGCAGGTGGGCTGCGAGATCGTGGGCCGCATGGCCATACTCGCCGAGGGCGAGGCCGCCGAGCGCGACGATCTGATCTTCCTGGAGAAGCTGCCGCTGTTCGACGCGGAGGGCAATCCGATTTAATTAATGGAGGGATGCGCGTGTACCTGAAGCTGAACGGCATTGAGATGCGCTGCACCGGGGAGGAGCGCTGGGGCGACCTGCTGCCCCGTCTTGCGGACGGCGGCGCGGGCGCGCTGGGCATATCGGTGCAGGGGCGCACCTGCTCTCTGAACGACCGGGTGGAGGAGTACGCCTTCGCCCACACGCTGACCCAGTCGGACGACGAGGGCCGGCGCATCTATGAGCGCTCGCTGCAATTCATATTCCTGACGGCGGCGCACCGGCTGTACCCGGACGAGCGTGTGCGCATCCGGCATTCGTTCGTGCACGGCTACTACATCGACCTGCCCAACATGACGGTGACCTCGGAGGTCGTGCACCGCATCAAGGCGCAGATGCGCGCCATCGTGGACGAGGACCTGCCCATCCAGCGGCACACGGTGTCCGTGGAGGACGCCCGGGACTACTTCGCCCGCACGGGCCAGACGGACCGTCTGCGGATACTGAACTACCGCAAGGTGCCCCACTTCACGCTGTACCGCATCGACGGCTTGGACGACTACTTCTACGGCGAGATGGCGGTGACCACGGGGCAGATCCGGGTGTTCGACCTGTTCCCCTGCGGCGAGGGCATCATCCTGCAGCTGCCCGACGAGGCCGACCCCACCAGGCCAGCGAAATACGTGTCCTCGCCCAACCTATTAAAGACCTACTCCGAGGCGGCGGAGTGGCACGCCATTTTGAACTGCGAGAACATCGCCGATCTGAACGACATGATCGGCTCCCGGCAGCTTCGGGAGTTCATCCGCGTCAACGAGGCGCTGCAGGAGCGGCGCATCGAGCGCATCGCGGACCAGTTCATCGCCTCCGGCGCGCGGCTTCTGCTGATCGCGGGGCCCTCGTCCTCGGGCAAGACCACCTTCTCCCACCGCCTGTTCATCGCCCTGCGGGTGCACGGCCTGCGACCCGTGAAGGTCTCGCTGGACGACTACTATCTGAACCGGGACGACATCCCCCGGGAGCCGGACGGTTCGATCGACCTGGAGCGCATCGAGACGCTGGACCTTCAGCTGCTGGGCGATCACTTGAACCGGCTGCTGGCGGGCCAGACCGTGGAGCTGCCCAGCTTTGACTTCAAGACCGGCCGCCGCGCCGAGACCACCCACCCGCTGACCGTCGCGCCGGAGCAACCCATCATCATCGAGGGCATCCACGGCCTGAACGACCGGCTGACGGCCTCCGTGCCCGACGATCTGAAGTTCAAGGTGTACATCAGCCCGCTGACGGTGCTGAACCTGGACGATCACAACCGCATCCGCACCACCGACGCGCGCCTGCTGCGCCGCATCGTGCGGGACTACAAGTTCCGGGGCACGCCCCCCGAGGAGACCATGGCCATGTGGCCTTCCGTGCGCCGCGGCGAGGAGCGCTACATCTTCCCCTTCCAGGAGAAGGCCGACGCCATGTTCAATTCGTCCCTGACCTACGAGCTCTCCATCATGAAGAAGTACGCTTACCCCGCGCTGCAGGCCGTGCCCCCCGAGAGCCCGCACTATACCCTCGCGCGGCGGCTGGTCAAGTTCCTCAATTACATCGAGGTCGCCGACGTGGAGGATGAGATCCCCGTCAACTCCATCCTCCGGGAGTTCATCGGCGGATGCTGCTTCTACCGCGAAGAGGATTAAGGGGGGCTTTTGCGGGGGCTCTGCCCCCGCACCCCCGCTCAGGGGGCTGAGCCCCCTGAGAACCCCCAATCGCGGGGGCTCCGCCCCCGCACCCCCTTTTTGATTTTGCCGACGCGCCGCGCTGCGGCGCGTATTTTTGTGTATGAAGCGGGAAAATCGGGCAACAATAACGCCACGAGGAGGTATGCAACATGATCAATCGCAGAATGACCCTTGTGGCGGCGCTGATTCTGGCGCTCGGCCTGACCCTGACGGGATGTATGAACAGCACGACCCGCAACGCGCAGCCCGCGCCCACCGCCACGGCGGACTTCATGCCCGGCACCACCGACGGCGGCCAGGGCGTGAACAATCCCACCGCCACCATCCAGCCCACGGTCACCGACCAGAACGGCATGATCGACGGCAACGGCATGACAGGCAATGGCAACAACGGCAACACCGGCGCGACCTCGAACGGCGCGCTGACCCCCTTCGACTGGGCCAACGGCGCCTCGCAGATCGAGCAGGCCATCGCCCGCATCTCGGAGATCGCCGAGAGCCGCGTGGTGGTCGCCAACTCCACGGCGCTGGTGGGCGTGAAGTTTGACAACGTGTACAAGGGCCAGCTGACCGAGCGCATCCGCCAGATGGTGGCCGCCGAGGTCATGCGGGCCGACCCGACCATACAGACCGTGGCCGTCACCAGCGACGCCGGGGACGTGCAGAAGGTCTACCAGCTCTCCGATCAGATTCGCGCCGGGCGCACCGCCAGCGAGCTGTCCCAGGAGATCAACGCCATCGTGCGAAACGCCACCACGCTGAGGTAGCGTTCCCCCGAAAAACCCCGGCCATGCGCCGGGGTTTTTGTGATGCGCGAAAGAACGCTTACACATTATTCACAGTGCGTTCACAGCTTTATGCTATAATGAACGCAAAGGGGGTGGCGGTATGATGAACACGAAGATACTGCTGGTGGACGACGACCCGAACATCCGCCAGCTTGTGAACCTGTATCTGGTGAAGGAGGGCTTTGAGGTGGCCATGGCGGACCGGGGCGACACGGCCCTGGACGCCTTCAGGCAGGCCCAGCCGAACCTGATACTGCTTGACCTGATGTTGCCGGGCATGGACGGCTGGCAGGTGTGCCGGGAGGTGCGCAAGACCTCCAACGTGCCCATCATCATGCTGACCGCCAAGGACGAGACCTTCGACAAGGTGCTGGGCCTGGAGCTGGGCGCGGACGATTACATTGTGAAGCCCTTCGACATGAAGGAGCTGGTAGCCCGCATCAAGGCGGTGCTGCGGCGCTTCCAGCAGCCGGAGGCGGGGACGGACAACAAGGCGCTGTCCTTCCCGGGGCTGACGGTCAACCTGAGCCAGTACAGCGTGACCTTCATGGGCCGGGAGCTGGACATGCCCCCCAAGGAGCTGGAGCTTCTGCACTTTCTGGCCAGCCACCCGAACCAGGTGTTCACCCGGGAGCAGCTTCTGGAGCAGGTGTGGGGCTACGACTACTTCGGCGATTCCCGCACGGTGGACGTGCACGTCAAGCGCCTGCGCGAAAAGCTGGAGGGCGGCGAGCAGATGGGCTGGCAGATCAAGACCGTCTGGGGCGTCGGCTACAAATTTGAAGTGAAGTGATGCCTATGAAGGGCGGACTGTTGTGGCGCACCTATTCGGTGATACTGGCGGCGCTGCTGATCACGATCATCATATTCTCCGGCGCGGTGGTGGCCGCGCGGCAGCAGGCGGCGCAGGACAGCTACGAGCAGGAGGTCTGCCTGCAGGCCCACGAGGTGGCGGACTTCATGGCGAACCTGTCCGAGCTCAGCTACGTGCAGCGCAACCTGACGATGAAGCCCATCATACTCAAAAAGATCCGGGACATCTACCAGCGCTACAACGCGGACATCTGGATCGTCAGCTACGATTCCGGCATCGTGCAGTACCTGGACAGCAGCTGGAACACCTCGGAGTCCATCGCCTCCGACGCGGTCAAGGAGCAGCTCTCGGCCATACAGACCGGGCAGGAGATCCGCGTCACCGGGCTGTTTCCCGAGCTGGGGGACCAGATCGTCACCATCGGCGTGCCCTGGCGCTACGATGGCGACCAGGTGGTGGGCGCGGTGCTTCTGCACATCCCCACGAAGTCGCTGCAGATAAGCCTACTGAGCATCGCCCGGCAGATACTGCCCCAGGCGATACTGTCGCTGCTGGTGGGCGCAGCGCTGGCGTTCTTCCTGGCCCAGAGCCAGATCAAGCCCCTGCGGGAGATCAACTCCGCCGTGTCGGAGTTTACCAAGGGCGACCTGACCCGGCGCGTGGAGCTCAACTGCGGCGGCGAGCTGGAGGCGCTGGGGGATTCCATCAACCGCATGGCGGCGGAGCTGAGCCGGCTGGAGGACTCCCGCCGCAGCTTCGTGGCCAACGTGTCCCATGAATTGCGCAGCCCCATGACCTCCATGCGGGGCTACGTGCAGGCCATGCTGGACGGCACCATCCCCCCGGAGGACATGCCGAAGTACCTGGGCATCGTGATGGACGAGACCACGCGGCTGACGGACCTGGTGCGCGACCTTCTGGACCTGTCCCGGCTGGAGTCGGGCAAGTTCCCGCTGACGCTGGCCCCCTTTGACCTGAACGAGCTCATCCGGCGCACGCTCATCAACTTCGAGGGGCGCATCGACCAGAAGCGCATCGAGGTGGCGGCGGAGCTTCTGGAGGACCGCGCCACGGTGATGGGCGACGCCAACCGCATCAGCCAGGTGGTCACCAACATCATCGACAACGCGCTGAAGTTCATGCCCGACGACGGCACCGGCGTGCTGACCGTGCGCACCCTGCGGGAGGGGAAGGACATCCGCGTGTCCATCCGCAACAACGGCCCGGAGATTGCGGAAAGCGACCTGCCCTACATCTTCGAGCGCTTCTACAAGGCCGACAAGGCCCATACCTCCGGCGGCGGCACCGGGCTGGGGTTGTCCATCTGCCAGCGCATCATGCAGCAGCACAACTCTGCGATCACCGTCAGAAGCGTCCCCGGCGACACCGCCTTCGACTTCACCCTGCCCGTGACCGATGAGGAACCCCGGATTGTGACGCGAACATGACCAAACCGGACGAAAAACATCACAGTTTATGCCTTGGTTTGCCAAGGGATATCATGTATAATAGGAATATCTTAGGAAAAGAGGTTTTTCCATGACCATCAAGACGACATTCCGCAAGGGCATTGCCATCGCCGCCGCGCTTCTGATGCTGACCGGCATCCCGGGCACGGCGGAGAGCGCCACCTATGACATCGTGTATTCCTCCGCCAATCCCATCCCGGAGATCGCGGCCCGCTGCCGCCCGGCGATCGTGGAGATCACCTGCTCGGTGGAGAGCTGGGACGCGGAGACCCGCAAGTCTTCCGTGGACCCCAGGTTCTACGGCTCCGCCACCTACATCCGCGCCGACGAGGACGGCACCGGCGGCTACATGCTGACCAACTACCACATCGTCGAGGACGCCGACGTGTTCTCCGCGCTGTGGCTGGACGGCACCGAGATGGAGCTGGAGCTGGTGGGCTACGACGACGGCACCGACATCGCCGTACTGCGCTTTGAGGATGCCGCCCCCGAGGGCGCGGAGCCCATTCCGCTGGGCGATTCCGACGAACTGCAGATCGGCGAGCTGGCCATCTGCATCGGCAATCCCGGGGCCTCCAAGGAGGTGCTGTTCGGCACCGTCACCGCGGGCATCATCTCCGGACTGCAGCGCGAGGACATCAACGCCGGCAACTTCCACCGCTCCATCAACGTCATACAGACCGACGCCCCCATCAACAGCGGCAACTCCGGCGGCGCGCTTTTGAACGCCAAGGGCGAGCTGGTGGGCATCCCCACCCTCAAGATCGGCCTGACCTACTACGACGTGTTCGAGGGCCTGAGCTTCTGCATCCCCATCAGCGCCGTGAAGGAGTACATCGACCAGCTGATCGACAACGGCAACGTGGTGCGCCCGCGCATGGGCGTCTCCGTGTCCTCCATCGACGGCCCCGACGAGGCCATGAAGCGCTTCCCGCCCTGCGGCGCGCAGGTCATGAGCGTCGAGCCCGACTCGCCCGCCGAGAAGGCCGGCCTGCAGGTCAACGACGTCATCACCGAGATCGGCGACAAGCGCGTGCGCTCCGCCGGCGACGTCATCGCCGCCATCGACAAGTACAACGCCGGGGACACCATCACGCTCAAGCTGTACCGTTACAACTACGACGCCGACGGCAACCTCACCTCCGGCTACATCGAGGTGGAGGCCAAGCTGGAACTCAAGATACTCGATTGATCATCAAAGGAGCGGCATCACCATGAAAATCGCCATCGGCAACGACCACGTGGGCGTGGAGCTCAAGCGGCATCTGACGGACTACCTGACGCAGAAGGGTCACGAGGTGGTCAACTTCGGCACCGACGACACCGCCAGCAATCACTACCCCATCTTCGCCCAGAAGGTAGCCAACGCCGTGGTCGGCGGCGACTGCGAGCGCGGCATACTGATCTGCGGCACCGGGCTGGGCATCTCCATCGCCGCCAACAAGGTCAAAGGCGTGCGCTGCGCGCTGTGCTCCGAGCCCGTGAGCTGTCGGCTCTCGAGGGAGCATAACGACGCCAACATCGTCGCCATGGGCGCGCGCATGATCGGGCCCGTGATGGCCGAAGCCATCGTGGATACCTTCCTGACCACCGATTTCCTCGGCGGACGCCACCAGATGCGGGTGGATATGATCACCGCCATCGAGAACGGGGAGACGCTGTGAACCCATAACAAGGGGCTGTCTCAAAACGACGAACACGCGATGCAATCCATCCGTAGGGACGCCATTTATGGCGTCCGCGGGCGGCATGAATGCCGCCCCTACGATGAATTGAACAGCGGTAGTTCGTTTTGAGACAGCCCCTTTTCATTCCTCAAACACCGCCACCTCGTCCAGGCGCCTGCCGTCCAGCAGCATCACGCCCTTTTCGAGGTCCACCGACAGCACCACGCTCTTGAGGGCGGGCACCAGCACCTCCCCCAGCGGGCCCCTGAACACGTACACGTCGTTGCCGCCGGGCTGCATCACGTCGGTGAGCTCGCCCAGGTCGCGCCCGTCGCTCACCTGTCCGCGCAGGCCGTACAGGTCGCACAGGAAGGTGGTGTCCTCGTCCAGTTCAACGGCGTGGGCGCGGTCGATGTATAAAAGCGTGCCCCGCAGCTTCTCGGCCTGGTCCCGGTCCGTCACGCCCGCCACGTTCATGTACACCGCGTCCGGCGTCAGGCGGTTGACGGCGATCCTCACCGGCGCGTAGGTCTCGCCCTTTTTGATGTACACCGTCTCCAGCCCGTCGAATCGGTCCGGGTCGCAGGTGCAGGGTCGCACCTTGACCTCCCCCCGCACCCCCTGGGGCTTCGTGATCTCCCCGATCATCAGGTATTCAGATAGCATATCCGGTTCCTCCGATAGTTTACTCCCTCAATTATAGCGTGAATGCACAAAAAAAGCAATCATATCAATATTACTTTTGCTTGCAAAACGAACACGATAGTGATATACTGTAGTCAAATTAACGCAGGGGAGTGTGAACAAATGGCACTTGCAACGATCACGGCCCGGGTGGATGAGCAGGATAAGACCCACTTCGATGCCTTCTGTGCCTCGGTGGGACTGAATACCTCCACGGCGATCAACCTGTTTGTGAAGGCGGTGCTGCGCGAAAACCGCATACCCTTTGAAATCACCCAGAACAGCGATCCGTTCTACAGCCGCCAAAACCTGGTACATCTTGAGAAATCCATGCAGGAATTGCGGGAAGGCCGGGGACAGGCGCATCCGCTGATCGAGGTGGACGATGAGTGACATCATTTGGTCCGAGGACGCCTGGGCGGATTACCTGTACTGGCAGGGACAGGACCGGCGAACCCTCCGGCGCATCAACACCCTCGTCAAGGATATACTGTGCAACGGTCCCGCCAGCGGAATCGGCAAGCCTGAACCGCTGACAGGAAATCTACGGGGCGAATACAGCCGGCGCATCGACGAAAAAAACCGCTGGTCTATCACATCGAGGACGGCCGACTGTACATCGTCAGCTGTCGGACGCACTATGGTGATTAATTAGCAATCATTGGAGGTCTTTCCCATGAACGAAATGAAAAAAGCCGTCATCAGCGTGCTGGGCACGGACAAAAAGGGCATCATCGCGCAGGTGAGCCGCATACTGTATGAGAACGACGCCAACATACTGGACATCTCCCAGACCATCGTGTCCGGGCTGTTCAGCATGATACTGATCGCGGACATCTCGTCGGAGGCGTGCTCCTTCGACGCGCTCAAGACCGAGCTGGACGCCCTGAGCGACCGCATCAGCGTGCAGATCCGCATACAGCGCAGCGAAATCTTCGAAGCGATGCACCAGATTTAAGGGGGGATTGACGCATGCACATGATCAATACCTCTGAGATCCTCGAGACCCTGCAGATGATCGACCACCAGAAGCTGGACGTGCGCACGATCACCATGGGGGTATCGCTGTTTAACTGCGTGACGGACGACGAAAAGAAGCTGTGTAACAACGTCTACGACCGCATCACCCGGCAGGCCGAGCATCTGGTGAAAGTGGGCCGGGACATCGAGCGGGAGATCGGCGTGCCCATCGTGAACAAGCGCATCTCGGTGACCCCGGCGGCGCTGATCACCGGCGCGATCAAGAACCCCGTGAGGGTGGCGAAGGCGCTGGACGACGCCGCCAAGGCTACCGGTGTGGACTTCATCGGCGGCTACTCGGCGCTGGTGCACAAGGCCATGACGGAGGCGGACCGGCGGCTGATCGAATCCATCCCCGAGGCGCTGTCCATCACGGACTTTCTGTGCTCCTCGGTCAACGTGGGCTCCACCCGGGCGGGCATCAACATGGACGCCGTGCGGCTGATGGGCGAGGCGGTCAAAAACACCGCCGCGGCCACGGCGGACAACGGCGGGCTGGGCTGCGCGAAGCTGGTGGTGTTCTGCAACGCGGTGGAGGACAATCCCTTCATGGCGGGGGCGTTCTACGGTCCCGGCGAGGGCGACTGTGCTGTGAGCGTGGGCGTCTCGGGCCCCGGCGTGGTGAAGGTGGCCCTTGAAAAGGTGAAGGACGCGCCCTTTGACGAGGTGGCGGAGACCATCAAGCGCACGGCCTTCCAGATCACCCGCGTGGGCCAGCTCGTAGCCCGCGAGGCCAGCCGGCGGCTGGGCGTGCCCTTCGGCATCGTGGACCTGTCCCTGGCCCCCACCCCGGCGGTGGGCGACTCGGTGGCGGCGATCCTGGAGGAGATGGGCCTGGAGGTCTGCGGCGCCCACGGCACCACCGCGGCGCTGGCGCTTCTGAACGACGCCGTGAAGAAGGGCGGCGTGATGGCGTCCTCCCACGTGGGCGGGCTGTCCGGCGCGTTCATCCCCGTCAGCGAGGACATCGGCATGATCCAGGCCGCCCAGCGCGGCGCGCTGTCGCTGGAGAAGCTGGAGGCCATGACCTGCGTGTGCTCGGTGGGGCTTGACATGATCGCCATCCCCGGCGACACCCCCGCGGAGACCATCGCCGCCATTATTGCCGACGAGGCTGCCATCGGCATGGTCAACAACAAGACCACCGCCGTGCGCGTCATCCCCGCCCCCGGCAAGGCGGTGGGCGACAACGTGGAGTTCGGCGGGCTGCTGGGCCACGCGCCCGTCATCTCCGTGCGCCCGTTCAGCGCAGAGCCCTTCATCCGCCGCGGCGGGCGCATCCCCGCGCCGCTGCATTCGCTGAAGAACTGAGCGGGGAGGGGTTACGCCGGGGGGACGCCGTCGGCCCCCCTGCTCAGGGGACTGAGCCCCCTGAGAACCCCCGGTCGTGCCGCTTGCGCGGCACAGGAAAAGGACCGGCTATGGATTCATGAAACATATGTAGGGGCGCCGATGCGGCGCCCGCCCGGGTACGAAATGCAGCGTACTTCATGGGCGGGCGGCGCATCGCCGCCCCTACGTATGTGGGTTCGACAACGGGCGATGAGGGCATCGCCCCTACATTTAGCCGGCGGTATCCTCTGCCGGTTCTTCTTCGGATGCGGGCTGCGCCTCCGCCGGGCTGTTCAGCGGCTGGGCGGTGATGGGGTCGGTCTCGCCGGGGACATACACCGGCGGGTTACAGCGTCCGCAGGGCTTGAAGCCCAGGTGGTAGGCCTCATAGACCGTGAGGCGCTGGGAGCTGGCGAACGCGAATTTGCACTCGTACTCGTGGTAGCACTCGGCGCCGTCGGCGGCGTAGACGTAGTGGACGTCGCTGGCCACCTGGTCCACGATGATGGAGCCGGTGTTCTCCCGGGTATAGCCCTGCACGATCAGCGTGGGCAGCGCGGGGCCGTAGACCTCGACCTCCGGCTTGTCGGTCACCATCTGGATGCCGGTGGTGTACCGGTCCGCCGTGGGGGTGGGGATGACGAATATGGCCACCAGCACCGCCGCCATCGCCGCGGTGATGCCGACCTTCACGCCCTTGGGCCAGGTGCACGCCTTGCGCCACATCCTGCTGAGCCCTACCGGAAAGCACCACAGCCACAGCGCGGTCTTGACGTTTTCCGAGTTCACAGGCCTGCGGGCCTTCTTCGGCGCGGCCTTCCCGGCCTGTTTGATGGCGGCACGGCTGCCGGCCCTGGTCCTGCTGCCCTTTGCCGCGGACTTGCCGCGGGCCTGGTTTTCCGCACTGCGCAGCGCGGAGACGCCGGTGGGCTTCGGTTTGGCGTGGCGTCCGACTTTGTTTTCGCTCATATCGCTCATATTGTCACTTCCTAAAATGAGACAACAATTCCTTCAACAGTCATATTATACTCCATTTTGCCCCAAATGTAAACAGGGTTTTGGCAAATTTTTCAATTTCATGACAAATTAACGGAATATGAAATAATTTTGTAATAATTGTGCCCGATAGGGAAAGGAGAACGGGAAATGCGACGGGTGTTAATCGAACCGTTCTTGACAGGGGCGAGGGGGGATGCTATAATTCGCATATTCCACGGCTATGAACATATGATTTTCACGAGGTGAACACCTTGAATGCCTATGAATTATTGAACGTCGCGCCGACGGCCTCCCGCGATGAGATTCGCGCGGCCTACCGCGACCTGGCGCGGCGCTGGCACCCGGACCGCTTCATGGCCGGGCCGGAGCGCGACTGGGCCAACAATCGCATGGCGGACATCAACGCCGCCTACCGCGCGTGCCTCGACGGCCTGACCAACGCCCGCGGCGCGGCCCGCAATGAGGACGAGGGCCTCAGGCAGGCGCAACAGCTGATCGACGATGGCATGTATTCCTCCGCCCGCAAAAAGCTGATGGGCCTCAACACCCGCTGCGCCGAGTGGAATTTCCTGTTCGGCTACGTGCTCATGCAGTTGAGCGAGATCGACAAGGCCCTGATCTACCTCTCCGTCGCCGTCCATCAGAACCCCGATTCCATCAAGTACGCCCGCGCCCTCCGGGAGGCCGAACAGCTCAACGCCAACGCGCGCCTGGGTCGGCTGCTGCGGCGTCGGTGAGGAACGTCCTCCGGGGGAGCTCCGCTCCCCCGGGGGAGGACCGTCCTCCGGACCCCTCACTCAGGGGCTCCGCCCCTGAGAACCCCGCCAAAGGGGCTGTGCCCCTTTGGAAACCCCATCTGCTGCGCTGGCGCGCCGCGGGAGTATAATTAAAGGGATATCGGACTGTAATCCGGTATCCCTTTTACGTGGGGAACAGGAACGACCTCTTTCGTCATTTGCTTCGCAAATGCCACCTTCCCCTAAAGGGGAAGGCTTTACGAAACGGAGTCCCCCGTGCATAACCCATCAATACCCCTTCGCGGCGCTCGCGTCGTAGACGGGCTTGAGCGCGTGGTAGAGCTTGCAGTAGATGTCGTAGGTGTCGTTGTAGGCGGGCTGGTTCTCGGGGCAGGGTAGGGTCTCGGTCTCGGCCTTGATGATGCCGGCGGCCTCCTTCAAATCCTTCCAGATGCCTGCGCCGACGCCGGCGACCATGATCGCGCCGTAGGCGCCGCCCTCGCTGGCCGCGGACATGGTGTAGACGGGCAGGTTGAAGATGTCCGCCTGCATCTGCCGCCAGAGCTGGGAGGCGCTGCCGCCGCCGGAGGTATAGACCTTCTCATTGTGAGCGAAGGAGCCCATGATGTCCACCAGCTGCCTGAGGGAATAGGTGACGCCCTCCATGACGGAGCGGGTGATGTCGGCCTTGGTCGCGCCGAGGGTCAGTCCGTAGAAGGACGCGCGGCAGTTGGGGTCCGGATAGGGGCAGCGCTCGCCGGTCAGGTAGGGGGTGAACACCACGCCGTGGGCGCCGGGCACGGATTCGGCGGCGCTCTCACCCATCACGTCGTAGACGTTGCGCTGCTCGGCGTCGGCCACGGTGTGCTCGTACTTGCACAGCTCGTCGCGGTACCAGCGGTACGCGCCGCCGGCGGTCAGCGTGACGCCCAGGGCCATCCAGGAGCCGGGCTCGTTGCCGCAGAAGAGCTGCAGCGCGCCGTTGGGGTTGTCCTCGTACTTGTCCAGCGCCATGGCCACGTTGCCCGCGGTGCCGATGACCACGCCCAGCGTGCCGGGCTTCACCATGCCGCCGCCGGTGGTCTGTATGATGGCGTCGCCGCCGCCGTAGTAGCAGTTCAGGCCCTCGGGGAGGCCGGTCTCGGCGGCCGCCGCGGCGGTGACTTTGCCCGCCAGCTCGGTGGACTCGTGGGCCTCGGGGAAGATGGCCTTGTCAAGGCCCGCCAGTTCGATCAGCCCGTCGGACCACTTGCGGTTGCGGACGTCAAAGAAGCCCGTGCCGGAGGCGTCGGACATGTCGATGCCCAGCGTGCCGGTCATCTTGTAGCGGATGTAGTCCTTGGGGCACACGAACAGCTTCATCTTCGCGAAGTTGTCCGGCTCCTCCTCCTTGAGCCACAGGATCTTGCCGCCGGTGTAGCCGGTGAGCATCTGGTTGTTGGTGTAGGTCAGAAGGCCCTTCAGGCCGCCAGCCTTCTCGGTGATCCAGTCGCACTGGGCCTGGGTGCGCTGGTCGCACCACAGTATGGCGGGACGGATGACCTCGTTGGCCGCATCCAGCGCCACCAGGCCGTGCATCTGGCCGGAATAGCTGACGCCCGCGATGTCCGCCGGATTCACGCCGGACTTCGGCAGGATCACCTTGAGACCCCGCACGCAGGCGTCCCACCAGTCCTTGGGGTCTTGCTCCGCCCAGCCGGGCTTCGGGGTGTAGAGCGGGTATTCCTGGGTGGAGGAGGCGACGACCTTGCCCTCGTCGTCCACGATGATGCACTTCGCGCCGGAGGTGCCGATGTCCAGGCCGATCAGGTACTTCTTGCTCATGGTAGTATCTTCCTTTCTCTATTTATGCTTTTTCATGTTTTTCAGGACCTTTTCAGAGACCTTGGAGATCTTGCCAAAATCGAGGCGGTTTTCCTCGCCCCGGATCAGGCGCTTGATGTTGCCGCGGTGCTGGAAGATGGCCAGCGCCGCCGCCATGATCGAGAACAGCAAAAACAGGCCGTAGTTCTCCCGGCCCCGGCAGAGTATGGCCGTGAACACCGGGAACGCCACGGCGGCGATCAGCGAGGCGATGGACATATAGCGGGTGACGGCCACCACGACGATCACGGCCACCAGCTCCGCCAGCGCCAGCCACGGGTGGATGGCGATGATCAGCGCCAGCGACGTGGCGATGCCCTTGCCGCCCCTGAAGCCCATGGTCGCCGGGAAATCGTGCCCCACCACGGCGAAGAAGCCGCCCAGCAGCATGCCCAGGTCGCCGCCCAGCGCCCGGCCGATCACGCAGGCGATCCAGCCCTTGAGGCAGTCGCACACCAGCGTCAGCACGCTGGGCAGCCAGCCCACGGTCCTGAGCACGTTGGTGGTGCCGGAGTTGCCGCTGCCGTACTTGCGCACGTCGCTGATGCCGAAGCCCCGGGCGATCAGCACGCCGGAGGGGATGTTGCCGAGGATGTAGCCGATGACGGCGCTGAGGATGTATTTCAGAATCATTTTGTATCACCTCTTGAATGGGGAATGGGGAATTGACCTACTCCTTCTTCCGCTCCCGAAGTATAAACTTGAGCGGTGTTCCCTCAAACCCAAACGCCTTGCGGAACTGGCCCTCGAGGTAGCGCTCATAGGAGAAGTGCATGAGGCTGGCCTCGTTGACGAACATCACGAAGGTCGGGGGCTGCACGGCCTGCTGGGTGGCATAGTAGATCTTGAGCCGCCGCCCGGAGGTGGCCGGGGGCTGCAGCGCCGCCTGGGCGTCGGCGAGGATGTCGTTGAGAAGCCCGGTGGTGATCCGTCGGGTGGCCTGGGCGTAGGCGTCGCGCACGGCCTCCAGCACCCGGTTCACCCGCTGGCCGGTCATGGCCGATATGAACAGCACCGGCGCGTAGGCCATGAACTTGAGGTTCTCCCGGACCTCCCGGACGAACTTGTCCATGGTCTTGGTGTCCTTCTCGACGGCGTCCCACTTGTTGACCACGATCACGGCTGCCTTGCCCTGCTCGTCCACGTAACCTGCGATCTTGCTGTCCTGCTCGGTGACGCCCTGGGTGGCGTCGATGAGCAGCAGCGCCACGTCGCAGCGGTCGATGGCCGCCAGCGCCCGCACGATGGAGAAGCGCTCCAGCGACTGGTACTCGATGGCCCGTTTGCGGCGGATGCCGGCGGTGTCGATGATCACGAAGTCCTGGCCATTGTCGGTGAAGCGGGTGTCGATGGCATCGCGGGTGGTGCCCGCGATGTCCGACACCATCACCCGGTCCTCCCCGAGGATGCGGTTGACCAGGCTGGACTTGCCCACGTTGGGCTTGCCCACCACGGCGATCTGTATCGCGCCCGACTCCTCCCCCTCGGCATCCGGGTCCGGGAACAGCGCGCACAGCGCCTCCAGCAGGTCGCCGAAGTTCAGAAGGTTCACCGAGCTCACGCCGATGGGGTCGCCCATGCCCAGGTTGTAGAACTCGTAGATGTTGTCCATCTGGCGCACGTTGTCGATCTTGTTGACCACCAGCATCACGGGCTTGCCGGAGCGGCGCAGCATGTCGGCCACGTCCTCGTCGTCGGCGGTCATGCCGGTCTTGCCGTCCACGAAGAAGAGGATCACGTCGCAGGTCTCGATGGCGATCTCCGCCTGGCGGCGCATCTGCGACAGCAGCGGGTCGTCCGAATTCGGATCGATGCCGCCGGTGTCGATCAGCGTAAACCTGTAATTCTGCCATTCGCAGTCGGCGTACACCCGGTCGCGGGTCACCCCGGGGGTGTCCTCCACGATGGCGATGCGCTTGCCCACCATCTGGTTGAAGAAGGTGGACTTGCCCACGTTCGGGCGGCCGACGATGGCGACGAGGGGTTTGGACATAATCTGTACCTCCATATTGAGGAGCGGTATTTATGAATTAGGAATGAGGAGTCAGGAATTAGGAATTGGAGTTAGCTGCTGACGCCATTTCTGTTGAAGGATCGATATTAATGCGCGGCAGCACGCACAATAATTCCTAACTCCTCATTCCTAATTCCTAATTAAATCTCCCCGTCCCTCAACCTCAGTATCGTCTCCAACAGATCCTCTCCGCGTCGCCCGACCGGAACGACGGGCTTGCCGAGGGCTTGGGAGACCTGGGGCAGGGTGGTGTCGTCGAGGAATTTATCGTCGTTTTCGCGGAGCATGACCTCAGTGATCATGACGGCGTCGCAGGGCACGCCCTTCATCTGGCCCATCAGGTCGCCGCCGGTGATCAGCCCGGACACGGTGACCGTGGGGCCGAACCAGGTGTTCGTAAGGCCGTAGACGTCGATCTCCGCCCCAGCCACGGGGCGGCGCGAGAGCATGTCCCGCAAAAACGCCTCGGCGGACTTCCCGCAGGCGATGGCCAGGCGGACCGTCTGATCCGCGCGGGTCACGGCATCCCCGGCATCCGCCCAGGCCTCGGCGTACTCGGTGTCCAGGAGCCGCAAAAGCCCAACGCCGTCGTCGATCTGCTCGTAGCCCTCGTAGGCCTCGTCCGGCGGGATGGGCGCATCGGCCTGGAGGTAGAACTCGTCGGAGGGGAACACGAACCGCGTGCCCCGCGTTTCAAGCAGAACAGCCCGCCACTTTTCGGCGATATCGACCACCGCCCGGGCCTCGTCCCGGGTGTAGGGGCGCAGCGCACACAGCCCCTCGCGGTGGCCGGTCAGGCCCACGGGCACCAGCGCCAGCGAGCGCATGCCGGGGATCTCCGAAAGCTCCCGTATGGTGCGCTCCAGCGCCGCGCCGTCGTTGATGCCGGGGCACAGCACGCATTGACAGTGGCACTCGACGCCGCCATCGGAGAGCATGCGAAGCTGCTTCATCAGCCGCGCGGCCCTGGGGGTGCCCAGCACCCGGCTGCGCAGGTCGGGGTCGGTGCAGTGCACGGACACGTACAGCGGCGAGGCGTGCCGGTCGATGATGCGCTGAAGCTCCCGGTCGGACACGTTGGTCAGCGTCACGTAGCTGCCCATCATCAGACTCATGCGCCAGTCGTCGTCCTTGACGCGCATGGTGTCCCGGGCGTCGTCGGGGAGCTGGTCCACGAAGCAGAACAGGCATTTGTTGCAGCAAAGCCGGGTGGCGGACATCATGGGCCGTTCGAACCTCAGTCCCAGCGGGGCGTACTCGTCCTTTCGGATGTGAAAGTCGAGCGCCTGCGTCCCGCGGAGCACCTGCACGCTCAGCGCCCGGTTGGCGGTGAGGGCCTGGTAGTCGATGAAATCGACGACCACCTCCCCGTTGATCCGCGTGAGCCGGTCCCCCGCGCGAATGCCCGCGCGCCGGGCGGGGCTGTGGGGATCGACGGCCTGTATGATATGCGACATGCTGCCTCCGCAAAACGCCTTTATCCCAGAATACTCTATTTTTCATTATAGTCCCTTGACCCGCGTTCCGTCAACTTAAAAAGCGTAAATCCGTGCAATTTTGACGTATTTCAGAGGCGAATCATGGTTAAAATGACAATTATTAACGCAGAAACGCTTGCCAAAAGCAACCCCTGAGCGTTATAATTAAAGGTGCTTTAATGGAGACGTGCAACGAATCATAAAAAATCTGAAGGGAAGGGATTCACTTGCAGAAGTATGTTTATCTTTTCAGCGAGGGCAACGCCACCATGCGCAACCTGCTGGGCGGCAAGGGCGCGAACCTGGCGGAGATGACCGCGCTGGGCATGCCCGTGCCCCAGGGCTTCACGGTGACCACCGAAGCCTGCACCCGCTACTATGAGGACGGCAAGACCATCGGCGCCGACATCCAGGCCCAGATCGACGAGGCCCTTGAGAAGATCGAGAAGCTCAACGAGAAGAAGTTCGGCGACCCCAAGAACCCGCTGCTGGTCTCCGTGCGCTCCGGCGCCCGCGCCTCCATGCTGAACCTGGGCATCAACGACGAGGTCGCCGCGGGCCTGATCGCCGGCAACCCCGATCCCAAGTTCGAGCGCTTTGTGTATGACTCCTATCGCCGCTTCATCCAGATGTTCTCCGACGTCGTGATGGAGATCCCGAAGAAGACCTTCGAGGTCATCATCGACGAGGTCAAGGAGAAGAAGGGCGTCAAGAACGACATCGACCTCGACGTCAACGACATGAAGGAGCTCGTCGCCCGCTTTAAGGCCTACTACAAGGAGCAGAAGGGCGAGGACTTCCCCACCGATCCCTACGCGCAGATGATGGAGGCCGTGAAGGCCGTGTTCCGCTCCTGGGACAACCCCCGCGCCAACGTGTACCGCCGCATGAACGACATCCCCTACTCCTGGGGCACTGCCGTCAACGTGATGCCCATGGTGTTCGGCAACCTGAACAACCGCTCCGGCACCGGCGTGGCCTTCACCCGCAACCCCGCCACCGGCGAGAAGAAGCTGTTCGGCGAGTACCTGATCAACGCCCAGGGCGAGGACGTCGTGGCCGGCATCCGCACCCCCAGCAAGATCGATCAGCTCAAGGACGAGATGCCCGAGGTGTACGCGCAGTTCAAGACCATCGCCGACAACCTCGAAAAGCACTACAAGGACATGCAGGACATGGAGTACACCATCGAGAATGGCAAGCTCTACATGCTGCAGACCCGCAACGGCAAGCGCACCGCCGCCGCCGCTCTGAAGATCGCCGTCGACCTGGTGGACGAGGGCATGATCACCGAGAAGGAAGCCGTGATGCGCGTGGAGCCCAAGCAGCTCGACAGCCTGCTGCATCCCATGTTCGATCCCGCGGCCCTCAAGAAGGCCACCCCGATCGGCGAGGGCCTGGCGGCCTCTCCCGGCGCGGCCTGCGGCCAGATCGTTTTCACCGCCGAGGACGCCAAGCGCTGGGCCGAGCACGGCCATCGCGTGGTGCTGGTGCGCCTGGAGACCAGCCCCGAGGACATCGAGGGCATGGTGGCCTCCCAGGGCATCCTCACCGTGCGCGGCGGCATGACCTCCCACGCGGCGGTCGTGGCCCGCGGCATGGGCACCTGCTGCGTGTCCGGCTGCTCCGAGATCAAGATGCGCGATGGCGAGTTTGAGCTGGGCGGCCGCACCTTCCATGAGGGCGACTGGATCAGCGTGGACGGCTCCACCGGCAAGATCTACGGCGAGGCCATCCCCACCGCCGAGGCGACCATCTCCGGCGACTTCGGCCGGTTCATGGCCTGGGCCGACGCCGCCCGCAAGCTGCGCGTGCGCACCAACGCCGACAATCCCCGCGACGCCATGCAGGCCGTGAAGTTCGGCGCGGAGGGCATCGGCCTGTGCCGCACCGAGCACATGTTCTTCGAGGGCAACCGCATCAAGGCCGTGCGCGAAATGATCGTGGCCAAGGATGTCGAGTCCCGCAAGAAGGCGCTGGCCAAGCTGCGCCCCTATCAGCAGGGCGACTTCGAGGCCATGTACGAGGTGCTGCAGGGCCGTCCGATGACCGTGCGCTACCTCGATCCGCCGCTGCACGAGTTCCTGCCCAACAAGGAGGAGGAGATCGTGGAGCTGGCCGCCGAGATGAAGATCTCCGCGGACGAGCTCAGGGAGACCGTGGCGTCCCTGCATGAGTTCAACCCGATGATGGGCCACCGCGGCTGCCGCCTGGCCGTCACCTATCCCGAGATCGCCGAGATGCAGACCGAGGCCGTCATCTCCGCCGCCATCAACGTCAACCGCAAGCATCCCGAGTACAACATCGTGCCCGAGATCATGATCCCGCTGGTCGGCGAGGTCAAGGAGCTCAAGTTCGTCAAGGACGTGGTCGTCGCCACCGCCGACAAGCTGATCAAGGCCGCGGGCGTCAACATGAAGTACCATGTGGGCACCATGATCGAGATCCCGCGCGCCGCCGTCACCGCCGGCGAGATCGCCAAGGAGGCCGAGTTCTTCTCCTTCGGCACCAACGACCTGACCCAGATGACCTTCGGCTTCTCCCGCGACGACGCCGCCAAGTTCCTGGGCGCCTACTACGAGAACAAGATCTACGAGTTCGATCCCTTCGCCAAGCTGGACCAGACCGGCGTCGGCGCGCTGGTCAAGATGGCCGCTGAGGCCGGACGCAAGACTCGCCCCGACATCCATCTGGGCATCTGCGGCGAGCACGGCGGCGACCCGTCGTCCATCGAGTTCTGCCATAAGGTCGGCCTGGACTACGTGTCCTGCTCGCCGTTCCGCGTGCCGATCGCCCGCCTCGCCGCCGCACAGGCTGCCCTGGCGGACTGATAACGACCCGAGGTAAACCGACCGGAGCCTGTCCCCCGAATCCGGGGGACAGGCTCCGATTTTCTGTTTCTGATGGCGCCTCCGCGCGAACCAGGGCGCCGTATAGATATAAAAAAAGCTCTTCACGGAAAGTTGTGGGATTCCAGCCAGGCAACCGGCAGAGCGAGGTAACGAATGAGGGTGAAGAAGTACTCGTCATCCCTGTAGCCGTAACCG
>CACXBB010000006.1:13379-120167 GCA_902765735.1 uncultured Eubacteriales bacterium | reverse complement strand
GCTATTGCCCCACTAAGCCTGCGGAAAATCGCCTTGAAATGCAGCCAAATCCGCTCGAAACTGCATCTCCCGGCATTTAGAAACACACTCTAGGAATTGAGTTACCCGCTGCCGCGCGACATATCCGTAGGGACGCCATTATTGGCGTCCGGGGTCCCATTATGCCTTGAACGGACGCCAAGAATGGCGTCCCTACGTCAGGCTTCTGGCATTCTATAATTCCTCATTCCTCATTTCTAATTCCTAATTGAACCGACAACTTCCTGTTTCCCCCCAGGACCGAACAACTACTCTTTGGGAATAATTAATCCACGATATCCTCCGTCTCCACGGTGTCGATGACGGCGCACTCCAGTATGCGCGCGAGCACCTTTTCGGTGATGATGTTCTGCACGATGGCGCTCTGGGCGGCCTCGTCCAGGTGCCCGGAGAGCTGCTCGACGCTCACGTTGTTTTCCCGGCAGATGGCCTGGATCGCCCGGGCCACGTCGTCCTCGTCGGCGGCGATGCCCTCCGCCCCGGCGATCTCCCGGATGACCCGCTGGCGCTGAATGCCCCTGCGGGCGTCAGGAGCGCAGTCCTCCCGGAGCTGTTCGCGGGTCTTGCCCATGAAGCGGCAGTAGGCATCCAGCGTCAGGCCCTGCCGGGCCAGCTGGACCTCCAGGGACTGAAGCTGCTGATCAATCGCCCGGTCCAGCGCATCCTGCGGTATTTCGAAGTCCTCCAGCAGCTGGTCCAGCAGGCGCACCTTCAGATCGTCCGCCGCCTGCCTGTCCAGGTACGCCTGCAATCCCTCGCGCATGCGCTCCCGCAGGGCCTCGAGGCTGTCAAGCCCCGCGACGTCCCGGGCGAAGGCGTCGTCGGGTTCGTACTTCTGTTTGAGCCGGATCTCGTGGATCATGCACTTGAACACGGCATCCTTTCCCGCCAGGTTCGGGGCGTGGTATTGAGCGGGGAAGGTGACATGTACGTCCACCGCGTCCCCGACGTTTTTCCCCACGAGCTGTTCCTCAAAACCCGGGATGAAGCTGCCGCTGCCCAGGGTGAGGGTCTGGTTCTGCGCCGTGCCGCCTTCAAACTGCGCGCCGTCCGAGAAGCCCGCGTAGTCCAGCACCAGCTCGTCGCCCAGCCGGCTGGGGCGGTCGGTCACGGGGATGATGCGGGGGTTCTGCTCGATCAGCTGGTCGATCTGCCGGTCGATCCGGGCGTCCGATACGATCGCCCGCTCCAGCGTGCCGTGAAGGGCTTTGTAGGGGATCATCGGTGCCAACACTTCCATTCTTCGGTGATATGAGGGGTGTTAAAGAGTGGAGAGTGGAGAGTTGAGAGTGGAGTTCAGGATGAAATCCTTACGGATTTCTTTTGATTAAAGGCTACGAAGAATCGTATTATCACTGATTTTGATAATTAAATCAAAACAAATCCGCAGGATTTGTACCACAACTCCACTCTACACTCTTCACTCTCCACTCTCGGGCGCAACCCGACTGCGTTATCAGAACAAAGATATCATATAAAACGTATGCCGTCAATCCTTCAGTGTCATTTAACAAAATTAATGATCATAATTTGACGTATATTTATTGACAGTGTTGAATAATAATGGTATACTTGTAGACGGTGCCTGAAGCCTGACGGCGACAGTGATTTTATTGAAGGAGGAAGACCCACAATGCTTGATCCTACGATTTACAAAGATTGGCAAATTGCGGAGGATGCCGAAAAAAGGCTGCCCCCCGTGGACTATTTCCGTGAGAAGCTCGGCCTGCTGCCCGAGGAGATCATCCCCTACGGCAAGACCCCGAAGCTGGACTTCATCAAGATCATGAATCGCCTGAAGGACAAGCCCGACGGCAAGTTCATCGAGGTTACCGCCATCACCCCCACCCCCCTGGGCGAGGGCAAATCCACCGTGTCCCTGGGCCTGATCGAGGGCCTGGCGAAGATTGGCAAGAACGTCGGCGGCGCGCTGCGGCAGCCCTCCGGCGGCCCGACCATGAACGTCAAGGGCACCGCGGCCGGCGGCGGCAACGCCTTGCTGATGCCCATGACCGAGTTCTCCCTCGGCCTCACCGGCGACATCAACGACATCATGAACGCCCACAACCTGGCCATGGTGGCGCTGAACGCCCGCATGCAGCACGAGCGCAACTACACCGACGAGGAGATGGCCAAGCACAACATGGGCCGTCGCCTGGACATCGACCCCAAGCGCATCGAGATGGGCTGGGTGCTGGACTTCTGCGCCCAGGGCCTCAGGAACATCATCATGGGCATCGGCGGCCCGAAGGACGGCTACCTGATGGAGAGCAAGTTCGGCATCGCCGTGGGCTCCGAGCTGATGGCCATACTGGCCGTGGCCCGCGATCTGAAGGACCTGCGCGAGCGCATCGGCAAGGTCGTGGTGGCCTACAGCCGCTCCGGCGAGCCCGTGACCTGCGAGGATCTGGAGGTTGCCGGCGCCATGACCGCCTGGATGCGCAACACCATCAATCCCACCATGTGCTACACCGTGGAGCATCAGCCCGTGCTGATCCACGCCGGCCCCTTCGCTAACATCGCCATCGGCCAGTCCTCCGTCATCGCGGACCGTCTGGCGCTCAAGCTGTTCGACTATCATGTGACCGAGTCCGGCTTCGCCGCCGACATCGGCTTTGAGAAGTTCTGGAACGTCAAGACCCGCCTGTCCGGGCTGACCCCGAACGTCTCCGTCATCGTGGCCACCGTCCGCGCCCTCAAGATGCACGGCGGCGGACCCAAGGTCGCGCCCGGCCGTCCCCTGCCCAAGGAGTACACCGAGGAGAACCTCGAGCTGGTCGAGAAGGGCTGCGAGAACCTGTTCCATCACGTCAACACCGTGCTGAAGTCCGGCATCGTGCCCGTGGTGTGCATCAACCAGTTCTACACCGACACCGACAACGAGATCGCCCTGATCAAGCGCCTGTGCGCCGAGCGAGGCGTGCGCTGCGCCCAGTCCAACCACTGGCGCTACGGCGGCGAGGGCGCGGTGGAGCTGGCCCAGGTCGTGGTGGAAGCCTGCGAGCAGAAGCCCGAGATCAAGTTCCTGTACGACCTCGACATGCCGCTGCGGGAGCGTGTGGAGCGCATCGCGAAGGAAGTCTACGGCGCGGACGGCGTCGATTGGGCGCCGCTCGCCATCGAGAAGGCCAAGCGCTTCGAGAGCGATCCCAAGTACGCCGACTACTGCACCATGATGGTCAAGACCCACCTGTCCCTGTCCCACGACCCGACCCTCAAGGGCGTGCCGAAGGGCTGGCGGCTGCCCATCCGCGACATCCTGGAGTACGGCGGGGCCAAGTTCCTCTGCCCGATGGCCGGCACCATCTCCATGATGCCCGGCACTGCCTCCGACCCGGCCTATCGCCGCGTGGATGTGGATACCGAGACCGGCAAGGTCAGCGGTTTGTTCTGATTCAATCAAAAATGGAACCATATGGGTGGCAGCGATGTCACCCATATTTCAAGTAAAGGAGCATCGAAAATGGCAGTTGATTTCACGCAGAATTCCTGTCGGGAATTCATCGAGGTGCTGGCCTCCAACGCCCCGGTCCCGGGTGGCGGCGGCGCGGCGGCGCTGGTGGGCGCCATCGGCACGGCGCTGGGCAACATGGTGGGCTCGTTGACCGTGGGCAAGAAGAAGTACGCCGCCGTGGAGGCGGAGATCATCGCCCTGAAGGCGAAGTGCGACGATTTGCAGAAGCAGCTTCTGGACCAGGTGCCCGCCGACGCCGAGGGCTTTGAGCCGCTGGCGAAGGCCTACGGCATCCCGAAGGACGATCCCAATCGCGACAAGGTGCTGGAGGAGGCCACGATCGTGGCGTGCAGGGTGCCCATGAAGATCATGTCGCTTTGCTGTGAGGCCATCGAGGCCATCGCCGTGTTCGCCGAGAAGGGCTCCCGGCTGGCGGTCTCAGACGCGGGCTGCGGCGCGGTGTGTTGCAAGGCGGCGCTGCAGGCGGCGAGTCTGAACGTGTTTATCAACACCAAGTCCTTAAAGAACCGCGAGGCCGCCGAAAAGCTCAACGCCGAGGCCAACGGCATGCTGGACAGGTACTGTGCCATGGCCGACGACATCTTCACCGCGGTGCGGGCAAACTTCAACTGATCGCGCCTCCAAAAGCCTCCCTCTCCGAGGGAGGTGGCATTTGCGAAGCAAATGACGGAGGGAGTCATTTTCATATACGGAGGTAATATATGGCAAAGCTGTTACTGGGCAAGGAGGTCACCGCCGCGCTGAACGCGAAGCTGCAGGCGCGGGTGGAGGCTTTGAAGGCGAAGGGCATCGCTCCGAAGCTGGGCATCGTGCGCTGCGGCGAGAACCCGTCGGACCTGAGCTATGAGAAGGGCGCGACGGCCCGCGCGGAGCTGATCGGCGTGGCGGTCGAGAAGTTCGTGCTGCCCGAGGACGTGACCAAGGAGGCGCTGATTAACCAGATCAAGGCCATCAACGCCGACGACACCATCCACGGCGTATTGATGTTCCGACCCCTTCCGAAGCACCTGAAGGCGGACCAGGACGAGATCTGCAACGCCCTCGATCCCGCCAAGGACGTGGACTGCATGACCGACCTGTCGAACGCGGGCGTGTTCGAGGGCCGCAAGGACCTGGGCTTCCCGCCCTGCACCCCCCAGGCGTGCATGGAGATACTGGACTACTACGGCATCGACTTAAAGGGCAAGAAGGCCGTGGTGATCGGGCGCTCGCTGGTGGTGGGCAAGCCCGCCGCCATGATGCTGATGGGCAAGAACGCCACCGTCACCGTGTGCCACACCCGCACCGTGGACGTGCCCAAGGAGGCCCGCGAGGCAGACATTCTGGTGTCCTCGGCGGGCGTTCTGAGGAGCCTCACTAAAGACTACGTGAAGCCCGGCCAGATCGTCATCGACGTGTCCATCAACTGGGACCCCGAGAAGGTCAACGCCAGGGGCGGCAAGGGCGCCATCGCGGGCGACGCGGTGTTCGAGGAGGTCGAGCCCATCGTGGACGCCATCACCCCCGTGCCCGGCGGCGTGGGCAGCGTGACCACCAGCGTGCTGATCGGCCATGTGGTCGAGGCCGCTGAGCGGAAGGCGAAATAGAATGATGATGGGGAGCGAACATTCGCTCCCCGTATTTACGGAGGGATTGACATGGAAACCATACGCAAGATGGAGGCCGGACGGGTGCTTCGGGCGCTGATGTGCGCCTTTACCGCGGCGTTTCTGATCGGGGCGGTGCTCGCGCCCGACAGAAGCGCCATGTTCTCCGGCCTGGGCCGCATCTGCACGCTGCCGGCACAGCTGACCAAGGACTACTTCAAGCCTGAGCTGGGCAGCATCTCCGGCGCGCTGTTGAACTACTTCCTGGTGGGCGCGGTGTGCTGCGCGCTGATGTTCCTGCCGGGCGCGAAGGTCGGCGGCGGCACGGTGCTGGGCTACTTCCTCACGCTGGGCTTCTGCTCCTACGGCATGAACATCCTCAATATCCTGCCGCTGATGCTCGGCGTGGCCGTGTACTCCCTCGTCAGGAAGCAGCCCTTCGGCAGGAACCTGAACTTCTTCATGTTCACCACGGCCATCAGCCCGCTGATCACGCAGGTGCTGTTCTACTATCCCGTCATGGGGGAGACTCCGCGCCTGACCTTTGCGGGCGTCCTGCTGGCGCTGGTCATCGGCGTGATCGCCGGCTGCGCCATGCCCGCGCTGTGCGCCCACTCCCCGAGCTTCCACAAGGGGTACAACCTGTACAACGCCGGGCCCGCGGCGGGCTTTCTGTGCTTTCTGATCTACGCGGTGCTCTATAAGATCGCGGGCGTCGAGGCCCCCGCCATCGGCGCGGACCTGGGCGACGGCAACCGCCTGTTCGTGAACGCCTTCTGCATCGCGCTGTTCGCGATGTGCGTCGTGTTCGGCTTCCTGCTCAACGGCACGAAGGACTACGGCAGGCTGCTCACGGATTCCGGTTACAAGAGCGACTTCACCGCGAAGTACTCCGTGGGCGCGAACATCATGAACATGGGCGTGTACGGCCTGTTCATCGTGCTCTACTACAACCTGATCGGCGCGAAGTTCACCGGCCCCACCATGGGCGCGATCTTCTGCATGCTGTGCTGCTGCTGCAACGGCGCCACGCCGCTCAACGTCTTCCCGATTATGATCGGTTACGTGATCATGGGTCTGCTGAATAAGGCCGGGCTCACCGCCTTCGCCGTCAACGCGCAGGCCAACATCGTGGGCCTGTGCTTCGCCAGCGGCCTCGCGCCAATCTCCGGCGAGTACGGCATCGTGGCCGGCATCGTGGCGGGCATGCTGCACTACTGCCTGGTGACCAGCGTCCCCGGCATCCACGGCGGCTTCAACCTGTACAACGGCGGGTTCACCGCGGGCATCGTGTGCTTCATCTACATACCGATACTGGAGCATTACTTCAGGCCGAAGCGCCAGAGGAAAACGGCGTAGCGGATGTAAAACACGACGAGGCTGTCTCAAAACGACGATCATACGCTGCAATTTATCCGTAGGGACGCCATTCATGGCGTCCGCGGGCGGCATTAATGCCGCCCCTACGACGAATTGCCTGGCGTTGGTTCGTTTTGAGACAGCCCCGTCGTGTTTATGCGTCGGTGAGAATGGTGCGCCTATCTCTTCTTATACAGCACAAGCTCCGGATTGACGCCATCCTTTTCATAGGTGCAGATCAGTATGAAGTCCATGCAGGCCACGACACCGAAGCACCGCTCTTTGCCGAATTCAGATTCCAGCTGGTTCCCCAGGTAAGTCGTCTGGTCGTTCAGGAATTTGGCCTTGAACCCGCTGGGAAGCGGGTATTCCAGATTCACGAACCGCCCGACGAGGGCGTTGAGCTTTTCGAGCCTGGGCATGCCTTCGATGTGAAGCGCGTTGATTTCATCGATCAACTGCTTCTTGAACGATTCAAACTGTCCGTTGTCGCTCAGCTGCTCGTAGCGCTTCCAGTAATCCAGCTTCGGCAGCGTCTGCTTCAGATAGGCGCGGGCCTGTTCCTCGGAGAGGTTTTCATCGACCATGTGCCCCACGCAGACGTCGATCAGGTCGTCCATATTGCTGTACGTGTAGGTCCCGTCCGCATAGCACCACTGGCAGTAATGCTCGTTGGGGGTCCCGTCCCTGTCCCTTCCGAGGATGTCGTCCTCCAGCGGCATGCCGCAGCACTGACAGATCAGCTTTTCCGGTGAGCCGAGCAGCGTATTGATGGAGACGTGGAAGAGCCTCGACAGGAGCTTCAGCGTCTCCGTGTTCGGCACGGTTTCGCCGTTCTCCCAGCGGGATACCGCCTGCCGGGTGACGAATACCCTCTCGGCCAGATCGTCCTGAGAAAGGCCCAGGTTCGTCCTGAGCTTATAGATCACGTTCTGCGTATTCATTGCAAGTACCTCCCCGTAATCTGATTGTAAGATCATTGTACTATAAGAGGTACCGGCAGCACAAGCAACTCGCTGTTGCGCCCATGGCGGTTGTTCGGTGCGGCGGGCGATCAGGGGATCGCACCTACGGAATACATCACGTATAGAGGGTTGTTTTATAATGATGACCATACGGTGCAATCCACTTGTAGGGACGCCATTCATGGCGTCCGCGGGCGGCATGAATGCCGCCCCTACGGCTACCGCCGCGTAGGGGCGATGCCCTCATCGCCCGTTATCTTTATGCGTCGGTGATGACCACATCCACCGGGATGTCGTGATCCTCCACCTCCAGATGATCGAGCATCTGGAAGTCGTAGCACAGCGCCACCAGCGAGTGGCCGGGCTCGGCGGCCAGGAAGCGGTCGTAGAAGCCGCCGCCGTAGCCCACCCGGTGGCCCTCGGGGTCGAAGGCCAGCCCGGGCATCAGCACCAGGGCAGCCTGATCGTCGGCCACGGGGCCGTCCGCGACGGGCTCCGGGATGTTGTACGCGCCCTGGGGGGCCAGGCCGTCAAAGCTGTCGATCCAGATGAAGGCCATCTCGCGCCCCATGACCTTCGGCACCGCCACCCGCTTGCCGTCCGCCCAGGCGCGCTTGATGATGGGATCGGTGCGCACCTCCTGGTTGAAGGACAGGTAGGCATACAGCGACCGGCAAGAGCGGTACTGGGGCGTCTCAAACAGCCTTTCGGACAGTATCGCGCTCCTGCGCCCGACCTCCTCCGGGGTCAGGGCGCTCTTTTTGGCGCCGATCAGGCGGCGCAGGGCCTTTTTGTCCATGATCATGCCTCCTGTTGCCGGGGATTGCGCAATATGTATTCCCGGGAGTCCTCCACGGTGCCGCACCGCGTCTCATATTTGATGGTTTTGACGTACCGGAAGCCGCACTTTTCAATCACGCGCCCGGACTGACGGTTCCACGGAAAGTGGCCGACGAGCACGAAGTCCAGCTGCACATCGTCGAAGAGGTACGCCGTGACGGCTCGCACCGCCTCGGGCATGAGGCTCCGCCCCCAGAGAGTCTTCGACAGCACGTAGCCGATCTCCCGGCCGCGCAGGTCCGCAAGCTCCGGGAAGGCGGCCTCGTTGTAGCGCTCGATGCCGACGGAGCCCACAGCCCTGCCCTGATGGACGATGGCGAAGGTCTTTTTCTCCCGGATGAACATGTCGAGGATCTCCCGGGACTCGTCGAGGCTCTTGTGAGGCAGCCACCCGGCCATCTGGCCGACGCCGTCCTCCCGGGCATAGGCGTAGAAGTCGTCGAGGTCGCTGGCCTGCCAGGGGCGGAGGGTCAGGCGCTCGGTGCGCAGCGTGACGCCGGTCAAATCGATGTTTGTGTTCATATCAGTACCTCGTCGATGATGGTCAGTGTCCCCCGGATGGCGGACAGTTCGACTTTTTTGAATGGGGGATGGGGAATGGGGGACGACCTCTTCCGTCTTAATGCCTTGCGGCATTAATCCACCTTCCCCTGAAGGGGAAGGCATGGCGGACGCCAATTATGGCGTCCCTACGGGGACGCGCATGGTCGTTATCGTAAATAAAAGAGATGGGGCCGTCTCAAAACAGAAACCGATGACGGAAGAGGAATCTGAAACGCCGTAGGGGCGGCATAATTGTCGCCCGTGGACGCCAATTATGGCGTCCCTACGGTTGGGTCGATTCATTTCTCATCAATGATTTCGTTTTGAGACAGCCCACATCCAATCGGGTTGACGGTTTACATCAGAGGCTCCATGCCCAGCACGGGATGGCCGACCTCGGTGAGGAAGTTGAGGAGCTCCTCGGGATCCTCGGTGCAGACGGTCTCATCGGCGATCATGCTGGTGAAGTCATCGATGCCGTAGAGCTCCTTGGCGGACTCGTTCAGGCGCTCGGCGATCTGCTCCTTGAGGGCCTTCGGCAGCCAGACGATGCGGGCCAGGCCGCCCTCGGCCTTGATGAACTTCTTTGAGGCGATGAAGTGCTTGCCGTGGCCCATGAAGCCGGGGGTCTGCACGCCGCCGCCGGTCATGGAGGCCAGCTCGGAGAAGCTCATGCCCATGGGGGTGAGGCCCACGTGCTCGCGGTTGACGATGACCACGCCGTTGGACAGGGGCTCGATGCCGCAGATGCACTCGAAGCAGCCGCAGGAGGTCATGGGATCCTCCATGATGGAGTACAGGGTGACCTGCTCCAGCGCGCCGTGGGAGTACTTGTTGACGGCCTCGTTGACGTCCTCATAGCGGCCGACGCGCTCGTCGATCATGCGGGTCTTGGGCACGATCTGGCAGGGGCCGTTGGGGTCGAGCTCATTGGTGGCCTTGGCGTCCAGCCAGGAGACAGCGCCGCACAGGCCCAGGCGCTCGGGGGTGACGATGCACACGTGTGACGGGGAGAACGCCTGGCAGAGGATGCAGGTGTAGAACACGTCCACGGACTCGTCGGTCATGCTCTTGAGGCGCTCGTCGCGCAGGTCGAAGACGTGGTTCGCCTCGACGCGCAGCTCCTTGACCTTCTCGGGATCGGTGTAGATCTTCACCTGGCACTTGTCCACGACGGTGTCGTATTCGGACTTGATCTTGGCGTAGAGCACCTCGCCGATGTGCCTGGCGCGGAAGCCGGCGTCGAAGGAGGCGTTGGACACGCGGATGCGGATCATGTCGCGCTGGCCGGTGTGCATGACGCCCTCGATGCAGTTGAGGAAGGAGTGGAACTTGCGCTCGAACACGCCCTCGAAGTCGGGCTGCATGGTCTTGCCGGCGACCTCGACGATGTAGGCGATCGGGATCTTCGCGCCCACGTCAAAGGCGTCGAAGTCGGGGCCCTCCACGGTGATCAGGTGATCCTCGATCTCGTGGGGCTCCCTCATGCGGACCAGCTCGACGCAGTCCACGCGGGAGCCGTCCATCTCGATGCGCATGTCCTTCTTGCGGATGATCTCGCCCTCGAAGGCGGAGGAGAAGGACACGGGGATGTCGATGTTGGTGACCTTGATCTTGATGTCGCGGGCCTCGAGGGAGGTCTCGATCCAGTCCTTGGTGTCCTTGTACACGATCAGGGACTTCGGCACGGGCCAGGTGGGATCGTGGTCGTCATTGGTGATGACCGGGAAGCCCATCTTGATGGCGCCGGCGCCGCAGGCCACGACGATGTCCGCCACGGGCGCATAGGCGTTGACGAACGCGAAGATGCGCTTGAAGGTGTAGTCATGGAACGCCTGGGCGTCGCCGGGCTGGGTCGCGCCGAAGATGAAGGTGGCGCGGCACACCAGGGAGATGATGTGACCCACGGCCCAGATGTCGGGGCCGACGGCCACGGCGCGCACGTTGAAGCCGGTGGTCATGCCCAGGGAGTGCACCTGGTCGATGATGCCGCCGATCATGAACACGAAGATGCCGCGGGCCTGATAGCCCTTGACGGTCTCCAGCGCTTCCTCAGCGGTGGGGGCGGGGCCGATCATGACCACGAAGCCCGGGATGTCGCGGGTGACCAGCGGCACGCCCAGCTCGCGCACCTCGGCGTCGGAGAAGTGGCCGTGGTACTGGGTGTTCTCGTAGGGGGTGGGGGTGCGGGCGTATTTGCAGGCCTCGATCACCTCGGCGGCCATGGCGGTGGCGACGCCGGAGTCGAAGATGGACTTGGTGCGGTTTTCGCGGGTCATCATCTTGCGGATCTCGGCAAGAGCGGCCTTCAGCTCGCCCAGGGTGGTGACCTTGATGCCCAGGTAGGCGTAGATGCAGGCCAGGAAGTAGGCAGTGTCGGGCATCTGCATCGCGGCGTCCTCGCCCAGCTCGGCGATGACGGCGTTCAGCTCCTCTTCGGCCTTGAAGTACATTTCATCGGAACCACGGAATACAGTCTGAAACAGTCCCATGTATGCTAACATTCCTTTCATGATAGATTCTGTAGTGTGTTACGCTTTTTCAGCATCGATCCTTGCCTTGATGGCGCGAATCTCCTCGACGGTTTGGGGGCTGGTGTCGTAGGGCGACATGCCGCGCCGGTCGGCGTCGATCACCTCGCCGGAGTAGTGGATGAAGCCCAGGAGCGCGTCCTCAGGGATGCGGTTTTTGAGAAACGCCTCATCCTGCGCGTCGCGCACCTTGTTGGCCACCACGCGCACCCGGTGGATGCCGATGTCGGCGGCGAGCTGCTTGACCTTCTCGTAGGTCTGGATGCTGCGGGCGCCGGGCTCGATGACCACGATGAACTGGTCCATCATGCTGGCGGTGCCGCGGCCCAGGTGCTCCAGGCCGGCCTCCATGTCCATGATCACCACGTCGTCCTTGCGGAACACGAGGGAGGACAGTATGGCCTTGAGCATCACGTGCTCGGGGCACACGCAGCCGGAGCCGCCGGTCTCCACCGTGCCCATGACCAGCAGCTTCACGCCGTTGATCTCGCGGGCGTAGGCGTCGGGGATATCGCTCACCTGCGGATTGAGCTTGAAGAACTTGTTCAGGTTGTTCGCGCCGGTGCGCTCCTCAACCAGCTTGCGCATCCTGGAAATCGGGGTGATCGCATTGACCTCCTCCTCCGAGAAGCCCAGCGCCAGGCCCAGGTTCGCGTCCGGGTCCACATCCGCGGCCAGCACGGTGCGGCCCTCGTCGGCGTAGAGACGCGCGAGCACGGCGGAGAGTGTGGTCTTGCCGACCCCGCCCTTTCCGGTGACGGCTACTTTCATCGTTCGCTCAATCCTTCCAATATTATAGTGACAGGGAAATCCTGTTTATCAGATGCCCAGCGCGACGCGCTTCTCTTCGATGCGCTCGATCATCTCGTCGCCCATCTTTTCGATATCGAGTTCGACGGTGAAGTTCGCGCCGACCCAATCCTTGATGCTGCCCTGCAACAGCGCCTCCACGCCGGGGCCGCCCTTGGTGTAGGGGTTGACGCCCAGGAAGGTGTCGATGCCGGTGGCGACGACGTAGTTGCCGATGGAGACCGCCTTCTCGGACATGTACTCGGGGGCGCAGCCCACGACGGGGATCTCACAGATGTCGATGCCCCAGTCCTTGGCGATATCGGCGGCCAGAATCATCATGCGGGAAATGTCCACGCAGGAGCCCATGTGCAGAATCGGCGGGATGTCCACCAGCTGGCAGACGCGCTTGAGGCCCTCGCCGCAAAGCTCCTTGGCCTCCTTGCTCAAAAGGCCCGCCTTGCCCGCGGCCTGGGCGGAGCAGCCGGAGACGATGACGATCACGTCGTTGGCGATGAGCTTCTTCATCAGCTCGACGTGGGCGTAGTCGGGACGCACGCGGGGGTTGTTGCAGCCCACCAGCGCGACCGCGCCGCGCAGCACGCCGGACTTCACGCACTGGATCAGCGGGATCATGGTGTTGATCGGATCCAGGTGGCTGTTGGTGACGCCGTCCAGGCACTTCTTGATGGCTTCGACGGAGTAGCCCACGGTGGCGTTGGTCTTGAGCTGGGGAATGTGCACCAGCTCGGGCTTGCGGTTCTTGAAGTTGCGCACGGCCATCTCCACGATCTTGCGGGCGTTGGCGCCGGCGTTGTCTTCTTCGAACTTAATGAAATCGGAATCGGGCATCTGCGCGATTTCGGAGGTGGTGATGAACTTGGTGTGGAAGCACTTGGAGAGCGGGCCCAGGGCCGGGAAGATGCACTGCACGTCCACCACGATGGCCTCGCAGGCGCCGGTCAGCACCACGTTCTCCTGCTGGAGGAAGTTGCCGGCCATCGGGATGCCGTGGCGCATGGCCACCTCGTTGGCGGTGCAGCACACGCCGCAGACGTTGATGCCCTTCGCGCCCATCTCCTTGGCCAGAGCGACCATCTCGGGATCCTGCGCGTAGAACACGACCATCTCGGACAGCGACGGATCGTGGCCGTGGACGATGATGTTGACCATGTCCTCTTCCATGACGCCCAGGTTGGCGTTGGTGTCAATGGGCTTGGGGGTGCCGAAGAGCACGTCGGAGAACTCGGTGCCCATCATGGAGCCGCCCCAGCCGTCGGACAGGCCGGCGCGCAGGGACTGGCGCACCAGCGCCTCCGCCTTGGAGGAACAGCCCATGTGGGTCATGTGCATGGACTGGGAGACCTCGCGGTCGATGGCGCGGGGCTCGATCTCGGCGTCGTGCCAGACCTTCTGGCGCACCTCGGGGGCGCGCTTCAGGAAGCGCTGGACGCCGAAGGGCTTGCCGTACTCCATCAGGCCCGTCTCGGCGACCTCATGAGCGAGGTCGTAGATGTCGCGGCCCTCGGTCTCGATATCCCATTCCTTGGCGATGCGGATCAGCTTCTCGGGGTCCTTGACCTGGTAGTCGCCGCCCTCCCTGGCGAGGTAGAGCACGTTGGCGATGTTGCGGCCGTGGTCGGAGTGGGTCGCGGCGCCGCCGGCGGTGAAGCGCAGGTAGTTGCGACCGACAATGCCGTCGCGGTCGCAGCCGCAGATGCCGCGGGGCGCCTTGGGGGTGATGCGGCAGGGGCCCATCGTGCAGATGCGGCAGCAGATGCCCTCTTCGCCGAACTTGCAGTGCGGGGTCTGATTCTTCACGCGCTGCTGCCAGGTGTCAGCGCCGACCTTCTGCGCGGTTTCGAGCAGACGGTTGGTCGCGGCTTCCATCTCTTCGAGAGTGATGAAGGTTTTGGTGATCTCGCTCAATTTGATTTCCTCCCAAATCTTATTAGGCTTGCAACAAAGGACCGGAGCGACCTCACGGCATGCTTGCACACAAAAGGCCCACGGGATATGACCCCACGCACAGTGAAGCCATAAACCCTTGAGCGATGCGCAAACCGTGACGGCACACACCAATCCACGGTCAGATTTATTTTATCAAATGCCTGTCACAAAGTCAAGGTCATATCCCCCCCTGGGGCATAGCCGAAGCCCGATATTTCAATAAATCCGTGTAAAATTACGATGATTGCAACCATTCCGTGTAACGGTTATGTATCACTAAATTAAGTTAGGATTTACAAATATGCCCCTGCTCCTGTATAATGGTGACACTACAATAATTTGGGAGGTAATCCTCATGAAGAAACTGGCGGTCAAAAAGGGTATCGAGTGCATGGCGTGCCTGAGCTGTGTGCGCGCGTGCTCCGAGGCGTTTTACAAGGTGTTCGACCCGGCGAAGAGCTGCATACAGATCGTGGACAACAAGGGCGACGCGAAGGTCAAGACCTGCATACAGTGCGGCAAGTGCGCCCGCACCTGTCCCAACAACGCCATCAGCCAGAATCCCAAGACCGGCGTCTATATGATCAATAAAAAGCTGTGCACCGCCTGCGGCGAGTGCGTGAAGGCCTGCCCGATGCAGGTCATGACCCTGGGCGACACCGCCACCAAGTGCATCGCCTGCGGCATCTGCGCCAAGGCCTGCCCGATGGAGCTGCTCGAGATCATCGAAAAGTAAGGATAACCCGGCTCACTCCAGCCCGTGCCGTTTTCGCGCGGGCTGGAAACATGTTGAACAGAGTGGAGAGTGGAGAGTGCAGAGTGCAGTTTTGGTAGAAATCCTGCGGATTTCTTTTGATTAAAGACGGTTGTTATTGCAAAAGCAGGCGGGAAGACACTGTTATGTAGGGGCGGCGATGCGCCGCCCGCCCGGCAGGAACCATGGATTCAGATTGAACGGGCGCTGCATCGGCGCCCCTACAACGGTGTAATTGCGCATCAACCGTAGGGGCGATGCCCTCATCGCCCGCCCGGCAGGAACCATGGATTCAGATTGAACAGGCGCTGCATCGGCGCCCCTACAACGGTGTAATTGCGCATTAACCGTAGGGGCGATGCCCTCATCGCCCGCCGTACCGCACAGTTGCCATATCTGCACTCTGCACTCTGTACTCTGCACTCTGAACGAAGGGAAGTGGTCCCTTGCGGGACGCATTGAACGCACTGAAGGCAAAACTGAACGGCGAGAACTACATCGCGGACGACGCGCTGGCGGCCACGCTGTACATCGCCATGCAGCTGAACCGGCCGCTGCTGATCGAGGGCGCGGCGGGCGTGGGCAAGACGGAGGTGGCCAAGGCGGCGGCCCGGGCCTTCGAGCGCCCACTGGTCCGGCTGCAGTGCTACGAGGGGCTGGACGAGTCCAAGGCGCTTTATGAGTGGAACTATCAAAAGCAGCTTCTGTCCATACAGATGAACCGGGACGGCGGCCAGCGTGTGGAGGACCTGTTCGGCGAGGAATACCTGCTGGAGAGGCCGCTTCTGAAGTCCATACGCTCGGAGGAGCCGGTGGTGCTGCTGATCGACGAGATCGACAAGGCCGACGCCGAGTTTGAGGCCTTCCTGCTGGAGCTCTTGAGCGAAATGCAGGTGACCATCCCCGAGTACGGCACCGTGGTCGCCCACAGCGTGCCCTTCATCGTGCTGACCAGCAATCACACCCGCCCGCTGTCCGAGGCGCTGCGACGCCGGTGCGCGTACCTGTACCTGGAGTACCCGGACGTCGAGCGGGAGATCAAAATCCTGCGGGCGAAGCGCCCGGGGCTTTCCGAGGCGCTGGCGACCCAGGTGGCCCGGGCGGTGGCGTACCTTCGGCAGTCGGAGGCGGTGACCAAGAAGCCCTCCGTGGCGGAGGCGCTGGACTGGGCGATGGCCTTACAGGCGCTGGGCGCCGACGAGCTGGACGATGAGAGCCTGACCCAGACCCTGGGCTTTGCGCTCAAAAACAACGACGACATCCGGGAGATCATGTCCGATGACGAGTTTATCCGCGCGATTCTGTAGGCATCACGGCGATTGCGGGGGCTGCGGCAACTGCGCCTGCGAAAAACCACAGGACGCGCTGTTCGACCGCATGGTGCGCTTCGTCAACGACCTCCGGGCTCAGGGCATGACCATCGGCATGCGGGAGACGGAGGACATGCTGCGGGCGCTTCACCTGGTGGGCTTCGAGGATCGGGACGCCGTGCGCGCGGCGATGCGCGCCATACTGGCGGGCACCCGGCGGGAGCAGGAGACCTTCGATAAGTTGTTTGCGCTGTACTTCGTTTCGGCGGAGGAATTCGAGGCGAACCGCCGGGCGATGGCTAAGGCCCGGGCGGCCATGGAACAGCGCCGCCGGGAGCTGGAGGAGACGCTGACCGTGGACGGGAAGCCCATCGAGTTCCGGGACGACTTAAAGGACGTCTACGCGCGGATGCCCCAGTCCGAGCGCGACCGCCTGCGGGACATCGCGGATAAGTTCTCCGAAAAGATGGAGCACGCGCCGAAGCTGTACGAGGGCTTCATACGCTCGGTGTTCATGAAGAGCCTGCTGGAGCAGCAGATGGTGCTGGAGGACGCCGCCGAGGGCGCGATGCAGCAGGACAGCGACGCCGACATGATGTTCCGGGACATCTCCAACTTCAGGGACAGCGAGATCCCCCGGGCCTACCAGCTCATCGACCAGGTGACCCGCCGCATCAACGGCGCTATCGTGGCCCGCCGAAGGGCCGCGGGCCGGTCGGCGGCGCTGGACTTCAAGCGCACCATCCGGGCGGGACTGTCCACCGGCGGGGCGCTGTGCAGTCTCCGCTACAAGAAGCGCCACAGCCGCCGCAAGCGCGTGGTGATGCTGTGCGACGTGTCTGCCTCCATGATGCAGTTTTCGGAGTTCGCCATACGCTTCATCAAGTCGCTGTCGGAGGTGTCCGACCACTCCGTGATCTTCCTGTTCTCCGAGCAGGTGCAGCGGGTGAACCCCTTCGCGCTGCAGGACATGAGCCTGTTCGCGGGCTACGTGCGCTCCTCCGGCGTGTGGGGCAGGGGGACCAACATCGGGCGCGCGCTGGAGGCGGTGCTGGCGGCAAACCCGCCGGTGCTCGGCCCCGGCACGGTGCTGATCGTGCTGTCCGACGCCAAGTCGGTGGACCTGAACCGCGCCGAGGCCGCGCTCGTCAAGGCGTCGCGGCAGGCCGGCAGCGTGGTGTGGATGAACCCCATCCCCGAGGCCAAGTGGCAGTATCTGAAGGGCGTCACCCGGCTCAGACCCCATTGCAGCATGGTGCCCTGCGGCACGCTGGACGCGCTGGCCCGGGCGTGCGCGAGGCTGGTATAGGCTCGGTCTATAATCCAACATAATAACAAAATATATGTTATAACGCCTTTTCTTAACCTTTGTGAAGTACAATGATTGATACTACAATCAGGGAGAGAAGCGCATGCCGATCAAGATCCCGAACGCGCTCCCGGCGCGGGAGACGCTGGAAAACGAGAATATATTTGTGATGACGGAGTTCCGGGCCATCAGCCAGGACATCCGCCCGCTGCGCATACTGGTTTTGAACCTGATGCCCACCAAGGTGGTCACGGAGACCCAGCTCGCCCGCGTGCTTGGCAACACGCCGCTGCAGGTGGAGCTTGAGCTTTTGCAGGTGAAGAGCCACGAGTCGAAGAACGTGTCGCAGGACCACATGCTGGCCTTCTACAAGACCTTCGACCAGGTGCGCGACAACCGCTACGACGGCATGGTGATCACCGGCGCGCCTGTGGAACACCTGCCCTTTGAGGCGGTGGACTACTGGGATGAGCTGTGCGGGATCATGGAGTGGTCCAAGACCCACGTGCACTCCACCTTCCACATCTGCTGGGGCGCGCAGGCGGGGCTGTACTACCACTACGGCATCCCCAAGCGGCAGCTCGATCACAAGCTGTTCGGGGTGTTCGAGCACCACGTGGAGCGCCGGCAGTCGATACTGTTCCGGGGCTTTGACGACGTGTTCATGGCCCCTCACTCCCGCCACACCACCGTGGACCGGGCGGACATCGAGGCCGTGCCGGAGCTGAAGATCCTGGCGTCCTCCGAGGAGGCCGGGGTGTACGCGGTGCAGACCTTCGGCGGCAGGCAGGTGTTCATATTCGGTCACTCCGAGTACGACGCCGACACGCTGGAGAAGGAGTATCTGCGGGACAAGGGCCAGGGCCTGCCCATCGAGGTGCCGAAGAACTACTACCCCGACGACGACGACACCCGGCGCCCCCGGGTCACCTGGCGCAGCCACGCGAACCTGCTCTACACCAACTGGCTGAACTACTTCGTCTACCAGAACACGCCCTACGACCTGGCGGACATACGGTGATGGGTCAAGAGTGGAGAGTGAAGAGTGGAGAGTGAGGATTGAATTGGCCGCGCGCCTGGCATCGCAGGGATCACAACCGTTGCTCCCGCGAAGAGAGGTGTTCTGCCGCAGAAAACGACGTCGCTTCGTTCTCAGGCTTCCTATTTCTTCACTCTCAACTCTCCACTCTTCACTCTCGGGCGAAGCCCGTCAATTCCCGACTTATCGGCTGAAAAGATACATGATAAATACAAAAAGCCCTTGACGATGTCGGGGGCTTTTTTTATAATGGAGGTGGCCGGCGCGCGTCTGTGGTTGAAAGTCGATGCCAGTCGCAGGCGAAACGATCCACGTAAGCCGGGAAAATCCCGGTGAGCATGGTGCGGCTTAGAGGTAAGTCCTGCCAGTGTTTTTTAGCGTCCGCGCAAGCGAGGGGCGATAATGCTGAGAGATGCAGTAGTGGGGAGGCAGAGTCCTTAAGAGCGAACCATCCGGCAGGCGGGTGTGGGGTCAAAGACCAGGTCAGGCGCGCCGACCGTTTTTGAGGTCACGGACGGCACGGGCGATGAGGGCATCGCCCCTACGAAGGGTCACGCTGCTGTAGAGGGCTGTCTTTAAACGACGATCATACGGTGCAATCCATCCGTAGGGACGCCATTCATGGCGTCCGCGGGCGGCATGAATGCCGCCTCTACGGCTCACGCTGGTGTAGGGGCGATGCCCTCATCACCCGTGCATTTTCTCATTCAGCTTGCGGTAGATCACCGCCATGTACGGTTCGTCCCGGTTGTCCGCCGCCTCATCGAGGCTCAGCCAGCCCACGGCGCTGTTCTCGTCGGGCTTGACGTGCAGGGGCTGGGCGTCGTCGGCCTCCAGCAGGTAGGTGACGTTCATGTGCAGGTGGGCGGAGACGAAGCTGTCCCGCTTCACGTGGGCGTTCACGGGCACGACCTCCAGCGAATAGATATCGGTCATGACGGGCCGGATGTCCCGTATGCCCGTCTCCTCCCGCGCCTCCCGGAGCGCCACCGCCAGCAGGTCGGCATCGCCGTCGGCGTGGCCGCCGGTCCAGGCCCAGGTTTTGTAGATGTTGTGCCAGGCCATCAGCACCTTCGTGCGGTCGGGATTGACGATCCACGCCGAGGCGGTGAAGTGGGCGAACACGTTCTCCCGAGTAAGCGGGTCCTCCAACACGTCGATGGCCGTGAGCATCATCCGCCGGTCCGCCGCCTCCTGGGCGTTGTACGGCGCGTAATCCTCCAGTCTTTTGCGAAGATTCAACATTGGTATATTCCTCCGGGAATCCGGGGGCTGTCTCAAAACGCATAATCATTCAAGCGTGTGCATGTCGTAGGGGCGGCGATGCGCCGCCCGCCCGGGTACGAAACATTTGCGGACGCCATTCATGGCGTCCGCAAATGTTTCGTACCCGGGCGGGCGCCGCATCGGCGCCCCTACGCAGGTTTCATGAATCTGTATGCGTTTTGAGACAGCCCCCTTGTCATGGGTGTTTACTCGACGATGTTGGGATAGACGATGCCCTCCTGGTTCAAAAGCAGCGCCAGGGTGTTGACGTCCACCAGCCCCTCCGCGGAGGCCAGCGTCCCGCCGATGTTGGCGTTGTACCAAGTCTCGAAGGCGGTGATCGCCAGCAGGGTGGGCTCGTCGGCCACGCCGGGCTCGAAGCCCTCCGCCGCCAGCCAGCCCCAGTTGACCAGAACGGCCTGGACCTGCGCGGTGGTCTCGGGGTCCATCGCCACGGCGGTCTCGCCGGTGCCCTCCGCAGGCGGCTCCCCGACTACAGGTTCCTCAATCACAGGCTCCTCAACGGGCGGCTGCTCGATGACGGGCTCCTCGACGGGCGGCTGCTCGATGACGGGCTCCTCGACGGGCGGCTGCTCGATGACGGGTTCCTCAATCACGGGCTCCTCGACGGGCGGCTGCTCGATGACAGGCTCCTCGACGGGCGGCTGCTCGATGACAGGCTCCTCGACGATGGGCACCTCAACGGGCGGTTGCTCGATGACAGGCTCCTCAACGACGGGTTCCTCGACGACGGGCTCCTCAATGACAGGCTCCTCGATGACGGGCTCTTCGACGACAGGCTCCTCGACCGGCGGCGCCTCGGCGGCGTCCTCATGGTACAGCGCGAACTGTGCTGAAGCGGTCTGGCCCGCGCTGTCGTCCGCCGGCAGGGCGGTGACGTTGAGCGTGTAGACCTCGCCCTCCGTCAGATTGCCCTGGCGCACGGCGATGGAGCTGTCCTCGGTCGTTGCGGAGGCCAGCACCTCGCCCTCGTCGTTGACGACCTCGGCGTAGTAGGCCCTGACGTCGCCCTCGGACTGCCAGTGCATCACCAGTATGTCGTCCGCCACATAGGTGATCTCATCCAATTGTTCAACGGTGGTCTCGAAGGACAGCACTGGCGGGGTGACGGTCCCGGGCGCGGTCTCCCCGACAACCTCGGGCACTTCGCCCCCGGGCACCTCGACCGGCTCAGGTTCGGGAACCTCCTCCGCAACGGGTTCTGCAACATCCTCGGGGACAGGCTCGGCGACCTCCTCGGGGACGGGCTCGGTGACCTCCTCGGCAACGGGTTCGGCGACCTCCTCGGGGACGGGCTCGGCGACCTCCTCGGCAACGGGTTCGGCGACCTCCTCGGGAACGGGTTCGGCGACCTCCTCGGGGACGGGCTCGGCGACCTCTTCCGGTGCGGCGTCGGAGGCCGCGCCAGGGAGCTCCGCCGCGACCTCGGGCAGCACGCCGTCCTCGGCGGGCGGCTCCTCCGAGGCGGGCGGCTCGGGGGTGGGCGCGGTGGTCACCAGGGGCTCCGGCGTGATGTCGGGCTCCTCGGGCTCCGGGGTGGGGGTGGGGATGGAGAGGTCCTCCAGCGCGAAGGCCTGCGCGGCGGTGCGGGCGTTTTCGATGTTCCCGCGGGCGGGGATGGCGTAGACGTAGAGCGTGTACACCTTGCCCACGCTCAGGCCCGAGGTGGGCAGGCTGAGCTGCTCGCCCCTGGTCTCCAGGGTCTTGAGCATCTCGCCGTCGCTCGAGAAGATCTCCACGCAGTAGCGATCCAGCTCGCCGTCGGCGTGCCAGTGGAAGACGACCTCGCCGGGCTGCACGTACTGCACGCCGCCCTGGGTGCGCAGCACGGTCTTGATGAACAGCTGGGGATCGCCCACGACGCCCACCGGCAGCACCTCGGGCGGGCGGTTTTCACAGTGTATGAAGCCGACGCTCTCGGTGGTGACGTGCTTCTTGTTGCCGTCCTCGGGGTAGGCGGTGACGGTCAGCGCGTACAGTTTGTCCTTCTCCAGCGTGCTCAGCGGCACGCCGGTGCGGGACAGCAGCGTCTTTTCGTTCACCAGCACCCTGCCGTCGGCGTCGTACACCTTCACGTTGAAGTTTTTGACCTCGCCCTCGACGTACCAGTTGAACACGGCGTAGCCGCCCGGGGCGCTGTTGTCATTGATGTAATACACGCCGTTCTGTACGCTGTCATAGCGCTCCACGGTGATCACCGGCTTGCCGATCACGGTGGGCTTCACGTACTCGGGGGCATCCTTGCTGAACAGCAGCGTCTGGGTGCGCACGTTGGCCGTGCCGGTGACGTTCAGCCCCAGCTTCTTCTGGAACAGCTTCACGGCCTTTTCGGTGGACTTGCCGTAGTAGCCGTCCACCGGGCCGTCGTAGTAGTTGAGCTTCTTGAGCCTCAGTTGCAGGGCGTCCACGCGGTCGTTATCGTCGCCGCGCCGCAGGGTGATGTAGCCGGGGCACTCGGGGGCGTACCGGCCGAACAGCCTGCGCAGCACGCCAGAGGTGGCGTTGCCGTTGACCGACAACCCCGCGCTGCGCTGGAAGGCGCGCACGGCCTCCGCGGTCTCGAGGGTGTAGCTGGTGCCGGGATTGTACTCCAGATAGTACAGCGCCTGCAGCCGGTCGTTCAGCTCCCGCACGCGGCAGCCGGTGTAGCCGGGGTACAGGTCGATGAAGCTGGCGCAGCGCTTCGCGCTGCCGGAGTACAGCCGCCTGAGGGTCTCCCGGGTGGCGCCGTCGGAGATGTCCAGGCCGTTCTCGGACTGGAACAGCTGCACCGCCCGCTGGGTGTTCGCGCCGAATATGCCGTCGGCGGCGTCCCCCAGATAGCCCAGGTCCCTGAGCTTCTCCTGCATGATCTGTACCCGCAGGCCCCGGTTGCCCCGGGTGAGGGCCATATAGGCGTCGTAGTCGGACAGCCTGCCCTCCAGGATCAGCCGCTGCAGCTCGGCGTCCGCCACGCCGGTCACGGGCCGGTTCAGATCGGATTGCAGCAGCCTGACGGCGTACTCGGTGCGGGGGCCGAATATGCCGTCTATGTAATAGTTGTAATACCCCAGCGCCCTGAGGGGCTTCTGGATGGCCCGCACCGCCTCGCCCCGGCTGCCCCGGGACAGCGGGCTGTACTGCTTCGCGGGCTTGAGCCGCACCCAGGCGGCCGTCTCGCCCTTGATGGCATAGCGTGCGACGAGGCGGACGTTGGGCAGGTCGGAATCGGAGGTGGAGGTGAACTCGATGAAGCTGAAGCTGGGCTGGGCGGAGGCCTCCTCCAGCGCCGCGTAGACGTTCAGCTGGCCGTGCACGGCCTCGATCCTGATGTCGGAAACGGTATAGCCCTTGGGCAGATCGAAGGTCGAGGTGTCCGGGACCTTCACGTAATTCTTAAGCGCCCCGTTTTCGAGGTCCACGGTGTAGATCTGCCCGCGGTAGTCCAGCAGGAAGAGCTGCTTTTCGGAGGCGGTCAGCTGGCGCTCCATGGCGGAATCCAGCGTCAGCACCGCCTGCCAGGTCATCTGGGCGGGGTCGTAGCACTTGAGGCGCGTCACGCCGGCGCCGCACAGGTAGTAGACCCTGCCCTGCATCACCGTGTAGGCCAGCACGCCGGAGTCGATGTGCTCAGAGACCAGGCTGGTCAGGTCGCGCAGGTACAGGTTGCCGTCGCTCAGGTAGAGCTCGAAGCGGTCCGTGCGCAGCCCGCTTTCGGGCAGCGCGCCCAGGTAGCTGTCAAACCGGCCGGTCAGGCGGTTGTAGATCATGGTGCCGGTGTTGTCCACCTGCTCGTACACCAGGCCGTCGGCGGCGTTGTACAGCCGGTCGATGGGCTCCGTCGCGGTGCAGGCCGTCGCCTCAGAGAGCGTCTTCATGTTCACGCGCATCAGCTTCGCGCGGTTGGCGCCGGAGACGTAGTAAAGCGTGTCCTCGTCCGCCATGCAGGCGTCGTGGACGTTCTTCGCCACCAGGCGCTCGCGGAAGGAACCCAGATCGATCATGTAAAGGTCCCGCGTGCCGTCCGGCTGCGTGGACAGAAACAGCACCCGGTAGGGATCGACGGACACCAGCGCGTCGGCGCTTGACCGGTTGACGGGCTGCTCGTTGCCGGGCAGGTACAGCTTGCCCTCGCCGTCCAGATACGCCGCCAGCGCGCCGCTGCGCACGAGGGTCGAGGTCTCGGCCAGCGCGCAGCCTGCCAGCAGCGCCAGCAGGGCGAGGATCAGTATCGCGCATATCTTCTTCACGGGGTCGTCCTCCTCGTTTGATGTTAATTTGTTAGACGATCCTCCCTGCCGTTATGTTCCATAGATTTACAATAGGTTTGAATGAATTCGAAGGGGTGTTTGAATTGGGAATGGGGAATTGGAGGATGCGGCTGCCGCCGTTTCTGTTGTTGGGTCGTGAATGTACGGTTCAGGGCTGCGTTTCGGGAGGGCGATGGGGGCATCGCTCCTACGACTGCATGGCTCCGCAGAGGGCTGTCTCAAATCAATTCCCAATTCCCCATTCCCAATTCCAAATTCCTTTAACGCGCTGTTCGATTGCAAAACCCGAACACATGTGCTATAATACGCATATCGAACACATGTTCTGATTGTTCGTGAAAGCCCGGAATGCGCGCGCTTGGGACCGTTAATGGCATAACGCGGCGGCAAAGGGCATATATAGGGGTGACGGAAGGCCGGGGCCTTACGTCAACGGAAGGTACGCACACTATCACGACCGGAGGGGATACGATGGAAAATCCAAACAACAGAATTATGGCGGCGGGACGCCTGGAGGGCGAATTGGAGCTGAGCCATGAGGTGATGAACGAGCCGTTCTACACGGGCACGCTGGCGGTGAAGCGGCTCTCGGGCACGATCGACCGGCTGCCGATCACGATTCCCGGCAAGCTGATGGGGCTGTTGCCGGAGGATCGGGAGCAGCTTCTGCTGGTCAACGGCCAGGTGCGCTCCTACAACAAGGTGATCGACGGCGCGGGGCGTCTGATGGTGACGCTGTTTGCCCAGAGCATCGCCGAGACCCGGGAGGGCGACACGCTCAACCGGGTGACACTGACCGGGGCGCTGTGCAAGCCGCCGGTGTACCGCTCCACGCCATTTGGGCGGGAGATCTGCGACATGATGCTGGCCGTCAACCGGGCCTTCGGCAAGAGCGACTACATCCCCTGCATCGCCTGGGGACGCAACGCCCAGTACGCCGCCCGGTTCGACGTGGGGGAGCGGGTGCGCCTCACGGGGCGGCTCCAGTCCAGGGAGTATCAAAAGCAGCTGGAAAACGGGGAGTACATGGTGCGCTGCGCCTACGAGGTGTCCTCCTTCACCCTCGAGGCCGCGCTCAGCGAGCCCGTGACCGCCGCGCACGTCGAAAGCGAGGCGCAGGAGGCCTACACCCGCGGCCCGTACCGCGACAGAATACTCAACTGATTCGCGCCGTCCCCCGCCCGGTCATCGGGCGGGGGATGGCGTTTTACGCGGAGGTCTTGAAATTTGACGGAAGTATGTTATAATATAGACTATACTGGCATCGCTTCCGGGAGGGATGGGCATGACGGATCTGCAAAGGGTCATACTGATCGCCCTGGGGCTGCTGCTGGCGCTGTGCGTGATCGTGAGCCTGACGCTTAAACACACGATAGGCGGCTTTCTGGAGCACGTGGCGCGCGAGGAAGAGGCATCCGAGAAAGAAGCGGAGCGGGAACAGAAGGCCTCCGCACGACAGGAGAACGAAACATGATTACATCCATATCACTCAATCCCAGCATCGACCGCACCCTGACGGTGGAGAGCTTCACCCCTGGCGGGCTCAACCGGGTGCTGTCCTCCGGCGACGTGGCCGCAGGCAAGGGCATCAACGTGGCGCTGACGGTCTCCGCACTGGGGCTGAACGCCGAGTGCGTCGGCTTCATGTACCGCGACAGCGCGCCGCTGTTTGAGAAGAGGCTGATGGTCAACTCCACGGCCTACGACTTCATCTGGCTGGACGGCGCGGCCCGCACCAACATCAAGGTGCTGGACCAGTCCGCTGGCGTGGTGACGGAGCTCAACGAATCCGGCCGGGAGATCGACGCGGAGTCGCTCAAGCGCATGACCGAGCTGGTCTGCGCCCACGCGGACAACAGCGACTACCTGATACTGACCGGCTCCATGCCCCCCGGCTGTCCCGACGATTACTACGCCACGCTGATCGACGCCGTGGCGGGCTTGGGCTGCCGCTGCGTGCTGGACGCCGACGGCGAGCGCCTCAGGAAGGGCCTGGAGGCGGAGCCCTTCATGATCAAACCCAACCGCTACGAGCTGGAGACCATGACCGGCAGGCATCTTGCCTCCATCTCCGAGATCCGCGACGCCGCCCGGCACTACATCGACCGGGGCGTGGAGGTCGTGGCGGTGTCGCTGGGGGCGGACGGCGCCATCATACTGCGGGGCGACGAGGCCCTGTACGCGCCGAAGCTGAGCGTCGAGGTCAAGTCCACCGTGGGCGCGGGGGATTCCATGGTGGCCGGGCTGATCGCCGGCTTCATGGCGGAGAACGACCTGGAGGAGACCTTCCGCATGGGCATGGCCTGCGCCACCGCCCGCTGCATGACGGAGGGCTATCACATCGTGGACAGGACGCTGTATCGCGCCGTGATGGACATGGTGAAGATCGAGAGGATTTAAATGCTGAATCGAGTGCACAGCGCCGCGCGGGCCCGGAGGGAACGGGGCTGGCGGCGCTTTTTGAGCCGGGTGGTGGAGCTCGTCTACCGGCGCAACGGCTTCAACCCGCTGCCGGTGATCGCCGCGGGCTTCGCGGCGCTGATCCTCATAGGCAGCGCGCTTTTGTCGTTGCCGGCGGCGTGCGCGCTGCCGGGTCGGGTCGGTTGGTTCGACGCGCTGTTCACCTCCACCTCGGCGGTGTGCGTCACCGGGCTGGTGGTGCGGGACACGGGCACCGTGTACTCCACCTTCGGCCACGTGGTGCTGCTTGTACTGATCCAGACCGGCGGCCTGGGCTTCATGACCTTCGCCACGATGATCTTCCGGGTCATGGGGCGCACCATCTCCCTGCGGGACCGCATGATCATGCGCGATTCTTTGAACGAGGACGTGCTGGGCGGCGTGGTGCGGCTGGTGCAGTGGGTCGTGGGCTCCACGTTGTGCGTGGAGCTGGCGGGCGCGGCGGTGTTCTCCATACGCATGATCCCGATGTACGGCGTGGGGAAGGGGATATTCTACGCCGTGTTCCACGCGGTGTCGGCCTTCTGCAACGCGGGGTTTGACCTGTTCGGCGGCGGGCGGAGCCTGACGGGCTTTTCCGGCGACGGGCTGATGTGCCTGTGCGCCATCATGCTGGTGGTGATCGGCGGTCTGGGCTTCGGCGCGCTCAACGACATCCTCACGCGGCGCAGCTTCAGAAGGCTCCGGCTGCACACGAAGCTGGTGCTCGTAAGCTACGGCGCGCTGATGCTCATAAGCTTCGCGCTGGTGCTGCTCCTGGAGTGGGACAACCCGGCCACGCTGGGGCCGATGCCGCTTGGGCAGAAGCTGCTGAACGCGCTGTTTCAGTCGGTGACCCTGCGCACGGCGGGCTTCAACACCTACGACCAGCAGGCCCAGCGGGACGTGACCAAGCTGATCTGCAGCTTCATGATGATGATCGGCGCGGCTCCGGCCTCCACCGGCGGCGGCGTGAAGGTCACCACGCTGGCCATACTGCTTCTGACGGTCAGGATGGTGGCCCGGGGCGAGAGCAGCATCAAGGTGTTCGGCCGGCGCATCGATTCCTCGGTGATCCAGCGCACCATGACCATCGTGTTCATCGCCATGGCGCTGGTGTTCGTGGATGTGTGCGTGCTGTCGGTGATGCAGCCCGAGGCGGCGTTTCTCGATTTGCTCTACGAGTGCGCCTCCGCTATGGGCACGGTGGGCATCTCGGCCATCGGCACGTCGACGCTTCACCCCTTCGCCCGGCTGTGGATCATACTGACCATGTTCACCGGGCGCGTGGGGCCGCTGACGCTGGCGCTGGTGTTCATGCGCAAGCAGGACCGCGCCCGGGAGCTGATCAACTATCCCGAGGAGCACGTGATGATAGGTTAATAACGGAGGGTTATCCAAATGGCCAGGACGAACAAGCAATACATCGTAGTGGGACTGGGCCGCTTCGGCAGGGCCATCGCGGAGACGCTGTGCGAGGCCGGCGAGGAGGTCCTGGGCGTGGACGTGAACATGGACCTGGTGGAGGACATGCGCGACACCATCACCCAGGCCGTGCAGATGGACGCCATGGACCGGGACGCGCTGACCGCCCTGGGGGTGAAGGACTTCGACGTGGCCTTCGTCACCATGGGCTCCGACATCCGCGCCAGCGGCACCATCACACTGATGCTCAAGGAGCTGGGGGTCAGGCGCGTCATCGCCAAGGCGCACGACGACTTCCACGGCAGGATGCTCGAAAAGCTGGGGGCCGACGAGGTTTTGTTCCCGGAGCGGGATATGGGGCGGCGCATCGCGCATAACCTTGTATCGGGCAGCATCATCGATTACCTCGAGCTCTCCCCGACCTACTCCATGGCGGAGGTGCGCCCCATGCGGGAGTGGATCGGCAAATCCCTGGAGGATCTGTCGCTTCGCAGCAGCAGGGGCATCAACATCATCGCCATCAAGCACGGGGAGGACGTGGACCCCATGCCCCGGCCGGAGTCCGTCATCCGCGAGAATGACGTGCTGCTGGTGGTGGCGCGGGACGAGACGCTTGCGAGCATGGATCGCTGAGGCTGGACCCGTCAGACGACGGAGGCGAACTGTATGGCTGATGCGCGCGATCCGGGCTGCCTGCTGATCGACGATCCCCTCTACGACATCCACGCCCTTGACGGGCTGGCACAGGCGCTCAAGGCATGGGGCGTCCGCGCGGAGACCTTCCGCCGGGACGGCGCGCGGACGCTGTATGACGCGCTGCAGCGCGCCTACCAGCGCGTCCGCAGGGACGGGGCCGTCAGCGGCATCGTCGCCCAGGGCGCGGGGTGCGACTGCGCGCTGGCGCTCGCGTGCCAGCTTCCCTCGGACAGGCTGGTGCTTCTGGAGCCCATGCGCTGGCGCGACGACGGGCTCGTCGGCCGGCAGCTTAAACGCATCCGCGCCTTCGCCCGACAGAACGCCGCCTTCTGCGTGGCCGACGCGCTGATCGTCCCCGGGCCCCACACCGACGGGAAGCTGATCGACCGTCTCCGGCACGATCTGGGCGGCACGGTCACGCTGCTTCGCCCCGCGGAGGAAATGTGGTCAAATGGTAAAGAAGTATTAAATTTGGGCATATTTCAGTTTTTGAGGGACGGAGTTTGGCCAAAATCCCTTGCGGAAAAATCCGAAATGTGTATAATATATGGGTGATACTAATTTTTCGGTGGTTACGCCCCCGGATTGAGAGGAAGATTCAAATGAGACATACGATCGTAAAGCTGACCGGCCTGCTCGTGGTGCTGGCGCTGACCCTCACCGGCTGCAACCTGATCGGCATCGACCCGCTGATGCAGTTGGACGAGGATTTTGCCAAGCTGGACAAGGATTACGCCGCGGTTGTGGCGGAATACGACGGCGGGACCGTCACCAAGGGCGATGCGCTGGGCCGCTTTGCATCCATGTATTCCTACTATACGCAGATGTACAGCATGTTCGGCATGAGCATGACCAACGACGTGGTGGAGAACGTCAAGCAGCAGGCCGCGGAGGCCGTCGTGGAGGCCGCCGCCGTCTCCAAGGAGCTGGAGAAGCGCGGCCTGAGCCTGTCCGAGGACAAGCTGGCCGAGGTCCAGAAGGCCGCCGACGAGAACTACAAGAGCGCCTATGACAACTTCTACCAGAACGCCGCGGGCAAGGGCGACGTCAAGGCCCGCCAGGCCGAGTACGACATGTACGCCAACGGCTATAACAAGGATACCTTCTACATCACCCAGCTCGATCAGGCCAACCACGAGCTGCTGGAGGAGACCGTGAAGGCCGAGATCGCCGATTTGACCGACGAGGAGCTGCAGGCCGCCTACGACGCGAAGGTCACCGAGGATCAGGAGGCCTACGCCGACAACGCCAGCGCTTTCGAGACCGCCATGTCCTCCGACAGCGAGATCGTCGCCTGGATCCCCGAGGGCTACCGCACCGTCAAGCACATCCTGGTCAAGCCCGAGGACGACGTGCTCACCGCCGTGACCGACGCCCGCGCCGCGCTGTCCACCGCGAAGAATGAGCTGAACACCTTTGAGAACGAGCTTTCCGAGCTCAACGACAAGACCGCCGGGGAAGAGACCGCCGAGGAAGAGGCGACCGACGAAGAGCCCGCAGAGGAAGAGGCCGCCGAGGAAGAGGCGGCCGACGCCGAGCCCACCGAGGCGCCCCGCACCGCCGAGGCTATTCAGGCCGACATCGACAGGACCAAGGCCGACATCGAGGCCAAGCAGAAGGCCGTCGAGGAGGCCGAGGCCGCGTGCCTGGCTTCCGTCAAGGACAAGACCGACGAGATCTACGCGAAGATCGAGGCGGGCGACGACTTCGCCGCGCTGATCGAAGAATACGGCGAGGATCCCGGCATGAAGAACGAGCCCACCGCAAGCCGCGGCTACTACGTGTGCGCCGCGCAGGGCAACTGGGACGAGCACTTCAACGAAGGCGCCATGTCCCTGGAGAAGGTCGGCGACGTGACCATGACCCCCGTCATCAGCTCCAGCGGCGTGCACATCATCCGCTATGAGACCGACGTGACCTCCGGCCCCGTGGCCCTGGACGACATCCGCGAGAAGCTGCACGACACCACCCTCAACGACCGCAAGGACGAGCACTATGACGATGTCCTCAGCGACATCGTGGAGGCGCTGAACCCGGTGTATCACATGGATGCCTTCAATATCGCCTGATAATCGAGACGACCGGGGCTGTTTCAAAACGATTGAATATACAGCAAAACCTGATGTAGGGGCGCCCAATGGGCGCCCGCCCGACAGAATCCATGGATTCATACAGGGCGGGCGCCGCATCGGCGCCCCTACACAACGGTAACATGTATGTTTTTTCGTTTTGAGACAGCTCCTTTTCAACGGAGGATGCGCCATGCTGGGCGACTGTCACATTCACATGGTTCTGGACGGCGTGTACTACAAAGACGCCATCGCCGCGCACCGGGCGGGCACGCGGGACGACATCATCATCCCCCGGCTTGAGGACTACGCCCGCCGGGGCATCACGTGGCTCCGGGACGGCGGCGACGCCTTCGGGGCGGGGGAGCGGGCCCGGGCGCTCGCCCCGGACTACGGCATCACCTACCGCACGCCCGCGTTCAACATCTGTTTAAAGGGCCGCTACGGGGCGTTCATCGGCAAAACCTTCGAGACGCTTGCCGACTACCGCGCGCTGGTGGCCGAGGTCAGGGCGCACAGGGGGGATTTCATCAAGCTGATGGTCTCCGGGCTCATGGATTTTGACCGCTTCGGCGTCATTACCAGCGAACCGCTGACGCTAAAACAGATGAAGGAGCTGTTCAAGATCGCCCACGGGGAGGGCTTCTCGGTGATGGCCCACGCCAATGGGGCGGACACCGTCAAGCACGCCCTGGAGGCCGGGGTGGACAGCGTGGAGCACGGCGCGTACCTGGACGACGAGGCCGTGGCCATGCTGGCTCAAAGCGGGGCGGTGTGGGTGCCCACGCTGGTGACCATCGGCAATCTGATCGGCTGCGGGCGGTTTCCCGACGACGTGCTCAAACCCCTGCTGGCGCTCCAGATGAAAAACGTGGCCGCCTGCGCCCGGCTGGGTGGCAAGATCGCCCTGGGCAGCGACGCCGGGGCCTACCGGGTGTATCACGGTCAGGGCACGCTGGACGAATACGCGCTTCTGAAGCGGGCGCTGGGCGACGACGCCGACCGGGTGCTCCGCGAGGGGGAGGCGTGCATCCGTCAGCGCTTCTGACTTGCGGAACCCCTGTGGATATGATATAATCGGCATCAGATGAGAAAGGTGGCCGGATATGGACAGACAATGGTTGGAGGAGCAGTTGGCGGCGTTTCCGCTGTACGCCTACGCCTTCATCGACACGTCGGAGCTGGTCTTTGCCGACCGGGTGCGCTACATCTGCGAGCACGAGTGCCCCATGTACAATACCACCTGGGCCTGCCCCCCGGCGGTGGGCAGCGTGGCGGCGTGCCGGGAGCGGGTGCTGTCCTACCCGGAGGGCCTGATGATCGCCACGATCACCGAGGTCAGCGACATCGCCAACATTTCGGAGACGCTCGCGACCCGCGCGGACCACGAGAGGATCACCCGGGAGATATTGCAGATCGTCCGTCAGCGCGCCGCGGACACGCTGACGCTCTCCACCGAGGCCTGCGCCCACTGCGAAAGCTGCGCCTACCCGGACGCCCCCTGCCGCCATCCCGACAGGATGTTCCCCTGCGTGGAGAGCCACGGCATACTGGTGACGGACCTGGCCGAGCGGCACGGCATCGACTTCCTGGCCGGCAGCAACCTGGTCACCTGGTTTTCGCTGATACTGTACAGATAGTGTATCATCAGAGGAGGGCTCACAATGACCCCCGAACGCATTCACATATCCCGGGAGATCCGAAGGGGCAAAGACAGGTCCGCGGGCCTTTACCGCCTGGGCGACTGTATGGAGGCGCTTAAGGACCTGCGCGAGGAGTACGCCGGGAAGATCAAGCTGATCTACATGGACCCGCCCTATCTGACCGGGGACAAATTCTACATGCGCGTGCGCGTGGGGGAGCAGGGCTGGCAGAAGGGGCGGAACGTGCTGCCGGTGATGAGTTTTTCAGACACCCGGGACCGGGAGCAGTACCTCACCGGCATGCGCCGGGTGCTCGCGCTGTGCCGGGAGCTTCTGTCCGACGACGGCATGATATTCGCGCACATCGACTTCCGGCTGCACCCCCACATGCGACTTCTGATGGACGAGCTGTTTGGTGAGGACAACTTCCTAAACGAGATCATATGGGTCTACCAGACCGGCGGCCGCAGCGTCAGGCACTTCAGCCGGAAGCACGACGTGATACTGTTCTACCGAAAGACCGAGGGGTATGACTTCAATATCGACGCGGTCAAGGCCCCGCCCGCCGCGCCCCGGTCCAACCACATGCGCCGCCACGTGGACCCCGACGGGCGCGTGTACCGGTCCATTAAGGTGGGCGGCAAGCTGTACACCTACTATGACGACGACCCGGTGGCCCCCTCCGACGTGTGGTCGGACCTGAGCCATTTACAGCAGAAGGACCCCGAGCGCACCGGCTACGACACCCAGAAGCCGCTGGCGCTTTTGAATCGCATCGTGCGCTGCGCCTCGCGCCCCGGGGAGTGGGTGCTGGACCCGTTTGCCGGCAGCGCCACCACGCTGGAGGCGGCGCGGCGCAACGGCCGGAACTTCATCGGCATCGACAGCCAGCGGGTGACCGTCAACATCGCCCGGCGGCGGCTCAACGGGGCCGATTACGCCATACTCGGCGCGGACAACGCCGGGGAGGACGCGCCGCTCTGCGAGGCGGATACCTTCATCGGCATAGGCTTTCATCACGTGATACTCAGGCGCTTCGAGGTCGACATCCCGGGCATGCCCGAGGCGTCGGAGCCCATGGACTGCGTGGACAACTGGTCGGTGGGCTATCTGCGCCCCGACGGCTACGAGGTCATGGCCGACAGCGTGCGCACCCGCCGCCACGGGGCGCTTCAGACCGAATTGCAGGTGCCCATGTACGCCGGGGCGCTGGCCATGTGCGTCTCGGACGTGCTGGGCCGGAGCTGGTACTACAAGCTGGCGGATTTTGGCGCGGAATGACTGTATTTATTTCCACAATGTTCACATCCAGTCAATATAACAGGCATATAATGTGTCATTAGGAGGCGACGGCATGCTTCTGAACGTGGGAGACATCGTGAAGATGCGCAAATCGCATCCCTGCGGCAACGACCTGTGGAAAATCACCTTCGTGGGCTCGGACATCAAGATGCGCTGTGAAAAGTGCCAGCGCGTGGTGATGCTGGAGCGCCCTGTGTTTGAAAAGCGCGTCAAGAAGATCGTCGAGACGGCGAACGGAGCCGAAGCGTGAGGCGCTGGGTCGGCACCATAGCGGCGCTGCTCATCTGCGCGGCGCTGGGCCTCGCGGTGCGGCTGTGGGGCGTGGGCCTGGTGCGCATCACCGGGGCGTCCATGAACAACACCTTGAAGAGTGGGGACATCGTGCTGGTGACCCGGTTCGACTACCGGGGCGGCAGGCACCCGGCCTTCGGGGACGTGGCGGAGTGCCGCTTTCCCGGGCGGGAGGACACCTACGTCAAGCGCGTGATGGGCCTGCCCGGCGACGACATCGCCTTTTCGCAGGGTTTTTTGACGCGCAACGGCGAGGGCGTGACCGAGCCCTACGTGTCAAGCGTCACCGACGATTACCACGTCCGCCTGGCGGAGGACCAGTACCTGCTGCTGGGCGACAACCGGGCTGAGAGCTACGACAGCCGCATGCCCGACATGGGCCCGGTGGGCGCGGAGGCCTTCTCGGGCCGCGTGCGCGCCATTGTCTGGCCGCTGGACAGGATCGGCGGCGTAAACTGAAGGATGGAGAAGATTCGCATGGAAGACAATCTGAATGTGACCCCCGAACAGCCCGAGGAAACCGGCCGCAAGGGCAAAAACAAGGTCAAAAAGTCCTGGAAGCAGGAGCTTCGGGAGTGGATCGTGGCGCTGGGCACGGCGATCATCATCGTGACGATCATCCAGAGCTTCCTGTTCAGGATCATCCGCGTGGACGGCGAATCCATGGAGACCACGCTGCACGACGGCGAGCGGCTGTTCGTCAACGTGGCAGAGGTCAGATTCAACAAGACGGTCCCCAGAGACAGCATCGTGATCTGCAACTATCCCAACCGCTACACCAACGTGTTGGGCATCAGGTTCAAGACCTACTTCGTCAAGCGCCTGGTGGGCGTGCCCGGCGACACCATCTACCGCGAAAACGGCGTGACCCACGTGGTGTATCAGGACGCCGACGGCAACAGCGTGGACGAGGCGCTGGACGACCGCTACGCCCTGTACTACATCAACGGCAGCCCCGACGACTACGCGCCCTACACCCTGGGCGAGGACGAATACTTCGTGGTGGGCGACAACCGCTACAACAGCCACGATTCCCGCGACTGGAACGACAGCGACGACGCCAACGACGTCGGCCCCATCAGCAAGGGCATGATCGTGGGCTGCGTGCGGGAGGTCATCTGGCCGCTGAACCACATCCGCGCCGCGAAGTGAGGGGGATGGCATGATGCGCAATAAAAGGACCATTCAGGTGATCGCCCTGGTGCTGGCGATACTGCTGGTGGGAGGCACCGTCATCGGCGCGCTGTTCGCTGCGCTGGCCGAGGAGAATCCCCCCGAGCGGAATTCATACGCGATTTCAATGGAATACCTCGAGGACGAACAGGCGCTGCACATCGGGCAGCGCCTTGTGTATGTCAACAACAGCCCGGACCGGCTGGACCGGGTGCTGTTCTGCGCCGCGCCCAACATGTTCCGCCGGGAATCCGCGCTGATGTACGAAAACGACGACCTGGAGGCGGTGTTCCCCGCGGGCTACGCGCCGGGGGGCATCGATCTGCGCGCGGTGCGGGTGGACGGCGCGGCGGCGGAGTACGGCTTTCAGGGGGAGGATGAGACGGTCATGCGGGTGGCCTGCGACCTGGCCCCCGGGCAGAGCGCGGCGTTTGAATTCGATTACTACCTGCTCCTCACCGCCTGCAACGCCTTCATCGGCGTGGGGGACACCGACGCGCGGCTGGGGGCGTTCTACTTCATCCCCGGGGTGTACGACGCGGCGGCGCAGGATTTCATACTGAAAAAGCCCCTGCCCTTCACGCGCTGGCTGTACGCGGAGGCGGGGGACTATGCGATCGACCTGAAGCTGCCGGAGGGGTATGACGCCGCGCTGTCGGCCACACAGAACGTGCGGGAGTTCGCGCTGTGCTTCGGCAGGCGCTACCGGCGAACGGAGCGGCGGACCGCCTCCGGCGTGCAGGTGACCGTATACAGCCGCCGGAGGGACGCGGGCCGGGCGGCGGACATGGCGGTCAGGACCGTCGAGCAGTGCGAAGCGTGGTTCGGGCCGTTTCCGTACCATGAGATGCGCGTCGCCGAGAGCGACACCCCGCTGGGCTCGCTCAACTATCCGGGGCTTGTGCTGATCAGGGACATCACAGACGAGATGGCCCTGCGCTTCTGCGTCGCCCAGCAGTACTTCGGCATGGCGGCGTATGCGGAGCCCTCGGCGGACGCCTGGCTGTCCGACGCCGTGAGCAATTACGTCTCCTACCTGATGCTGGAGGACGCCGACGGCCACGACGCCTTCGTCAAAGCCATCAACCGGGACTGGGTCGGCGCGCTGCAGCTCACCATCCCCGGCGGGCTGAGGGTCACCAGCGACGCGGCGCTGTTCACCGCGAAGCACTACGACATCGTGGTCAAAACCCGCGGCGCGGTGGTGCTGCACGAGCTTCGGGAGGCCATGGGCCTGGAGGACCTGCTCAAGGGGCTTCGGGCGTTCTATGAGTTGGGCCGCGACGGGCGCACGCTGACGGAGGGCGATTTCGTGGACTGCATGGACGCCGTCACCGGCAGATCGTGGCGCGATTTCCTGACCGACTGGGTGTTTAACGTGGAAGATTACGTGAACCAGCCCATAGACTGGCTGCAATAACGCCCCCTCACGGTATCTTTTGGGGATATCCCCCTCATCAGTCACCTGCGGTGACAGCTTCCCCCTGGGGGGATGTCATCAAGTTAAGAATAGTCATGAGAGAACATGATTCCAAAAGCCATTGTAGGGACGCCATTCATGGCGTCCGTTTTAGGCAAAACGGGTGACGCGGACACCAAGAATGGCGTCCCTACGATGGGAGTTGTTGCGACGTTAACCGTATGACGACAACAGGACGAATCACGCTCGTAGGGGCGGCGATGCGCCGCCCGCCGGGTACAGCATAGCGTATCGTTATCAGGCGGGCGCCCATTGGGCGCCCCTACGGCGGGGGACGATATCATTCTGCCTCATTCAATCGTTAAGTTGATGATATTATCCCCCCAGGGGGAAGCCTTTACGCCTCGCCTCCAAAAGCCTTCCCCTTGAGGGGAAGGTGGACCGCCGCAGGCGGGACGGATGAGGTGCCTATCCCCCAAGTTTCCGTGATGAACCATAAAAAAACGCCCCTTCATTGATACAATGCGGGGGCGAACTTCTCCATGTGCATCTTTAAATTGACGTAGCTTCGGAAATGCCGCGCGGCCTCGGGCCAGTCGGGGTGGCCGTCCAAAAGCTGGAATTTATCGAACTTTGTGCGGGGCAGCTTCATCAGTATGCGCCGCGCGCCGTTGGTGATCTTCGCGGCGTTGGAGGGGCAGTGCAGGCACACCGCGCCGCCCTGGGCGGGGTCGAACCGGGCGTCGCCGTCGATGGGCCGGCCGCAGCGCAGGCAGGCGTCCATGCGCGGCGCGAAGCCGTTTAAAGCCATGAAGTGCATCTCAAAGGCCATGGTGACCAGCTCCGGTGGCAGCTCGCCCCAGTTGAGGTGCGCCAGCGCCCGCAGCGTTGTGATGAACAGCGCCGGGGCCGGGGTGTTGGGCAGTATGGCTGCGTCCAGGAGCTTTAACCAGTAGACCCCGTGGCACAGCTTTTCGTAGTCCGTGCGCAGGGCGTAGTAATCCTCCGAGATCTGGCACTGCTCAAGCGTGTAGCGCTCCCGGCGCTCGTAGAGCTGGAACTCGCCGCTGGTGAAGGGCTCCACGGCGTTGACCAGCGGGGATTTCGGCCGCCGACAGCCCCGGGCGATGGCGTCGATGCGGCCTATGTCCGGGGAGAACAGCGTGACCATCCGGTCGTAGTCGGAATAATCCGCGCGGCGCACGACCAGCGCCGGGGTGACGATCAGGCCCACGGCTCAGTCCTCATAGCCCAGCGTGCGCAGGTCGCCGGCGCGGTTGCGCCAGTCCTCCCGCACCTTCACCCACAGCTTGAGCATCACCTTTGTGCCCAGCAGGCGCTCGATGTCTGCGCGGGCCTCGCTGCCGATCTTCTGGAGCATCGCGCCCTGCTTGCCGATGATGATGGACTTGTGGGAGGCGCGCTCGCAGTACACGTCCGCGTGGATCTCCGTCAGATTGTCGGAGACCTTTTTGATCTGCAGCATGTCCACGCCGATGCCGTGGGGGATCTCGTCCCGCAGGTTGCGAAGCGCCTTTTCGCGGATGATCTCCGCGCACATCACGCGCTCGGGCTGGTCGGTGATCATGTCGTCGGGGAAGTACTTCGGCCCCTCGGGCATGGCGTCGATCAGCATGCTTTTGAGAAGCTCGACGTTCTCCCCGGTGCGGGCGGACACGGAGACGATTTTGTCAAAGCCCAGGTCGTTGAGCGCCGAAAGCTGGGGCATCAGGTGCTCCTTGGTCACAATGTCGATCTTGTTGACCGCCAGGAACCTGGGGCAGTTCATGCGGCAGATGTCCTGCATGACGGCCATGTCGCCACGACCGATGTGCTGGCCGTCCACCACGCACAGCACCGCGTCCACGCCTTCCCGGGCGTCGTCCGCGGCCTTCATCATGTACTCGCCCAGCTTGGTGCGGGGCTTGTGCAGGCCGGGGGTGTCTACGAACACGATCTGCCAGTCGTCTCCCGTCGCCACGCCCAGCAGCTTGTTGCGGGTGGTCTGGGGATGGTTGGAGATGATGGCGACCTTCTCGCCCACAAAGCGGTTCATCAGGCTGGATTTGCCCACGTTCGGGCGGCCCAGTATGGCCACGAAGCCCGATCGAAACTTGTTTTCAGACAAAGCGATACCCTCCGTTGTATAGTGACTGTTCAGTCCGACGGGCGATCAGGGGATCGCCCCTACGGAATCCGTGTTGGCGTAGGGGCGATGCCCTCATCGCCCGCCGTGTGATCAAACGTTTACCCCCAGGTCCTCCGGGGTCAGTCCCTCGGGCAGCAGCTCGCCCAGGGTCTTGACCACGTAGCCCTTGCCGTAGGCCCCGACGATGACGGGCGTGTCGGCGTCGGAGAACTCCCGCAGCACCTGGCGGCAGATGCCGCAGGGCCAGGCCACGGCGGTGGAGCCGACGATGGCGATGGCCCTGAAGCGCCGCGCCCCATTGACGATGGCATTGGCCACCGCGCAGCGCTCGGCGCAGATGGTCGCGCCGTAGGAGGCGTTCTCGAAATTGCAGCCCTTGAAGGTGCGGCCGTCCTCCACAAGCAGGCACGCGCCCACCTGGAATCTGGAATAGGGGCAGTAGGCCATCTGCATGGCCTCGCAGGCCATCTGGAACAGACCGTCGAAGTCGATCTCCGCCCTCGTGATGCTCAGCTTCCCGAGGGCCTTTTCCTCCATTTCGCGCATGGCGCTCTTCTCCTCCTCCGTCATGTGGTCGTAGCCCATCAGGTGAAAGGCAGAGTGGGCGGTGAGATAGGACAGCTCTCGCCTGAGGGAGTGGCCGTACTCCGCCGCCTGCTGCCGGGCGCGGCTTAAATTGATCACGCAGTCGCCCAGGTTGCAATACCCCAGATACGGGTCGTATTCCCGCCTGACGCGCTTCGGGCACCGGCGCGCCGTCCTCCCGCGGGGGAACTGAACGGTGGGGAAGGAGAGCACGTCCGTCGCCCGGTCGATGCCGCGCATCTCGCGGTTCAGGCGGCGGATGGTCTCATCGTCGGTGATGCGCACGGCAAAGCCCGCGCCCTCGATGCCCTCGGCCTCGAAGCACGCCGCCGCCACGCGGTCAAGCAGCGCCTCCAGGCCCTGCATTGCCTCCGGCTCGGGGATGTCCCACTGAAGCTCAATGCCCATCGTCCGATGCCTCCCTGACCGCCTCCGCGGGCGCGGCCGCCGGGGCCGGCGCCGCGGGCACTGTCGCCGCAGGGGCGGGTGCTTCGGGCGCAGTCGCCGCAGGGGCGGGTGCCGCGGGTTTCGGCGGCTCCTTCGCGGGGGCAGATGCCGCGGGTTCGGGCTTCGGCGCCTCCTTCGCGTGGGCCGCGGGTTCGGGCTTCGGCGCAGCGTGGGCGGCGGCCTTCGTGGCCTCGGGGGCCTCCTTGGCCTCGTTGCGCGGGGGGATGCTCACGTCGGGGTACTCGATGCGCTCGTGGAACACGCCGGTGAGCACGGTGGAGAAGGCGCTGCAGATCTTTTCGAGGTCCGAGAAGGTCAGCTCGGAGCGATCCAGCTGGCCGTCATCCAGCTTGACGCGCACCAGCTTGCGGATCAGGGCGTCCACCTTCTCCGGGTTGGGGTCGGGGATGGAGCGCACGGCGGCCTCGATGCTGTCGGCCAGCATCACCACGGCGGCCTCGCGGCTGTGGGGACGGGGGCCGTCGTAGCGGAAGGCGGCGATGTCCACCTGGTCCGCGCCGTACAGCTTCACGGCCTTGTCGTAGAACCACAGCACCACGCCGTCGCCGTGATGCTGGCGGATGATCTCCTGCACCGGCTCCGGCAGCCGGGCCTTCTGGGCCATGGCCTCGCCGTCCCGGGGGTGGGCGGTCAGTATGGCGGCGGACACCCGGGGGTCGGTGCGGTCGTGGGGGTTGTCGCCCATCTGGTTTTCCTTGAAATACATGGGGCGCTTGAGCTTGCCGATGTCGTGGTAATACGCGCCCACGCGGGCCAGCAGCCCATTGCCCCCTACGGCAGTGGCGGCGGCCTCGGCCAGGTTCGCCACGATGATGGAGTGGTGGTAGGTGCCCGGGGCCTCGAGCAGCAGCCGGCGCAGTATGGGCTGGTTGGGGTTGGAAAGCTCGATCAGCTTGGCGGTGGTGGCGAGGTTGAAGGTCCACTCAAACAGCGGCTGGAAGCCCAGGCACAGTACGGCGCTCAAAAGGCCGCTGGCCAGCGCCCAGCAGGCGTTGACGAGCACCAGTATCAGCTCCGCTGAATTGATCAGCCCCACGCCCAGCGTCACCAGGAAGTTGGACAGGCCGATCAGCACGCCCGCCACCAGCGCGGTGGTGCGCTGCATGCTGCGGGAGAACACCAGCAGGGCCACGGGCCCGGAGATCAGGCTCATCATCGCCACGGAGAACATCGCCACGGTGAACAGCCCGTTGGACGCCCCCGCCAGCAGCGACACCGTCAGCCCCAGCGCGAGGTTGATGTACAGAGCCGCCCGGTGATCGATCAGCAGGGACAGCAGCAGCACGCCCAGCGACACGGGCATCAGGTAGGCGCTCCACCGGCTGATGGCCAGCGACAGGAGCACCACCAGCACGAACACCACGCACAATACGCACAGCGGCTTGGGCTTGAGCAGATTGGGCCGGTAGCGCAGCAGATACAGCGCCACGCTGCCCATGATCAGCAGCACGATCAGCGCGATGCCCGCGATGAGCTGCAGATCGAGGTGATCCTCCTTGAGAAGCCCCAGCGAGGACAGCATCTGATACTGGGCGTTGGTGACGATCTCACCCCGCCGCACGATCACCTCGCCCTTGACGCAGGTGACGGTCTCCACGGCCTCCCGCGCCTTTTCGCGGTTGGCCTCGGTGGCCTCCTCGTCGATGAGCATGTTGGGCTGGACGCTGCTGCGCATGATCTCCGACGCCACGGCCACCAGCGGCTGCGGGTAGCCGGAGGACGCCAGCGTCCTGGCCATGGAGGCCACGGCGGAGGCCTCCTGCCCCTCCAGCAGGGTGTTGTTCATCAGGTCGCGCACCAGCTTGTTGGTGTCCTCGAACAGCTGCTTGAGCAGCTTCGGGTCGGAATCCAGCAGCGCCGCGTACTGCTCCGGGCTGAGATCCATGCCCAGCGTAGCGTTCAGGCTGTCCACGGCGCCCTCGTTGAAAATGAACCCCGGCTCCGCGGCGCTCTGCAGGGCGGTGGACAGCGCGCTGAAGCGCGCCTCGATGTTGCTCATGACCTCGTCGGACACGGCGCTGTCGGCGCTCTTGTAGCTGGGCTCCACCGCGGCGGCGGCCAGCTCGCGGTTCAGCTCGGTGGTCACGGTGTCCTTGACGTCCTTGGTGGCCATGATGTCCATGCCGGCGGGCAGGCCCACCCGGATGTCGTGCTGCTCCGGGGTGATGCCCAGCAGAAGCAGCACCAGCAGCAGCACATAGGTGATGACGCTGATCAGCACCGATTGCAGCACCGGCGCGAACGCCGATTTCGCGCGCACTTTCCTCTTCTTCATGACGTGGCTCCTTTACGGTCTGAAGACCCGTGGCTTGCGTTCCCTCTCGCTCTTCTGGGCGTGCTTTTCATAGGCCCGCACGATGGCCTGCACCAGCTCGTGGCGCACCACGTCCCGGTGGGTCAGCCGAACGATGCCGATATCGTTAACATCCTTTAAAACCTCCAGCGCCTCCACCAGACCGGAGCGCTTGCCGGTGGGCAGGTCGATCTGGGTGACGTCGCCGGTGATGACCATCTTCGATCCCATGCCCATGCGGGTTAAAAACATCTTCATCTGTTCGCTGGTGGTGTTCTGGGCCTCGTCCAGTATGATGAAGGCGTCGTTGAGCGTCCTGCCGCGCATGTAGGCCAGCGGGGCGACCTCCACCGCGCCGCGCTCCACCAGCCGCTGATAGGCGTCCACGCCCATCATCTCGTGCAGCGCGTCGTACAGCGGGCGCAGGTAGGGGTCCACCTTCTGGGCCAGGTCCCCGGGCAGAAAGCCCAGCTTTTCCCCGGCCTCCACGGCGGGGCGGGTGAGTATGATCTTCTCGATCTCCTTGTTCTTCAGCGCCACCACCGCCATGGCGATGGCCAGGTAGGTCTTGCCGGTGCCGGCGGGACCCACCGCGAAGGTGCAGGTGTTCTGCTTGATGGCGTCCACGTACTGCTTCTGGCCCAGGGTCTTGCACTTCACCTGGCGGCCCCGGTAGGTGATGGCGATCACGTCCCGCATGATCTCGCCGATGCGGTCCGCCTTGCCCTCCGCCGCCAGCTCGATGGCGTAGCGTATGCGGGTGCGGTCCACGGTCTCCCCGCGCAGCACGATCTCGCTGAGCTTTTCAAGGGTCAGCTTCGCCAGCGCCACCTTCTCCGGGTCGCCGGTGATCTGCACCTCGTCGCCGTGGGCGAATATCTCCACCCCCAGCTCCTCCTTGAAGATGGGTATGTTTTCCTCCCGGATGCCGAAGATGTTGATGAACTGCTCCGGCGTCTCCATCGTGATGCGTTCGGCGCGTCCCTGCTCCATGTTGTCCAAAGTGTCATCCTCCCTGACGCAACGCCTCTGTCGTTACGGCTGTATTCGTGGTGATTTCCAGGACGGCGCTGACTTTGAGCGCGTCCGTCGAAAGCTCGTTGACGCGCGTCCAGCAGCGCGTGATATCGTATTTCACAATGCCCTCCGAGGACAGGCGGGCCCGGGCGTCGGCCACGGCCAGCGCCGACAGGCTTCGGATCAGCGCGTCCCTGTCGGCGGCCTCCCGCCGCACGCGCCGCTGACGCCGGGTCACGCGCTCGATGCTGACGGGCGCGTACAGCCCGCCGATGGGCAGCTCATCGACCTGCTCGGTCTGATGTTCGTAGCTTGTCCCCCCGGTGATGGGTATCTCCAGCCACGGAGTCCTGAGCGTGGCGGCGGTCGAGGCACGGCCGGTGTCCTCCCAGCGCTCGACGGCGGTGCGCCCCATGGCGCTGCCCTCGAACCAGGTCCGCAGCACCACCTCGCCCAGCGCCGCGATGGCGCGGGTCTCCTCCTTCGTGCGCTGCTCCTCGCCCCGGATCAGCAATTGGCCCCGGCGCACGGTGTCGCCCGGCTTCACGCAGGGCTGCCCGGCCTCCGCGTTCACCGACACCACGATGCCGCTCCGGTCGGCGTACAGGTCCCGGGGCACGCGCACGTCGTAGACCTCCGGGGAGGCGGCCTCCGGCGCGGCCTCGATCGACAGCCGCACGCCCTGAAGCCGCGCTCCGGCGTAGCTTAAACCCTCGCAGCGGGAGAGCAGCTCCTCCGAGAGCCGCCTGGGGTCGATGTCCCGGGCCATACCGGGATAAACGCCCATCTCCCTGAGCGCTTCGCCGATGGCGACGGGGTCGCCCAGCGCGGCGGAATCGCCGATGAAGCGCACGTCCACGCGCCACACGCGCCCCAGCAGCGCCTGACAGGCGGCGATCATCACGATGACGCCGATCAGAAGCGTCCAGCGCCGCCGTATGGCCGCCGAGAGGGCGCTTTTGCCCCGGCGGGAGAGCACCTCGCAGGGGATGGAGAACCGCGCGCACAGCGCGGACAGCTTCTCCGCGTCCGGGGCGCTGACCTCCACGGTGATCTCGTGGTCGCTGCCCGGCTCGATGGACAGAAACCGCACGTTCAGCTCCCGGGCACGCTCGATCAGCTTTTCCGGCATCAGGCCGCGTATGCGCATGCGCACCTCGTGTCTCATGGGGTGCAGTCACCTCCCTCGCAGGGGAGGTCGATGCGGTGGATGCGGCCGCTGACGATGGCCGCGCGGGGCCGGGCGTCGCACAGCCTGAGCGCCTCGCCCGTTATGGCGATCGGCCCGCACCCGGTGTTCAGGCGGATGCGCGCGTCCGTGAGCTCCAGAAGCCCCGTGTGGTTCTCCACCAGCAGCCGGGCGCTGCCCACGACGGTGACGCGCGCGCAGAGCCCCAGCATGTCCCGGCTCCACAGGAGCGCGTCGGGCCGGACCTTGTGGATCGGTGTGCGCCTGGGAAATCCCCCTGCGGCGCGCTTGTCTTTCATGGCGTGTCCTCCGCGATACGATATTTTTATCATACCATATGCGGCGGGGCCGGGTTTCATCCGGCAGGGCGGTCCGACAACAATCCCATCTTATTATACACGATTACAGAACAAAAATGCAATATATCCGCTTTTAAAGCCGGAATAATTACCCAATTTCGCTGGATTTCACGCCGAAAGGATGGTAAAATGGAACCCTGTGGAGGGATGAGCCGTGTTTGATGTGAAGATGCTGACGGAAAAGCGGGGCGCGGGGCTCGCGCCGATGGCGGGCGTGACGGACGCCGCCATGCGGCTTCTGTGCCATGAGCAGGGCGCCGCCTGGGCCGTGAGCGAGATGCTGTCGGCCAAGGGCTGGGTGTTCTCGAAGGGCAAAAACCGCAACGCCTGCGACCTCCTCAAGCGCCTGCCCGGGGAGGGCGTGGCGGGCCTCCAGCTCTTCGGCAGCGCGCCCGAATACATGGCCGAGGCCGCGGGGATGCTCGAGGACATCGGCTTTGACTTCATCGATATCAACTTCGGCTGCCCCGCCCCCAAGATCACCGGCAACGGCGAGGGCTGCGCCATGATGCGCGACCCCGGGGCCGTGGCGGCGGTGGTCCGGGCCACGGTGAACGCCACGCGCCTGCCGGTGACGGTGAAGATACGCTCCGGCTGGGACGATCAGAGCGTCAACGCCCCGGAGATCGCGAGGATCTGCGAGGACAGCGGCGCGCGGGCTGTGGCGGTGCACGCCCGCACCCGGATGCAGCAGTACGCGGGCCGGGCGGACTGGTCGGTCATACGGCGGGTGAAGGAAGCCGTGCGCATCCCCGTGCTGGGCAACGGCGACGTGCGAAGCGGCGCGGACGCTCTGAGGATGCTCGACGAGACCGGCTGCGACGGCGTGATCGTGGGCCGCGGGGCCCAGGGCAACCCCTGGGTGTTCCGGGAGATCGCCGCGGCGATGGCGGGTCGCACGGCCCCGCCCCCGACACCACAGGAGCGGGCGGACATGGCGCTACGGCACTTCGAGCTGGAGGTCATGCTGTACGGCGAGAAGCGCGGCATGCTGGAGATGCGCAAGCACATCGCCTGGTACGTGCACGGCATGAAGGGGGCCGCCCGGTTCCGGGATAAGATCAACCTGATGCAGAGCGCCGGGGAGGTCATGGCGGCGCTGAAGGATTTCGCAAAAACGCAGGAGGACATGTTATAACGGCATGCCCTCCCGTTTTTATTTAAGCGGTACTGCCCCGTGGGCGCGCCTGACCAGCGCGGCGATCTCCTCCGGCGTGATGAAGTGGTTGCAGCGTTCCTCGGGCACGAAGTCCGCCAGGAATTCGAGGTTGCCGCTGCCGCCGGCGATGGGGGAGTAGTCCAGACCCTGCGCCCGCCAGCCCAGCGTCGGCGCGAAATCCACCACCCGGCGCAGCACCTCGATGTGGGCCGAGGGTTTGGAGACCACGCCGTGCTTGCCGACCTGCGCGCGCCCCGCCTCGAACTGGGGCTTGATGAGGGATATGAGCCGCCCCGCGCCGCCCAGCACCCCGAAGACGGCGGGCAGTATCAGCGTGACGGAGATGAAGGACACGTCCATCACCGCGAGCGTCGGCGGCTCCGGAAACATGTCCGGCGTCAGGCTTCGGGCGTTGACGCGCTCCATGCTGACCACCCTCGGGTCGGCGGCCAGCAGCGGATCGAGCTGCCCGAAGCCCACGTCGATGGCGTAGACCCGCCGGGCCCCGTTCTGCAACAGCACGTCCGTGAACCCGCCGGTGGACGCGCCGATGTCCATGCACACTTGACCTGATGGGTCCACATCGAACGCCTTCAGCGCCTTTTCCAGCTTGAGGCCGCCCCGCCCCACGTAGGGATGCGCCTGCCCCAGCACCTCCAGCACGTCCTCCGGGCCCACCTTCCGGGCGGGCTTCATGATCACTTTGCCGTTCACCGTGGCCAGTCCCGCCTCGATCAGCGCCCGGGCCTTCTCCCGACTGGCCGCCAGGCCCCGCGCATGAAGCGCGGCGTCCGCCCGCGTCATCTCCTCCATGCCGCACCTCCCTGTCCTCAATGATACCATTATAACGCCCATACTCTCATTTGAACAGCGCGAAATTGTAACCCCTTTCCAGTTCTGGTAATTTGTGAGAATTGCACAAAAATCGCTTGACGAAATTGGGATAATAATATAATATAATCGTGAAATATATTTCAAATTTGTTTCATTGAGAGGTGAAAAGTATGAAGAGAATGGGTGTGATCGTCATGATCGCGATGCTGACCGCGCTCATCCTGTCACCGGCCATGGCGTCGGGCGTGTCCGGGCGCATCGTGGGGAACCGGATCGTGGTTACATGGCAGGCGGGCGCAGGGACGTGCGAGCTGACGGTGCGCAAGGGCAACTGGCCCATCTGCGCGCGGAGAGTGCAAGGCGGCAGCGGCAGCGTGGAGATCGCCATCGACGATCCCACGGCCACCTACACCCTGCGGCTGAAGGCGCCGGAGGGCAGCTACACCGCCCGCGTCGTTGGGGAAAAGCCCGCCGCAGCGCAGGCGGACAGCCCCAGGGCGACGCAGCCGCCGGTCAGCGTCAGCAACCGCGAGGACCTGGCCACGCAGGTGTTGATACTCATGAACGGCGAGCGCGCCTCCCGCGGCCTTCCCGAGCTGCGGATGGACCCGGACCTGACCCGTGCGGCCTGCGTGCGGGCGGGGGAGATCGCCCGGAGCTTCAGCCACACCCGGCCCGACGGCTCCGCCTGGTCCACTGTCAGCGGCGCGGCCTACGGCGAGAACATCGCCCGGGGCCAGAACAGCGCCGAGAAGGTGATCGCGGCCTGGATGACCTCCGCCAACCACCGGGAGAACATGCTGCGCGCAAGCTACGGCTCCGTGGGCATCTGCGCCTATAAGGCAGGCAACGTGATGCACTGGGTACAGTTGTTCGGAAAGTGACATGAAAAAGCGCCGGACAGGTCGATGACCTGCCCGGCGCTGTGCGCAAGAGGTATCAGGTGTTGCGCTTCTTGGAGAGTATGTCGAACACCACGGCCGCCAGCAGCACGAAGCCCTTGACGACGCGCTGATAGTTCGCGTCGAGGTTGATCTGGAACATGCCCAGGTTGATCACGCCGATCAGCGTCGCGCCGATGACCATGCCGAGCACGGTGCCCGCGCCGCCGCTGGCGGACACGCCGCCCACCACGCAGGCGGAGATGGCGTCCATCTCGAAGTTCTTGCCGGCGTCGGCGTTGGCCGCCGTGTAGCGGGAGATCACGATCATGGCGGAGATGGAGGTCAGTATCGCCATGTTCAGATAGGCCAGGAACATGATCCGCTTGGTGTTCACGCCGGAGAGGCGCGCCGCCTCCATGTTGCCGCCCACCACGTAGAAGTGACGGCCGACCGTGGTCTTGCTGGTGATAAACGCATACAGCAGCACCACCGCGGCCACCCAGACCAGCACGGTGGGAATGCCGCCGGCCAGCGCCAGCTTGTACATGATCAGCAGTATGGCCAGTGCGCCCAGCGCGCTCTTGGCGACGTCCATCCCGAGGGTATCCACCTCGTAGCCCTTCCTCAGACGGGTCGCGCGGGTGTTGAAGATCAGCAGCACCACCAGCACCGCGGCGACGATGCCCACGATCAGGCAGGGCATGTTCATCTGGCCTTCGGGCGTCTTGAACAGCGTGCCGGAGAAGATGTTCAGGAAGGTCTGATTGTCCTTGAAGGAGATGGAGTTCGTCGAGGACACGCTCAGTATGGAGGTGCCCAGGCCGCGGAAGGCCAGGTAACCGGCCAGCGTCGCGATCCACGGCGGAACCATCACATAGGCGATCAGTGCGCCCAGCCCGCAGCCGTACAGCACGCCGATTGCCAGCATGGCCAGCAGGGAAATGCCGGTTCCCCATTTCCACACGACCATCATCATGCCGCCCAGCGCGCCGAGCAGGCAGACGAATGCGCCGCAGGAGAGGTCGATGTTGCCGCCGGTCAGCATGCACATCAGCATGCCGCAGCCGAGGATGTAGACATAGGCGTTCTGGTTGATCAGCGAGGCGAAGCTGGTCGGCTTGAACATCCGGCCCTTGGTCATGATCGTGAAGAAGATATACACCAGCACCAGGATGATGAGCATGGCATTCTTTTTCAGCATGGAAATCGAATGCGGCTTTCTGATATTGGACTTATTCAAGGCTTTATTCTCCATTGTTTGCCATCCTCCTCACCCTTATCGCTTCTGACGTTTGGACATGACATCGAAGATGACGGCCGCCAGCAGAACGAGGCCCTTGACCACTTTCTGGAAGTTGGAGTCAACGCCCACCATGTTCATGCCCTGGTTGATAACGCCCATCAGCACGGCGCCGATGATCATGCCGGAAACCTTGCCGATACCGCCGTAGGCGGAGGCGCCACCGATGAAGCAGGAAGCAATGGCGTCCATCTCATAGCCTTCGCCGTAGGTCGGGTCGATGCCCTTGGCGCGCGCCGCCGTCAGTATGCCGGCCAGACCGGCCATCAGACCGATGCTGGCGTAGGCGAACCAATAGACGTTCCGCGTCTTGACGCCGGAAAGGGCCGTCGCCTTCTCGTTGCCGCCGACGGCGTACAGGTGTCTGCCGATGGCCGTCTTTGTCGTGATGTACTGGTAGATCCCCAGGATCAGGCCGATCCAGATCAGCACGGTCGGGATGCCCCTGAAGCTGGCGATCTGCCAGGTGATGAACAGTATCACCACGGAAATCGCGCCCGTCGTGACGCACTGACCGAGCACGGACTGATGGATGTTGAACTTCTTCTGAACGTGGATCTTCCTCACGGTCATCAGGATGTAGACCAGCGTCAGTATGATGCCGACCGCAAGGCAGGTCAGGTTGGGCTTGCCCTCCGAGCCCATCCACTGGCGGATGATATCGGGGATGTAGCAGTCGCGGCCACCGCCGAACAGGAACAGGAACTTCTCGTTGCTGATGTCAACGCGATAGCCTCCCAGCACGACGTTGGAGAGGCCGCGGAAGGCGTACATGCCCGACAGCGTGGCGATGAACGCGGGGACCCGGATCTTGGCGATCCAGAAGCCCTGGAAGATGCCGATCAGCAGGCCGATCGCCAGCATGACGAGCACGACGATCCACATGTTGACGCCCTTGTCCATCAACACGCAGCCCACGGCGGCCGAGAAGCACACGACCGAGCCCACGGACAGGTCGATATTGCCGCCGGTGAGGATACACAGCAGCATGCCGGAGGCCAGCACGAAGACATAGCCGTTCTGGGAGATCAGGTTGTTGATGCTGCCGGGCTTCAGGGAGCCGCCGCCGGTCGCGATGGCGAAGAAGATGACCACCACAACCAGCGCGATCACCATGGTGTATTTCTGGAAAAAAGCGCTAACGCTCATCCTGTTTTCATTCATCGTTACGCACCCCTTCCCGACTGGAGGATCAGCGCCATGATGTTCTCCTGGGTGGCATCCTGCGCTTTCATCTCACCGATTATTTTGCCTTCGTTCATGATGTAGATCCGGTCGCTCATGCCCAGCACCTCCGGAAGCTCGGAGGAGATCATGACGACGGACTTGCCCTGCGCCGCGAGGTCGTTGATGATGCAGTAGATCTCATACTTCGCGCCCACGTCGATGCCGCGGGTGGGCTCGTCCAGCAGCATGATGTCCGGCTCGGCGAACATCCACTTGGCCAGCAGCACCTTCTGCTGGTTGCCGCCGGAGAGGTTGCCCACGAGCTGCTCCACCGTGGGGGTCTTGGTCTTGAGCTTGTCGCGGTACTCCTCGGCCACGGCGTACTCCTTGTCCTGGTCGATGACGCCCAGCTTCGCCAGGCTGTTCAGGTTGGCCAGGGAGGTGTTGACCTTGATGGACTGGCTGAGGATCAGGCCGTTGCCCTTGCGGTCCTCGGTGACGTAGGCGATCTTGTGCCTGATGGCGTCGGCCTCGCTCTTCTTCATCTTGACTTCCTTGCCGTCGATCTTGAGCTTGCCGGAGAAGTTTACGCCATAGCTCTGGCCGAATATGGACATCGCCAGCTCCGTGCGGCCCGCGCCCATCAGGCCGTAGATGCCCACGACCTCGCCCTTTCTGACGTTGATGGATACGTCGTCCACCACCTTGCGCTCGGGGTAGAGGGGATGGTGCACGGTCCAGTGCTCGACCTCCATCATCACGTCGCCGATCTTCACGCCCTCGCGCTTGGGGAAGCGGTTGGTCATCTCGCGGCCGACCATGCCCTTGATGATGCGCTCCTCCGACACGGGCTCGGGACCGCGGTTGTCGATGGTTTCAATGGTGGTGCCGTCGCGTATGACGGTTATCTTGTCCGCGACGTAGGCGACCTCGTTGAGCTTGTGGGAGATGATGATCATGGTCATCCCCTGCTTTTTGAAGCCCAGCATCAGGTCCAGCAGCGCGCGGGAATCCTCTTCGTTCAGGGACGAGGTGGGCTCGTCCAGGATCAGCAGCTTCGCCTGCTTGGCCAGCGCCTTGGCGATTTCCACCAGCTGCTGTTTGCCGGTGCCGATGGTCTTGACCTGTACCTTGGAGCTCTCCTCCAGGTTCACCATCTTGAGGTACTTGTCCGCCTCGGCAAAGGTCGTGTTCCAGTCGATGGCGTATTTGTGGCCGCGCTCGTTGCCCAGGTACATGTTCTCGCCGATGGTCATCTCGGGAACCAGCGCCAGCTCCTGGTGAATGATTACGATGCCCAGCTTCTCGGAATCCTTGATGTTTGAGAACTTACAGACCTGCCCGTTGTAGATGATGTCGCCCTCGTAGGTGCCGTGGGGATAGATGCCGCTCAGCACGTTCATCAGCGTGGACTTGCCCGCGCCGTTCTCGCCGACAAGAGCGTGGATCTCGCCCTCCTCCACCTGGAGGTTGACATTGTCAAGGGCCTTCACACCGGGGAAGGTCTTGGTAATGTTCTTCATTTCCAGCAATATCTTTGCCATGGCTCTCCTCCAACCTTCAAAAGAGAAGTATTCCTAAATGATGCAGGCGGGGCACGCCCGCCTGCATCGTTGTTCATTCAACGAATGAGATTACTGGAGCTGATCCTCGGTGTAGTAGCCGGAGTCGATCAGGATCTCTTTGTAGTTGTTGGCATCCGCGAACACGGGATCGCACAGGAAGGAAGGAACGACCTTCACGTTGTTGTCGTAGGTCTCGGTGTCGTTCACGTCAACCTCTTCGCCGGACAGGATCTGGCCGACCATCTTGACAACCTGCGCCGCCAGGGTGCGGGTGTCCTTGAACACGGACATGCTCTGCTTGCCGGCGATCATGTTCTTGGTGTTGGCGATGTCGCAGTCCTGGCCGGTGATGATGGGCCAGTTCTCGCCGCCGTAGTTGGCCTCAAGAGCGTTGGTCACGCCCAGGGCGGTGGAGTCGTTGGAGCACAGCCACACGTCGATGTTCTCGCCGCCCGCATAGTTGGCGGTCAGAATATCCTCGGCGCGCTTCTGGGCGACGTCGGTCTTCCAGGTGGGGGTGGCAACCTGGTCGAACTCGATCTGGCCAGAGGGCACGGTGATCTTGCCATCGTCGATGAAGGGCTTCAGTACGTCGATCGCGCCCTGATAGAAGTAACGGGCGTTGTTGTCGCCGGGATCGCCCGCGGTGATCTCCATGACGAACGGGCCTTCCGCGTTGTCCAGATCCAAAGCATCCTTCACGTAGGTGCCCTGCACGGTGCCGACCTTGTAGTTATCGAAGGTGGCATAGTAATCGACGTTTGCGTTGTCCATCAGCAGACGGTCATAGGCGATGACCTTGACGCCCTTCTCGGCGGCCTTGTCGAGGGCGGAGCCGAGGGAGGAGCCTTCGATCGCGGCGATAACCACGACCTGGCAGCCGTCGTCGATCATGGTCTCAACCTGGTTGAGCTGGGTGGGAACGTCGTTGGAGGCGAACTGCAGCTCGACCTCATAGCCGGCTTCCTTCAGCTTCTCTTCCATGTAGGCGCCATCCTGGTTCCAACGCTGGAGATCCTTGGTGGGCATCGAAACGCCAACCTTTTCGGCCAGGGCGGCAGTGCAGCTCAGAAGCAGCATCGCACAGAGCAAGAAAGCAAGAATCTTCTTCATGGTAGGGGTCACTCCTTTTTAATATTTGTCATGCGCCCGTGGGCCCACAACATTGACAATCATATTTTAACGCCGATTTTTCCTTTTGTCAATATCACAGCCGGTTTTTTGTGAAAATTATGAGCACTAATCTGTTAAAACCGCAAATAACGAGCAGAATTCCGCAATAAATCACAGATCGACACAAAAATGACGACCTGATTTGTACCTTTTAGCGAAATCGATTGAGGAATCACGCCTTCGGCCTGCGCTTCCGGGGCTTCGGTTCGGGCAGTTCGTCGTACATCTCCAGCACCATCCGCGAAAACGCCTCCCGGTCGTCAAGGTTCGTCACCGGCAGCATGGGCTTCGCGCCCTCGTAGGGCGGCATGGGCTCCGCGTCCGGCATGGCCCGCCGGCTGGCCTCGGTGATCTTCACCATCACCCCCGGCTCGTAGATGCCCCCGAAGATCCGGTCGTTGATGTAGAAGATGTAGCCGCCCATCATCGGCGTGCGCCGTATGCCCTCCAGCCCGCTCAGCTGATCGGTCACATAGTCCGCCAGTTCCCGCGCAGACATGTCCATCACCTCCGCAACCATTATACCACAACTTTCCTCTTGTGAAAACTTCATATTTATGCGATTTACAGAGAAAAGAAAATGTTGTATGATTTTGCGTAAGAATTAGGAATTAGAAATTAGGAGTTAGGAGTTGCGGTGCAAATCCCTTCGGGATTTGTTTGACCAGAAGAGATACGCCGTAACCCTCATTCAAAGAAATCCAAAGGATTTCCACCTGAATTCCTAATTCCCAATTCCTAATTCCTAATTGACCCGGAGGAACAGCCATGCAAAACATACTAACCCAAGCGCACACCGCCTCCCCCGAAGCGCTTGCCCTCCGCCGCGCGATCCACCGGCGGCCGGAGCTGGGGAACGCGGAGCACGGGACCGCCGCGCTGATCGTCAAAACGCTTCAGGGGCTGGGCTGGGAGGTGGCGCGGCCCGTGGGCACGTCGGTGATGGCGACGCTTGAGGGTGCGCAACCCGGCAGGACCGTGGCCCTGCGGGCGGACATGGACGCCCTGCGCATCCGTGAGGAGACGGGCCTGCCCTTCGCCAGCGAGATCCCCGGCGTGATGCACGCCTGCGGCCACGACTTCCACACCGCCGCGCTGCTGGGCGCGGCCATGGTGCTGACCGGGCACAGGCAGGCGATGCGGGGCCGGGTGCGGCTTTTGTTCCAGCCGGACGAGGAGGGCTCCGGCGGCGCGGCGCGGATGATCGCGGCGGGCTGTCTGGAGGGCGTGGACGCCGTGTTCGGGGCCCACGTGGACCCCGACCTGCCCGCCGGGACCGCGGGATTCAAATACGGCAAGATGTACGCCGCCTCGGACGTGTTCAGGGTCGTCGTTCACGGCGAGGGCTGCCACGGGGCCTCCCCGGAGGCGGGCATCGACGCCATCGCCGTCGCCGCCCAGGCGGTCACGGCGCTCCAGCAGATCGTCAGCCGCCGCCTGGCCCCCACGGACGCCGCCGTGATCACCGTGGGCAGCTTCCACGCCGGCGGGCAGGCCAACGTGGTGGCGGACCGGGCGGAGATCGAGGGCATACTGCGCACCCTCGGGCCGGACACCCGTCGTCGGGTGAAGGCGCTGTTTACCGAGACCGTGACTGGCGTGTGCGCCGCCATGGGCGCGCGCGCGGAGATCGACATCCGGGAGAGCTACCCCGGCGTGGTCAACGACGACGGCATGGTGGACTTCGCCAAAGCCGCCGCCACCGAGATACTGGGCGGGGCGCGGGTCGTCACGCTGGACACCCCCACCATGGCCACCGAGGACTTCGGGTGCTTCACCCAGGAGGTGCCCGGGGCGTTCTACAAGATCGGCGTGGGCAACCCGGACGTCGGCGCGGTGTGGCCCATCCACAGCCCGAAGTTCGTGGCGGACGAGGCCGCCATGCCCAATCTCATCGCGCTGCACGCGGGGATGGCGCTCAAGTACCTTGAAACATGATCCAGGGAGACGTTTGATGAAGAACAAGGTCCTCTACGCGGGATTCATACTGCTGGTGCTGGCGATCGTGCTCTATATCGGCATCCGCAGCGGCGATTTTCCCGCGTCCGTCGAAGCGATACTCAACATGCCCCTGCGCTACGCCATGCTCAGCGTGGCCAGCGTGTTCGCAGGGCTCCTGATGGAGACGCTCAGCCTCGGCTCCGCGCTGCGGGCGCAGGGGCTGTGGCTGCCGTTTAGGCGGCTGTTCGCCATGTGCCTGCTGGGGGCGTTCTACTCCTACATCACCCCCGGGGCCTCCGGCGGACAGCCCATGCAGGTGTACCAGTTCCACAAGTGGCGGGTGCCCGTGGGCCGCGCCACCGCCGCGCTGACCATCCACTTCCACTGCTTCCAGATCATGCTTCTGGTGTTCGACGTGGCGCTGTTCGCGGTGTACCACAAATTTGTGCTGTCGGAGCTGGGGCCGAACCTGCCGATACTGATCATAGGCTTCATATTCAACGTGATACTGGTGTCCGCTTCGCTGATGATCGCGTTCTACCAGCGGCCGGTGCGCTGGCTGGTGAAGAAGGCCGGCGCGCTGATGCGCCGGTTCAGGATCGGCAATCCCGAAAAACTGGAGCGCGCCGCCGACGGCATGGCCGACGGCTTCTACGCCGGCATGCGGGAATTGGCGTCGAACCGGGCGGAGGTGGCCCGGCAGGTGCTGATCGCCTCGGTCCGGGTGGTGTGCCTGATGAGCGTGATGTATTTCATCTACCGTGGCCTGGGGCTTCGCGAGCACAGCTACGGCAGGATACTCACCATGGGCTGCATGCAGTACACCTCCGCCGCCTACACGCCCCTGCCCGGCGCGTCCGGGGCGCAGGAGGGCGTGTTCGGGCTGTACTTCGCGGGCATGCTGCCGGACGCGCTGCTGCTCTCCGGGCTGCTGGCCTGGCGGTTCGTGACCTATTACATGATACTGATCGTGGGCTTCATCGTCACCACCGCCATGGGCATGCGCCACACCACCGTGGAGGAGGCCGAGGCGGAGGTGGCCGACGAGCTGTCCCGGGAGGACGCCATCGTAAAATCCCGTTTAACGCCGCCGCCAAACGATTGATTTTGGAGTATGGTTATGCTATCATTTATAAGGTAGCCGGTTTGCGCCGGACGCCTGTCGGCGGCGCAGGCCACACATCCATTCAGAGAAGAGGGAAAGCATGTTTAAAATCGTCAAGAAGCAGCCTCTGAATCCGACCGTCACCAAAATGGTCATCGAGGCGCCGCTGGTGGCTCGCAAGGCGAAGGCCGGCCAGTTCATCATCCTGCGCGCCAGCGCCGACGGCGAGCGCATCCCGCTGACCATCGCGGGCTACGATCGCGAGGCCGGCACCGTGGACATCATCTTCCAGATCGTGGGCGGCACCACCATGGAGCTGAACACCCTGAACGAGGGCGACTTCCTGCCCGATTTCGTGGGCCCGCTGGGCCGTCCCTCCGAGGTCGAGGGCTTTAAGAAGGTCGCGGTCGTGGGCGGCGGCGTGGGCTGCGCCATCGCGCTGCCGGTGGCCCAGGCGCTGCACGCCAACGGGTGCGAGGTGCACGCCATCGTGGGCTTCCGCACGAAGGACCTGGTGATCCTCGAGGACGAGTTCAACGCCTGCTCCGCCAAGGTCTGCATGATGACCGACGACGGCACCTACGGCACCAAGGGTCTGGTGACCAACGCGCTGGAGGAGCTTATCAAGGCGGGCAACCAGTATGACGAGGTCATCGCCATCGGCCCGGTCATCATGATGAAGTTCGTCTGCCAGCTCACCAGGAAGTACGATATCCCCACCGTGATCTCCATGAACCCCATCATGATCGACGGCACCGGCATGTGCGGCGGCTGCCGCCTGACCGTGGGCGGCGAGACCAAGTTCGCCTGCGTGGACGGCCCGGACTTCGACGGCCATCAGGTGGACTTCGACGAGGCCATGAAGCGCGGCGCGATGTACCACGATTTCGAGCAGCACAAGCGGGACGAGTTCTGCAACCTGCTGAACAAGGAGGCTTAATACCATGGCTGAGAAGAACATGAGTCTGAAAAAGTGCCCGATGCCGTCCCTCGATCCGAACTACCGCAACAAGGTGTTCGAGGAGGTCGCCACCGGCTATACCTATGAAATGGCCATCGAGGAGGCCCGCCGCTGCCTGCACTGCAAGAACAGGCCCTGCGTCAGCAAGTGCCCCGTACAGATCGACATCCCCGAGTTCATCGCCAAGCTGGCCAACGAGGACATCGAGGGCGCGTTCGAGGTCATCAACCGCTCCTCGTCGCTGCCCGCCGTGTGCGGCCGCGTGTGTCCGCAGGAGACCCAGTGCGAATCCAAGTGCGTGCGCGGCGTGAAGGGCGAGCCGGTGGGCATCGGCCGTCTGGAGCGCTTCGTGGCCGACTGGCACCGCGAGCACTCCACCGAAAAGCCCGCCGTTCCCGCCTCCAACGGCCACAAGGTCGCCGTCATCGGCGCCGGCCCCGCGGGCCTGACCTGCGCGGGCGACCTGGCCCGCATGGGCTACAAGGTGACCGTGTACGAGGCCCTGCACGTCGCCGGCGGCGTGCTGTCCTACGGCATCCCGGAGTTCAGGCTTCCCAAGGCCATCGTCAACAAGGAGGTCGACAACCTCAAGGCCATGGGCGTGGACATCGAGACCGACATGGTCATCGGAAAGGTACTGACCATCGACGAGCTGTTCGAGATGGGCAACGAGGCCGTGTTCATCGGCTCCGGCGCAGGCCTGCCCCGGTTCATGAACATCCCCGGCGAGAGCCTCAAGGGCGTGTACTCCGCCAATGAGTTCCTGACCCGCATCAACCTGATGAAGGCCTACAAGGACGACAGCAAGACCCCCATCCGCCACGGCAAAAAGGTCGCCGTCGTGGGCGGCGGCAACGTGGCCATGGACGCCGCGCGCTGCGCCAAGCGCCTGGGCGCGGAAGAGGTGTACATCGTCTACCGCCGCAGCATGAACGAGCTCCCCGCCCGCGCGGAGGAGGTCGAGCACGCCCAGGAGGAGGGCATCATCTTCAAGACCCTCACCAACCCCGTGGAGGTGCTGGGCTACAACAATCCCGAGAACCCCCGCGATCCCCGCAACGGCGAGGTCTGCGGCATGAAATGCGTGGAGATGGAGCTGGGCGAGCCCGACGCCTCCGGACGCCGCCGCCCCATCGTCAAGGAGGGCAGCGAGTTCGTGCTGGACATCGACACCATGATCATGGCCATCGGCACGTCCCCCAACCCGCTGATCCGGTCCACCACCCCCGGCCTCGAGGCCAATAAGCACGGCTGCATCGTCACCCAGGGCGAGGACGGCCTGACCAGCCGCGAGGGCGTGTACGCCGGCGGCGACGCCGTGACCGGCGCGGCCACCGTCATACTGGCCATGGGCGCGGGCAAGAACGCCGCCGCGGCCATCGACGAGTACATCAAGTCGAAAAAGTAATAAGCGGATGAATACAGCCCCCCTGTCCATGGGCTCATGGACAGGGGGGTTGTGTTATGGTTCTCTATGTCTGCCTGTGGGGGTTGAGCAAGGACTCCCTCAGAGAGGACTCCCGCAGTCAGCTTCGCTGACAACCCCCTCGGAGAGGACTCCCTCAGAGAGGACTCCCTCAGGCGCTGCGCGCCAGCTCCCTTCACTCCCGCCAGCTCCCTTCACTCCCCCAGTCAGCTTCGCTGACAGCCCCCTCGGAGAGGGGGCCAAGACGGGAGCCTTTTGGCGGCGAACCCATAGCCTCCCTCTTAGAGGGAGGTGGCTCGGCGAAGCCGAGACGGAGGGAGTTGGTTCCCACAAATATCCGTGAAGCGCTATACAGTCAGACAACATGTAGGGGCGCCGATGCGGTGCCCGCCCATTCAGAACCATGGTCTCTGTCGGGCGGGCGCCCATTGGGCGCCCCTACATCGGGTTTGGTCATGAAACAGTCCCTTGCTTCTTCAACCGCTGGATTTCCTCGATCACTTCTCCCAGCATGTACAGTGAGCCGCAGGCGCACACCACGCCGTCGGGCCCGGCGAGATCGACGGCGGTCCGCACGCCCTCGGCCACGGTGTCGCAGGGGGTGGCGGGGGCGTCGAGGTTTTGACGGATGTAGTCGCTCAGCGCCTGCGCGGACAGCGCCCGGGGGTTGGCGGGAGTGACGGTGACGAATGCCAGGGCGAAGGGCTTTAATCGGTTGAACATGTCGCCGTAGTCCTTGTCGGCCATGACGCCGTTCAGAAACACGATGCGCCGCCCCGGCAGGTAGGTCCGTATGGTGTCCTCCAGCGCCTCGAGGCACTGGGGGTTGTGCCCGCCGTCGATGATGAACAGCGGCTTCTCGGCCATCAGCTGGAAGCGCCCGGGCCAGGTCACGGCGGCGAGGCCCGCCCGCACGGCGGCCTCGGGGATCTGCCAGCCCCGGCTCTTAAGCACCTGTACGGTCGTCAGCACGTTGGCGGCGTTCTTGAGCTGGTGCGCGCCCAATAGCGGCAGGCGGAGGTCCTTCATGTCGCCCCAGTCGAAGCGCTGGCCGTCCAGACCGGCGCTGACGGGCCGCAGGCTGTCGAAGTCGGCGGGGAAGAAGGGGGCGTCCATCTCCCGGCACACCTGCCGAAACACGTCCTCCACGACCTTCTCCTGACGGTAGATCACGCACGGGCAGCCCCGCTTGACCACGCCGGACTTGGTCCTGGCGATCTTCTCCAGCGTGTCGCCCAGCACCTCGGTGTGGTCCAGGCCGATGTTCACGATCACCGCGGCCTCGTTGTCCTCGATGACGTTGGTGGCGTCCCACTCGCCGCCCATGCCCACCTCCAGCACCACGATGTCGCACTTCTGTCGTTTGAAGTACTCAAAGCCTATGGCGGTGACGATCTCAAACTCCGAGGGATGGTCGGCCATGGCATCGGCGTGGGGGCGGATGTACTCGGTCAGGGCGCACACGTCCTCGTCCGGGATCTGCGCGCCGTCCACCTGGATGCGCTCGTTGAAGCGCATGATGTAGGGCGAGGTGTACAGCCCGGTCTTATAGCCGGCATGCGTCAGTATGCTCTGGAGCATCGTCGCCGTGGAGCCCTTGCCGTTGGTGCCGGCCACGTGGATGAACTTCATGCCCCTGTGGGGGTTGCCGATGCGGTCGAGCAGCTCCAGCTCCCGCTCCAGCCCGGGAATGGTGCGCAGCCAGCTGACGTTATGAATGTATTTCAGGGCTTCGTCGATACTCATGTCACTTCACTGCCCTCTCTATCGCGTGATGGGTGTCGTTCTCCCGGACCTCCTTCAGGGCGACCGGCGGCCACAGGTGCAGCGTGTCGAACACGCGGCTCTTGAACAGGCCGAAGATCACCGCCGCGTTCACCAGCGAGGTGACGGCGAACTGTATCGCCCGGGTGCCCAGGAACCATGCCCAGGAGTGGGAGCCGTAGAAGAAGGACAGCCAGTAGCTCTGCCACAGCACGCTGCCCACGATCACCGCCGGGATGAACGCGCCCAGTATGCGGAAGTAGGTGACCTTCTTGTACAGCATCGGGCGCAGAAGCCCGGCGCACAGACCGATCAGCACCGGAGGGACGGCGAAGACGGGGTTGTAGCCGTAGCCGGAGAACAGGCAGCCCACGAAGTCCGCCACAAAGCCCACCAGGGCTCCGGGGATCGGACCGTACAGGAAGCCCGCCACGATGAAGGGCACGGCCTCGATGGAAAAGCGCATGTAGGGGTTCGGCATGGGGACGATGAATCGCGCCAGGATCACGCCGATGGCCGACAGCAGGGCCAGCGTGACCAGCATCTTGGTGGTGTATCTGCGCATAAAAAAGCCTCCATTTCGTTGGAGGAGGTTGATTTCATTCAGTTGTAACGCCCATACGACAAGCCATATGGGGAATACGCGATTGTGTTAGCGGATGCGATAATGGCATCGCGGAGCGAACCGCTCCTTCGCCCGGCGGCAACCTCCCATCCGCCGGTACTTGACGCGCCATTCCTACTCATACAATCCGAACTCTGATTTCTTCGACTCAAGCGTGATTTGACGGACCGCTGCATCTCTCGCCGCCAGCTTTCGTGCCGATAACCCTCCGTTCACGCCCATTATAGCGCGAACCGAAGAAATATGCAACCGTTTCGTATGATTTTACATTCTTACTACTTCATATACTTGTCGATCGCCTGGCACAGATCGTCGATGGCCTGCTGGTCGCCCTCGGCGGCGGCGTCCACGATGCAATGCTTGAGATGGTCCTGCAGTATCAGTTTGCCGGTGTTGTCGATGGCGGAGCGCACCGCGGCGATCTGGATCAGCACCTCGGAGCAGTCGCGGCCCTCCTCCACCATGGTGCGCACCGACTGCAGATGGCCGATGGCCCGGGACAGCCGGTTCAGCACGGCCTTGGTGTGCTCGTGGCTGTGGGTGTGGCTGTGGTGGCCGTGCGCGTGGCAGTGGTCGTGGTCGTGATCGTGGTCATGGTCGTGGTCATGCTCATGGTCGTGGGAGTGGGGGATGCCGTGGGCGTGCATATACTCATGATCGTGCTCGTGATCGTGATGCTCGGACATTTGTACTATCACCTCACCTCCATTTTACCCGATGCCGCCCGGCTTTGCAATGCCCCGGGCGGCGACAACGGTAAAATTAAAATCAATTTTATGTTGGAATCCCCGGGGAGGGGTTTTACAAAACGCCGGGATTGGGGTATAATGGTGGGCAGTAAGGATGATTGAGGAGGAGTTACACATGAGCCACGAGCACGATCACGAGCATATGCACGAGCACGGCATTCCCCACGACCACGAGCACGCGCACGAGCATATCCATACCCACGCGCACGAGCACACCCACGCCGACGGCACCACGCACACCCATCCCCACGAGCATGCGCACAGCCATCCCCACACCCACGAGGGCGACCACGGGCATCCCCACGGCTGTCCCGGCGCGGCGAACTGCGCAAGCGACTGCAAGTCCTGCGACATGGACCCCCGCGCGGAGATCGTGGCGCTGATGCAGTACATGGTCAACCACAACACCGCCCACGCCAACGAGCTGGCCCAGCTGGCCGGGCGTTTAAAGGAGCTGGGGGACCCTGCCGGGTACGACCAGGTGATGCAGGCGGTCTCCGACTTTGAAAAGGGCAACATGCGGCTGTCCACCGTGCTGGCCGCGATGAAGTAAGGAGGGTTTCACATGTGCCTTTCCACCGTGTATAAGATCGAAAAGCGCCCCGAAAACGAGGTGCTCAAAAACGTCATGCTGATCGAGTGCAAGAACGGCGTCGTCACGCTGACCGATATCATGGGCCGCGAGGCCGTCATCGAGGGCGAGATCGCCTCCGCCGATCTGACGGGGGGGACCGTGGTCGTCAGGCCGAAAGCGTCGTGAGGCTGACTGACGGTATAATTCCGTGAGATGAGAGTGAAGAGTGGAGAGTGCAGAGTGCAGTTTTGGTGCAAATCCCTGCGGGATTTGTTTGATTAAAAGGGACCGTTTGTCCGGGGATACCACGATTGAAGCGTTGTAGGGGCGGCGATGCGCCTGCCCTGATCGCCCGCCGGCCAGATACAGCATTGAACACAGAAGCATAAGTATGTTTTGTCGTCCTTTTTTAAATCAAAAGAAATCCGAAGGATTTCTACCAAAACTGCACTCTGTACTCTGCACGCTCCACTCTGTTCAAAGGGGGCTTCAGAAGTGGCCGAATACGAAGTGGTCCGCGAGATCCAGAACAGCTGCTCCGGCAACCAGATGCGGGACGTGTTCTTCGACGAGATCGAGACCGACGATCCCGTATCCTACGTGCGCGCACTGTTGAAGGACGACAATGCCGAGCTGACCGTGGAGGAGAGGGACGCGGACAATCTGACCGTGTTTGCAGACTGCAACGGCATGAACCAGAAATTCCTGTTCACCCGTATATGATACAAATGTATTAAATTTTCTTGACAGAATGAAATAAAAATGTTATAATATGGTTGCATAAACAGAATAATGAGGAGATGTAACCATGTTTGACAATATCGGAAGAAAGATAAAGGGGCTGGCGAGGGTCGTATTCCTCGTGGTGCTGGTGGCTTCGGGCATCAGCATGATCGGCGTGTGGATCACCGGCGCGGGCCTGGGCGACAGCGCGGGGGGCTTCACGATCTTCATCGTAGGCCTGCTCATCGGCGTTGTCGGCACGCTGTGCGCCTGGATGGCGGGCTGTCTGCTCACCGGCTTCGGGGAGCTCATCGAGAACAGCGAGGCCATACGCCACAACACCGAGGACGCCCAGTATTCCCTGGACAATCTGCGGCGCATGGCGGAGGAATACCGCCGCACGGGCAAGCGCGCCCGGCAGCCGGAGGAGCCGGAGCAATGACGGATCGTCGCCGTTCCCGTCCATACGGATGGGAACGGGTTTTATTTATGTTTCAAAGATGTTATTTTATCACAATTTCGGACATGTTTAACTTGCCTAACCCCGCGGTTTGTGGTATCATAAAGGATGTGAGTGCGCAACGGTATTCTGTAACCCGCGCGCGCCCGAATTACACGAATCAGGAGAGAACATGTCAACGCATGTAATCGCTGTGGCCGGCAAGGGCGGCGTCGGCAAGACGACCACCTGCGGCATGATCATCGAACAGCTCATCCGGGAGGGCAAGGGCCCGCTTCTGGTGGTGGACGCCGACGCGAACTCCAACTTGAACGAGGTACTGGGCGTGGAGGTGGAGATCACCCTGGGCGACATCCGCGAGGAGATGGCCCGCGCCGAGCTGCTGCCCGTGTCCCCGATCCCCTCGGGCATGACCAAGCAGGAGTACGCCGAGTACAAGTTCAACTCCGCCCTCATCGAGGAGGACGACTTTGACATGCTCGTCATGGGCCGCACCCAGGGCAAGGGCTGCTATTGCTATGTCAACGGGGTGTTGAAGTCCCAGGTGGACAAGTACTACGGACAATACAGCTACATGGTGATCGACAATGAGGCGGGGCTGGAGCACATCTCCCGCGGCACGCTGCCGCACGTGGACACCCTGCTGCTCATCAGCGACTGCTCCCGGCGGGGCATCCAGGCGGCTGCCCGCATCGCCGAAATGGTCGGAGAGCTGGAGCTCAAACCCGGCCAGATGAAACTGATCGTTAACCGCGCGCCAGACGGCAAGCTGAGCGACGGGGTTAAGGAAGAGATCGAGAAGCACGGACTGGACCTGGCGGGCGTGCTACCCCACGACGAGCTCGTCTACGAGTACGACTGTGACGGCAAGCCCAGCGCCAAAGTACCAGAGGACGCGCCGGTGAAGGTCGCGCTGAACTCGATTTTGCACACTTTGGGCTTATAACCCAGGCACAACGACAAACAGGGGGAATACAACATGGCTTTCACTCCGAAAAAGCAGGCGTTCAGCGCCAAGATCAATGCCGTCACCCTCGGCACGGGCGACAAGAGCATCGTGATCGGCGGCGAAAATGTACTGCCCTTCTACACCTTTGACGCGCCCATCGCCAACAAGCCCAGGATCGCCGTCGAGATCTCCGACAAGGGCCTGGAGGGCTGCGTGTCCGACGGCATCAAGGCGTTCTACGCCGGGTGCGACTCCGTGGTCGACATGGCCGTGAAGGCCCAGTCCATGGAGGGCGCCTCCGCCATCTGCCTGCACTTTGAGTCCGCCGATCCCAACGGCGAGAACAAGTCCGTCGAGGACTGCGTCGCGCTGGCCAAGGCCGTCGCCGACGCCGTGGAGATGCCGATCCTCGTGATGGGCTGCAAGAACATCGAGAAGGACGCCCAGATCTTCAACGCCGTCTCCGACGCGCTGCAGGGCAAGAACATCCTCGTGCTCTCCGCCCGTGAGGAGAACTACAAGAACGTCGGCGCTTCCGCCGGTCTGGCCTACAACCAGAAGGTCGGCGCGGAATCCGCCGTGGATATCAACCTGGCCAAGCAGCTCAACGTGCTGCTTTCCCAGCTGGGCGTGCCGGACGCCTCCGTGTGCATGAACGTGGGCTCCTCCGCCGCCGGCTATGGCTTCGAGTATCTGTCCTCCACGCTGGACCGCGTGAAGGCCGCCGCCCTTGCCCAGAGCGACAAGCAGCTTCAGATGCCCATCGTGACCCCCGTCTCTCCCGAGACCTGGGGCGTCAAGGAGTCCATGTCTCCCGAGGAGGAGTCTCCCGAGTGGGGCCCCCTGGACGAGCGCGGCATCGAGATGGAAGTGTGCACCGCCTCCGCCTGTCTGGTGGGCGGCTCCAATCTGGTCATCATGAGGCACCCTGCCGCTGTCGCCACCATTTCGAAGTTCATCGACAGCCTGATGTAAAGCAGGGGAAGGAGGATATATACCATGGCACTGAAAGGTCTTGACATCTTTAAGCTGACTCCCAAGAAGAACTGCAAGGAGTGCGGCAGCCCCACCTGTATGGCGTTCGCCATGAAGGTCGCCCAGGGCTCCGTGTCCATCGATAAGTGTCCCCACATGTCCGCCGAGGCGCTGGCCACCCTGTCCGAGTCCACCGCCCCCCTGATGAAGACCATCACCGTCGGCACCGGCGCCAACGAGCACAAGCTGGGCGGCGAGACCGTGCTGTTCAGGCATGAGAAGACCCTCGTCAACCGCAACCTGTTCGCGGTCACCCTGTGCTCCTGCATGGACGACGCCGAGATCGACCAGAAGATCGCCGAGATCAAGAAGGTCGACTACGAGCGCATCGGCGAGCGCGAGTACGTGGAGTTCCTGTTCCTGAACTACGCGGGCAACGGCGCCGACAAGTACGTGGCGCTGGTCAACAAGGCCATGGCCGCCGACCGCGCGCTGGTGCTCAACTGCGCCGACGCCGAGGTCGCCAAGGCCGCGCTGGAGGTCTGCAAGGCCGGCAAGCCCATCTTGAACGGCGCCAGCAAGGACAACCTGGACGCCATGAACGCCGTGGCCACCGCCGCGGGCGTGACCCTGGGCGTGACCGGCGCGGACATCTCCGAGATCTACGACAACATCAAGGCCCTGGAGGGCAAGGGCAACAAGAACCTGATCGTCGACTGCACCGGCAAGGACGCGAAGGAGACCTTCGCCAACGCCGTTCTGGTGCGCCGCGGCAACCTGAAGGATCAGGATCGCACCCTGGGCTATCCCTCCATCGTGAACCTGGCGAAGATCGCCGAGGGCGACGTGCACATGCAGACCGCCCTGGCCTCCGCCTTCACCCTGCGCTACGGCTCCATCATCGTCATGGAGAAGATCACCTACGCCGAGGCGCTGGCGCTGTACGGCTTAAGGCAGAACATCTTCACCGATCCGCAGAAGCCCATGAAGGTCGAGCCCGGCATCTACGCCTTGAACGGCGCGGACGAGAACTCCGTCTGCTCCCTGACCGTGGACTTCGCCCTGACCTACTTCCTGGTCTCCGGCGAGTACGAGCGGTCCAAGTGCCCCGTCAACCTGCTGATCACCGACGCCAGCGGCATGTCCGTGCTGACCGCCTGGGCCGCCGGCAAGTTCTCCGCGGGCACCATCAAGAAGTTCTTCGATGAGGCCGATATCGAGAACAAGATCAAGTCCCGCACCCTCATCATCCCCGGCAAGGTGGCCGTGATGAAGGGCGAGATCGAGGCCAAGCTGCCTGGCTGGAACGTCGTGGTCGGCCCGATGGAGGCCGTCCAGCTGGTCAAGTTCATCAAGGACTTCTCCGCCTGATCTGCGCATGTATGTCGGCGCGGGAGACCGCGCCGGCATGTTTTAAAAGGAACAGAAAGGATGATACACCATGGCAAAGTTCATCACCATCGGCGAGCGCATCTCCGTCACCGCCCCCGCGATCCGCAGGGCTTTTGAAGAGCGCGACCCCGAGCCTATCCTCACCCGCTGCGAGCAGCAGCTCAAGGCCGGCGCGAACTACATCGACGTGAACATCGGCCCCGCCGAGTCCGACGGCGAGGAGCGCATGCAGTGGGCCGTCAAGCTGCTCCAGGAGCGCTTTGACAACGTGCCGCTGGCGCTGGACACCTCCAACATGAAGGCCATCGAGGCCGGCATCCAGGTATACAACCGCGAGAAGGGCAAGCCCATCGTGAACTCCGCCGACGCCGGCGACCGCTTCAACCGCATCGAGCTGGCCGCCAACAATGACGCCATCGTCATCGCGCTGTGCTCCGCCAACGGCATCGCCTCCGACAACGACGAGCGCATGGCCCACTGCCAGCGCATGCTCGAGGAAGGCCTGATGCACGGCATGGAGGCCGAGGACCTGTGGTTCGACCCGCTGTTCCTGGTCGTCAAGGGCATGCAGGACAAGCAGATGGAGGTTCTTGAGGCCATCAAGATGTTCACCGACATGGGCCTGAACTCCACCGGCGGCCTGTCCAACAACTCCAACGGCATGCCGAAGCACATCCGTCCGATCTTCGACAGCTGCATGCTGGCCATGGCCATGATGCAGGGCCTGACCTCCGCCATCGTCAACCCCAACGATCAGCGGTTGATGGAGACCATCAAGACCTGCGACATCATCAAGAACAACAACCTGTACGCCGACTCCTATCTGGAGATCTAAGCGGAAAAACAACCGCCCTCGGGTCACGCGACCCGGGGGCGGTTTTCTGGCCTTTCACAAACACTTGCGGAATGACGACTCCCTCCGTCTCGGCTACGCCGAGCCACCTCCCTCTAAGAGGGAGGCTTTACACGACGCGCCGCCAAAAGGCTCCCGTCTTGGCCCCTTCTCCGAGGGGGCTGTCAGCGAAGCTGACTGGGGGAGTGAAGGGAGCTGGCGCGTAGCGCCTGAGGGAGTCAAACCGGAATCCCATATGAAAACGTGAAGGGACGGTTGTTTATGGCTTCGGAGACGACTGCCCCGGGGCGCTCAATCGCCAGGCGCAGCAGCGCGCGCTCGTCCACGAGGGCCGCGAGGGCTTCTCCGCGATAGACGGCGTACATCGCGGCGGCGTCCGGGGCGGCGCTGCGCAGGGCGCGTATGGCGGGGCAGTCCGCCCGCACCGCGTACAGCCGCACGGGGACCGGCGCCTCCCGCGTTTTAAGCGCGTTCAGCAGGGAGGCGGGGAGGGCTTCGCTCAGCGCGGCGCGGTCCTCCGCCACGCCCTTGAGTATGAACGCGGCGCACAGGGGCAGCGCGAGGTTGAAACGGCGCGCGCGCAGGGTCAGCCAGACCGTCGCCGCCATCAGGCCTGCCGCCACGACATACCCCATGACCGCCCCCAGCCGCGCGGCCCTGTCGCGGCCCAGCCGCCGGGCCGTCAGCGCGTACAGCATCCGCCCGCCGTCCAGGGGCAGCGCGGGCAGCAGGTTGAACAGCAACAGCGCGAGCGTCACCCGCAGCAGGTTCAGCGCGAAGGCGGGGGAGAGCACCCCCCAGTGGGCCAGTGCCCCGTCCGCGAACAGCAGCAGCAGGCTGAACAGCGGCCCGCCCGCGGACACCGCGAGCACCTGCCCGGGCGAGAGGGCGTAGAGGTTGTCCAGCTTCAGCGCGCAGCCGAAGGGCATCACGGTCAGTGCGTCCATGCGCACCCGCGCCGCGCGCGCCGCCGCCAGGTGGCCCACCTCGTGGGCGATCAGGCTTATGAGCAGCGCGGGCGTCTCGTCCCGAAGGCCCAGCGCCAGCGCCAGCGGCGGCATCAGCAGGGCCAGCGGGTGGAGCCTCAGCCGCAGATGCCCGGCGCGAAGCTCGATCACAGGCCCAGCTCCCCGGAGGGATCGACGGACTCCCCGTTTACGCGGTACTCGAAGTACACGTCCTCGCCGCCCGCACCGAGCGTCTGTCCCCGGTCGACGGCGTCCCCCTGCGCGACATCCACCCGGCTCAATTGGGCGTAAAGGCTCTCCACGCCCTCCCCGTGGTCCACCAGCACGCCGAAGCGGTCGCCGGACAGCGGGGAGACCGCCGTCACCGTGCCCGGCGCGGCGGCGCGCACCTCGGACCCCGAGGCGCAGTTGAACAGCATCCAGGGCTGCAGATGGCTCCAGGCGTGGGCCACGGGCCCCTCCACCGGCATCTCCAGGGCGCTCTTGCCCGACAGGTTCATGAACACCAGCGCGGATTCCGGCATGATGTTGCGCACGAACTCCAGCGCGCCGATGGATTCGTCCAGGTCGATGCGCATGGTCAGCGCCCTCTCCACGGTGTCGGAGGCCTTCTTCGCCCAGGGCTGCTCCACATTGCCCAGCGCCAGCACGCCCAACAGCAGCGCGCAGGCGTAGGCGGTGTTTCGAAGCAGCCGGTCGGTGCGGGTCAGCTTGCGCCTCTGCCGCCGCTGGCGCGGCCTCGGCGCGTCAGCCTTTTCAATCTTGATGGGCTTCGCCTCCGGCACATGGGGCCTGACCTGCGCGTGTATGCGCAGCGTGCTGTTTTCAGACATGGCAATCCCTCCCGTCATGATACACTATGCGCGGGAGGGAGGGGGAATGCGATCTTCAGTGGTAGCGGTCCCAGCGGTTGTGCTCGATCTCGGGCGCATCGTCCGGTGCCGGCGCGTCCTGCGGGTCGAAGCTGGTCATGATGTCCCGCATGATGACGGGGTTGTCCGCAAGACCCTTCAGACGGTCCCGGCTCACCACGGTGTCGGTGCCCAGGCAGGCCTTGCAGCGGTAGCCGCACTCGGGGCACACGCACCCCAGCTCCAGCCCCTCGGAGTGCACCATGTAGGTGTCGCAAACGTGACAGGAACAGCGCATGTCAATCGCCTCCGTTGATATCCAGTGGTTGCTCGTCCAGCTCGGCGGCGGAGAGGACGTCGCCGTGATAGCGCAGGGTGAGCTCGAAGAACGGCACGCCCTCCTCCAGCAGCTTAAGGAAGATCCGGTCGCCCTGCCAGAGCGTCAGCGCCCGCAGGCGCTTCTTGTCGATCCACTCAAGGTCGCCCTCGTCGCAGGGATGGATCTCGCCTTCAAACCGGGTGGCGGTGAACAGGTGCATCTCCTCGTCCGGGTCGGTGTCGGACCGGAAGTGCACAAGGCCCCGGGGCGCGCAGTCCAGAAGTGTAAGGCCGGTCTCCTCCCGCGCCTCCCGCAGTATGCAGTCCATGGGGGTCTCTCCGGGTTCAATGTGCCCGCCGATGCCCAGCCACTTGTCGTGATTGACATCGTTGACCTTCTTGGTGCGGTGCAGCATCAGGTATTCGCCGCCCCGCTCGATGTAGCAAAGCGTGGTTGCCTTCATGATTTGCCCTTCCTTCGCCGAAGCGACAGCGCCAGGGCCTTGTCCGCGTCGGACACGCGCAGGCTCTCCCGCAGCTTCTGTATGGCCCGGTTGTGGGTGAAATCGTCCCACACATCGTCCCGGAGAATGGCCAGCGCATCCTCCCGGGCGAACAGCCACAGCGTCGCCAGTCCCCAGGCTGCGCCCATGCGGGCGTAGTAGCCCTCGTGGCGGAAGCCGCGGTAGACGGCCATCACCCGCCCAATGTAGGGCGATTGCCGGTAGTAATCCATCATCATCACCAGTCCGAAGCGCACGCGGAACTCCGCGTCGGATTCGGCGCAGGCGCACACAAAGGGGAACAGTGGGTCCAGCTCGCCCTTCTTCGGCTTGAAGCCGGAGCACAGCGCGTCGCACACGGCCCAGTTGTCCACCATGGGCAGAAAGGCGTCGGTCAGCGCGATCTTCTCCCCGACGGGGCACTTCGCGCCGCCCAGCACCATGGCGTGCAGCATGCGCAGCTCGTAGAGCGTATCACTCCGGCTGGCTTCGAGAAAGTCGCGCCAGTCCTCCGAGCGAACGATCTCTCGGGCGATGCCCCGCAGCGCGGGCATGCGCACGCCCAGCGCCCGGCCATCCAACCCGGGCACGAGGCCCGCGCTGAACGCGGCGTACTTTTCGTCCCGCAGCCCTTCCAGCCGACCGAGCAGCGGCGTCAGATCATAGGTTGACATGATAATCTCCTCCGGGCATATGCCCTTTGTAGGGATGCCATTTATGGCGTCCGCGGGCGGCCAACGGGTTACGACCTCTTCCGGCGCTACGCGCCACCTTCCCCTAAAGGGGAAGGCATAGGATTACGCATCCAAAAGCCTTCCCCTTCAGGGGAAGGTGGCACGCGAAGCGTGACGGAAGAGGTCGTTCCCATGTTCTTCCTCAAGATGGTTGTATGGTAACCAGCTTTGCCGACAGCGTGATCATATCGTCCAGCGGCGCGCCGTTTTCGATGATGGGCTCCGGGTAGTTGTCCCGGAAGAAGTGGGGGATCACACCCTCCCGGACGAACCCCAGGCGCTCGTAGAAGCCCACGTTGGCGGGGCTGGTGCCCACCACCAGCCGGTCGCCGCGCCCGGCGAGGCGCTTCATCAGGTATCTGACCATCATGCGACCGCAGCCCTGCCCCCGGTGGGCCTCCTCAACAGCCAGGTTTTTTAGCTCGAACGCGCCGCCGCCCAGGGAGACCACCACGGCCACCGCCACGGGCGCGCCGCGGTTCGTCATGGCGTAGCATTCGCCCGCGTCCAGATAGCCGCGGATCATCTCCTCGCTGGGGTCCGCCTCCACAAGCAGGGGCATGAAGGCCTCCTTGTCCGCGGAGATGCGGCGGATCTCCTCCGGGGCCAGCTCGCCCGTGGCCCAGTGCTTGCGGCACAGCGCCACGTAGCTCTCGTTGCCGCCCAGCACGATCTGCGCGCCGGACTTCACCACGCTGCCGTCCATCAGACGGGCGTTGGTGGTGGCCTTGCGCCCGCACCAGCACACGGTCTTGATCTCCTCAATGGTGTCCGCCCAGGCCATCAGCCAGTGACTGCCCTCGAACAGGTTGCCTTGGAAGTCCGCCCGCAGGCCGTAGCAGATCACGGGGATGTCCATGTTGTCCACGATGTCCACCAGCCGCTGCACCTGCGCCTTGGTCAGAAACTGCGCCTCGTCCACGATGATGCAGTTGTAGGCGGACAGGTCGATCTGATCCATCTCCTCCACGAAGCGGCAGGGGGCGGTGAGCCCGGAGCGCGAGCCCACCACGCGCGCGCCGTCGCGGTTGTCCAGCCGGGGCTTGAGCATCAGCGCGTTCTGGCCGCGCTCCTGGTAGTTGTATTGAACCATGATGGCGTTGGCGGTCTTGGAGGACCCCATCGCGCCGTAGCGGAAGTAGAGCTTTGCCATAGTCGTCGTCCCTTCGTGTGAATCGGTGATAGCAGGGGATTTCGACATGCGCCGCCCGCCTTCCTGCCGAACAGGAGATTAAAACCTTGTCAAAACCAGCCGGGTGCGGTAAAATGGGGGTGAGGTGAGCGCATGAAGATTGCCGGCATCATCGCGGAGTACAATCCCTTCCACAACGGCCACGCCTGGCACATCGCCGAGACCCGGCGGCTGACCGGGTGTCAATACGTGGTCGTCTGCATGGACGGCCACTTCACCCAGCGCGGGGAGGCGGCCGTACTGTCCAAGTGGGACCGGGCCGCCTGCGCGCTCCGTTGCGGCGCGGACGCGGTGTTTGAGCTGCCCGCGCTGTTCGCCATACGTTCCGCCGACGCCTTCGCCCGGGGCGGAGTGGGCGTGCTTGGGGGCTTGGGGGTGGACGCGCTGTCCTTCGGGAGCGAGCTTATGGACCTGAGCCTCATCGAAAAGCTGGCAGATATCCACAAAAAAGAACCGACGTCGGTATCCAATGACGTCCGGGAGGGCCTGTCCGCGGGCATGAGCCACGCCCGTGCCTGGGGAGAGGCGGTCTCAAGGTACCTCGGCATCCCTGCGGAGGCGCTGAACAGCCCGAATCTGATACTTGCGGCGGAGTATGTGCGGGCCATCCGGGAATCATTCCCGGATATGGTGCCGCTGGCGGTGCAGCGCCGGGGCGGGTATCATGACGATGCACTGGGGGAATTCGCCTCCGCCTCAGCCATACGCGGGGCGTTTGACCGGGGAGACTTCGACGCGGCGCTGGCGTGTCTGCCCGGGGACGCGCAGCTTAAGCCGGACAGCATGCACCCCATGGACGATCTGCTGCTGTACCGCCTGCGGGAGATGTCTCCGGAGGCGCTCGCGGCGCTGCCGGACATATCGGAGGGGCTGGAGCACCGCCTGTATCGGGCCTGCCGGGCCGCCGCCACGCGGGAAGGGCTTCTGGAAATGTTGAAGTGCAAGCGCTACACCCGCGCGCGGCTGAGCCGCATGCTGACCCACGCGGCGCTGGGCATGACGCGGGAGATGACCGATACATACCCCGCGCCCGCCTATGCCCGGCTGCTGGGTGCGCGGCGGGACGCGGAGCCCCTGCTTCGGGAGCTGAAACAACGCGCGCGAATCCCCGTCGTCTCAAATCCGGGGCAGCTTCGCGACGATCCCGTGTTTCAGCTCGAGTGCCGCGCCACCGATCTCTGGGCGCTGCTGCACGACGATCCCGAACGCCGCCTGTCCGGGCGGGAATATACGGAAAAGTTCATACGCATATATAAAGAACTGTCTCAGAACGCATAAAGATACGAATGTGTGCATGACGTAGGGGCGGCGATGCGCCGCCCGCCCATGAAGTACGATGTATTTCGTATCCGGGCGGGCGCCGCATCGGCGCCCCTACGCAGGTTTCATGAATCTGTATGCGTTCTGAGACAGCCCATTTTCATCACATCACTCGTCACCGGCTTCGGGCTGTGCCTCCGGTGCCTCGTCGACCTCCACGGCTTCCTCGACGAACGTCGTCTCGACGGTCTCCCCGGCCTTGTCTTCGCCGCTCATGAACGCCTCGAACTCGGCCTTGTCGATCTTCTCCTTCTCGATGAGCAGCTTTGCCAGGCCGTGGAGCTGATCGATGTGGTCGGTCAGTATCTTCTCGGCCCGGTCGTAGGCCTCCTGCAGCAGCTTGTGGACCTCGCCGTCGATGTCCTCATTGACCATCTCGGAGAAGCCGGAGTTCTGCTGGCTGAAGCTCTTGCCCAGGAACACCTCATGCTCGGTGCCCAGGTACACCGGCCCCAGCTTGGAGGACATGCCATACTCGGTGACCATGCTGCGGGCGATCTCGGTGGCGGACTTGATGTCGCTGGACGCGCCGGTGGTCACGTCGCCGAACACCAGCGCCTCGGCCACCCGTCCGCCCATAGCGCTGGCCATCTGGGCCTTCATGCGGGCAGTGGTGATATAGTGGAACTCCTCCTGCGGCAGGTACATGGTGTAGCCGCCGGCGGAGCCGCGGGGGATGGTGGTGATCTCATGCACGTCGTCGCACTCGGGGATGTAGTGCGCCACGATGGCGTGGCCGCCCTCGTGGTAGGCCACCAGCTTGCGGTCCATGTCCGTGACCTTGCGGGAGCGCTTCTCGGGGCCCGCCATCACGCGGGTGATGGCCTCCTCAATGGCGCTCATGTCGATCTTCTCCTCGCCGCGCCGGGCGGTCAGCAGCGCCGCCTCGTTCATCACGTTCATAAGATCCGCGCCGGTGAAGTAGGGGGTGCGGCGGGCCAGCACCTTGAGGTCCACGTCCTCGGCCAGGGGCTTGTTGCGGGAGTGCACCTTGAGGATCTCCTCGCGGCCCTTGACGTCCGGGTAGTTGACCACGATGCGCCGGTCGAACCGGCCGGGGCGCAGAAGCGCCGGGTCGAGGATGTCCGCGCGGTTGGTGGCCGCCATGACGATGACGCCCTCGTTGTGGGTGAAGCCGTCCATCTCCACCAGCAGCTGGTTCAGGGTCTGCTCGCGCTCGTCGTGGCCGCCGCCCAGGCCCGCGCCGCGCTGACGACCCACGGCGTCGATCTCGTCGATGAACACGATGGCGGGGGCGTTCTTCTTGGCCTGGTCAAACAGGTCGCGCACGCGGCTCGCGCCGACGCCCACGAACATCTCCACGAAGTCCGAGCCGGAGATGGTGAAGAAGGGCACCCCGGCCTCGCCGGCCACGGCTCGGGCCAGCAGGGTCTTGCCCGTGCCGGGAGGGCCCACCAGCAGTACGCCCGTGGGGATGCGCGCGCCCACCTTGGTGAAGCGCTGGGGATTTTTCAGAAACTCCACGATCTCCCTGAGCTCTTCCTTTTCCTCGTCGGCGCCGGCCACGTCGTTGAAGGTGACCTTGTTGCCGTTGGGGTCGGTCATGCGGGCTCGGGATTTGCCGAAGCTCATCATGCCCTTGCCGCCGCCGGTCTGCTGGCGCATCAGGAAGTACCACAGCGCGCCGAAGAGCACCATGGTGACCAGCAGCGGCACCCATTCCACCCACCAGGCGGCCTGGGCGGGCAGCTTGGAGGTGATGCTGAACTCGTACTCCGTGGGGCTGACCTTGCGGCCCAGCACGTTCTCATAGATGGCGTTGACGTCGTTATAGAACTGGACCTCGCCGGGGAGGACGCAGGTGATGTCGTAGTTGCCGGTCATGTCGTAGGACGCCTGATTCTCTTCGGTGACGCCCATGAGCGTGTTGGACTGGATCACCACCGTGGAGAGGGTCATGCCCTTCTGCTCCTCGGGAAGGGTCTCGCCCTGGCTGTGCCGGAGGTCGGCCTCCACCCACTCCAGCAGCGTGGAATAGCTGATGGACTTGGGCTGTGCGCCGGTGCCGTCGGTCAGCATGTGCACCACCAGCAGTATCACCGCCAGCAGCAGCAGGTACATCAGCGGCCCTTGAAGGACCTTGCGCAGGGGTTTCTTGTTCAAAACGGGGTTCCTCTCTTTCGGAACGCGGTTTCGCGACCGCGCTTTACGGCGATATTATAACCGTTTTTTCGTCGGGATGAAAGTACAAATCAGTTATTTTCGTACACGGAGGGCTTCAATACGCCGATGTAGGGCAGGTTGCGGTAGGCCTCGTCGTAGTCCAGGCCGTAGCCCACCACGAAGGCGTCCTCGATCTCAAAGCCGGAGTAGTCCGCCTTGAGGGTGATGCCGGGGGCGCGGCGGGCGGGCTTGTCCAGCAGCGTGCAGATTTTGATGGACTTCGCGCCGCGGGCGGAGAGCATGCGGGTCAGGTAGCTCAGGGTGAAGCCGGAGTCGATGATGTCCTCCACGATGACGGCGTGCCGGTGCTCGATGGAGCCGGACAGGTCCTTGCGGATCTCCACCTCGCCGGAGGACTTGGTGCTCCTGCCGTAGCTGGAGACCGCCATGAAGTCCATGGTCAGCCGGATGGGCATGGCCCGGAGAAGATCGGCGAAGAACATGGTGGAGCCCTTCAGTATGCAGATCATCACCGGGTTCTTGTCCGCGTAATCCGCGGTGATCCGGGCGCCCAGCTCCTTAACGCGGTTCTGGATCTGTTCCTCGGTCAGCATGATCCTCTCGATGTCATTCCGCATGATGCTTACCTCCGTTGTATAGTAATGTATCGCTTTCACATTCCAGCCGCACGGCCGTGTCGCCGGGTTTAACCGACGCCTCCTGCGAGATGCCCAGCCCGCACACCCAGTGCACGCGGCCGCCCACGGCGACGAGGGGCGTCAGATCCCGGAGGGGCCGGTCGATCTTTTTGTCGATGAAGTAATCCGACAGCAGCTTGTCGCCGCCGCCCAGGGGGCGTATGCGGTCGCCGTCTTCCCGGGTGCGCACCACCGCGCCCGCAAGCGCCGCGGCGTTGAGCACCTGCCGCCAGGGGTCATCCCGTATGGGGACGGGCGCGCAGGGCGTCGCGGCGATCCGGCAAAGCGCCGGGCAGGCCGTCTCGCCGTTTAAGCACAGCGTCGCCGGCGGGATTGCCGCGGGCCGTTTCGGGACAAAATACAGCCGACGGCCCGCGCGCTCGGCAAAATACCGTTTGCCGACGTCGGTCCTGCCGCGGGGCGCGTGGCACAGCGCCTCCAGCGCGTTGAGCCGGTCCCAGTCGGTCTCCTCCGGACAGGCCGCGCGGATCGCCCGCCGCAGCACCGCCCGGTGGGGCAGGTCGTCAAGCTCCAGCCACGACAGGCGGTCGCCGCCGAAGCGGTGCTTCTCCAGATATTCCCGCGTCAGGTCGGCGAGGCAGTCGCTCTCGATCTGCGCGGCGTGTGCGTAGCGCGCCGCCGCCCGGACGAACTGGGGATAGCTTTTCTCCAAACCGGGGATCACATGCGCGCGGAGGACGTTGCGGGGGTTGTCGTCGATCAGGTTGGTGAAGTCCTCCCGCCACTGAAGGCCGTTTGCTTTGAGGTATTCGACCAGCTCCGACTTGCGGAACGAAAGCAGCGGCCGGTACAGGTCGCCCGACAGCGTCCGCATGCCGCCGATGCCCTCGGGGCCCGCGCCCCGGGCCAGGTGCATCAGCACCGTCTCGGCCTGGTCGTCCATGTGGTGTGCCAGGGCGATGTAGTCCGAGCGCGTCTCGGCTTTGCACTGGCGGAGCCATTCGTAGCGCATCTCACGGGCCAGCGTCTCGAGGCCGACATGACGCCGCGCGGCCTCGGCGGGCACGTCCACCCGCTTGCAGAGGAACGGGACGCCGAGCTTCGCGCACAGTTCGCGGCAGAAATCGGCGTCGTCGGCGCTCTCGGGGCGGATGCCGTGGTCCAGGTGGGCGGCGAACAGCGTGAGGCCGTATTCCTCCCGCGCCCGGGAGAGCATCGCCAGCAGCGCCACCGAGTCCGCGCCGCCGGACAGCGCGACCAGCAGCCGCCGGCCCCGCACCGCGGAGCAATCGGGGGTAAGCATCGTCTCCCTGCGCATGAAAGGACCCTCCATAATCCCTTCAATTATACTCGCTTTATCGAAATATAGCAACCGGTTTTGAATCAAAAAAGGCATAAATGTGGTTAAAAGCGGTTAAAATCATAATACAGAGGAAGAAATTGCCAACCCGCCGCGTCCGGGAGCTTTTCAACCGCACGCCGCCATGGATTCCCACCGCGCGGCACAATTGCCAGCATGCCGCGCCATGCTGTCGGAAACTGTAATGCAGGGGCGAGCAAAGCTGGAAAATGGAGGGATGCGACATGAGGGATTTGAGCAGGCGGCGGCTGACGGCGCTGCTGGCGGCGTCGGTGACCGCGCTGATGCTCTCCGGCGGCATGGCGCCGGTGGCGTCGCTGCCGCGCAGCATCGTGGTGCGCTCCGGCAGCGCCACGGAGATGCCCACGGCGGCGTTTCTGAGCGCGCGCGTCGATTCAGGCGACGCGGACCTGAGCGGCGGCCCGGGCGGCATGGCGCTTCGGGCGGGGGACGCGGGCAGCGCGCGGCTGACCTACAGCCTGCTGGGGGTGCTGCCCGTCAAGACCGTGAACGTGTCGGTGGAGCCGGAGCGGGTGCTGATGCCCGGGGGACAGTCCGTGGGCATCGCCATCGACACCGAGGGCGTGATCGTGGTGGGGGCCTCCGACCTGGGACAGACGCCCAGCCCCATCCGCGCGGCGGGCATCAGGACGGGGGACATCATCAAAAAGGTGAACGGACAGTCGGTCGAAAGCGCGAAGGCGCTCACCGGGATGGTGGACGGCGGCGAGACGCTTCGGCTGGACGTCGAGCGCAGCGGCGAGCGCATGACGAAGGACGTCACCCCCGCGCTGGACGGCCGCGACGGGCACTGGCGGCTGGGCGCGTGGGTGCGCGACAGCACCGCCGGAGTGGGCACCCTGACCTTTACCGACCCCGAGACGGGCCTGTTCGGGGCACTGGGGCACGCCATCACCGACGTGGACACCAGCGTCACCATGCCCGTGGGGCGGGGGGAGCTGTATGAAAACCGGGTGGTGGACGTGTCGCCCAGCGCCCAGGGCGCGCCGGGGGAGCTGACGGGGGATTTCGTGTTCCACCCGACGGCCATCGGCGAAGTGGAGCGCAACACGGGCCGGGGCATATTCGGCAGCATGGACGTTCAGACGGTCAGTTCACACTACCCCGAGGGGCTGCCGGTGGCCCCCAGGCGCGAGATCCACACCGGCCCGGCCACGCTGCTGACCACGGTGGACGGCGGCGAGGTGGGCGAGTACGGCTGTGAGATCGTGCGCTTAAACGACCGTGGCGGGGACGCCCGGGACATGGTGATAAAAGTGACGGACGCGGCGCTGATCGAAAAGACCGGCGGCATCGTGCAGGGCATGTCGGGCAGCCCCATCATACAGGACGGCAAGCTGATCGGCGCGGTGACCCACGTGATGGTCAACGACCCCAGGATGGGCTACGCCATCAGCCTGGAATCCATGCTGGAGTCGGCGGCGGCGTGAGGCAGCGGGCGCGGGACGTAAAGTCCCGCGCTTCATTATTTCAACAGTAAAATACCGACGTCGGTATTTTACTGTTGAAATATGTATTATTCTCATTCTTTGCCATTTGTATTCAATTACACAGATATCATGTGAAAAAGTACAAAATCCGACGACGCATATTGACAATTTCATGGTCGAATGCTATACTCTTTTAAGTAGAGATTAGGGGAATATGAAGGTATTTGGACATCCCGGTGGTTATCTGAGGGCCTCCGCCCTCTGTTATAACGCAAAAAACAAGGAGGTAACCGTAATGAAGAAAGTCCTGGTTATCATGCTGGCAGTCATGCTGGCGCTGTCTTGCTTCTCCGCGATGGCGGAGATGAAGGATGAGTACGACGTGCGCGTGCTCGTCTGGAAGTTTGACGATGCCTACGGCTCTTCCGTCCGTCAGGGCATGACCAAGTGGGCCGAGCTGGTCGGTCAGGAGCTGGGCTGCAAGATCAACCTCACCATGTACGACGCCGCCGACGATATGGGCAAGCAGAAGGAGCAGGCGACCCAGATCGTGGGCGAGAACCCCGACTTCGTCATCATCAACCTGGCTGAGGTCGCTTCCGGCCAGACCCTCGTGGATCTGTTCAAGGATGCGGGCATCCCCTTCCTGTTCTACAACAAGCCCCCGACGGACGAGACCTATGACTCCGTGGTGAAGGACTCCGGTTCCTTCTTCATCGGCACCCTGGCCCGCGAGGCCGGCGACATGCAGGGCGAGATCCTGTATGACCTGTGGACTGCCGATCCCTCCAAGATCGACCTGAACGGCGACGGCAAGGTGCAGTTCGTCGAGTTCGAGGGCGAACCGAACAACGCCGAAGCCATTGCCCGTTCCCAGTACTCTCAGGAGACCGCCGAGGCCCTGGGCGTGCCCATGGAGATGGTGGTTGACGACTGGATCGTCGCCAACTGGGATACCGCGCAGGCTCAGGAGAAGATGCTGGCCACTTGGGCGGCCCATCCGGAGATCGAGCTGGTCTTCGCCAACAACGACCAGATGGCGACCGGCGTCATCGCCGCGCTGAACCAGTCCGGCTACAACACCGGCAACGAGGGCGACCCCTGCATCACCGTCATCGGCGTTGACGCCGTGGACGAGGCCATCGAGGCCATCAAGGCCGGCAAGATGACCGCTACCGTCAAGCAGGACGGCGACGCCATGGGCGAGGCCAACATCCGGTTTGCGATGAACTACCTGATCAACGGCAAGTGGATCGACGGCCTGGATCAGTACAAGCTGAACGACGACGGCGTGTCCACCTTCATTCCGTATGCCAAGATCACCCAGGAGAACGTGGGCTGATTGTTCGACAAATCAGTTGCACACTCCGATCTGTCGGTTCCGGCGACCTCGGTCGCCGGAACCGATTTGAGATTGCGTAGGGGCGGCATTGTGCCGCCCGTCCGCGGGATGGGCGGCAGAGTGGCGCCTCTATGAGGCGATGTATAATACGAATTCGGCGAAAAGTGGTGAGGTAAATCATGTCCGAACAGCAGTATCTGCTTGAGATGCTGGATATTGAAAAGCAGTTTCCCGGCGTCAAGGCGCTGGATCACGCAAAGCTGCAACTGAAGGCGGGCACGGTTCATGCGTTGATGGGCGAAAACGGCGCCGGCAAGTCAACGCTGATGAAGTGCCTGTTTGGCATTTACACCCGTGACGGCGGCACCATTACCATGAACGGCCAGCCGGTCACCTTTACGAGTCCCCGCGACGCGCTGGACAACGGCGTGGCCATGGTGCACCAGGAGTTGAACCAGGTGCTTCGGCGCTCCGTCATGGAAAACGTGTTCCTGGGGCGCTTCCCCAAGACGAAGCTGGGCACGGTGGATTCCCGCAGGATGTACCAGGAGACCAAGGCGGTCTTTGAAAAGCTGGAGATCGACGTGGACCCCCGCGCCATCATCGGCACGCTGTCCGTTTCCAAGCGGCAGATGGTGGAGATCGCCAAGGCGGTCTCCTACAACGCCCGCATACTGGTGCTGGACGAGCCCACCTCGTCGCTGACGGAGGACGAGGTGGAGCACCTGTTCCGCATCATGAACCGGCTGACGGCCGACGGCGTGGGCATCATCTACATCTCCCACAAGATGGACGAGATCCTGCGCATCTCAAACGACGTGACCATCATGCGCGACGGCCAGTGGGTGGCCACCCGCCCCGCAAAGGAGCTGGACACCGACACCATCATCCGCCTGATGGTCAACCGCGAGATGTCCAACCGCTTCCCGCCCAAGAACAACCATCCGGGCAAGGTGCTGTTGGACGTGAAGAACCTGACCGGCATGTACGAGCCCACCTGCCACGACGTGAGCTTCCAGCTCCACGAGGGCGAGGTGCTGGGCGTGGCCGGCCTGGTGGGTTCGAGGCGCACGGAGCTTCTGAACACGCTGTTCGGCTACTTCACCAAGGGCGGCGGCGAGGTCGACATGCGGGGCAAGCGCATCGAGAACGTCACCACCGACGAGGCCCGCGCCAACGGCTTCGCCCTCATCACCGAGGAGCGCCGCGCCACCGGCATATTCGGCGAGGCCAGCATACTGTTCAACTCCATCATCGCCAACGTCAACGCCTACGGCAAGCCGCTTCTGTCGAGCAGCAGGATGGCCAAGGATACCGAGTGGGTCATCGACTCCATGAGCGTCAAGACGCCGTCCCAGCGCACCCACATCAAGAGCCTCTCCGGCGGCAACCAGCAGAAGGTCATCATCGGCCGCTGGCTGCTGACCAAGCCGGACGTGTTGCTGCTGGACGAGCCGACGCGCGGCATCGACGTCGGTTCCAAGTATGAGATCTACGAGCTGATCCTGAACCTGGCCGAACAGGGGAAGGGCGTCATGATGGTTTCCTCCGAAATGCCCGAGCTGCTGGGCATCTGCGACCGGATACTGGTCATGTCCAACGGACGGCTGGCCGGCATCGTGGAGCGCGGCGTGGACTTCGGCGGCATCCCCGGCGAACAGGAAAAGATCATGGCACTGGCTGCCAAGTATGTGTAAAGCGTTTGGAGGGTAACAACGATGAAAAAGAGAATCTCCAGCATCGTCATGCTGGTCGTGCTGATCATCGGCATCGCGCTGACGGCCTACGGCGTCACCGGCCGCAACATCTACGACAACGCCGCCGCCATGATGGGCTCCAACAAGAAGGACGCCATGGGCTTCATACAGGACCCGTCCACGCTGACGACCGTGGGCAATGTCAACGACATCGGCGCGGACAGGGTCAAGGGCTTTCTGAAGGGCCTGGGCGTGAACGCCGCGAAGGTGGACGCCGCGGTGGACGCCCGCGCGAACTACGAGACCGCCGTGGCGGCCTCGAAGGACCGCGACACGCTGCTTGAGTTCGCCCACGGCGTGGACGAGACCATCACCGAGGAGAACTACGCCGATCTGGTGAAGGACGCCGCCCGCTTCGATCAGATGAAGAAGGATTACGTCCTCCAGGCGGTGGGCGTGGACGAGGCGGCCTTCGCCGAGCTCGAGGCAAACACCGCGCTCATCGGGCTCTACCGCGAGGCCGTGCCCGGCATACTGAACAACAGCCACATGACCAACGCCGTGCCGATGATGTTCGTGGGCATCATACTGATCGTGGCGGCGGGGGCCTACTTCCTGATCCTCGCCATGAGCCTGAAGCCCCGGGCCCGCACCCGCGCGGCGAACCCCAAGGTGGAGAGGATCACCGCCTTCCTGCTGAACTACGCGCTGTTCATCATACTGGGCCTGATACTGATCATCGTGTCGATCATCCGGCCCAACTTCCTGTCGATGTCCAACATACTGAACATCCTGCAGAACGCCTCCACCAAGGGCATACTGGCCCTGGGCTGCGCGGGCCTGATCGTGCTGGCCGGCACGGACCTGTCCATCGGCCGCGTGCTGGGCCTGTCCGCCGCGGTCACCGCGTCGCTGGTGCAGTCCGCCAGCTACGCCTCCCGCATGTTCCCCACGATCGTTCAGCCCATGAGCGGCATCATGCTGCTCATACCGCTGTTCTCCTCCATGGCGGTGGCCGTGCTGTTCAGCATGATCAACGGCTTCGGCGTGGCCAAGCTGCACCTGCACGCCTTCATCGTCACCCTGGGCACCCAGCTGATCGCCTACGGCGCCAACTGCCTCTACATCGAGTCCCAGCCCTCCGGCACGGCGCAGGCCCTGTCCACCTTTGACCAGGGCTTCCTGAACGTTGCCGCCGGCGCGTTCAACATCGGCTCCGTGCGCATCCCCGTGGTGGTCATCTACTTCGCCATACTGGCCGTGATCGTGTGGGTCATCTGGAACAAGACCACGCTGGGCAAGAACATGTTCGCCGTGGGCGGCAACACCGAGGCCGCCGCGGTCTCCGGCGTCAACGTGGCCAAGACCATCATGCTGGTGTACCTGATGGCCGGCGTGCTCTACGGCATCTCCTCCTTCCTGGAGGCGGCCCGCATCACCTCCGTCGGCGCGAACACCGGCCTGAACTACGAGACCGACGCCATCAGCGCGGTCGTGGTCGGCGGCGTGTCGTTCTCCGGCGGCGTCGGCACCATACAGGGCGTCGTGATCGGCGCGATCATACTGCAGGCCATCGTGTACGCGCTGCAGTTCCTGGGCGTCAACCCGTACATCCAGTACATCATCCGCGGCCTGATCATCATACTGGCCGTCTCCATCGACGTGCGCAAGTACATCGTGAAGAAGTGATATGGCTGATCTGAACCGACAGGACCGCGAGGCAAGGGCCCGCATGGAGGCGGCGGAGAAGGCCTCCGAGAGGCAGTTCTCCGCTGACCCCGCAAGGCCCCGGCGCTACAAGCTCTATGACAGGATCGCGGGCAGGGTTTCCGTTACCACCATGAACATCATCATCGGCGCGACCGCAGTGCTGCTGGTGCTGGCGGTGGTCATCGGCATCGCCACCGGAAACCCGCAATGATATGAAAAACGGGACTTCCGCAACGGAAGCCCCGTTTTTTCAGGCTCTTCACGGAAACTTGTGGGATGCGACTCCCTCCGTCTCGGCTTCGCCGAGCCACCTCCCTCTAAGAGGGAGGCTTCCATGCCGGTTTTACCGCCAAAAGGCCCCCGTCATGGCCCCCTCTCCGCCAAAAGGCCCCCGTCATGGCCCCCTCTCCGAGGGGGCTGTCAGCGAAGCTGACTGGGGGAGTGAAGGGGGCTGTCAGCGAAGCTGACTGGGGGAGTCCCTGCTTAATCCCACAGCTTTCCGAGAAGAACCTTTTTTCATGCCATCTTCTGCAATTCGTCCCGCAGCTTGACGATGATCTTCTTTTCCAGCCTTGAGATGTAGCTCTGCGAGATGCCCATCATGTCGGCCACCTCCTTCTGGGTGTGCTCCTTGTCGCTGCCGAGGCCGTAGCGCAAACCGACGATGGTCTTTTCCTTCGTGGAAAGTGCGTCGATGGCGTGGTGCAGCATCTGCTTTTCGATGTCCGCGTCCAGGTCCTTGCTGACCAGGTCGGGCTCGGTGCCCAGTATGTCCGAGAGCAGCAGCTCGTTGCCGTCCCAGTCGGTGTTGAGCGGTTCGTCAAAAGAGACTTCGGCCTTTAATCGGTTGGTCTTGCGCAAAACCATCAGTATCTCATTCTCGATGCAGCGGGAGGCGTAGGTGGCCAGCTTGATGTTCTTGTCCGGATCGAAGGAGTTCACCGCCTTGATCAGCCCGATGGTGCCGATGGAGATCAGGTCCTCGATGCTGATGCCGGTGTTTTCGAACTTCCGGGCGATGTAGACCACCAGCCGCAGGTTGCGCTCAATCATGGTGGCGCGGGCCACGGTGTCGCCCTGGTTGGCGCGGCGCATCAGCGTCACCTCCTCCTCGCGGGACAGGGGCGGCGGCAGCAGGTCCGTCCCGCCGATGTAGCACACGGAGCCCCTGCGGATATGTACGATCAGACCGAATATGGATTGCCGAACGGATTTCATGGCCATGGGAACGCCTCCTTTTAAATTCACTCAATGTAATATGTATTCGGCGGGGGCCAGCGCCTGCGCGGGACCGGGCAGGCGCTCGGGAAACACGGCCACCCAGCTCTCCGGGGCGCGCTGACGTTTGCCCTGGGCGTCGATGAAGATGTCGTCCGGGCGAAAGCACCGAAGCGTGCCCGCCCCGCCCACGGAGCCGAACGCCACCTGGCGATAGCCCCTGTCCGGCAGCACGTCCCTGAGCAGGTGGGCGCTGGCCACCAGCACGGGCTGGCCGGACAGCGGCTCGGTGAGCCGGTTGCCGGTGTCGATGCAGGCGCGCACCACCGAGGTCCGCCCGCGGTTGACGATTTCGATGCGCGCGGGCGTCTCCGAGAGGCTCCGCCGCCTGAGCCGGTTGGCCAGCGCGTACACCCGGGGGACCGCGATCACGGCCAGGGCGGTGTGACGGCTATACGCCGCGCATGTGCCCGTCACCATGGCCGCAAACCCCAGCGAGAGGGCGAAGGCAGCCAGTGCGCGGGGATCGGTCTGCCGGGTGACCAGCATGGACAGGGGGATCAGCAGTATACACTGCACCGGGGGCCCCGAGAGCCCGGGCACGGCGCGCGCGAGCGTGCCGAAGGCCGCCGCCAGGGCCGCCGCCGGGGCGACGCGCTTAAGCCTCAGGCAGCCCAGAACCCCCGCCGCGGCGGACAACAGGGAGAAATCGGCCAGCAGGTTGAAGAGGAAGTAAAGCTCGACGCTCACTCAAATCACCTCGCTGAACCATGATACGAAAAACGGCGGACAATCTCAAGAAATCGGCGTCGAAGGGCGACATGAAAATATCGACAATCGCGGTGCCGCGTTTTAAGATTGCCCGCTGTTTTCGACAATTTCGGCCCTCCCGGGGCGTCTTGCGGGCGGAATGTGACCCCCGCATGACGGCGCAGAACGCTGAACAGCCCGCCGGACCGGGGCGTCCCGGCGGGGCGTCGGGGCGTTTCGCGGTTTTGTCGACGGATTGCGCCGTTTTTGTGAAAATGCGGAAGGGAAGCGTTTTTTTCGACAGGTTTTTCGGAACCCCCGGGCGTGTAAAGTCATAGGATGGCACGGAGGCGGTGGATATGAACTTTTCGGAGATTCGGGAGAAGGATGTCATCAACATCCGCGACGGCAGGAACCTGGGCAAGCCCATCGACCTGGTCCTCAACGAGGAGGCCTGCATCGACGCGCTGGTGGTGCCGGGCTCCAGCGCGGGCTTTCTGAGCTTTCTCAAGCCCAACCGGGAGGGCTGCGCCATCGACTGGCGCAAGGTCCGGCGCATCGGCGACGACGTGATCCTCGTGGACACGGAGCTGAATGTTGATAATCTGTAAAGATGGATAAAAAGCGGCGGCGGGGTCTGTTCGCCCGGCGGGAAAGGTGGTAGAATACCTACAAGAGAGGGGTGGGAATATGGATTTTACCAGACTGACGGCTTACATGGACGCGCTGCCCGCCGCGGGCATTCCGGGCTGCGATTTGGCGGTCTACCGGGACCACGCGCCCGTCTACCGGCACATGGCGGGCCACCGGGACGCCGCGGGCGTCGAGCCCATGCGCGGCGACGAGACCTACTGCCTGTTCTCCTGCACCAAGCTGTTCACCACCTGCGCGGCGATGCAGCTCATCGAGCGCGGGCTGCTGTCGCCGGACGACCCGGTGGCCGAATACCTGCCCGCCTACGGGCATCTGACGGTGCGCGACGGCGACGACGTCCGCCCCGCCCGCCGGGTGATGACGGTGCGCCACCTGATGAGCATGCAGTCCGGCCTGGACTACGAGCTGGAAAGCCCGGGCATCCGGGAGGCCCTCGCGCGCTATGGCGACCAGGCCACCACCCGCCAGCTCGTGGACGCCAAGGCGAAGGACCCGCTGAGCTTTGAACCCGGCACGGACTTCCTGTACAGCCTGGGCCACGACGTGCTGGCGGCGGTGATCGAGGTGATCTCGGGCATGCGCTTCTCAGACTACCTGCGCGAGAACCTGTTCGAGCCGCTGAATCTTAAAAACATCGGCTTTCAGGTGAAGGACACGCGGCGCCAGTGCGCCCAGTTCACCCGCCTCGAGGACGGCACGCTCAGAAACAACCCCTGCGACGCCAACAACTACATGCTCGCGCCCCTCTACGAGAGCGGCGGCGCGGGGCTGGTGTCCGACGTGAAGGACTACATCGCCTTCGTGGACGCCCTGGCCTGCGGCGGTATGAGCGCGGACGGCGCGCGCATACTCTCCCCGGAGATGCTCCAGCTCTGGAGCGCCAACCAGCTGGGTCCCGCGGCGCGCCGGTCCTTCGACCTGTGGAACAGGAAGGGCTATTCCTACGCGCTGGGTGTGCGCACCCGGGTGGACCTCACCTTGGGCGGGTGCGGCCAGCTCGACGAGTTCGGCTGGGACGGCGCGGCGGGGGCCTGGACCATGGTCGATCCCCACAACCGCGTCTCGGCCTTCTTCGCCATGCACGTGCGGGAGTTCGGCGAGGTCTACGAGGTCATCCACCCGACCCTGCGCAGCCTGATCTACGAGGGATTGGCATAGCGTGTCAAAATCACAAGAACGCAAACGGAGGAACGGCCATGTTTTTATTCTACCTGCCCAATGCCATACTGATCTCGGCGGCGGTCATACCGGCCGTCGCGCTACTGGTGATGGTGTACCGCGCCGACCGTGTGGACAAGGAGCACCCGGCGCTGCTGATGCGGCTTTTGATGATGGGCGTGTTCGCCACGACGATCGCCAAGCTGGCGGAGTACGTGGGCGTGATCGCGCTGGACACGCTGTTCGGCGACGAAACGTTATTGTACAACGTGATTTTGTACTTCGGCGTGGTGGCCTTCGCCGAGGAGGGCGCGAAGTACGTGCTTTTAAAGCGTGCCACCTGGGGGCATGCGGAGTTCAACTGCCGGTTCGACGGCGTGGTGTATGCCGTGTTCGTGTCACTGGGGTTCGCACTGTGGGAGAACATCGGCTACGTGCTGACGAACGGCCTGGGCACGGCGTTCATCCGCGCGCTGACGGCGGTGCCGGGGCACGCCTGCTTCGGCGTGTTCATGGGCTGCTGGTACGCGCAGGCCTACGCGCTGGCGCGGCAGGGCGACGAACAGGGCTCGAAGTCCTTCCGAAGGCTCGCGGTGGTGCTGCCCGCGCTGCTGCACGGCGCGTATGACTTCCTGGCCGTGGCGATGGCCTATCGGGCCGTCTGGCTGTTCATGGCGTTCGTGGCGGTGATGTTCATCGTCACCTACCGGCTGATCGTCCGGCTGTCCAGGGAGGACACGTATCTATAGGCGCAACGAAAAACAAAGGGACTGTCGCAAAACGAACCGACGTTGTGCAATTCACCGTAGGGGCGGCATTCATGCCGCCCGCGGACGCCATAAATGGCGTCCCTACGAATGGATTGTATCGCGTATTCGTCGTTTTGAGACAGCCCCTTCGCTCGTTTTGGCAAATGTCATTCGTACAGCGGGAACTTTTTGCAAAGCGCGTCCACGCGCTGCACGATCTCGTCCTTTTTGTGCTCGAAATCCTGGGCGGCGAGGGCCAGCAGCGCGCCGACCTCCCGGGCGTCCGCCTCCTTGAAGCCCCGGGCGGTGACGGCGGGCGTGCCCACGCGGATGCCGGAGGTCTCGTTGGCGGAGCGCGTGTCGCCGGGGACCTTGTTCTTGTTGACGGTGATGCGCACCGAATCCAGCCGCTGCTCCAGCTCGCGGCCGCTGATGTCGGCCTGCCGCAGGTCCACCAGCATCAGGTGGTTGTCGGTGCCGCCGGAGATGAGCTTCACGCCGGCCTTTTTGAGGGTGTCCGCCATGGCGGCGGCGTTGACGACGATCTGGTGTTGATAGGCCCTGAACTCCGGCTTGAGCGCCTCGCCCAGGGACACGGCCTTGGCGGCGATGACGTGCATCAGCGGGCCGCCCTGTCCGCCGGGGAATATGGCGGAGTTGATCTTCTTGGCGATGGCGGGGTCGTTGGTCAGGATCATGCCGCCGCGGGGCCCGCGCAGGGTCTTGTGGTTGGTGGTGGTGACCACGTCGGCGTAGGGCATCGGGCTGGGATGCTCGCCCGCGGCCACCATGCCCGCGATGTGGGCGATGTCCACCATCAGGTAGGCGCCGCACTCCCTGGCGATGGCGCCGAACTTTTCAAAATCGATGATGCGGGGATAGGCGGAGGCGCCGGCGATGATCATGCGCGGCCTGTGCGCCATGGCCAGCTCGCGCACCTGGTCGTAGTCGATCAGGCCGGTCTCGGGGTCGCAGCCGTAGGAGATCGAGTTGTAGATCTTGCCGGAGAAGCTGACCTTCGCGCCGTGGGTCAGGTGGCCGCCGCAGGAGAGGTCCATGCCCATGACGGTGTCGCCGGGCTTGCACAGGGCGAAGTAGACCGCCTGGTTCGCTTGGGAGCCGGAGTGGGGCTGCACGTTGGCGTAGGCCGCGCCGAACAGCTTCTTCGCGCGGTCGATGCAGATGTTCTCCACCATGTCCACGTATTCGCAGCCGCCGTAGTAGCGGTGTCCCGGGTAGCCTTCGGCGTATTTGTTGGTCAGCACCGAGCCCATCGCGGCCATGACCGCCTCCGAGACGATATTTTCGGACGCGATCAGCTCCAGGTTGTTTCGCTGGCGCGCGAGCTCCTTCATCATGATGTCGCCGATCTCCGGGTCGTACTGACGCACAAATTCCATGCCCTGCTGTACCATAATTCATCCTCCTGTTATTGCCGCCTGTGGGGCATAAAAACCGACCGGCGCTCAGGCGTCCGGCCGCACAGCATGCCCCGCAGGGGCTTTGACCCCATACGGGAAATCCTGCTCTGTCCTTTTGCCTGAGAGATTCGCGCGATGCGCTTTCACCTTCGGCCTCCGCCGATGCGGATGTCTCCAGAGTGCCCTCCGCTTGCAGTCCTCATTCCCACAGGGAACGCCTGAGAGTGTCTCTCCTTCGGCGGGACATTCGTCCGCTCTCCTGCAAGCCTCAAACGGCTTATTTAATTTGATACCATTATACCGCCTCCGTTCCAAAGGGTCAATAGAGAAACTGTAAAGTAATCATTATTCGACGGAGGGAACAGGAATGCCTGTGAAGATATCCACCTCGACAGGAGCGTTTTGGCCGCCGATGCAGTCGGGGCAGGGCTGCTTGCCCGCTTGCACGGCCTCTTCGATGTCCTGGGGATGGGCGCCGCTCATGCCCGAGCAGGCGCTGTCCACGTGGTAAAAAGCGCCTCTCTTCGTGGCGTAAACGGTGACGCCGGGGTCGCCCTCCTGCCAGTTGACGACGGCAACCCTGCGCTCCAGGCGGGTCATGACCTCGCCGTTCATGGCGCGGTCAAAGGTCGCCTGATCCTTCGGGGAGAGGGTTTGAACCGGTCCGGCAGTGGCTTCTGCCCGACTGAGGACGGGCGTAAGCTCGATAGCCCAATCCTCCAGGTAGTCGAAGACGGGCCGGTCATGGTCATCGTAACGGATGTTGTATGGCATCAGTACCACTTTATCCAGCCCGTCCAGCGGGATGATGCCGTCGATCTCATAGCTGACGACATAGCTCGGCGTGCCGTCGGGGAGGGGCTGGAAGCCCGCGCCGCCTTCCATGCCCTGATCCAACGCCAATTCGCTGCCGTCGGGTCGGAACAGGCTCCATTGGTAACCGTCCTGACGGCTGTTTTCGCCCGGCGACGCGACCTCACAGGCCAGCCGCGTTCCCTCCGCCTCGGAAAGTCCGTCCGGGGCAGTCACGCGCAGCCGGAAGCCCGCGCCCAGATGGGTCATGTGGAAGTCCTCGACGCTGACCTTGCAGCCGTTCACCTCAAATTCCGTCTCCTCGACGCCGTCATACACCGTCTGCTGAAGCATCGCAGCGTCCATCACCATGCGCGCCTCGCGCCGGGCGGCGTATTCGATGCCCCTGACGTCCGAAAGCTCCCCGGGCGTCAGTATGCCGTCTGTGCCCGCGGCGTCGGCAATCGATTGAAGCGCCGCCGTCTCAGCCGCCGGAAGCGCCAGCCGTTCGGCGTACTCCTTCAGGGATTCCGTGGGGTCAAACGTCAGGCAGACGGTGGGCACCGCGCCCTTGAACGCGCTCTCGAAACCGTTTACGTCGCCGGTGAAGTCCGTGTCGGTTCGGAAGAAGTCCGCCCGCAGATACAGCGCGTTTGCGGCCCTTTCGCGCAATGCCGGGTCCACGGCAAAGGTGAGCAGCTGCCCGCAGGAGGCGGGCCGCGTCCCGCCCAGAGGGATGACCTGCTGCACCCTGTCGTCGAAGAAGGCGCTGCGCTCCCAGCCGGTGAGGTTAAAGCACATCGCTTCGCCGTTCATAAGCGGCGCGTACAGCGCCAGCAGGTAGCGGCCGCCGTTCTCGGGGACCGAGGCGGTGTAGGAGAAATACAGCAGGTCGTCCTCCCAAAGGATTTCGTCGATGGAAAGCCCGAAGCCCTCCGTCCCGTCGCCCGCCGCGGGGACATGGACCTCCTGCACCAGCGCGGCCACGTCGTCCGCGCCGCCGGCGGTCAACGCCCGCTTGAACCGCGCGTTTCCCAGCACCACGGCCATGGCTGCCGCGGCCGTCGCCAGTATGATCAGCGCCGCTGCCAATGTGACGGTCAATTTGTGATTCGTATGTTTCATTTTCCTTTCCTCCAGCCCGCCGAGCGTCTGCTCCACGCGGTCGTGGAACCCCTTCGGGGTCGGGGGAAACGGGTCCTTCCAGCGTCTCATGGGCGGGCCTCCTCTCGTATGATGGATTCTTTCAGTTGATCGCGCCCCCGCTTCAGCCGCCACTTGACCGTGCCCTCCGGCACGCGCAGTATGCGTGCGACCTCGGCGACGCTGTAACCCTCGATGTAATGCAGCTCCAGCGTCACGCGCTGCTTGCCCGGCAGGGCTGTCAGCGCGTCCAATAGAGGCGTGTCACCCTGCCGGGGCTGGGGGATGTCCCCGGCGAGCTCCGCGGGCTCGGGCGGGCGGCGGCGATAGAAGGTTTTACACTGGTTGATCAGTATGCGGATCAGCCACGTCTCAAAGTATGCCTCCTGACGAAGCGTATCCAGCTTGTCCCACGCCCGGAGCAGCGCCTCCTGGACCGCGTCCTCGCAGTCGCATTCCTGGGGGAGCATCGTGCGGGCGACGCGGTAGAGCCTGCGCTCACAGGCCCGCACGCGCTGAATGAAGTCGGTTTGCAGCATTTGTCGATCCCTCCGTTGTACCGGTACACCCGTTAGACGCAGGAAAGCGGGATAAGGTTTGAAACGGGGAACCATTCAGTTGACGGTTGACATCGGCGGCGTTTTGTTATATCGTAATAGCGGAATATGGATCGAATCACGTCCGGGAGGTGCGCTATGGCGTCGTCACTGAGGGCAAAGCTGAACGCCATGAAGGCCGCGCAGAGCGCGCCCGCGCCCGAGGCGCGCCCCGGCGGGGTGCTGCACCGGCTGAGCCGCGCGCCGCTCGATCCGGCGATCTACGAGCTCTCGCCGGTGGGCCTGCGGCGCATGGGCTGGACGGGCGGTCCGTTTGACGTGCGCAAATGCCTGTTCATGGACACGGAGACCACGGGCCTCTCCGGCGGCGCGGGCACGGTGGCCTTCCTGGTGGGCGCGGGCTACGTGGACGGGGACGGCTTCGCGGTGGAGCAGTTCCTGATGCGGGAGTACGCCGACGAGCCGGAGATGATCGACCGGCTGGCGGGCCTGATGGAGCAGTTCGACTGCGTGTGCACCTTCAACGGCAGGAAGTTCGACATGCCGCTGCTGGAGGCGCGGTTCACCATGTGCCGCATGCGGCAGCGCTGGCGCGAGATGGACAACCTCGACCTGCTGCACCCGGCGCGCCGGGCGTGGAAGCTGCGCATCGGCAGCTGCCGGCTGTCGCGCATCGAGGCGGAGATCCTGGGCATGCCCCGCCGGGACGACCTGCCCGGCAGCGAGGTGCCCGGGCGGTACTTCGAGTTCCTCAAAACCGGGGACGAGGGTCTTCTGGAGGATATCATCGAGCACAACCGGCAGGACATCGTGTCGCTCCAGACGCTGCTCGTCAGGCTGTGCGCCGTCAACGCCGAGCCGGAGAAGCTCACCGACCAGCGCGACCTGTTCAGCATGGGCCGGACCCTCGAGCGTCAGGGGGAGTGGAAGCCCGCCCGGGAGCTGTACCGCATCACGGCGCTGCCCCGGCCCCGCGGCACGCTGGCGGCGCTGACCGGGGAGCGCATCGCGGGCATGGCCAACTGGCGGCAATACCACATACTGCGGCGCTCGGGGGACTGTGCGGGCGCGATACAGGTGCTCAAACAGATGCTGCAGCGCCGGCAGATGCCCGGGAAGGTGTGCGTGGCGCTGTCGAAGCTGTACGAACATAAGATAAAGGACTGTGCCGCCGCGCTGGAATACGCGAACATGGCGCGGCGCTACCCCGACGCGGAGGACGATCTGGACCGCCGCGCGGCGCGACTGATCAAGAAGATGGAGGAATGATCGATGGGACTGTTGAGCGCGCTGAGCGGCCAGAGGGCCGTGCGCACCCATATCTCCGCCAATGAGACGGCCAACGCGGGCAAGATCGCCGAGGCGAAGCAGAAGTACGCCCAGGCTTACAAGCTGTACGAGGAGGCGCTGAAGGACGGCGGGCAGAAGAACAGCGTCCACCAAAGCTTCGCCATACTGCTGATGCGGCTGGGGGAGTTCGACCGGGCCATGTCCCTCATGGAGGCGCTGAGGCTCAAGAAGCTCACCGACGACGAGTGGTTCGATCTTCGCCTCAACTACGCCGTGTGCCTGTGGAAGAAGGGTCGCCTGGACGACGCCATCGCCACGGCCAACCGCGCCTTCCAGATGAAGCAGTGCGCCTCGATCTACAGCACGCTGGGCATGTTTCTGGTGGAAAAGGCCGATCAGACCGGCGATTTTAAGGCGGCGGACGCCTTCAACGCCGAGGCCATGGGCTACGACGACGAGGACGCCGGCGTGCTGGACAACATGGGGGAGATGTACGAGGCCATGTCGAAGCATGAGGCCGACCCCGTGAAGGCCTCGGAATACCGGGCGGTGGCCAAGGATTACTATGAAAAGGCGCACAAGGAAAAGCCCCGCCAGATCACCACGATCTACTCCCTGGCGCGCATGCGCCACGAGGACGGGGAGGACGCCGAGGCCCGCAGGGTGCTTTCGGACGCGAAGGATCTGTACTATTCCGCGGTGTGCTCCGTCAGCGAGGAGATGATGGAGGCGCTGAAAAGGGAAGTGGGCTGATGGGGGACTGTCACCCCGGACACCGCAGGACGAGCTGGTCCAGCAGGTAGAGTATGAACTCCCGGTTGGTGGGACAGTGGCCGAAGCGCGCGTCCAGCTCGCCCCGCTCGCAGGCCACGTAGATGGCGTTGCGCAGGGCACGCTCCACGCAGGCGGGGGTGGTGCGCATGCGCTCGGCCACCGCGGGGTAGAGCCCCTTGGACAGGTTTTTTATGAGCGCCGGGTCCGCGCCGGCCGCCTCCAGCGCCACGGCGAGGTAGGCGGTGCCGTTCAGCCGCGCGGGCATGCCGCACTCCCTGAGCAGGGCGCGCATGGCCCGCTGCAGGTTGGCTTCCGTTTCGTCGGTCCCGGCGACGGCCGCGTCCCGGAGCCGGGCGCGGTGGCATTCCCGGATGACCTCCGGCAGACGGGTGTAGTCCAGCGGCTTGTACATGTAGTACGCCGCGCCGCAGGCACGCGCCCGCGCCACGCACGCCTGGGAGTAGAACCCCGTGCACACGATGGCGGCGGGGCCGGTGCGCTGCTTTTGCAGGTCCCGGATCAGCATGATGCCGTCCAGCCCGGGCAGCTGCACCTCCGTGATCAGCACGTCCGCCGGGGTGACGGAAAGCTGCCTGAGCACATGTGCCCCGTTGCTGCCGGTCCCGACCATGCGTATGTCCGGGCAGCGGGCCACGCATCGTGCGACGTGGTCGATGTGACTTTGGTCCGTATCGGCGACAAACAGCTGTATGCGCATATCCGACCCACACCTTTTGTATTATTTCATGCCTATTATACACGCTCCGATAACCCGATTTCAATATTCCATTGTGACAATGTTTCCCTGTTTGTGATATTATTCAGTAAATACTACATATGGTGTGCGTCACGAACCGGCCAGACGCGCGATATCCGGGTCCTCGAACACCTCCCGGATGGCCTTCGCCACGATGGGCGCGGTGTTCAGCGCCTCCCGGAGGGTGTTTTTGTTGTGCCCGAATTCGATCAGCACGGAAAATACGCCGATGTGCTGGTTGTAACGCCCGTCCTTCACCAGCACGTCCTTGCAAAGCCCGGGGTGATTTGCGTTGATGCGCGCGGTCAGTGCCTGGGCAAACGAGAGGTTTTCCTCGGTGTGGGGCTTCACGTCGAAGCCTTTACCGTTGCCGATGAGCACCATGGGCTGGGCCAGCGGCGTGCCGTCCGCGTCGGTGTAGCGGGTCTGCATGCCCCTGTACCAGGCGTCCCGGTGCAGGTCGATGTAGAGGTCAAAGCGCCTGTCGTAGCCCTCCAGCGTCTTAAGGGAGCGCGTGTAGGCGGTGGACAGGGCGTCGTTTTCATGGTCGGTGGTGTCGTGGACTACCTCAAAGCCCTCTGCGCGCAGACACTTCGCCAGCTCCGCGCCCACGCGCAGCACGCTGTGGCCCGCGTCGGCGGTGCGCCAGGCCTCCAGCGCCTCGTAGGGGTCGTCCTTCACCTGCTCGTAGGCCTCGTGGGTGTGGGTGTGGTAGATGAGCACGCTGCGTTTCGCGGGTCTTACGACCTCCACATCCATGCCGCGGGCGGCGAAGACCGTCTGGGTCTCCGCCGCCGAATGGACCAGCTCGGCAGATGTCGTCTGGATCTGGGGCTCCCTGGACAGCGAATAGCGCACCATGATGAAGCACGTCGCCGCGAACAGCAGCACAATGGCAAAAAACAGCAAAAGCTTCGATGCCTTGACGACCTTGAAACGAATCATCATCCTCACCTCCCGCCGGACACATTGTCATGGTATGCTTCGCCCGCGCGAAACAGAACGGCGCGGGCAATGTTGCACAATGCGCGGCAGCGGCTGTCATTTTACACGCGATGGGCGAAAAAGGAAGCGTTAAAATGAATGATTTTGCATAATTCCCTTGCAAAAATGTGAAATATGAGCTATACTAATAATGTAAATGACCGAACGTTCTGGAGGGAATACGACCATGGACAACGCGCAGGAGCTGATACAGCGACTGAACCACAGCGGCAAAAAACTATCCAAGAGCCACCGGCGCATCGCCGAGTGCATCGTGACCCATTACGACAAGGTGGTGTTCATGACCGCCTCCAAGCTGGGGGAATACGTGGGCGTATCCGAGTCCACGGTGGTACGCTTCGCAGCGGCGCTGGGTTACAGCGGCTATCCCCATCTTCAGAAGGCGCTGCAGGAGCTGATACGCCACCGCCTGACCGCCTCCCAGCGCTTTGAGATGACCTCGGACATGGATCACGCCCAGGTGCTCAACAAGGTGCTCAAGGCCGACATCCAGAACATACGCTCCACGCTGGACGAATTGGACATCAGCGCCTTTGAGGACGCCATCGAGAAGATCATCGCCGCGCGCAACATCTATGTGATGGGCTTGCGGGCCTCCGCGCCCATCGCGGAGTTCTTCGCCCACTACCTGCGCTTCATCTTTTCCAACGTGCACGTGGTGACCTCCGGCGTCAGCGACGTGTTCGAGCAGCTCTCACGCATCGGTGAGGGGGATCTGCTCATCGGCATCTCCTTCCCGCGCTACACCAGCCGGTCCATCGAGGCCATGGAGTTCGCCCGCACCCGCAAGGCGGCGCTGATCGCCATCACCGACGGCCCGCTCTCGCCGCTGCACGCCACGGCGGACACCTGCCTGATGGCCAAGAGCGACATGTCCTCCTTCGTGGACTCCTTCGCCGCGCCGCTATCACTCATCAACGCGCTGATCGTGGCGCTGGGGCAGCGCAGGCGGCACGAGGTGTCCGAATACTTCCAGGAGATGGAGGACATCTGGAACAAGTACGATGTGTATCTCGCCCGCTCGTCGGACGGTTAAAGGGACAATATGAAGAGAGTTATCGTAATCGGAGGCGGCGCGGCCGGCATGATGGCCGCGCTGTTTTCGGCCCGCGAGGGCGCGGCGGTCACGCTGATCGACCACAACGAAAAGCTGGGCAAGAAGGTCTACATCACCGGCAAGGGGCGCTGCAACGTCACCAACGCCGCCGATATGGACCGCTTCATGCGCTGCATCCACCGAAACCCCCGGTTCATGTACGCCGCGTTCTCGGCGCTGGACAACCGGGGAGTGATGGCGCTCATGGAATCGCTGGGCGTGCCGCTGAAGGTCGAGCGGGGGGAGCGGGTGTTCCCGGCCTCCGACAAGGCCAGCGACATCATCGGCGCCCTCGCCCGGGAGCTTGCCCGGCTCGGGGTGGACGTGCGGCTGAACACCGGCGCGGAGGCGCTGGTGATCGAAGACGGCACCTGCCGGGGCGTCCTGCTGACCGGCGGCCGCGCGCTTGAGGGCGACGCGGTGATCGTGGCCACCGGCGGGGTGAGCTATCCCTCCACCGGCTCCACCGGCGACGGCTACCGGCTGGCGGAGCAGGCGGGGCACGCGGTGAAGAAGCCGCTGCCGGCGCTGGCGCCCATCGAGACAAGGGAGAGCTGGCCCGCCAACCTGATGGGGCTGTCGCTCAAAAACGTGGCGCTGACGGCCTGGCTCACCGGCGGCAAGAAGCCAAAGAAGCTGTATGACGAGCAGGGGGAGATGCTGTTTACCCACTTCGGCATCTCCGGGCCGCTGGTGCTGACGCTGTCCAGCCTGCTGCCGGAGGACCTGTCCGCCGTAAAGCTGTCCATCGACTTAAAGCCCGCGCTGGACGAGCAGACCCTCGACGCCCGGCTGCTCAGGGACTTCAGGGCCATGGCCCGAAAGCAGCTCATATCGGTGATGGACGGCCTCGCGCCCCACAGCCTGGCCGAGCAGCTTCTGAAGCTGGCGGGACTGTCCCCGGCCATGCCCGTCAACGCCGTCACCGCCGGGCAACGCAGGGCGATACTGGACATCTTAAAGCGCCTGCCGCTGACGCCCAGGAAGCTTCGTGACTTCAACGAAGCCATCGTCACCCGGGGCGGTGTGGACGTGAAGGGTATAAACCCCTCCACCATGGAATCCAAATTGGTCCGGGGACTGTATTTCGCCGGGGAGGTGCTGGACGTGGACGCCCAGACCGGCGGCTTCAACCTGCAGATCGCCTGGTCCACCGGCGCGCTGGCGGGCATGAGCGCGGCACAGGCATAGAGAAATGGGGCTGTCTCAAAACGACGATCATACGATGCAATTCATCCGTAGGGACGCCATTCATGGCGTCCGCGGGCGGCATTAATGCCGCCCCTACGACGAATTGCCTGGCGTAGGTTCGTTTTGAGACAGCCCCATTTCCCTGTCCCTACCCGACCATATTGTTGAGCCACACGCCCCTCTTGATGAGCACATACCCCAGCACGACCTTGAGGATATCCGCGAGCTGCACGCACAGGTAAATCATGCGCACATCCATGTGGGTCAGGTACGCCAGGCACCAGGCCACCGGCACGGCAACCGCCCAGGTGTAGCCGCAGTCGAACAGGAAGGTCATGAACACCTTGCCGCCGGAGCGCAGTATGAAATAGGCGGAATTGCCGAAGGCCATGATCGGCATGCACAGCGCGAATATATGCAGAAGCGACGCGGCCAGGCTGCGCACGTGGGGCTCGGTGCGGTACAGCCGGGGGATCAGCGGCGCGGCGATCTGCAACAGCAGCCCTGAGCACACGCTGATGAATATGCTGAACGCCAACAGCTGCCAGGCGCGCGCCATGGCCTCGTCCAGCTTGTTCGCGCCCAGCGACTGGCCCACCAGTATGGCCGTGGCGGAGCCCATGGAGAATATGGTGACGGCGAACAGGTTGGAGATGGTGCTGGAGATGTTCGTCGCCGCCACCACGTCCAGCCCGCGCACGGAGTAGCACTGTATCAGCGTCGTCATGCCCAGCGACCACAGGAATTCGTTGGCCAGCAGGGGGAGGCCCTTGATGTTGATCTGCTTCGTCAGCGACAGGGGCACCCGCAGGGTGGAGTAGATGCCCTTGATGAAGCGGAACCGCCCGGGATTGCGGTGGGCTCCCACCGCCACGATGACGAGCTCCACATAGCGCGAGAGCACCGTGGCAATCGCCGCGCCCACCACGCCCAGGGCGGGCAGGCCCAGGTGGCCGAAGATCAGTATCCAGTTGAACAACAGGTTCACGAACACCGCGATGATGCCCGCCCGCATGGGCAGTGCGGTCTCGCCGGTCTCGCGCAGCGTGCTGGCGTACACCTGCGTCAGCGCGAAGGCCGGAAGCCCCCACAGCATCACGTGCAGGTAAGCCAGGCTGTGCTTTAATGTGGCGGCGATCCGGGCGGCGTCGCCCTCCTCGTGCAGGTACAGCCCGATCAGCTGTTCCCCGCGCAGCAGAAACAGCGCGATGGCCGCCGCCGACAACGCCACGCTCAGTATGAACTTGTAGCGGAAGCAGCCGCGCACGCCCTCCTGGTTGTCCGCGCCGTAGAACTGGGCCGAGAAAATGCCCGCGCCGGACAGCCCGCCGAAGACGCACAGGCTGAACACGAATATGAGCTGGTTGGCGATGGCCACGCCGGACATGGCTTCGGTGCCCACCTGGCCCACCATGATGTTGTCCAGGAGGCTGACGAAGTTGGTGATGGCGTTCTGGATCATGATCGGGATCACGATGGCCAGCACCATCCTGTAGAAGGCACGGGTGCCGATGTATTTCTGGCGGAAGGACTGCATAACGACCTCGCTATTATAGTAATACCACCCGTACATTGTAACATATACGGGCGGTATGCTTCATCATGGAAATGCTAAATATCAGCGGTTGTCCACCTTTTCGGGGTAGAGGTCGTGCCGGCTCAGACGCTGCCAGGCGACCTCCTCCCACTTCGTTCCCGGCCTGCCGTAGTTGCAGTAGGGGTCGATGGAGATGCCGCCCCGCGGGGTGAACTTGCCCCAGACCTCGATGTACTTGGGGTCCATGAGTTTGATCAGGTCCTTCATGATGATGTTCATGCAGTCCTCGTGGAAGTCCCCGTGGTTGCGGAAGCTGTACAGATAGAGCTTCAGCGACTTGGATTCTACCATGCGCTCGCCGGGCACATAGGAGATGTACACCGTGGCGAAGTCCGGCTGGCCCGTGATGGGGCACAGGCTGGTGAACTCCGGGCAGTTGAACTTCACGAAGTAGTCGTTGTCCGGGTGCTTGTTTGCAAAGGTCTCCAGCACCCCGGGGGCGTAGTCGCTCTTGTACTGCGTGCGCTTGCCGCCCAGCAGCTTAAGCCCCTCCTGCGCGCGTTCAGACATGGCTCAAATCTCCCTCCATATGTTCCTGAGCGCCCTGACCAGCACAGCGCCCACCGCGCCGGCGATCGCCTGGCCCACCAGCAGGCTGCCCGCGAGGGCCGCATAGGGCACGTTGATCAGCTTGCTGAGCCATATGGAAACCACCAGCGCCGGAATCAGCATGATCGGCGCCACCACGGCCCAGGACGTGATCTTCCCCTTGCCCAGCAGGGCGCAGCATCCCGCGGTCATGAGACCCACGACGCCCCCGCCCACGATGTCAAAGAAGCCCAGCCCGCCCATCACCATGTTGGAAAGCAGGTTGGAGAGGCCCAGCGGCACAACCAGGAACGGAAACAGATATGCCACGCCGTAGATTGCCGTTGCGATGCGCACCTGATACTGGCCGAACGCAAAGCTCTGGGTGAAGTACATCACCACGATGTAGATCGCCATCACCGCCCCGGAGAGGGTCAGCTTCTGGGTCTTTGTCAGATTCTTCATATCCATTTCATCAGCTCCTTTCATAGAAAAAGACACACCTCAACCAAGGTGTGTCATGGACAAAACACTGTTGATTTTGTCTCCGCCCTTAGTTTTGTTTATAGACAGGATGGTTTCGAACTGTCTTGCCGCTAAGCCCGGTCAGTTTATCATATTCCGTGGGGAAATATCAACGAATATTGTGTAATGTTTTTATAAGACACTACACCAGATTGCGCACGGGCTGCACCAGCGCGCCGATCAGATACAGAAGCGCGCGCTTCCACACCGGGCACTCCGGGATCGTGAGGGTCTCGGGGATCACGGCGTTTTGGGCGTCGAGCACCTCGCGGCAGTCGGCGTGCAGGACGTCCATGTAGCCCCGAAGCTCCGCGTTGATCTCCGGGCTTCGGATCACCAGCATCAGCTCCGTGTCCAGATAGGTGCTGCGCAGGTCCATGTTGAAGGAGCCGATCACCGACAGCCGGTCGTCGATGGCCACCGCCTTGCCGTGATAGGACTTGCCCCCGGCGTACTCCAGCACGCGTACCCCGGTGGAGAGCACGTCCCCACGGTGGTAGAGGTAGTCGCCGCTGCCCACCAGGTTCGCGCCGTTTTCGACGGCGTTGATCATCAGCGTCACCGGCACCTTTTTGGCGACGGCCCTCAGCGTCTCCCGCATGTATCGGTTCAGCACGGCGTAGGGGGAGTGGATGACCACGTCTTCCTTCGCCCGGGCCATCAACTCCGTGAGCTGGCCAAACACCACGGGCGCTTTGGCGTAGATCGTGGTGGGGTTGCTCACCAGCCACACGCCCTGGGTGGGCGTCGTCATTTCGGCATAGTCGCAGGGCGCGAACAGGTCCGGTCTGGCCGCCCTCAGGCCCTCGTAGCGTGCGGCCAGATCGTCGTAGACCTTTCGGCAGCGTGCATCGCTGATCCGATGCCACGGCCTGAACACGCGGGTCTCGGGGTGGTTCCACATGCCTTCGAAGTAGACGCGAAGCTGTTTGATGCAGTCGGTGCCGCAGATCAGCACCTCCCGGTCGAGGCTTCGGTTGGTGGCGGTGTACTCGCCCAGGAACTTGTCGAACATGTTCCGCCCGCCCAGTATGAAGGCCGCGTCGTCCGCGATCACGTACTTGTCGTGCATGCGCCCCATATGCTTCCACGGGGTCAGGAACTGTATGAGGTTGTAGAAGCGCACCTCCACGTTGTCGTGGGCCGCCACGGCGCGGAACAGGTCGCCGCCCATGTGGTCGAAGCGCCCGGCGATGCCGTCCACCAGGAACCGCACCTTCACGCCCTGATCGGCCTTGTGAAGCGCCGCGGCCAGTATGTCCCGGGTGCTCTCGCCGTCGTGGTTTTCGTAGGTGACGATGACGATCTCCCGCTGGGCCTGCTCGATCAGCCGAAGCCGCTCGTCCAGCGCGTCCTGGCTGGACTCGATGATCATGGCCCGGTCGTCGGTGGCCCTGTCCTCGAACATCTCTTTAGCCCGCGCCGCGAGCGCCGATTCCGTCTCCGCGTCCAGCGCCGGCAGGCGGACGAAGGGCGCATACGCCGCGATCAGGTTGATTATGAGGCAGAGCAGTACCGCCCATCTGACGCCCCGGAGGATCCTCCGAAGCGGCGTCCTTTTCTTCCGTTTACGCATACTTCCGTCCGCTTTCAAAGCTGTTTCATCAGTGCCCCGAGCTCCGCCGGGGTCAGGTCCCGCCATTCGCCGGGCTTCAGGCTGCCCAGCCGGAGGTTCATGATCCTGATGCGGCGCAGGTGGGTGACGTTGGCCCCCAGCGCCTCGCACATCCTGCGGATCTGACGGTTGAGCCCCTGCACCAGTATGATGTTGAAGGACCTCTCCCCGGTCCTACGGACCTTGCAGGGCAGGGTGACGGTGTCCAGTATCGGCACGCCGGCCATCATCTTATCGACGAAGTCCCGCGTCACGGGCCGGTCGATGGTCACCTCGTACTCCTTCTCGTGCCCGCCGGCGGCGCGCAGCATGCGGTTGACGATTTCCCCGTCGGAGGTCAGCATCAAAAGCCCCTCGCTGTCCTTGTCCAGACGCCCCACCGGAAACACCCGGGCGGGGTGGCCGATGTAGTCCACCACGTTCATGGGCTCCCGGGGATCCGCGGTGCACACGATGCCCCGGGGCTTGTTCAAAAGCAGGTAGACCTTCTCGCTTTCGCCGGTGAGGCTGTGGCCGTCCACCGTGACCGACATGCCGGGCAGCACCTTGTCGCCCAGCGCGCCGGGCCTGCCGTCCACAAGCACCCGGCCCTCCTCGATCAGACGGTCCGCCTCCCGACGCGAGCAGTAGCCGCTGTCGGCGATGAATTTGTTCAGACGCTTGGCGTTTGGATTGTCCATAGCATTACTCCGAATTGTTGGATAATTCCCAATTCCTAATTGTACACGTATTCTACCACAAATCCGAACGATGGACAAGTTTACACAGTTATGTTATGATGAATTATCACACAGGAACGGGATGGGATGATTATGGCAAAGGTCACGCTTCGCAAGACCCGGGAGACCCGCGTGCGCGGCGGGCACCCGTGGATCTACGCCTCCGAGATCGAGCGGGTGGAGGGCGATTTTGAAAACGGCGACATCGTGGAGGTGTGCGACTTCCGGGGGAAGTTCATCGGCCGGGGGTTCTACAACCCGCAAAGCCAGATATCGCTGCGCATACTGACCCGCAACGACGAGCCCTGCGACCGCGCCTTCTTTGAAAGGCGGGTACGCGACGCCTGGGAATACCGAAAGCTCTTGTGCGACCCGGAGAGCTGCCGGCTGATCTACTCCGAGTCGGACTTCCTGCCGGGGCTGGTGGTGGACAAGTTCGCGGACATACTGGTGCTGCAGTCGCTGTCGCTGGGCATCGAGCGCGTGAAGGACATGCTGTGCGACATACTGATGGAGGTCGTGAAGCCCCGGGGCATATGGGAGCGCTCGGACGTGCCGGTGCGCCGGCTGGAGGGACTTCAGCAGACCACCGGGCTTCTGCGCGGCGAGGTGCCCGACCGGGTGGACATGGTGGAGAACGGCATCCGCTTCCTCGTGGATGTGAGGCAGGGTCAGAAGACCGGCTTCTTCCTCGATCAGAAGTGGAACCGCGCCGCCCTGAAGCCCTTCTGCCGGGACGCCCGGGTGCTGGACTGCTTCTGCCACAACGGGTCCTTCTCGCTGCACGCGGCGAAGTACGGCGCTCAGAGCGTGTTGGGGGTGGACATCTCCGAGGAGGCGCTGGAGGTTGCCCGGGAGAACGCCCGTTTAAACGGCCTTGACAACGTCACCTTCGAGGCCCACAACTGCTTTGACCTCCTGCGGGAGCTGGACGACAGGGGCGAGCGCTTCGACGTGGTGATCCTCGACCCCCCGGCGTTCACCAAGAACAAGGCCGCCGTGCCCGCCGCCGTGCGCGGCTACAAGGAGATCAACCTGCGCGGCCTCAAGCTGACCCGGCCCGGCGGGTTCCTGGTGACCTGCTCGTGCAGCCAGCACATACTGCCCGAGATGTTCCAGGACATCGTCAATCAGGCCGCCCGGGACGCCAAAAAGCGCATCCGGCTTACGGAGTTCCGCACCCAGGGCTACGATCATCCGATACTGCCGCAGTCCGTCGAGACGAAGTATTTAAAGTGCATGATCATTCAGGTGATGGAGTGAGGACGATGGCGCTTCAGACGGAGCGGCTGATCCTTCGGGAGATGAACATGGACGATTTCGACGCCCTGCACGCGGTGCTTGGAGACGCGGAAATCATGCGGCACTACCCGTACCGCTTCGACGCGGCGCGGGTGCGGGACTGGATCGGGCGCAACGTGGAGCGCTACCGCGTCTCCGGCTTCGGCCTGTGGATGGTGTGCCTTAAACAGACCGGGGAGGTGATCGGCGACTGCGGCCTGACGATGCAGGTGATCGGCGGCGTCATACGGCCGGAGATCGGCTATCACATCCGCGGCGACATGCAGCGCAGGGGCTACGCTCGGGAGGCTGCCCGCGCCGTGCGGGACTGGACGTTTGAGCACACGCCCTTCCGCGTCGTCTATTCCTGCATGAAGTATACCAACGTCCCCTCCGCCCGCACGGTTATCTCCTGGGGCTGCCGGCAGGTGGGCGAATACGAGGACAACGTGAACGGCGTCACGAAGGTGTTCGCCGTCGGCAGGGAGGAATGGGAGAAAAGGGAGTAGGGAGTAGGGAGTAGGGAGTAGGGGTTACGACCTCTTTCGTCACGCTTCGCGTGCCACCTTCCCCTGAAGGGGAAGGCTTTTGGATACGTTTCCCTTTGCCTTCCCCTTCAGGGGAAGGTGCCCCCGCAGGGGGCGGAAGAGGTCGTGCCTTCCCCTTCAGGGGAAGGTGCCGAACGCAGTGAGGCGGAAGAGGTCGTCCCCCTTTAGCATACGACATGAGTGAAGGGGAAGGCGCACGCGCACAATTTCCGTCCAAAAGTTAAATTTGTGCTTGCAATTCCGTGAACAATCTGGTAGGATATAAGCGGGATGATATGATTTATATTATTACACGCTTGCGATGATTCACGACGCATTGCAGAGGGGACGCACATATGATGGACTGGGTAATGATCGTTGACGACGACGCGACGAGCCTCGAGGCCGCGCGCCAGGCGCTCGACCGCGTCGGCATCAGGGTTACCGCCATGCAATCCGGCAGGGCGCTTATGGACTATCTGAATGAAAACCCCGCCGCCTCTCCGGACCTGGTGCTTCTGGACAGCGACATGCCGGAGCAGGACGGCTTCGAGACCCTCAAGGCGCTCCGCCGGGCGCGGGAAGGGCGGCAGGAGATACCGATCATATTCCTCTCCGCCGACCGCAAGGAGGAGGCGGAGACCCGCGGGCTCCAATTGGGCGCGCTGGACTTCATCCGCAAGCCGCTGGTGCCGGAGATACTGGTCAGCCGCGTGCAGAACGCGCTGAGGACGCAGGAAAAGCTCCAGCAGCTCGAGCGCAACGCCATGATCGACCGGATGACCGGCTTCCTCAACAAGGATACCGCGGAGGACAGGATGGAGCACATCTGTCAGACCGAGGCCGGCTTCCTGTGCGTGCTGGATCTGGATTCCTTCAAGCTCATCAACGACCTCTACGGCCACGACGTGGGCGACCGCACGCTGATACTGTTCTCGAACCTGCTCAAGAACAACATGCGCACCGAGGACGTCTGCGGCCGGATCGGCGGCGACGAGTTCATACTGTTCGCCAAGAACATGCGCACCGAGAGCGAGCTTCGCCGCTTCACGGAGCGCATCAACCAGGGCTTTATCGACATGATGAAGCACCTGCTGGACGAGGAGCAGCTCAAGCTGCCCATGGGCGTGTCCATCGGTGCGGCCGCCGTGCCGGCGCACGGTCAGGATTACCGCAAGCTGTTCCACCTGGCGGACCAGGCGCTCAACACCGTCAAGCAGAACGGCAAGCACGGCTGCGCGCTCAACGGCAGTCCCCAGATGAACTTCGCGTCCATCAACGGTTCGCTGAACCTCGAGGCCGTCACCATGATCCTGGAGGAGCGCAACATCTCCACCAACGCAATGTGGATGGGCCGAGAGGCGTTCATCAACATCTACCGCTACATGATGCGCTACATGGAGCGCTATCACGGCGTGGCCTACCGGGTGCTGTTCACCATACGTCCCATGAGCGACGTCGGCCGGGAGCACCACGCGGGCATCGTCGAGCAGTTCCGGCAGATGGTGCAGGAGTCACTTCGCAACAGTGACGTGATGGTCGAGGTCAGCCAGACCCAGATCTTCCTGCTGCTGCCGGAGACCCACGACAACGGCATCGACGTGGTCACCGAGCGCCTGATGCACAAGTGGCGCGCCTCCGAGTACAGCGACAAGGCCGTGATCACCTGGGAGGCGGGGCCCGTCCACCTGGCGGCCCGCGACGCTCGCAAGCCCGAGAAGAGGCGGGAGGACCACATCGTCGCCGTGGGGTGCGCGGACGCGCTCAGGGCCGTGGAGGCCGCCGCCGACGCCCCGAAGCCTCGGCTGACGGCGCCGGATGACGCCGACGGGCTGTTCGACATCCTGAAGGCGGATGTCCCGGACCTGATACTGCTGGACGCCGATGCCTCCCAAGCGGACGCGCTTTCGACCCTGCGCCGCCTGAAGAACAACACCTGGCGCGCCAAGGATGTCCCGGTCATACTGGTGACCTCCGAGGCCACGAGGGAGATGGAAGTCCCGGCCTTGGGGCTGGGGGCGGAGGACTGCGTGCGCCGTCCGTTTGACGATCAGATGCTCGTCCATCGCGCCGGGCGGCAAGACCGTCA